>JAFNAR010000052.1 GCA_017860255.1 Bacteroidota bacterium | reverse complement strand
TATAAGGTGTAAACTAAAAATAGGACGATAAATCAAAAGTGTAAATATCATTTAGTACAAATTAATAATTTGTCAACCTTATTCAGGACGGGTCATATAGCAAATATCATGCCATGAATTACTCGGATTCATGCCATGATTCTGGTCAATTCATGCCATGATTCTCTCCATATCATGCCATGAATTCGAGAATATCATGCCATGAATTCGAGATCAAAGTCAAGTTTAGTAAGATTAATACCCTATCTTTTCAGATTAAACCCTTATAAACTCAGTTCTAAAAGAAAGTTTTTTATGTTGAAATGCTTTATTCCGTTGAAACTATTACCGATAAATTCGTCCTGACTTACAACTATTTTTGGGTAATTATCTTGTATTTTTTGTAGATTACCAAATTCTCTTTCTATTGTTTTTTCTTCTTGAATATTTAAAGAAACTTGTACATATAATTTCTCATTATCTTTCTCACAAACAAAATCAATTTCTTGGGTATCCAAAACTCCCACCTTGACTTTATAGCCTTTGAAGAGCAAATGATTGTATACAATATTTTCTAAAACCTTTGCTCTATCTTGAAGTTTATATCCTACAATAGAATTTCTTATTCCTAAATTCTCAAAATAGTACTTGTCGCCTATTTCAAAAATCCTTTTACCAATAATGTCATATCTACCTACCTTATTGAGGATAAAAGCAGAAGAAAAATAGTCTATATAAGATAGAACTTGATTAGTGTTAATATTAACATTTTGACTTTTAAGATAATCGCTAATTTTTTTTGCAGAAAAGAGACTTCCAATATTGTCAGAAATAAAAGAAAGTAACTGTTCAAGGAATACAGTGTTTCTAATTTTATATCTATTAATAATATCTCTATAAATTATTGTGTTATATATACTTTTTATGTACTCAAAAACAATTTTATCCTCAAGATTTAGATGAATTAGATAGGGTAAGCCTCCATAAATTGAAAACTTTTGAAAAGAGTCATCATTATTTTCTAAATTATGGAACATTAGGAACTCAGAATAGGAAAGAGAATAGATATTGAATTCAACATATCTCCCACTTAAAAATGTTGCAAGCTCGCTTGATAGGATATTGGCGTTTGAACCTGTTATATATATATCGTTATCCTTATCTAAGAGTAAGGAGCGTAGTGTCTTTTCAAAGCCTTGAATTTCCTGAACCTCATCAATGAAAATATAATTCCTTTTCCCTTTTTTCTGTTGAGAAATAATATAGTCATTTAACTCAATAGCATTTTTTATAGAAGAAAACTTTAAATCTTCCATATTGATATAAATTATATTTGCATCAGAATTTTCCTGCTTTATTATTTCAATTAATTGCAGAAGGACATAACTCTTCCCAACACGTCTTTGACCTATCATTACTTTAATAATAGATTTGTGCATGAAAGGTTTAATTCTTTCAATATAAACATCTCTTCTTTTTATAATACTTTCTTCTTGAGTTTTCATTATGATGAAAATTTTTGACAAAAGTACAATAAGTTTTCATTATACTGAAAACTTTTCGGATAAATTAATATGATTTTGTAGGGATTACTGGTTTTCTTGCGATAAAACCCACTGAGCATCTTCTCTTAGCTGTCTTTTCAGGCTAATGTTCTTTTCTTTGGATTTCTTTTTGATTTGACTGTACCAGTTTGAATCGTTCTTTATGTTTTTAATTATTTGATTCAACTTATCCATTTCTTCTGCTGATGTAAGCTTTTCTTTTTCTTCCCAAGTTTGAATTGGATAGTGTATTTCTTTCGTTGGTATTTGTCTTATCTCTCCTTTCAATGGTATTTCTATAAGATTGGTTGGCTTTAGGTCTTTTTGTTTTGAAGGCAAAGAGTCACCTCTCACCTGAGTAAGTAGAAGTTTTGATTGATTGAGATATTGATTTTGTACAAAGTAAACAACCCATACCTTTGTGCTGTCTTCTCTGTAATCAACATAAAGGTCTTGGTAGTTATCGTAAATATCTACATTCTTTTCACTAATTTTATAAACATAATCTTTCCAGTTAAAGCTTTGAAGCGTTACCCATCTGGCTAAGGTTGAAGTTGTGTTGTGTGCTTGACCAAGATATATTATTTGTTTATCAAGATTTTCTATTGGTTTTTCTTTAATAAGTCTTTTAACCAGGGTAAGGCGTTCGGTTGAGAGTTTTATATCGTTTCCTATTGCATTGTTCAGTCTTTGACTTTGAAAAGCTGTTATAAAAACAAGTAAAGAAAGTATTATGATATAGGTTTTCTTTAACAGTGGATATTTCTCTAAAAGGTTTTTAATTAGCAATATTATAGAAATAAGGCTAATGGTGTATGCAAAGAAAGAGAAAAAGGTTGGAACATAGTTTGTAAGTCCTTGAAGGTAGTATTTCTTTGTTATGGCAATAAAACTTTGAGGCAGAAAGGCAAAAAGTATTCCTGTAAGAAAAAGTATAATAAGGGTTTTGGATTTAACTTTTGTATTTCTTATCAGGGAAATGTAAGTTAAGATTGCAATCAAAAGAGATGAAACAAAGAAAAGCATATTTGTCAGGGAAAGCAAAGGAGTTGCTATCAGGTGTTTGTAGTCAAAATACACTTGAAGAGGAAGAGCATAGAGGGTTAGATTATAGATTGTGTCTAAAATTCCTATTAGAGATAAGTTTTCTGCAATTTGTAAGCCTGCATATTGAGGTGGATAAAAATGTTTAAAGCCAAAATATGCTATTAAATACATTGCTCCAAAGATTATATATGGTATTAAATCCTTAAAGACTGAAAATAGAGTTTGTTTTAAAGGTTTGTTATCATTACTTCTTTTCCAAAAGGCAATAATTGGGAAAACAAGATAATAAATTAGGAAGGTTTCATAGTAAATGCTCGCAATAAACATTAGCAATGAAGAAAGGATGAGGCAGGATTTTTTGTTTGAATTGTAGTAAGAGATCATTAGGGAAAATGAAAACAAAATCATTGCAAGAGCAGATGTAAAATATAAAGGATAGGAAGTTGTTGAACTGTGGAAACCCATTATTTGGAAGGTTGCAATAATAAAGACAGAAGACAAAAGGGTGATATTGGAGTTGTTGAACAGTTTATTTATTAATTGAGCAAAAGCTACAAAACATAAAGCAATTGGGAGTATATAGAGAGTGGAGAAATAAAGAGGTGAATCTATCAAATAAGGTAAAGCATATATCCAGCGAGTTATGAAGAAATAGAATCTGCCATGCAAATAGGGTAAATCACCAACAACTTCTGGCCATCGTCCTGAGGTGCAAAGAACATATAAATCAATATCATCTCCAACAGTAAATCCAATCTTGGTTAATGGGTAAAGAGCAATAATATAGATAATGAATAAAAGAAAATTTACTATTCTTTTTTCTTGCTTTGGTTCAATTGCACTAAGTTTCATATTTCTTTATTTATGTAATTAACTCCTTATCCTCTTCTTTTAAACTCCGAAACAATTATTCCTGTTGCAATACTTGCATTTAGAGATTCGGCTTTTTGGTTTATTGAGAAATTAGGTATTGTTATTGGGTTATTAATTAAAGGAAGTATCTCATTACTTATTCCATGAGACTCGCTGCCAATAATAATTATTCCATGTTTTTGAACTTGCTTTTCGTATATATTTTCTCCATTTTCAACTATAGTTCCATAAATTGGATAATCTTTTGGAAGGTTTTGAAGATATGATTTAAGATTATGATAAGAAACATTTACTCTAAACAAAGAACCCATTGTGGATTGAATTGTCTTAGGATTATATTGGTCAACTGTATTCTCAGAACAGATAATATCTTCTATTCCGAACCAATGAGCAATTCTTATTATTGTTCCTAAATTTCCTGGGTCATTAATTTGGTCTAAGGCAATAACCAACTTGTCTTTTAAAACAATTTCCTTTGGCGAAGGAGTTTTTACAACAGCCAGAACCTGATTGGGTGTAGAAAAAGAACTTATCTTCTTTAATTCATCCTCGTTTACCTCAATTATATTACTGGCTTTATTAATTATTCTATCAGAATTATCATCCAACCATTGTTTTAAGGCGCAAATTGTTTCTATTTCATATGATGAGTTTAAAAGTTCATTAACAACCTTAACTCCTTCAACAACAAAAACCTTATCCTGATTTCTATACTTTGATTCTTTATAGGAAGATATTCTCTTTATTTGTGCTTTGGACAACATTACTTATTTGTTTTATAATTGCAAAAGTAAGTCTTTTTGTAGAATTTATTTTGATTGAGTAAACAAAAATAAGACCTTTGAGATATTTCCCAAAGGTCTTATTATAATTTTTGAATTATTATAGCAATTATTCAGCTACAACTTCAAATTCAATTTCTGCTTTAAGATCCTTATAAGCTGAAATAGTTGCTTTATAAGTTCCAAGAGTTTTTATTGCATCACCCTTGATAGAGATTCTTTTTCTGTCAACTTCAATATCAAATTGTTGTTTGATTGAATCAGCAAGTTGAATTGCATTAACTGAACCGAATATCTTACCATTTTCTGATGCCTTAGCTCCTATCTTCAATCCTGAAATTTTAGCATATGCTGCAACTAAAGTTTCTGCATCCTTACGCAATTTTTCTTCTTTAAAAGCTCTTTGCTTAAGGTTTTCTGCAATAATTTTCTTGTTTGAAGCAGTTGCCACCATTGCATATCCTTGAGGAATTAGATAGTTATTTGCATAACCATCCTTAACCTTTACTATTTCATCCTTGTAACCAAGGTTAGTCATATCTTGTTTTAATATAATTTCCATCTATGATTTCCCTCCTTAATTATTTTAATAAATCTGCAACATAAGGCATAAGGGCCAAATGACGTGCTCTTTTAACTGCTTGTGCAACTTTCTTTTGATATTTGTTTGATGTTCCAGTTAATCTTCTTGGAAGAAGTTTACCTTGTTCGTTAACAAACTTTAAAAGGAAATCTGCATCTTTATAATCAATATACTTAATACCACTTTTCTTGAAGCGGCAGTATTTTTTTCTTTGAGTTTCAACCGTAATTGGGGTTAAATATTTTATTTCTGTTTCGTTTGCCATTTCTCTTCAATTATTTAATATTAATTTTCAGCTTCTTCTTGTGATTTAGGCTTAACAATTTCTTGTTTTGCCATAGCTGCTTCTTGTTGTTTTCTCATTCCACCTGAGCGTTTCTTTTCGTTATATGCAATTGCATGTTTGTCTAAAGAAACTGTTAGGAAACGAAGAAGTTTTTCATCTCTTTTGTAAGTTGTTTCAAGCTTAGCAATAAGTTCTCCTTCTGCTTTAAACTCTATTAAATAATAGAATCCTGTTGATTTCTTTTGAATAGGATATGCCAATTTACGCATTCCCCAATTGTTTTCATAAACAATTTCAGCTCCACTTTCAGTCAATAATGACTGATACTTTTGTACCGTCTCCTTTATCTGTTGTTCAGATAAAACGGGAGTCATAATGAAAACGGTTTCGTACTGTCTTACCATTAATTATATGATTTGAATTAATAAATTATTTTCTTTTCCCTTGAAAAGAGTTTGCAAAAATACAACATTTTTCCATTCTTACAACATTTTACACCTAAATTTTGAATCAAATATGTAATTTACAATATTATTTCTCACTAAAAAAAGCAATCAAAAAGAAAAAAGAGGAGCTATATTTACAATATAACTCCTCTTTGTGTTGAATATCTGTTTTGATTATTCGTTTTTGCCGTGGCAGTTTTTATATTTCTTACCACTTCCACAAGGACATTCTTCATTTCTTCCTACCCTTTTCTCAACATGAACGGGTTGAACTTTTTGAGGCTCTGAAGGATTGTCAGCTTTAAGTTCTTCTCTTGTTGTTTTAAGTTTTCTATTATCGCTTTGTGGTAACTGAGTTTGCTTTACTTCACTTTCTCCAATTGGAAGTGTTGCACGACAAAGGAAAGAAGTTATATCTTTATTGATTTCGTTAATCATTTTTTCAAACAAGCCAAAAGATTCTAACTTGTAAATTAACAATGGATCTTTTTGTTCGTAAGAAGCTGCTTGAACTGATTGTTTTAAATCATCAAGTTCTCTTAAGTGTTCCTTCCATGCATTGTCAATTATATGTAGAGTTATACTCTTTTCTATTGAAAGTCCAATTTCTTTTCCATTTGTTATGTAAGATTTCTCAATTGGAGCAATAGCATTCATCATCTTTACTCCATCAGTTACAGGAAAAGCTATGTTTTCGTAAGTATAGTTTTTGCTTTCGTAAATATTTTTAACATAAGGGAAAGCTAATTGTGCTATTCTTTCCATTCTTTCCTTATAGTTTGAATAAACTCTTTCAAAAAGCTCTTCTGTTAAATCAGATTTCTTAGTATTTGAGAAAATTCTGCTATCTTGAATTGGGCACTCCATTGATGTTAGCTTAATAAACTCAAGTTGAAAACCTTCAAAATCTCCATTATTATGATATTCATTAATCATATACTCTAAAGTATCATACATCATATTGGAAATATCAATGGAAAGTTTATCTCCATAAAGTGCATTACGACGTTTTGAATAAATAACTTCACGTTGATTATTCATTACGTCATCATATTCCAATAGTCTCTTTCTTGTTCCAAAGTTATTTTCTTCAACCTTTCTTTGAGCTCTTTCGATGCTCTTTGTCATCATTGAGTGCTGAATAACTTCTCCTTCTTTTAGTCCAAGTCTATCCATAACCTTACTCATTCTATCGGAACCGAAAAGACGCATTAAGTTATCTTCCAAAGAAACAAAGAACTGACTGCTACCTGGATCTCCTTGACGTCCTGCACGTCCTCTTAACTGACGGTCAACTCTTCGTGATTCATGCCTTTCTGTACCAATAATTGCTAACCCTCCTGCATCTTTTACTCCTTCACCAAGCTTGATGTCGGTACCACGACCTGCCATATTGGTTGCAATGGTAACTGTTCCTGTACGGCCTGCCTCTGCAACAATATCTGCTTCTTTTTTATGCAGCTTAGCATTTAATACATTATGCTTAATCTTTCGCATTGTAAGCATTTTGCTTAAAAGCTCTGATGTTTCAACTGATGTTGTTCCAACCAAAATAGGTCTTCCTTTTGAAACTAAGCTTTCAATTTCAGTAATTACTGCATTGAACTTTTCACGTTTTGTTTTATAGATTAAATCATTTTCATCCAAACGAGAAATTGGGCGATTGGTTGGAATAACAACAACATCTAATTTATAAATATTCCACAACTCTCCTGCTTCTGTTTCGGCTGTACCAGTCATACCAGCAAGCTTTTTGTACATACGGAAGTAGTTTTGTAGTGTTATGGTTGCATAGGTTTGGGTTGCTGCTTCAACTTTAACATTTTCCTTTGCTTCAATTGCTTGGTGCAATCCATCGGAATAACGTCTTCCCTCCATAATACGACCTGTTTGTTCATCAACAATCTTTACTTGATTGTTAACAACAACATATTCCACATCTTTTTCAAAAAGAGTGTAAGCCTTTAGAAGTTGGTTAATAGTATGAACTCTGTCGGATTGAGTAGCATAAGATTGAAGTATTTTTTCTTTTCTTTCTGCTTTTTCTTTTGGAGTTAGTTCTTCTTTTTCAAGTTCAGCAATTTCACTTCCAACATCGGTAAGCATATACATCTTTGGATCTTCTCCCAATTGAGCAAGATATTCCATTCCCTTATCGGTAAGTTCTATTGAGTTCACTTTTTCATCAATAATAAAGTAAAGAGGGTCATCAATTTTATACATCTCCTTACTTTGGTCTTGCATAAACTGGTTTTCAGTCTTAAGCAAAAGTGATTTCATTCCTGGCTCACTCAAAAACTTAATTAAAGCCTTATTCTTTGGAAGTCCGTGATGAGCTCTAAGTAATAACATTCCTCCTTCACGTTCTTGATCTGAAGTTCTTCCTTCCTTTAAAAGATTTTTTGCCTCTGCAAGAATTTGAGTAACGAAACCTCTTTGAACATTATAAAGTTTTTCAATTACTGGGCGGAAACGTTCAAACTCCTGATCATCTCCCTTTGGTGTTGGACCAGAAATAATAAGTGGAGTACGAGCATCATCAATCAAAACTGAGTCAACCTCATCGACAATTGCATAATTATGTTTTCTTTGAACAATCTCGTTTGTGTTATTACACATATTATCTCTTAGATAGTCAAAGCCAAATTCATTATTTGTACCATAAGTAATGTCGGCATTATAAGCTTGACGTCTTTCTTCAGAGTTTGGTTCATGCTTATCAATGCAATCAACTCTTAGTCCATGGAACTCAAATATCATACTATTCCATTCAGAGTCACGCTTAGCCAAATAATCATTAACAGTAACAACATGAACTCCTTTTCCAGGCAAAGCATTCAAATATATTGGTAGAGTTGCCACAAGGGTTTTTCCTTCTCCTGTTGCCATTTCTGAAATTTTCCCTTGATGCAAAACAGTTCCTCCAATAAGCTGAACATCGTAGTGAACCATATCCCATTTAATGGTGTTTCCTCCTGCAATCCAAGAGTTATCAAAAAATGCCTTATTCCCTACAATATTTACATTATCTTTATAGGATGCCAATTCTTTGTCATAATCATTTGCTGTAACCTCAACCTTTTCATTTTCGGCAAAACGTCTTGCTGTTTCCTTCACAACTGCAAAAGCTTCTGGAAGAATATCATTTAATACATTTTGTGTCTTATCATATGCCTTTTTTTCCAACTCTTCCAATTCAGAGTATAGAGATTGTTTTTCTTCAATAGGCATATCCAATTCTGTATCTATTCTTTGGCGAATTGTATTAACTCTTGCTTCTTCCTCTGCTATTTCATTATTAATTCTTTGCTTAAACTCTTTGGTTTTATCTCTAAGCTCATCGTTGGTTAGGTTTATAACTTTATCGGAATATACTAAGCATTCTTGTAGTATTGGCTTAAGTTCTTTTAAATCTCTCTGAGACTTATTCCCGAAAAGTTGTGAAAGAAAATTTGACATCTTTATTATTATTTAACTGTTATTTTAATCTGTTAATGAAAGTTTCATTAATTTTAATTGTTCAATACAATCAAAATCTATTCCATTTTAATCAATCTGCAAAAATAGCATATTTATTTGTCAGTTTTGACAAAAAAACTAATAAAACAATAAATAACGAGGTAATAATTAGATAAATTATCAATAACAAAAAAATATGGTAATTAAATATTTTGAAGCTTATGTAATTTATAGAATTAGATTTTATTACCTTTTAATTTGTATTCCAATCAACAGAATAATATTTAGAATCTAACGCCACAAGAAAACTCTATTGTTTTCATATAACTAATAATATCTGACTTTTCTGGATAAACCAATATCTCTCTTGAAGAATATCCGACTACCCAATTCTGATGATAAACATCTTTAATCACATAATTATTATATCTCACCCTTTGAAATCTCATTCCTATTGTTGCATAAACACCAACAATATTCTTTATTCTATACTCCACACCTATCTTTGGACTAAACATTAAACCATGATTTCCCTTCCAATCAGTATCATAATATGTATCTTTTGCAATAGTATTTTCTGGATAATTTGTAAAAGTATAGCCTATCTTAAAATTAATAAATGGCTGCCAGTTACAAGATGAAATATTAACCCTAAAATAAGCATAGAGTGGAAAGTCATTCATAAAAAATCTTTGTCTTCTCTCATAATCTGGATTAGCCCAAGGGTCATTAGAAACAAGAGTATAAAAATTCTTTATTTGAGTATATTGAGCTCCTAAACCTATATAGAAAGTATTATTTAAGTTATACATAAGATTAATTCCTACAAAGTTATTATCCTGAGAATTATCTCTATATTGTGTTGAGTATAAAACACCACAATCTGTTTCTATACTAAACTTTCTATTGTTTTGTGCCAAAAGAAAAAAAGGTAAAAACAATAATATAACTAATAAAATCCTTTTCATAATAAATCCTTTTAAAATACAAATGCGATTGAATATTTCATATACTTTATCTTAAAGCCACTTTGTCCTATACCAAACAATCCTGTTTCTTTTACAGGTTGAACCATATTATAGGAACCATAACCAAACCCAGTAGATAAAAGTAGTTTATTTGAACTACAAAGGTCAAACCCAAAAATAATATTAGTTTCAAGATAAGCCATTTGTCTATTATAAGATGTTTGAAGATGGTAATCAGGCAAACTCGTTATAGAATCATCAAACACATCTAAATAGTTGAATGTATAAATAAATCTAACATCTAAACCAATCTCAGAAACGGAAGTCTTTTTTGCTATAAAATAGTACTTAAGATAAATAGGGAAAAGATAGTAATTCGCCTCAGCTAATCCTCCATAATACCACACTTCTCCATAAGATTCAACTTGCTTATTATAATTATATTTAAACAATTCACTTTTAAAACCAAGCCCCCATACCAATACCAAAACTATTTCTTTTATCAACAAAATAATTAGCATCAAAACTAATGCTTGGAACAAAACCATCAATCAAACTAATTCGAGATGTAAACTCTAAATTATATTTTAATTTTTGTATTAAAGGTTTTGCATTGATTTGTTGATTATCTTGGGCTATAATTAAATTACATATAATCAATGCAAAAAGAAATGGCAGTAATCCTTTTTTCATTCTTATTCTTATTAGTTTAACTTCGAGTTATTTATTTGTCAATTCTAATCTATATGATATTTATTCTTCACATATAGTATAATAACTTATTCTTAATGTTTATTTTTCTTAATACCTCATCAATATTTAGTAAAAGGCTTTGAATATCACAAAATGAACCATATTCATAAATTATCTGTTTATCTGAAATGGAATTAGCAACGAAAATAAAAGCCTCATTCTTTATTACCTTAGTATCTTTTCTGACAAAATAACACAACACTCCACTAACAAAAGAGAAAGCCAAAAGAGAAATCAAGATTAGAATATATATACAAAAGTAAATCATAATACCTTAAATAAATATCTGCAAAGCTAATAAAATAATTTACTCGAAATAATATAATAGGAATTATCTTTTCTTGTTTAATACCTCATCAATATTTTTCAAAAAGCTTTGAATATCTCGAGAAGGGCCATATTCTTTATAAATTATTTGTTTCTCTGGATTAATTAATACTATTACTGGGGAATATATTGGAAATAGTTTATTATTCTTTTGAGAGAAGAGAACATGATCCATTTTTATTTTCTGATTCTCACAATAGCTCTTTAGGTGAGGATTTGGTTTTTCTACTAAGTCTATAGATAATACCTTTATACCTCTTTTCTCAAATTCAGAATAATTATCATAAACCATCTTCATAAATTCAAAACAAGGAAAGCATGTAGAAAACCAACTATCTAACATTATCCAACCTTTTTCATCTTTTAGATAGTGTTTCTTTCCTTCAAAGTCTATATAAGCTCTATTCAAATCTTCTTTATCTAATAAACTTGGTCTTGATTTCCATTCATTAACTATGGAATCCTTAATCTTATCCTGATTTATCTTTTCTTGAGTTTCAATCGCCCAAGGGAAATTATTCCTTACAAGCAAATAATCCTTCCTTAAATCATTATCAACATCTAACATATAGTCCTCAATCTTTCCTCTTTTCTCCTCCTCAATGTTTCTTTTGAATTTTATTTCTCTATAAATTGCACCTAAACTAATTTCTGCCAAAGTATTATTTTCTCTTTCAGTAGTTATTTTATCAATATTATAGGTTTGAGTATTTACATAAGCACTTACCTTTTCTATCATCAAAATATTATTGACAATCTTCGTGCTATCTATCCACTGAAAAACATAGTAATCCTTGTCTTTAAAACTATTATAGAAATTAGGAGTAGTATCCTTATAGTATTTTGGTTGAATCATAAATCTAAAATAATCAAACTCACTAACAATCATACTATGGTTCATATAATCACCGAAAGAAACACCTTTACCTATTTTATTAATTGCTATATATTTTCTATAGTAGTGTATTGTTGTATTAGTGTCAAGATAGCTATAAGAAGAATAAATGTTATTACTTAAGGATATAAATCCCTTACTATTGTCAAATACCATTTTACTACTTGTCTTTACTTCTTTAAGAGAATCTTTATAACCTCCGTTTACTTCATCATAAACTCCCCTTTCAATAAAAAAATAATCTACATCTAAAACATTTAAAGAAGGCTTATAGTATTCTTTAATAGCCTTTTTCCAAACTTGATTTGCATCTTGTGCATTAATAGAAACTGCAACTAACAAAAGAAAGGCAGCAACAAAAACTTTTTTGTACATATTCATATTATAATTGTTTTAAGAGTAAAACTCTCATAATTTTTATTTATTGCTTAAACAGGAAATTACTTCTTAATTTATTTTTATTTGATATAAGTGTATCAAAACCTTATTATAGTTGAATAAGATAAGGTATAAATTTCTTATGGTACGTAGATAGTTTAGTTATGGTACGACCATAATGGTGTTATGGTCGTACCATAGTTTATGTATGGTGCCACCTTACAGAAGTATCGTGCTACCATACTTGAGTAACATGCCACCTTACTTATGGTATGATGCCACCTTACTGAATTTATTCCTTATTTAAATAAGTTTTTATTTGATTTGAGTAGACTGTTTCTTTGTTTAAATAAAGAGAAATAGGATATTCATTAGAATATTAAGCCTTAAAATATTATTAAGACTAAAAAGTTCGAGATAAAATCAATGAGTTGAATGAAATGCTTTTGGGATTTTGCTTAATTAGATTCTTTCACGCTTTTGTGAATAAATATCCAAGGCAACTATTGCAGCCGTGAAAAACCAAAAAGGAATGGATAACTTATCTGTGTCAAGGAAATTGTTTAACACTCCATGAGTATAGTAAGTTACTAATGACATAGTCAGAAATATTGCTAACTGTCCTTCTGTTTTGTTTTGAGCTCTTTTATATACTTTTACTCCAGTGTAGATTACTGTGGAAAAGAGAATAATTACAGAAATCATCCCCAAAACTCCACTTTCAGTCATTGGTCCAAAGTATTCGCTATGTGCATTTCCTAAATTCCCAGCATTTGTACTTATGGTTGAAAGCTGATATGACTTTTGGTAACCAGCATATTCAAATTGATAGGTCCCTGGCCCCCATCCTAAGAATGGTTTTTCTTCAAACATTCTAAAGGCACAAGCCCAACGATTAAGTCTTTCAACATTTGATGCATCGGTGCTGATGTTGGACATTGAAGATATGTGTTCTGCAATATTTCCTGAAGAGTCTTGATTATTTTTCTCCAACAATTGAAGTATTGGAGTTTGAAAAGCAAAGAAGAAAAGAATTCCTGCAAAAAGTACAGTTAGTATTAATTTTAGTTTTATCCTGAATTTGAGTATCAAATATATTCCAATTGCTGGTAATATACTCATCCATGCTGCTCTTGAATAAGAAAGAATTAATCCTGTAAGGAAAACTCCAAACAAAGCAAAGTAAAACAATCTTCCCCATTTATTTGTTGATTTGGAAAAAATGAAGAATGAAGTTAAGGTCAAAAACATTGCAAGGATTGCACCATAAGCAGTATGGTCATTATAGAATGGCTGCATTATATAAAAACATTCGTCAAATTCAAAGCCTTTTTGTGCGAAACTAATTGTTGCATAAATCACAACAAATACTAAGGAGGTTGCATAGAAAAGGTACATCGTTTTGATTTTCTTGAAATTAGAAAACAAAGGTATTATTGCCAAATAGAAAGGTATGATATAAAATATCTTTGAAGTAAAGAATTTGAAAGAAACTATCGGTCTAATACTGGTAAATGATGTTATTAGCATCCAAAACAAATAAAAAGCAATAGCAAGAGATATTGGGTGAGTGAGAATTTTTGTATTATATTTACCATCAACCAAAACTTTTATAGAAAAGACAAGAGTAAATAAAATTAACAAAGGTTCGGTTGGAAGTGTCATTGCAGTTGTTTCACTCACCAGCATATTTATTGACAAGGGAGTAAGTAATGCAATTAAATAAAGCACTTTGTCTAATTGATAATAATATAAAAGCAAAAGGAGAAGAACTATTGGTATTACTCCATAAATATAATATTCATAGTCGATGTAGGAATAGCCAATCCCAATAAATAGAGCACAAAGAGAAGAGATTATGATAATAGTTTTAGTTCTATCATTCACACTTTTCCAAAGGCCAAGAAGTGGAGAAAGGATTTTCTTGATGTAATCAATTATTTGATTAAGAAACCTCATTTTCTTTCTTTGCAATTTTATTCTTATCTCTAAGTATTAAAACAAATATTGCAAGAAAAGAACAACCAATTCCTCCAAGAATTGCAATAATTGAACGTTTTGGTTTGTCTTTTAATTCTGATGGATATGCTGAATCTATAATAAAATCGTTTGGGACATTGCTTTGAGCATCAACTTTAACTTGTTCAAGCTTTTCATCCCAGTTCTTAAGTGTTTCTGTCTTTCTTTCCAATAAGATTTTCATCTCAGAAATATCAGGTCCAAATTCTCCAATTTGAGATAACTTGTTTTCTAATCTTGAAACAGCAGCTTGATTGCCTGAAGCAATTTGTTTGGCAAGCTCTTGACTCATTCTATCTGACATTTTTTCTGGATCAAATATCTTATGTTGCATAGCAAGTTTTGCAAATTTACCTGCCAATGAGTCAATATCTTTTTGTAATCTATTGCGAGAAGTTGTTAGAGCAATAACCAAAGAGTCCATTTTAGCCCTTTTCATATCATTTCTCAAAACCTGCATTTGTGAAGCCATATAATTGGCAATATTTGCAGCATAATTAGGATCTGTATCCCAAACTGTAAGCTTTACTCCTAAGTTTTCTGTTCTTTTGATTTTAATGTTTGAAACTAATCTTTGATTGAGTTTATCGCTTCTTGCCTGTGTGTTTTCTGCCTCAATTCCATAATGTTCTGCCAAATTAAATTTGGAAATTGTTTTAGATATTATGGTGCTTGAATTAAGAATTTCCATTAAATACTCAGCATCCTTTTCTTTTCCAAAACTTAACGCATCGTAGTTATCCATTTGAGAAAGTACTGCTTTTGAAACAGAATTTGTTTCAGCTGCCATAAGCGTAACTTGTGACTTATAGTAGTTAGGGAGCAATAAAGAAAGAAGTCCTATAACTATTGTTGAAATAATAAAGACTATTATTAAAGTAAACTTATGCTTTAAAATAAAGCTAATTGAACTTTGTAATGTAAAGTCGTTAGTTGAATTGGTTTCAATCATATAAAAACTTGGTTTTAATTAGTACCCCCGAGCAAAATATTAATTATTGTCGAATATATATTCATCCATTCATTTCAATATTGTCTTGCAGGGAGTTATAATTTTTCATTCTATTTTTGTCTGTTTTTTTATATATTATGTTGTGCAAATGTTGTGCAATTTTTATATATTTGCAGAAATAAAATACAACATTTCAAGTGGCAAATATACGTGCTTTTATCAGAAGTTCCAAAAAAGAGTTTGCGAAAATACGATTTAGACTAACGGACGGAAGAATGGTACAACTATTCTATGTTAGTGACATATTAGTCAACCCTAATCAATGGGATAATAATAGAGAATGTATTAAAGCAAAGGTATTAATAAACAACATTGAAAGGAATAAGATTAATTATAAAGTTTCAGAGACAAAGAGAATAATATTACAAGCATTTGAAAACTTAAAACAATCATCGGAATATATAACAAGCGAAAACCTTACAAAGTATATTGATAGATTAATTAATCCAGATAATAATAAAACATTTAATCTTGCAGAAGATAATAACTTTTTTCAATTATTTCAGAAGTTTATTTACTCTTCGAAAGTTTCAACTAATAGGCTACAATCATATAAAGTCGTCTTAGGTAAATTAAAACGCTTTGAACTCTACTATAGATTAAGCATCAAAAATAATTTCATATTGTCCTTAAACACGTTTTCCGTTGATATTTTGGACTTATTTGAACAATACTTATTTAATGAGGTAAGTATTATGGAAAAATTTCCAGAAATATATAAAGAAGTTCCAAAGACACAACTTCCAAAGCCAAAAGGACAAAACGCAGTTACTTGTATCCTCACTATATTAAGAACGTTTTTTAATTGGAGCATAAAGAACAATCATACAAATAACTATCCATTTGCACAATTCAAACTCAAACAAGAAGTTTACGGCACACCTTTTTATCTTACTATTGAAGAAAGAAACACTTTATATAATTACGATTTTTCTTATTCTAATGAGTTAGAAATACAAAGAGATATTTTTATATTTCAATGTGTAATTGGTTGTAGAGTTTCAGATTTATATTCATTAACAAAGAATAATATTATTAATGGAGCTATTGAATATATTGCCTTGAAGAAGAAAAACGATCCTGTTACATTAAGAGTTCCACTTAATAATATTGCAAAAGAGATTATAGATAAATATAAAGATTATAAGGGAGAAAAACTATTTCCTTTTATTTCTCAGCCTAAATATAATTTTGATATTAAAAAGGTATTGAAACAAGCAGGCATTGACAGAGTTGTTACAATTCTTAATCCATTAACAAGGCTACAAGAACAAAAGCCATTATATGAAGTAGCATCCACTCATACAGCACGAAAAACATTTATCGGCAATCTATATAAGCAAGTTGAAGATCCTAATCTTATCAGCTCTCTTACAGGACACTCAGAAGGCAGCAAAGCATTCGCAAGATATAGAGATATTGACGAGGAGATGAAAAAAGAATTAGTCGATTTGCTCAATTAGTATTTATTATTCAATTCTCAATAATATTTTATTATTAGTTATAATCTTTATTATTGAATTCGATTTCATCATTAAATATATTTCGAATTATAATATTTATTTGCTTTATGTAGATATATGACCCGTCCTGAATAAGGTTGACAAATTATTAATTTGTACTAAATGATATTTACACTTTTGATTTATCGTCCTATTTTTAGTTTACACCTTATA
>JAFNAR010000017.1 GCA_017860255.1 Bacteroidota bacterium | reverse complement strand
TTTGTAGATTTAAAGTATTTAAGCCTGGAGTATTAGTATTAAACCCATTCAAAGTATAATATTCTCCTTGACAGATTTCTCCGGTAAGGTTGGTTACTGCTAATGGATTGACTGTTATTGAGAATATTTGAGATTCTCCTACGCTTTCTACTCCATTATATTCATATATAGGTGTTACACTATATACAATTTCATTTGGCGATATCCCATAATTTTGGAATGCAAGTCCCCATATTAGGCCATATCCAGATGTGGGGAATACGATACCACTATAATCACTAGGATTTGCTACATCTCCAGAGACTAAGTTAAATCTATATGTAGTATTTATCATAGAAGAAGTACCTGTCAATGATATTGGTTCTATCATTTTGTCATGACATACTGTTTGATGACTTGGGTCTAAAATAAAACTTGGAGTTGGTATAATAATAACTGTAAAATTAGATGTATCATAACATGTTTTATTCAAATATGTATAGCTTGATGTTACTGAATATAGACTTGAGAAAAGCTCTGGCCCATTATTTGTAGCCACAAAACTTGGAAGAACATTCATTCCTGAATCCATATAGTCAAAGATAGGGGACATTTCCCCAAACCATTTATATAATGCACCTGGCACATCCCCAGTTAATGTAATTTCCTCTACTTGCTGTCCATTATAAAATACTAAAGTATCTCCTAATGCTATTCGTGGTAAAGGATTTACTGTTAAATTTAAGTTTACTGTACTATCACATCCTTGTATTGTTTGTAGATTTAAAGTATTTAAGCCTGGAGTATTAGTGGTTAGGTTTACAGTACTATCACAACCCTTATAGGTTTGTAGATTTAAAGTATTTAAGCCTGGAGTATTAGTATTAAACCCATTCAAA
The DNA here is from genome assembly GCA_017860255.1 of Bacteroidota bacterium. GTDB lineage: Bacteria > Bacteroidota > Bacteroidia > Bacteroidales > P3 > UBA10566. The sequence continues at coordinate 53,795 of JAFNAR010000017.1, read as the reverse complement.
GTATAATATTCCCCTTGACAGATTTCAGCGGAGATATTTGTAACAGCAGGATTATTAACAGTAAGGTATACATTTATAATACTGTCACAACCGAATTCATTTTCATAAAAAATTGTATATAACCCCTCTTGATTTACAGGTGTTCCATTATAATCATAAGTCTCCCCCGGACAAATATTAACATAGGTATATGACTCATAACCTGGATTTACATGTAGATCCAGGTACACTATACTATCACATCCTGTTGAAGATACTAGATAAAGAGCATATATACCACTGTGATTTTCTACATTAAATCCATTTTCAGTATAAGTCTCATTACAATCAATCGTAGCAGAGATATTTGTAATAATTGGCTGGTTAACTGTTAAATTTAAGACAATTATACTATCGCAACCTCCTACCGTTTGAAGAGAATCATAATATATACCCGTAGTTGAAAACTCTTGCCCCTTAAAATTATATGTTTGTCCATAGCAAATTGTTGCAAAAATTGTAGTATCATAAGACTTAGTGTTAATAGTAAATAGTGTCCCTGAATTTCTATACTCTTTAAATCTTGAATTATAAAATGTTGACTTTGTAGAATTAGTTATTAGATTATCTCCATTCTTAATTGCATTTTGTAAATGGTAGAAGGATGAATAATCCATATTATGTAATTTGATACGATGTGCATTAAGCGAATCTAAAATTATTGGAGACCCATTAAACGGAATTAAATTATTTTGAGAATAATAAGTCGTAATTGTATCAATAAATGCAATATTAACTATTCGGTCTCCAAAATCAGACACTGTAAATCCTCCATTTGTTAGGCCAAGCATCTTAATATCTAAATCAGGTAAGGTACATTCATAGTTAATTTTAGCATTATTGATAAGTGTTTTTAGTTTATTTAATTGATTTGTTCCTGAATTTGAAGTAGAGTTTGGTTTAACCAAATATACGTCTTCAAACAAATCATAATAAGTATATGTAGTATTATTGAACTCAGTATTTGTTGGAGGAGTATTCCTTACTACTATGGGTGGAGCTGTTGTACTTCTTGCCCCTGTATAATTTATAGGGAGGGCAACATAACGAAAATCTATTGGAAAAGAGATTCTTCTTGCATTATAACGCCCAATATCAATAAAGTTACCAATAGGAATGTTTAGAGGCCAATCAAAAATAATATTTTTACACCCTAAAGTGTCAGATAGTGGTGCTGTTGTAGTACTATATGCGTGAGAAATATGTATAGCTGCAATATTCGGACTTGGATTGTATCCAATTGTTATACCTTTAAAATATAATCCATCAGTAGTATTAATATTTATTGGACTATAAAAAGAAGATGTATAGTTTGCAGATTCAAAATTTACATTTATTAAATATCTACGTGCAATATCTGATTCATTTCTTATAGGAGGAGATAAATTATCCAAAATATCCAAGAATCCATTTTGTTTATCAAATGCTCCTGCTCCAGATCCAATATTTCTTATATTCAGATTTTTTAAAATTAAACCATCTGTTGAATTATGATATTGTTTTGCAATTCTCATAAAATATTTGCCATAACCTTGGTTATTACCATCTATAATAAAATTTTCGAAAACAACTCTTGTATAGAAAGCAAATGTAGAATTACTACCACTTGTTGAGGATGTAATTTGGATAATAGGTTTATCTACTCCATCATACGCCCCAACTATGTGAAGGTCTCGTCTTGTATTATCAGCCATTCCTCCTTGAGCAGGGAGGGCATGAGTCCCTCTATCTAGAAATATTGTTCTGTTAGTTCCAATTACACTTGTAATTGTGTTTGCAATAATACAATTGTATGTGTTTCCAAGATAAGGAATATATATATCCATATTAGAACCTACTGGATATGTAATATTATCTGTAGATACAAAATAATATGGTGCAGGATAATTTATTGTTGGTTCGATAAATGTTTCTGCAACAGTTAAAGGGAAAATATTGTTATTTGGAGGAGTTCGTGCAGGGAAATTAGGATTAGTAGGGACATACATTGTAGAATCTAATATCATTATAGAATCAAATTTTCTTGTCCCACAAGCATTTGTTACATCGACAGATATTGGTTCCTTAATATTTGGATAAGCATGAGAAAAATCATATGCCCATATTGCCAATCGTTGAGAATCACCCATTGGATTGACAGGTATATTCCCAAAATACCATTGATAGTAATTATTGGTATCATTATTTCCATTATTATAGGTAGATATTGCAAAATCACTAGTAGAAGAATTACAAGTAATAGTAATTTCATCTTCTCCTATATTTTCTAACAGCCTATATTCAGGGATATCATGAATAATTAACTTTACAGAATTACTAGTTATCAAGCCACAATACGCATCATTTACTTCATACCTTAAGTAAGAGCCATCTTCATAACCAATAGCTACTTTTGGTAGAATTGCTGGGATTGAATTAATAGTCCAAACTCCTCCAGAGAACAATCCAAAAGGAGGATTGATTAATTGCCCGGCACAAATAGGTCCAATATCTGAATTAATAGTTCCAAGAATTGGTTTGGAATGAACATTAACTTGTATAGGAGAAGAAATAACATTTACTCCATTTATTGACACTAAATCATAAGTATGTATTCCCACTGATGGAGATGTGTGTCTAATTTCAAAAGGATTTATAACAACATTCTTAACGGTATCATACACCCCATCTCTTGAATAAACAAGTAGCCAAGGTTGTGATGTTGATGCATCAAATGTAATATTCAAAACAATGTCTTTACCTTGACATACATCTGTTGATATAGGATTTAATGTTGTTTGAGCATAAGTATTAATAAAAAAACTTAATGCTAAAATAAAATAAAATATTCTCATACGCTATAATGCTTAAAATTATTCTAATATTTAATGGATGAATTTTTAACTATTTCAGATATAGAATTAAATAATATTAATATTTTTCATCTAACCATTAACAATTAATACTTCTAGCAAAAAAGCAATTGTATTAGCTGCGTACACTCTAACCAATAATACAAACCTTCCTTTTTATCTCTGTTTTAATATTCCAACTATTAGGTTATTTAATTTCTATTTTGTACTTTTGTCAAATTTGTCTACATTGCAGAATAAGGCCAAAGATATAATTATTTTACAAAAATATAACTATATTACGAATTTACCAAATAAAAATGGAAAATACTACGAAAATAATTACGCGACTCTTTCAATATGCTGAATATAAGCGTATTAATTTTAATCAAATTAGCATTAAAATAGGTGTAAGCAATAGCTATTTTTCCAAAATGGAGAAAAATAATGGCTCCTTGGGTGAAGAAATAATACGAAAAATATTACTATATTACGAAGAAATCAATCCAGAATGGCTTCTTACAGGTGAAGGGAAAATGCTAAAAGAGGCATATATTAAGCCTATTGAATCTGAAAATGAAGCAAACGAACCCTCTCCTATATATAATAGAGTAGATTACAAAGAGAAATACTATGAATTACTTGAAGAAAACCGAGAACTACGACTTAAGATAGAGAGAATAGAAAAAAAATGAAGAAGCTCCACAAAGTCTCCAAAATTAAAAAAATAACAATACTAGGTTACCAATGTAATTGCATAATCATATAGCAACTATTAAAAACATAATAAAAAAAAGAAATATATGGATGAAAAAGAAATCAAAATCAGATTAATAATTCTTTATGTAGCATAATTATATCAAAAATACAAAACTCCATTTAATATTGCAGCTTATCTTAAAAACTCACAAAAAACAATTTATTATTAAGTATCTGTTTAAATAGAAATATAGTAGCTGAATCTATGATATATAGCTTAGGTAATAGCTATTTTTTAACAGCTGTCCAATAAATCTTTTGCGTATTGACTATATGTTCATATATGGCTTCAAAGAACTTACTACCTCTTACTTTGTCCGCATCGTACACAATATTTATCTCTAAAACTTGTAAGTTATAAAGAACAGATAAAAAGATGGGTAGAGATTATGAGGAATAATTTGTGTTTTTTGTTATGGGATAAAACAAAAAAAAGCTACCCTTTTTATTAAAAGAGTAGCTTAATATGTTTAAAACAAATTGTCAAATTGTTTGTAATTACTTATTGAAAAAAGCTTTAATGTCCCAATTTCCTATATCATTTATACGATATTTCGGCGTTAAAACAAATAAATTCATAAAAATGATAGGATAAAATATTCCTAATTGACTTCCTGAATTTTCAATTAGAAACAGACAAAATACTTAATATGTATTATATAAGTAATGAATTGAGCTGGTAGATTGATTTTGCTACCTTGTAGCGTTGAAGATACTTACTTCTGTAGTAAGAATACTTATCAAAAGGATTATTGATAACAGAAAGGCTTAATTGATCTGCAAAAGTTGGGTTATCAAGTTTTGAAATCCCTTGTCTTCTTTCAGAAAGAATTAATTCTAAATTAGATCTGGAATTAGATTTTGCAATAGATATAAATGAATCAGAAGATCCAAAAATAACTTTGTTTTTAATCAATAAGCCAGATTCAAACTTTAATGCAACATCAGCTCTTTCCTCAAAGGAAACTGTTGGACTAATAAATAGACCAATAACAAACAGAGCTGATAATATGTAAAATTTGTATTTCTGCATTAAACTTTTTATCTTCAAGTTGCAAAAGTATATTATTTTAATTGTATTTGCAAATTTTGGAGTAAAAAAATGCATAAAAAAGTAATTTAGTTGCAAGTTTTACTTTTTTATATTAGTTTTGTATTCAAATAATAATACCATTTTATGAGCAACAACGTATATACATTTAATCAAAAGAATTGCACATCCTGTTATTCTTGCGTTAGGAAATGTCCAGTTAAGGCAATTAAAGTAAGTAAGGAAAGCATTTATCCAGAAGTTATTGAAGAAAGATGTATTGGATGTGGAACATGTATTAAGGCTTGCTCATTTAATGCTATTAGTGTGACGGACTCAATAGCAGTAGTTAAGGAATTAATAAAAAGTGAAAACAAGGTAGCTGCAATTTGCGATCCTTCAATTGCAGGAGAATTTGAAGACATAACTGACTACAGAAAGTTTGTCAGAATGATTCGTGAAATTGGTTTTGATTATGTTACAGAGGTTGCTTTTGGAGTTGATTTAGTTGCAAAACGTCAAGCAAATTTTGCTAATGATAATTCCGGTAAATTTCTTCTGACATCTCATTGCCCAGTAATGAATATGTATATTGAAAAGTATGCAACAGACATTGTAAGCAATATAACTCCAACTGTTTCTCCAGCCAATGCAACAGCAGCAGTATTAAGAAATATTTATGGGAAAGATTTAAAAATAGTAAGCATTACACCTTGTCTTGGGGCAAAAAAAGACATTAATCGCCATCAAAACTCTGCCAGATTAGATGCTGTTTTGTCATTTAGAGAGCTTAGAAGAATTTTCAGAGAATTAAAAATAAGAGAAGAGTCAGTTTCTTTTTCCGATTTTGATTCACCATTAGGTTTTGAAGGAGCTTTATATCCAATTCCAGAAGGATTTGTTGAGGCATGTGATTTATCAACATCACTTATTGAAGGAAAATTTATTTCAGCACAGGGAGCAGACGACTCAATTGGAGCTGTAAAGCAGTTTGCAGAACATGGAAATAAGTTTAATAAGAATTTCAATCTCTACTTTTGTGAAGGATGTATAGCTGGTCCAGGATCATCTGCAAAAGGACAAAAGTTTATAAGACATAACCTGGTTACAGAATATGTAAAGAAAAGAATTGCAAATTTTGATAAAAAGACATGGGAAGATAATATCTTTAAACACTCTTCTTTACCCGATATAATTTGTAATTACAAAGAAGATAAACAAACTCTTCCAACCCCAACCCAGGAAGAAATGGAAGAAGCTTTTGTGAAGTTAGATAAGGCAACAAGTGGAAGACATACCGATTGCAGAGCTTGTGGATATGGAACATGTTATGGTCTTGCAGAAGCAATAGCACAGGGAATAGCAACGGAAGATATGTGCTTTACTCACACACAAAAAGGAAATCGTATATTCCATCAACAATTGGAAACAACAACAAAAGAACTTATATCATCACAAGACGAAATACATAATCTAAAAGATATTCTTCATTTACAACAAACCCATAATGCAGAAGCCTCAAAAGCCCTGTCATTGATGATACATAACCTTAAGATTGGGGTTGCTGTGATTGATGAGAATATGAAAATTGCCGATTCCAATGCTTCATTTATTGAAATATTGGGAGATGAAGCTAAGGAGATAGATGAAATAATCCCTGCATTAATTGGAGCAAATGTAAACTCATTAGTCCCAAAGAGCGTTTCCACTCAAATTGACTTTGTTTTGAAAGGAGAGGAAGCATTTATTAATAAAGATATTGATTTTTCAGACAGACTGGTTAACGTAACACTCTTTGCATTAATACCACATAAAAGAGTTGCTCTTTTGATAAGAAACCTCTATGATAATGAAGATAAACCTCAAGAAATAATAAATAGAGTAACCGATGTAATCCAGCAAAACCTCCGTCAAGTACAAGAAATTGGATTTATTTTAGGAGAAGGAGCCGCCCAAACAGAAAAGATGCTAAACACCATAATCAAGCTTACCAAAAACGATTAAGAAATCAAATGGAATAACTACCATTCATCAGGAATTGGTTTCAGTGTGTTAAATGATCTTGTATTGCATTTACTTAAAAGCAAATCTGTTTTGCTAAGTAAAGATGATATTATTAGCTCTTCTCCATTTTTAATAAATAATACATAAAATTCGGGTCCAACTCTACCAAAATAATATCTTTCTATCTTGATTATATCTTGTATGTTTATGATTTTTACAGGGTCTTTTTTATATTGATATGTTATTTGAATTTTTTCTTCATCAAATAATGTTATTTGCATTTTTACTTTACTATCATGTTTGTAATATTTATAACATGCATATAAAGAATATAAGCCCCCAAAAAACCATATAAAAGTAATCATTAGTTCTATTATTATCCACCCAAGAGTAAATTCTCTTTCAAATAACAATAACCCTACTATGTATCCCCAACCAACTGTTATAGCTAAAGGTATAACTATATTAACTATTAGATTAAATGCCGTAATTTTACAATTTATAATCTTCATTACTAATCTTGCTAGTTTATTTATCTCATAATTGAAATAAAATAAAACACCTCTTTCTAATCTTTTCTCTTATATTTAACTTCTCTAACCTTATTGTCGCCCAGGCGGAATACTGCTTCCTTAAATTTGTCTTTCAAAAATTTTGAGGGTTTGAAAAGTGCGTAAAACCTTTTAATTGTTTTGGTAGTAACTTCCTCTGGGGTGTCACACGCTGTTGCTTGTATTGTTGGATAATAGGTGCCCATTGCTCCAAAATTGAAAGGGTGTCCATTCAAAAGCATTGTTGCAATTGCATTTTCTGCTTCAAGCAATACTCCTGCTATATCTCCTCGAGACATTGTTGAATTATTTTCAATGATTTCAGCTAAATGTTCAAATCCTAAAACTGTTTCTTCTTGAATGTCTGCAATGTATTTCTCAACTGTTTGTCCGTTTATGTTTACTTTTATCTTTTTCCTGTAATATCTTATTGCCATAATTATAAATGTTTAAGTTATTAAATTGAATATTGCTATAATTTTAGATTTAGACTTCTTCTTCTTGTCTTGAGACTTGCTCTTTTTGGATTTAGACTTGATTATTTTGAACTCAGAAGGCTTCCTATTGCTCTGTAAAGCCGCTTTTCTTACCCAAAAAAGCCACTTTTTCGACCTGAAAAAGCGGCTTTTTTAACCTGAAAAAGTGGCTTTACAGACTACAACGAAGGCTTCTCAATCCTAAATATCTTCGTTTAAATCCTGAAAATGCAAGTCTAAATCTTAAAAGAGCAAGTCTTAATTCTAAATATCCTAATCTTTAATCAAGATGACTATCTTGCAATAATTATCTTCTTATTTACTTTTCCTTGAGGGGTGTTAATCTGCAAGTAGTAGTTGCCGATTGGGAGAGTGGAAACGTTTATATTGTTTGGTAGTTTTTCCCAAGTCATAACTATTCTGCCATTTTGGTCTATCAGTCTGGTTTGAGCAAAGTCATTGCTTTGTGTTTCTATGTTTAGTAAGTCTGTTGTTGGGTTAGGATATATTTTAACCAATGAGCTATAGTCAGTAATATCTTCCAATCCGCTTATTCTTACGTTTACTGTGTTGGACCAGTAGCTTGTGTCTTGCATAGAACATATTGCTCTAACTCTAAACATATATTCTGTTTCCATATCCAAATTTCTCAACACATATTGAGGATTTGTAAATAGTATAATTCTGTTCCAGTCTACTGCATATTTTTGTTTGTATTGGAATTCCCACATTGTGCTTTCTAATGCATCCCAACCGCAGAATATGGCTTCATCGCCTTTTGTGCTTGCAATATGATAAGCATAGAAATTGGTTGGAGTTGGACAGCTTAGATCTTCAAGGGTATGAATAACTGTTTTTGTCCAAGTATTATCCATTTCGCTTCCACAATTAGATCTTATCCAAATTTTATAAGGGCGATTTGGGATGAGGTTATTTATTTGGTATGGATGAATAGTTGTTGAAAAGTTTGAGGAAGTGTTGAGTATGGTGTCTGTAATAATAATATCCCAGCTTGTAGTGTTTGAATATTCTGTCCAATCAATACTAACGCTGTTTGAAGTGAGTTCCAAAATAATTATTTCTGCTGGTGATTTACATTTTTCAACAACATTGAAATCTTTAATCTCAATATTAGCTATTGATACCTCATGATAATAGGAAGGTACAAAGGCAAATCTAACAAAATGTTCGTTTACATATTGAGGAAGTTCAATGGTATTATTTGCTAATGTGTTGCTTTGGTATAGGGTTTTTAGGTTGTAGAATATGTTTCCGTTGTTTGTAACTAATAGTTTTGTTGTGGTAAATGAAGCTACGCTATCTAAGAATTGAAACTTAAATGAAAGTTCTGGATATCCAATTTGAGATAAGTCGTAAACAGGTGAAAGTAATGTATCTCCCTTAACTTCCCAGCAAGAATATGAGCTGGAATATCCATTTGGGTTTGTCCATGTTATGCTGTTTGGTAATTCATTTGAAGGATATTGAGTAATGTAAGGACAAAGTGTGTGGAAACGATATGTGTTTGAATAAATGGAAGTATCATTTTGAAGAGAAATGGCTTTTACTCTTACATTGTAATAAGTGTCAGGGGTAAGATTTCTTAAAGTGTCCTGTCTTGAGAAAACAATCTTTCTTGTGTAGTTTGTGTTTTCTCCATTATCAACTCCATATTCCAATAACCATTGAGTTACGTTAGGGTCATCACTCCAGGTAAGAATGGCACTATCTGTTGAATAGGAAATTGCGTGAACATCTTCAGGAGCAAGACAACGAATTAGAGTTGTGAAAGTATCTGTTACGGAGTAGAAACTTTGTTCTAAACCACAATCTGCTTGTACTCTGTAAATATAAGTTGAATTGTCATCCAAGTTATCTAATATATGATTAGAAGTTACTCCATCTACTTGACTCCAAGCTGTTGTTCCAATTTTTCTGTATTGAATATTGAAAAATTCCTGTTCCTGTGCAAAGTTCCAGCTAAGGTTTGCATAATTGGATGAAACATAACTATGAGTAGGATTGGTTGGAGTTGCACAATATCTTCCTGTAATGTAAATATCATCTACAATTGCTCCACCCAAACCTCCAGTAGAGGAGTTGTTTTGCCAGGCAAAAACCAATCTTCTAACTTGTCCAATATATGCTGCTGGAATTTCAATATGCTCACTTTGCCAATCGGAGTTTTGATTATTATATGCAGTTTGTCCAATTCTGTTTACATCTTGAGGCAATTGGTAAATATCTAATGCGGAGTTAGAATTTAGTAAATAAACTTTCATCAAGTCATTTGAAGTTTCTCCTAAACATTTCCATTTAAAATCCAGGTAAAAGCTTGATGCGTAATCAGGAATTAAAACATCAATATAAGCATAACTGATTGCTGAAACTAAAGGATAGTAATTATTGTTTGTGCCTCCAGTTGTTGAAATATAAATGGAATTGCTGCCATCCAAAGTTGTATTGTAAGCATTGCCAAGAACCCAAGGATTTAATGAGCCATTAACAAATCCAAAGATTGCATTTTGTTCATCACTTTCAAAGGTTTGTTGAACAGGAAGGTCGTAGAATTGATTAGATATATAACGAGTATTTATATATGACCAGCCACTGTTAGCTCCCAAACATTTATTTCTTACTGCAATTTGATACCAGTTATTAAGTATTAAGTTAGATGAAGGAATAACATAGAAATAATTAGAAACAATTGCTCTTGTTCCATCCAAATCAGGATTTGAACCTAATTCTCCATAAACAATTTCCCACTCTGTTTGATTAGGATTAGCTTGCCATTGAACAGTAATACCATTAGTTCCCATTGCATCAATACTTAATCCAGAAATATTATCACATCCAGTTATTTCATCTGGAGTTTGGAAAGTTGCAACCTCAGACCATTGGGTTGTGTCTCCATTTATATCAATCATTCTAACCTTCCAGTTGTAAGTTATACTGGAAACTAAACCAAATATTTGAGTTGAATTAGTTGCTAATACTTGTTCAATAGCTGTATTGCTTTGAGAAATATTATAAGATAAAATCCATAAATAAGCATTTGTATCTGAACTCCACGAAAGAGTTGCATTATCATAATAAATATTTGAAGCATTTAAGCTGGTTGGAGGATTAAATTGAGAATTTGAAGCAAAGGAAGAAAAGCTTATGGAAATAAATAAAACACATAAAAATAGACCTAGTTTTTTCATAATAATATATTGTTTTTCTATTCAAACAGCAAAAGTAAAGAAAATGTAAACAACAAACAAAAAGTTTTTGTATTTTTGCATTCTATGACAATGGAAGAAGAAATAAATAGGGCCAATTACAACGACGAAAGTATTAAATCATTAAAATGGAACGAACACATACGACTTCGTCCTGGAATGTATATTGGAAAATTGGGTGATGGAGCTTCGCCAGATGATGGTATTTACATTCTTATTAAAGAAGTAATTGATAATTCTATTGATGAATTTTCAATGGGTTTTGGTAAAAACATAGATATAGACATTGATTATGAAGCTAAGAAGATTAGAGTAAGAGATTATGGTAGAGGAATTCCATTGGGTAAGGTTGTTGATTGCGTTTCAAAAATAAATACTGGAGCAAAATACGATTCTCTTTCATTCCAGAAGTCAGTAGGGATGAATGGAGTTGGAACAAAAGCTGTAAATGCTCTTTCAAGCTATTTCTATGTTCAATCCATTAGAGATAAAAAATCTAAAGATGCTGAATTCTCAAAAGGAGAAGTTGTAAAAGATAATAAGATAGAAAGCTCCAACTTGGAGGATGGAACAATTATTGAGTTTATCCCAGATGGAGAATTGTTCGGGAATTATTTTTTCATTGATGAATACATTGAAAAAATGATTTGGAACTATGCTTATTTGAATAGAGGATTAATAATAACCTATAATAATAAGAAGTACTATTCAAAGAATGGTCTTTATGATCTTTTGGATAATAATATTGATTCTGAAATAATATATCCAATCATTCATATTAGAGAAGATAATTTTGAATTTGCACTTACTCACTCCGATAAAGCTTATGGAGAAGAATACTATTCTTTTGTAAATGGTCAAAACACTTCTCAAGGAGGAACTCATCAACAAGCCTTTCGTGAAGCATTAACAAAAGTATGTAGAGAGTTTTACAAGAAAGATTATGAACCATCAGACATACGTTCTGGAATAATTTGCGCTATTAGTTTAAGAATTCAGGAACCAATATTTGAATCTCAAACCAAAACCAAGCTTGGTTCAATTAATATGGAACCAAATGGGAAGGGACAAACTGTAAGAAACTTTATAATAGATGTTGTTAAAAGAAATTTAGATAACTATCTGTATAAAAATCCAGAAACAGCAGAAAGACTTCTTCAAAAGATTGTTCAAAGCGAAAAGGAGAGAAAAGATATTGCAAGTATTAAAAAAATTGCAAAAGAAAGTGCCAAGAAGATAAGTCTTCACAATAAGAAACTTAGAGATTGCAGAATTCATTACAATACAAAAGATGACAGAAGACTGGAATCAACCCTTTTTATTACCGAAGGGGATTCTGCATCAGGTTCAATAACAAAATCAAGAGATGTAAACACACAAGCTGTTTTCTCATTAAGGGGAAAACCTCTTAACAGTTATGGAGAAACCAAAGAGTTAGTTTATAAGAACGAAGAGTTTAATCTTTTGCAGTCAGCTTTAAATATAGAAGAAGACTTGGAGAATTTAAGATATAATAATATTGTAATTGCAACCGATGCCGATGTTGATGGAATGCATATTAGAATGTTGTTAATGACTTTCTTTTTGCAGTTTTTCCCTGAATTGGTAAAAGCTGGACATGTTTACATACTTCAAACACCTTTGTTTAGAGTTAGAAATAAGCAAAAGACTTTTTATTGCTATTCTGATGAAGAAAAACAGTCTGCAATTACTAAACTTGGAACTAATCCTGAAATAACTCGTTTTAAAGGATTGGGAGAAATATCACCTGATGAATTCAGACATTTCATTGGAAAGGATATTCGTTTAGACCCAGTTCTTTTAAATAAGGAAAGTGGAATTAAGGAAGTTCTTGCTTTCTTTATGGGAGATAATACTCCAGAAAGACAAAATTATATTATTGAAAACCTACGATACGAAGAAGTTATATAAAAATAAAAACAATTCATTGATATGAAAAGAATAATTTTAATTGCTTTTGCTTTAATAATGCTGATTGGAGCTAAAACTTTAGTTGCTCAAGATGATAACGAGAAAAATCAAAGCGAAGAAAAAATAAAACCATGGACAGATGTAGTTAAGAACACTTCTGACCCAGCATCATGGACTTGGAATAAGAATGTAAACACACGTAATGCAATTAGAGGTGATTGGGATGGAGATGGATTTGATGAAATGTTATATGAAAGTGCAACTAAGCTTTTTTCAGATAATGATGATATAACTCCACTTAATTTACCTGGAGATTTGGGAGTTTTCTTTCTAATCAATGAAGGAGACCTTGATGGTGATGGCGGTGATGAAATTTCTTTTATGTCAGTAAATAGAGACTGGTCAAATCTCAATGTAATGAGAATATGGTCTTATAATGGATATCGTTGGAAAGAAATTCTACAAACAGAAGTTCATATTTGGGATTGTCCTAACTATCGTCCAGAAACTCCAGAAGAAAGTTTTACTCAACAATGGAAAAGAAAGAATAATTATTCTTTAAGTAAGGTTGTTTTGAAATTACATGATGGAATTATTGATGTTATAGGTATTAATCCAAATGGAAGATATGCTATTGAAGAAATAAAGATATTGGATAAAAGTGCTTCTAAAAGAAAATGGGGAATGATAATTCAGCCAAGAGACGATTAATAAATTAAACTTTTTAATTGCCAAAATATGAAAAAGACCCTAATCTTAATTATTTTATCTTTTCTAACTACGAATCTTTTTTGTCAAGAAGGCAAAATTTCAGATTATAATATTGAAAAAGCTGTTTATTATCTTGCTTCAGAAGAGTTGCAAGGTCGTCTTCCTTCATCCAAAGGAGATAGTTTGGCTGTTGATTATATAACCAATATCTTTAAGCAAGCAAATCTTAAACCTTTGTTTGAAACATTCTATCAAGAAGTTGCATTCAAAGATATGGAATCAATTGCAATGAATAGTAAGCAAGCTGGTCCAAAGAACAAGTTCTCAAGAAATATTGTTGGAGTTTTGGAAGGGAGTGATTCAATACTTAAAAATGAATATATAGTTATTGGTGCTCATTTTGATCATTTAGGGTTAGGCTCAATGATGGGTGGCTCTCGTTCTAAAGAAACAAACAAGGTCCATTATGGTGCTGATGACAATGCTTCTGGAGTTGCTCTTATGCTCGATTTGCTTAAAAAGTTTTCTACTTCCACAATTAAGTCCAAAAGAAGTATAATCTTTATTGCTTTTGCATGTGAAGAAAAAGGTTTAATTGGTTCAAAGAAATTTGTTGAGGAATTACCTTTTGATTCAAAACAAATTGTTGCTATGCTAAATTTCGATATGGTTGGAAAGCTAAAAAATAATTCTATTAAAGTAGGAGGAAGTAGAACCTCAAAAGAATCTGAAAAGATAATAAAGAAATACGCAAAGGAGAACAATTTAAAGGTTACTTTATCTCCAAGTGGAATTGCTCCTTCAGACCATGCATCTTTCTATGCTAAGAATATTACTGTTTTCTATTTTACAACTGGTGCTGATTCTACTTATCACACTCAATACGATACTCCAGATAAATTAAACTATAAAGGAATGGATATTGTTTCATCTTTAGTTTTTGATATTGCTAATGATGTTGCTAACAGAAAGAATAAACTAAGGTTTAGAAGGGTTGCTGAAACAAAAAATAAGGGACATATGTCAGATGTTAAAGTAACCTTAGGTATTATGCCCGATGTAACTGGAAGTACTGATGGTTTAAAAGCTGAAAATGTTTCAAAAGGAAAGCCAGCTGATAAGGCAGGGATGCTAAATGGTGATATTATTATTGAGCTTAATGGCAAAAAAGTCAATGATATTTATTCCTATATGGATGCTCTTGGAACTTTAAAAGAGAATCAAATATACAAAGTCAAGATAAAAAGAGAAGGGAAAACCAAAGAACTTAAGATTAAATTATAATTGATTATGAAAAAATCAACCATTGCTCTCTTTTGGGCTCTTGCAATTGTTTTAACTCTTGCATCAAGTGTTTATCAAAGAAAAACTGGCCCAACAAATCCAAAGAAAACTACAATAACAATAAATAATAAAGAATATAAACTTTCATTTCCTCGCTCAGCAACTGCAAACCGCAATACCATAACGCTAAATATTGCAGACACTTCTGCAAATGCTCAACTTATTTACAGGAAATATCCTACCAATGATGCCTTTACTTCAATAAACTTTCAAAGAAAAGATGAAAAACTTGTTGCTGATTTACCAATACAGCCAAATGCAGGGAAATTAGAATACTATGTGAAGATAAATAATCAAACTCTTTTTGAAGAAGATGCTTTAATAGTTCGTTTTAAAGGCGAAGTTCCTGCTGGAGTTATAATTCCTCATATAATATTTATGTTTGTTTCCATGCTTTTTGCAGCTTACGGACTAATTTTAGCAATTGCTAACAAAAAGAACGTTGTTCGCTATCTTATTCTAACACTAATAACTCTTTTTATTGGAGGATTTATCTTTGGACCAATTGTTCAAAAATATGCTTTTGGAGTTTATTGGAGTGGATTTCCTTTTGGATACGACTTAACAGACAACAAAACCTTAATAGCTTTAGTCATCCTCCTTATTAATATGTTGTTTTTGAAAAAGAAAATCTTTCGTATTACTTCAATAATTGCTTTTTCTGTAATGATAACAATATTTTGTATTCCTCATTCACTTAGAGGAAGTGAATTAAATCATCAAACAGGAGTTGTTGAGACTGCAAGATAATACTTAATTCTTAACTACCTTATAGCTAACAATACCTTCTTTGGTTTGGAGCTTTAGGATATATATTCCCGTTTCAAAGTTGGAAACATCAAGGTAGAAATTGTTTTGGTTTGGAGTTTTGGAAATAACCTTTCTACCTAAAGCATCAAAAACCTCAAGCCTTTGTATTCTTCCCTTTGAGTCAATATTTAATTTATCAATTGCAGGATTAGGATAAACCTTAGCCTCTACAATATCAACATTAATATCTTCTACTCCTATTGTATTGCAATCAAATGTTCCAGTGGTTTGAGGCATATATTGATAGTCTCTATCTAATACATACCACCCTTTAGAAATAGCATTTTGTGAGTTTGTTGCCATTACAGTATCGTAAGAAGAAGGAAATCCATCACTATATAGAACAAACCATCCATAATCATCTCCAATACCAGAACGCTCTGGAAGAGCACAAAATATTGAATCATAACCAGCAGTTGAAATTTTGGTATCATAGCAATATATAGTTTTCAAGTCAGGAAGTCCTCTTAAATCAAGGCTTTTTAAAGTTGTATTTTCGCAAAGAAGAGTATTTAATTTTTTCTGATTGCTTAAATCAAGATATGAAATGTTTAGATTGCCTCCGATAGAAAAATATTCCAATTCTGTCAATTGAGATAAATTAATTGATGCGAAGTTACAAGCTCCACAAAAAAAATATTTAAGTTTTGTACAATTACTAATATTAAGATTTTCTAATACTCCCCTTGCATATATTTCTTCAACTTCTGTATTATCGTCACAATCAACTACTTTCTTTAATGTGTTATAACCAATATCTACACCTTTAATATTTCCATATATTCTTATTGTATCTGTTACAAGATAGAAATCATAAGAAGACCACGCCCAATCTGCTCCTATCGTTTTTGTTACTTCTCTCCATCCAGATATAATTTTTATCTTAGTATTTGTTGAGTCTCCTTTAAAATCAAAGCTTTCCATATTGTTAGGGTAACCGTAGTCTCTCCATTCTTCTGAAAATATTATATCTATCCATCTATTCATATTTACTTCTTGAGAAGAAGAATTACAATACATCAATAAGCCTATTGATAAAAGTAATATTTGTTTCAGTAAACTTTTTTTCATATAAACTACGTATTTTTAAGTGTGTAATAATATAAGAAAATAGCAGGTGTCTAATAAATGAAATTATTAAAATCACATGCTATGATAACAGTTATTAATTAACAATTATTATTTTATCAGATTTAACAACACTCTTGCTATCTGTAATAGTATAGTAATATGTTCCAGATTTAAGAGTTTTAAGTTCTATTGTCTTCATCCCCTTATTAGAATTAAGAGTCTTGTTCAATAGCTCTATTCCCTTATTATCATATATCTTTAATGTGTAAATTTGTTTTGGAGGCAAATTATAAGTTATTGTAATATGATCTTTAGCAGGATTCGGAACAACTGTTATATCTGCATTTGAGAGGTCAGAAAGAGAACTTTGTATTCTTACAGGCTTACTCTTAGGTTCATTTTCCATATTGACAACAATAGGATGATAATCTGTTTTTATTCCTTTAAAATAAAGAATTGACTTTGCTTTTGCCCCTATTGCATCATTAGTTTCTTCCAGACTTAAAAGCGTTTCTTTGCTTAAATTATAAGGGCTTCCAGCTTCTTCAACCAAGTCTATATATTGCAAATATCTTTCTATCGGTTCAATATAGTTTTCATTACCTTGTAAAATAGATAGAGATTCTCTTGCATTAGAGTATTCTTGTTCATCGATGTAAGAATCTGTCAATTCAAATCTTGTTTCAGGACTTTTCATTTCAGACAAAACATTTCTGTATTCTTCAAGATTTATTCCTAAAGAATCGTTAAGAATAATACCTATTAAAGCTCTTGAAGTCATTTCCAATTCAGTAAACTTGGCAGAAATATTACTTTCCATGTTTGCTCTAAAAGTTTTTTCTTCCCAACTTTCTTCAATAAGAGATCTTGATAAAGGAGAAAGGTAATTTTCTTCCTTATACATAAACTCTTTAAACTTGTCTGTTTGTGTTGCTTCTGGATTTGAAAGAAGAATTTCTGTACAAATAGCTAAAGGCAATTTTTCGCCTTGCACCATTTCTCTTAAAACTTCTTCAGAAAGATAAGGTGATTTTGCCAAATATTCATCTCTAACAGCCCAAACATCTCCGTCCCAACCTTCTTGCAATTTGTCTAAAAGTTCATCTTTTTGACCTCCATCTAATAAATTGTTATAGTTAAATAATAATAAAGCATATTGCTCACTTAATATATCTCTATCATAATACCATTGATCTTTTGTTTTAGTAACACAAATATTTCCACAAGTATTATCCTGAGTTTCAATATTTATAAGTTGTACTTTATCATTGCATATGGTTGGTTGTGTATTGGAAATATTGGAAGAAAAACTATAATAAATTTTTGGACAATTACTGTTGCATATATCTGTTATATTATTATTGAAGAAGTTTAGGGCAGGAACACTTAATGATCCTTGTTCTTCACAAATACCATAAATATCTGTATTAGCATTATGTTTTGTTACATATAATCCATAAAGAGAGTTGCTGAATGTATTACATGAATACTTCAAGCCTATTTTAGGACCATCATCGTTGTTCTTTCTATTAGTACCTAATGCCTGAGAGCCTCCATATAGATTAGTAAATGTATTGTTACTTATTAAATTTGCATTTTCACCTGAATTTTGTATACCTATTCCAACAGTATTTGCTGGATGATTGGATTGTCTTTCAAAAGAAATACCATTAAAATTATTATTTTCAATTTTATAGCCAGAAGATCGATCAGAGGAAATGCCAACTGCAATCATCTTAATATAGTCAACATCTGGATTTACTATAGGATTAAAAGCTGGTCTTAGATTAAAATTAGATTCAGTAACTTTAAAGTTATTAGCAATAGAAGCAAAAACTCCACAAGAATTATAATTAAAAATAGAATTAGAAACTTCAAAAATTTTGCCAGACAAATTACTTGCTCTTATTCCATAATCAAGGTTATTAAATTCACTTTTTTCTACAGGGTTATTTGCATTTTGAGTACGACCAGTAACGTAAAAACCTGCATTTTCTGATAAAATTCCATGTGTTAAGATTGTATTTCCTACCTCATTTTCATAATTTTTAGAGAAATAACATTTAGTAAATTTTACCCCTTTTACATCATACATTGTTACATGGCTTAATTGAGATTTGTCATGAGCAAAAAGTTTATCATCCCAGCTAAATGTACAATTAGTAAATATACCTTGGTTTTGATTAGAATTATTATATGATAAATACTCAACACTACGTATGTTATTTTTAAAAGTAGTATTTGTAGCTTTAATTATTCCTCCAGTAGTATTCCAATTTTCTGGATACCATGTAGAAATAGCATTTCTTGCATTTTCAATAGTTGCATTATTTAACTCAACATATCCTTGATACTGTTGTGTTTGTGGTTGATTTCTATCTCCCATTACAAATATTGCTCCCCAAAATTCATCAAGGCAAGCACTTGTAATTGTACCACCATTAACAATTAATTTTGCTCCTGGCTCAACAATAATTTTAGCATCTGGTGCCATACTTAGAGTAGAATTAACAGTTAAGGTTTTACCATTTCTAATCGTTATATCTCCAACACCAAAGGTGTTTTCATTAATTGTTCTATCTGTTTTTATCACATTTTCAAGTATTGGCTCACTATTATAACATTGTGATGCTTTAACTGCAGCATAAGCGTCAACTAAACCATAACCAACTTGATTATTCCATGTTCCATATGAAGCAAAGTCAAAAGAATAAAAAGTATAGTTGCTCAGTTTTTGTGCAGTAGCTGAAATAATATATTTCACTTGTTGTTGAGTCATTTCTGGATTAACAGATAACATCAATGCTGCAACTCCAGCAACATGAGGACATGCAGCAGAAGTCCCTCCAAAATATCTATATTTTCCATGCCAATCTGTAGTATAAACATTTGTCCCAGGTGCAACAACATATAATCCACTTCCGTAAGAGCTACCTGGGTCACTATTTTGTCCCCAAGGATCACATGACCTAGGAATTATATCTGTTCTGCCTGATCTAATTCCACATTTATCAACTGCTCCAACTGCTATAACTTTAGATAAATTTGAAGGATATTCCACTCCATATTTATTGTCATTTCCAGAAGAAAAAACCACCACACAACCTTTGTTGTTTCTTCCTTCATTTGTAGCTCTATTTACAGCTTCATCAATAGTTTGAGATTCCTCTGATGTACTCCAAGAGTTACTTATGACAGAAGCTCCATTTTTCCAAGCAAAATTTATACCATTTGCCCTTTTCATTCTACTATCAACACTCCTAAGAAACATATTACTAATAGACATAATCGGAGAAATAGGTGCAATACCAGCAATTCCTAAATTATTATCTGAATTTGCTCCTATTATACCTGCACAAGCAGTTCCATGATAATCATACACAGTACTTGGACTTGAATGTGTTTCAGTATTATAACTTATTGGGTACATATTTGTTAAATCTGGATGATTTAATTCTACTCCCTGATCAATTACTGCAACAATAATATTTGGACTTCCTGATGTAATTTCTTGAGCTTTACAAAAATTAATATCTATACCTGATGTTCCCCCATTTTGTCCAGTATTATTTAGCGCCCATTGATTTTCAAAGTATGTATCATTTACGCATGTAGGCAAATCGTCTACTAAAATATCTGGTTCAGCTGCAGCAAATAATCCAGATTCATAAAAAATATTTGCCATTTGTAAAGCATTTCCTAGAGATTCTTTCATGCATGATAAAGTATACCATAGTGGCATATATTGGTTATTGCCCAAAATTTTTACATTGTTAATTAATGCCATATTTTCTAATATATTAATATCATTAGAAGAATTTAGCTTAACATAAAAAAGGTGAGATAGACCAACTAATGTACTATCTTGAGTTATAAAGAAAGGGGCAGAATAAATAATGTTACTATCTGACAAAACAATTGGACTATTATTTATTTCAATAATAGTCCAATATTCTGTACTTAAAGTATTAGACTTAAAAGGGATTATGGTATTAACTTTGGATTCTTTGAAATATTCAATAGAATAACCATTATTTATTACTTGAGTTTTTACACCGATTGTATCTAATGCATTACTTACTAATATAAATTTTCTGTTCTGAATAGTGCGAAGTCCCTTCTGTATTCCACTATACCAATAATATGTGTCTTGTGCTTGTATACCTTGAATTATGATAATACTTGCTAAAATTGCTATAAAATTTCTCATCATTACTATGTTAAATATTAATAATATTTATTTACATCTAGATTAATGATTGCATTATCATTAATTTTAAAATTAGTATAGAATGCAGTATACCAAATATCTACAGCAGTACAATCTCCTAAATGTAAATTAATTTTTAAATTATAAGAACTAGTAGAATTAGTAAAAAATTCTACGCTTTTATCAAGTACGCAGCCTGTTTCACTCCATACTACAACAAATGAATGTCTTGAAAAATCAATTTGAGGTAAATTATTTAAACAAGAGCCAAGAAGAGCCTCGTATTCCTCCTGAGTATTTACTACATAAACCTGACTGTCATTTAAAAGATCTTTAAAAACATCAGTTCCTATATTTATACTAATCTCAGTTATTGGATATTCTTTAAGTGAGTTTTGACTATCCTCTTTTTCCTCACAAGCAGAAAAGAAACCAATACTTAATACAACAATTAATGCTAAAGCAATTGTGCTTATTTTGAATTGTTTTTGTTTCATGATACAATCATTTTGAATTAATAAATAGTTTTTTATGCAGAGTTTTATTTCTGTGGTTAAGTAAACATAAACAAGATTTATCGTCTTTCTTCTAAAACTAAATATTAGCTTTATTTTTTATTTTTTTGAATGGTTTTAACCTATTCCATTATTGATTCTAAAAACTTCTCCTTTCTTATGAATTTAATTAGTTAATAACTGCGATTACTTCCTTTTCCATTTGAAAAACGAATATAATCTTGAAGGTCTTATCAAAAAATATGGCGATATATATCTTTTTATTACAATTCTTTTGGAGAAATATTTATTAGACGGGGAAAAAGGGAATAGAGTTTCCTTAGCTGTCTGATTAGACTTCAGGGAGAATATGTTTGAGCTTGTATGGATATTAATACTAATCATTAAGATATAGTTTTATTTTTATAATATGCGGCAAACTTACAGACTTAATTACAATTTTCCAAATTATAAGAGAAAATAATTCTTTCCCTGAATAATAAATAAATTCTCTGCGTTAGAAAAACAGTTACAAAAGAATACTTATACTAACTCACTAAAATACTATCTCTTGACTTCATAACTCTATTTTGAAGAATTATTATAAGTATATTTTAGGCAGAGATAACTATCCGAAACTCCCCCGATAACTATCCAAACTTCTCGAGATAACTATACGAAACTCAAAAAGTCGCACTTTCCGACCAAAAAAGTCGCACTTTCTAATCAAAAAGTCGCACTTTTTAGATGAAAAGTCGCACTTTTTTAATCTGAGATAACTATCGCAGAGTTGTGAGATAACTATCTTGGGCTTGCGAGATAACTATCGTAAATGAAAATAACATTATATAAACAAAATCCTATAGCATAAAAACCTAAGGAAATGTCTATTATGTTTTTTAAATATAAAAGGAATGTGTTTCTATATAAGGATTTGAAAGAGAACTACAATTTAACAAGTAGGGTTAAATGGTTTGGAGAGCCGTATTTGTGGTATTCATTTCTTGCATAGCTCAACTGAAAACGTCTGATATTTATTCCAAATCCATAGGAAAAGCCTGCCAAAGAAAAGGCATCATTCAAATACATCTCGCGACTTTGCTTCCAACTATAACCAAAAGCTAAGTAGAAACTCTTTGAAAGTTCAAAATTAACCCCAACATTCAAGTGCCTAAACATATTATCTAATGTTCCTAAGAAATGATTTTCTCTTTTAATTTCATTTGTAAAAGGATCAATTTCATCTCTTGGATTTAGAGGGTCATCCTCTCTTAAGTCCCATTTCTGCAAATTAGTAACCATAGCAAAGATTTGTAAAGGTGCATGCTTTAGTTTCTTTGAAATACCAAGTTCAAGTTGGAAAGGAAGTTTTTCTTCAATATCATTAAACGATTTAAGTTGAGTTCCAAAATTCCTTGCCATAAGTGTTGCAGTGAAGCTTCTGTTATTGCTTATGTAAGTTGCTGCTAAATCAAAAGCTAATGCAATAGAAGAATAATCTTCGTATTGAGAGAAAATAGGTTTAAGATTGGCTCCAATATAAATATTACTATCCAGCATTCTTCCCCAACCTAAGGTAAACATATAATCATTAGCAGTAAAATCTCCAACTTGATCTCCATTAGGCAAAGTCCTTTGAAATTTTCCATAACCAATATAGTTTAAACCAAAGCTTAAACTACCAATTTTGTTGAAAGTGTGACTGTAAGCAACATTGCCTTGCCAAATTCCAGCAAATAAATCAGTGTAACCAACTGCAAACTGATTATTCATTTCCTTTGATAATATAGAAGGATTGGTTATTCCAACAGATATATCGTTTACTTTCCAGGCAAGAAAATCCATCCCTAAATTTGAAACACGAGCAGAGGAACGCAGATTTAAAACAGAGTAAGCCTCATAAATTTCTTGTTGAGCCTTTGAAACAAAAAATGCACAACAAAGCAATAGGGTAAATGCAATTTTCTTAAGCATAAAATAAATTATTAGTTCTAATAATGATATAAAACGATGCAATATATAAATTATTATTTGCGTTTCAAATTATAATAAAAGTTAACCTGACTAAAAAAACTAATAAATCATGAAACGGATACTTTTAATAGTATTTCTTATTTGCTTATCTCTTGCGTCATTTTCCCAAAACAAAAACGAGAATATTAATGTGAGGATTGAAAGTGAAAGGATTGGAGATTCTATTTTCTACAAAAAGATAACTACAACTACTATTGGTGATAAGGTAAAGGTAGAGCAAGAGATTATTTCTTCATCTCAATTAAAAAAAGGAGAAGGAAATATAAATAAACAAAACTCTAACGCAACATCATTAAATAATTCGAATCAAAATATTAAAAGGAAAAATCTACAAGCATTCTTAATAAAAATTAATTTAGATTTTACAACTCTCAATAATAACCAAAGATTAAATTCTCTTTTGAAAATGAAAGGAATAAATAATTTTAATTTTGGAGGAGATATATCTTTAGGAGGGAGGTTTGGAGATGGAATTGAGTTTAAAGTAATATACGGAGTAGAATCAATAATAAATAGAACAAGTAATAATACTCTAAGTTCAATTTCAAATATTGGTACATTAACCTTTGGATATCCTTTTAGAATGAAGAATGATAAGTATATGATTGTTCCCTATTCTGGATTGGGATATAATTTAACTAATTTGCAATATTCAAGAACATATAGTAGAGTAATATCATTTGAAGAATTAAAAGAAAGTTCGTGGGCGGTTTTAAGTCATAATTTATATATACCTTTGGGAGTTGAATTTCGATACAGATTATTGCCAATTTCTTATTTGTCTTTTGGAGTTGAATATCGTTTTAATGTATATAATTCAGGAGCATTACTTCCGAATACTTTTCAAAGAGTGGATGCTTTTCCAAAGTTTACAATAAATAATTTAGCAATAAAAATAGGTTTAACAGGAATTTTCAATAAACATTAATCAAAAATAACTAAAATGAAAAAAACAATTCTATTAGTCCTTGCTCTTGGAGCTTGTGCAATTTCACAAGGACAAAATGTTAGTAAAACAACGACCACGGTTGTAGAAACAAAAGAAGTTGGTGATTCAACCATAACTACAAAAATTATTACAACAAATGTAGATGGTATAACTACAGTTGAAAAAGAAGTAAATGTAAGTAGATACATTTATGAAAATGCTACAGAAGTTGAACCTGAAAAGATTGTTAGCGATAAGAAAAAAGCAAAGTTAATAACTGGTTTAAGTTTTACTGGCTCATTCCTTAATGATAATAAAGCAATAAATAATAAATTAGGTATGACTAATATTAATGACTTTAATTATGGATTGCTTTTAAATATTGGAGGAGTAACACCATTTGGATTGGAAGTTGTTTTTGATTTAGGATTTGAAGGAAGTACAAATAAATCTAACAATAAAAAATTAAATGTACTTTCATCTTTTATTAGTTTTAATTTAGGTTATCCAGTTATTAAATTGAAAAATGAAAAATTTATGATAGTTCCAAGAGTTGGGATTGGAGTAAATGCTAATCAATACAATTATGTAAGAACTTCCGACAATAATTTAACTATGGATTCTATTGCTGGAAATGCTTGGACAATTACTCAGAACAATAATTTCTATATTCCACTTGGATTAGAATTTCGTTTTGGAGGACCAAAAGAATATTTTGTTCTTGCAGGAGAATATCGCCATACATTCTATTATTCCAATTCTTATTTGTCACTTTCAAAGCAAAAGGTATCCGATTTTCCTAACTTTGGATTAAATAATGTTGTAATAAAGATAGGATTTGTTGGAATGTTATAAAATTAATTCAGACTAATTAGTCTAAAAAAATAACTCCTTATTTCTAAAATTAGAATAAGGAGTTATTTTTTATTTGAACTTAATCTGCTGTAAACTATTTATTAGCTTCGATTAGTAGGTTAAGTATTTTTATTGCACATTCAGAGATAATTGATCCAGGACCAAATACTGCTGCAGCACCTGCTTTGTATAGATAATCGTAATCTTGAGGAGGAATAACACCACCAACAATAACAACTATATCTTCTCTTCCAAGTTTCTTCAACTCTTCAATTACTTGAGGAACCAAAGTTTTGTGTCCTGCTGCAAGTGATGAAACTCCAAGAACGTGAACATCATTTTCCA
Source organism: Bacteroidota bacterium (assembly GCA_017860255.1). Classification (GTDB taxonomy): domain Bacteria; phylum Bacteroidota; class Bacteroidia; order Bacteroidales; family P3; genus UBA10566. The sequence continues at coordinate 28,147 of JAFNAR010000017.1, read as the reverse complement.
CTGCTTGTTTTGCAGCTTCAGCTGGAGTTTGGAAAAGTGGTCCCATGTCAACATCAAATCCGATGTCAGCATATCCTGTTGCTACAACTTTAGCTCCACGATCGTGTCCGTCTTGTCCCATTTTAGCCACCATAATTCTTGGTCGGCGTCCTTCCATTGAAGCAAATTTATCTGCAAGTTCTACTGCTTTCTTGAAGCTTGAACTATCTTTTGTTTCTGCACTATACACGTTTGAAATAAGATTTATTTTTGCTTTATAACGTCCAAAATGTTTTTCCAATGCCATAGAGATTTCTCCCAATGAAGCTCTCTTTCTTGCACAGTCTATTGCATATTCCAACAGGTTACCGTTTCCAGTTCTAGCAACTTCAGAAAGTCTTTCCAATGATTCTTGACATTCTTTTTCATTACGATTTGCTCTTAAATCAGCTAAACGTTTTAATTGAGCTTCTCTAACAACAGTGTTGTCAACTTCAAGAGTTTCAATTGGATCTTCTTTATCCAAACGATATTTATTAATTCCTAAAATTGTATCTTTATTTGAATCAATACGAGCTTGTTTTCTTGCTGCTGCTTCTTCAATTCTCATCTTAGGAACTCCACTTTCAATTGCAGCTGCCATACCTCCAAGTTTTTCAACTTCTTGAATATGTTGCCAAGCTTTGTGTGCAATTTCGTGAGTAAGGCTTTCAACATAGTAAGAACCTGCCCATGGGTCAACACTTTTACAAATATTTGTTTCTTCTTGAAGATAGATTTGAGTGTTACGAGCAATACGAGCTGAGAAATCTGTTGGCAAAGCAATTGCTTCGTCAAGTGCATTTGTATGTAAAGATTGTGTATGTCCAAGTGCTGCTGCTGTTGCTTCAACACATGTTCTTGCAACGTTGTTAAATGGATCTTGTTCAGTTAATGACCATCCAGATGTTTGAGAGTGAGTTCTTAAAGCAAGTGATTTAGGGTTTTTTGGATTGAATTGACTAACCAATTTAGCCCAAAGCATTCTTGCTGCTCTCATTTTTGCTATTTCCATGAAATGATTCATACCTATTGCCCAGAAGAAAGAAAGTCTTGGTGCAAACTGGTCTACGCTCATTCCTGCATTAATTCCTGCTCTTAAATATTCCAAACCGTCAGCTAAAGTATAAGCCATTTCAATATCACAAGTTGCACCTGCTTCTTGCATGTGATAACCTGAAATAGATATTGAATTAAACTTAGGCATATTCTTTGAAGTAAATTCAAAAATATCTGCAATTATCTTCATTGAAGGTTTTGGTGGATAAATGTAAGTGTTTCTAACCATAAACTCTTTAAGAATATCGTTTTGGATTGTTCCACTTAATTTGTCCATTGAAACTCCTTGTTCTTCTGCTGCAATAATGTAGAAAGCAAGTATTGGAAGTACTGCACCATTCATTGTCATTGAAACAGACATTTTATCTAATGGAATTTGATCAAATAGAATCTTCATGTCTAGTATAGAATCCACTGCAACTCCTGCCTTACCAACATCTCCAACAACTCTTTCGTGGTCAGAATCGTATCCTCTGTGAGTTGCAAGGTCAAAAGCAACTGAAAGTCCTTTTTGTCCTGCTGCAATATTTCTTCTGTAGAATGCATTTGATTCTTCTGCTGTTGAGAAACCAGCATATTGTCTAACAGTCCAAGGTTTCATTACATACATTGTTGAATATGGTCCACGAAGGAAAGGTGCAACGCCAGCTGCATAGTTAAGGTGTTCCATATCCTCCAAATCTTTTGGAGTGTAGATTGGTTTAACAGATATTTGTTCAGCTGTCAACCAGTTTTTTTCTTTATTTTCTAATTGTTCCCATGCTTTTGAAGAGTTGTTCTCCTTTGCGTTGAGGTCAACATTATTAAAGTTAGGTCTCATTATATTTTATTTTAAATTAAAATCATGTAATTGGATTGCAAAATTATACCATAATAATGAATTAACCAACAAAAATTTCTTTTTTCTTTTTTTTGACACATAATATTCTGCTTTTAAAAATGATAATAATACTTCTTCAATTTTAAATAAGAATAAAAGTAGAGATTTTAATTACCATATATCGAAAATGCAACATTGATTTATGAATAAGATATACTGGGAAAAAAGTTTATGTTTGAAAAAAGTTTATCAAAGCCTTGTTATAGTTTAATAACATCAGGATTAAATTTTGCATCCTGCCACCTTGCACATTGTATCCTGCCACCTTACATATTGTATCCTGCCAGGATACATACAACATCCTACCACCTTGCAGAATTTTTTCTTGATAAAAATAAATTTTTACTTGATTTAAAGAGTTTTTTTCCTTATTCTTGTAAAAATAATCTTCAATTAAGCAAAAATAATCTTATTAAAATTAGCGTAAATATAGTTTATGTATGATAAAACAATTTCACAAGGGAGGGGAATATTTATTATTGTATTGATTTGTTTTGTATTTTTGCATGAGAAATTTAATTATCGTTTAACAAATAATATTATAGAATATGGAAAATCCAAAAGATTACGGTTTTAGCTCACAACTAATCCACTACAGCGGTCATCATGACGAATATAAAAGTGCAACAGTGCCAATTTATCAAACATCAACCTTCGCTTTTGAAAGTGCAGAAGATGGAGCAGAATGTTTTGCAGGAACAAAACAAGGATACATTTATTCAAGAATGGGAAATCCAACAGTTAAAGCGTTGGAACGTCAAATTGCTCTTTTAGAACATGGTTTTGATTCAACAGCTTTTGCTTCAGGAATGGCAGCTGTTTCAACAGTTTATATGGCCTTATTAAGTGCAAATGACCACATGATTAGCTCTGCTGCAGTTTATGGTGCATCGAGAGTTATGATGGAACAACATTTATCACGTTTTGGAGTTCAATCGACTTATGTTAATACTGCTGATTTAAGTGAAATAAAAGCAGCAATTAAGCCTAACACAAAAATGATTTATATTGAAACACCAGCTAATCCAACTATGGACATAACTGACATTAAGGCTTGTGCTGAAATAGCTCATTCAATTGGTGCAGTTTTGGTTGTTGACAATACTTTCTGTTCTCCATATCTTCAAAACCCAATTGACCTTGGAGCTGATGTTGTTTTGCATTCAGTAACTAAGTTTATTAATGGACATGCTGATATTGTTGGAGGTATTGTTATTGCAAAAACAAAAGAACTTCATGAAAAAATTAGAGGAATGATGTATAACTTAGGTGGAAATATGGATCCTCATCAAGCATATATGGTTATTCGTGGAGTGAAAACTCTTGCAATTAGAATTGAAAGAGCTCAAGAAAATGCAAAGAAAATTGCAACATTCTTGGAAAAACATCCTAAGATTGAATGGATTAAATATCCTGGCTTGGACTCATTTGCTCAAAAAGACTTGGTTGCAAAACAAATGAAAGGACCTGGAACTATGATAAGTTTCGGACTAAAAGGTGGTTTGGAAGCAGGTAGAAGTTTAATGAATAATGTTAAATTGTGTATTTTGGCTGTTTCTTTAGGAGGTGTTGAAACTCTTATTCAACATCCAGCTTCAATGACACATTCAAAAATGACTCCTGAAGCTCGTAAGAGTGCTGGAATTGGAGAAGGATTAGTTCGTTTCTCTGTTGGAATTGAAGATGCTCAAGATATTATCAACGATTTACGACAAGCTTTAGATAAAGCTTAATTATTTTTCAAAGATAAAAGTACAACTTATATTAATGAAAAAAGCAATACTTTTTGTTCTGTCACTTCTAATGGCAATTTCACCTTGTTTCTCACAAAGAACACAAAAGGTGGGATTGGTTCTTAGTGGTGGTGGAGCAAGAGGTCTTGCGCATATTGGAGCAATTCAAGCTTTGGAGGAAAATAATATCCCTATAGATTATATTGCTGGCTCTTCAGTTGGAGCAATTGTTGGAGCATTATATGCTTCAGGTTATAGCGTTGAAGAAATGAAAAGATTATTTCTTTCTGAAGATTTTCAACGTTGGCTTGCAGGTAAAGTAGATAAAAACTATTCTTATTTTTATAAAGAAAACGAAAAAGATCTAGCACTATTATCATTCTCATTTGACACAAAAAATAAATTTAAATTTCAAATACCTTCTTCAGTAGTCAATCCAATACAGATGGATTATGCTTTAATGGAAATCTTTGCAGGAGCCTCTGCAGTTGCAAATAATAATTTTGACTCCCTTATGATTCCTTTTTTTTGCATTACATCTGATATTGAAGCAGGGAAAGCAAGTATTAGAAGAAAAGGTGATTTAGGACAAGCAGTACGAGCATCAATGACATTTCCTTTCTATTTTGAACCAATAAAAGTTGATGGGAAATTGATGTTTGACGGCGGAATGTATAATAACTTTCCTTCAAAAGAAATGCAAGAAATATATAATCCCGACATTATTATCGGTATTAAGATTTCAGGAAACTATCCTCCACCAAGAGAAGGGGATATTGTTTCATATCTTCAGAATATTGCAACAAAAGAAACGGATTATAACATAACTTGTAAGAATAGTGTAATAATTGAACCAGATTTAAAACCATATGGCATTTTGGATTTTGGTAAAATGGAAGAAACTTATTCTATTGGTTATAATGCAGCTTTGGAAAAGATTGCTGAAATTAAAGAGTTTCAAAAAGATTCAATAAATAAAGATGAATTAATCCAAATTAGAGATAATTTCAATAAGAGAAAGCCTCCTTTTGTAATTAACAATGTTATTGTAGAGGGAGTAAATCATGCACAAAAAAATTATATTGAGAGGTCATTACACTACAATTCTTCTCATATAAATTTTTCAGAACAAATTAAGAGAAATTATTTTTCTTTATGTTTTGATAGAAACATTAAATCTGTTCAGCCATACATATATTATAATAACTTTTCTCAATCTTATGTCTTAAACCTAAACGTAAATACACAAGAGAATTTTAAAGTAAAAGTAGGAGGTTTGCTTTCTTCAAATCCTATTTCTCATTTATATTTAGGAACAGAATATAATTATTTACATAATCATTCATGGCAGTTAAATACTAATATATTCTTAGGAAGATATTACACTTCTTTTATGACAGGTGTACGATTAGATTATCCTTCTCATTTCCCATTCTTTGCAGAAGTTGAGTTTAATGCAAATAAATGGAGCTACTATAATTTAAAAACAAACTTCTTTGATTTTTCTCCTTTAAACTACATTGTTCAAAATGAAACTAATATTCAGCTTAATTTAGGAATTCCCATTGGGGTGAAAGATAAGTTGGTTTTTAATGCTGGTTATGGACTTGTTGATGATGAATATTTCAATATAAAGAACACAACCATTTATGATACTGCAGACAATACAAGATTTCACCATTTTGCATCAGGATTAACAAGATGTCTTTCTTCTTTGAATGATTTTCAGTTTCCTACATCAGGAGTTTTTTCAAAGATACAATTGCAATATATACAAGGGAAAGAGAATTTTACTCCAGGAAATACTTCAACGATATCAGATTCTAAAGAGAAGGTTCATGGATGGATGCAATTTAGTTTCCGTCATAAACAATACTTTGATATAACTAAGAATTTTGCATTTGGATTTAATGCAGATGTGTTCTATTCTTTTCAAAACCTCTTTTCCAATTATAATTCAACATTACTAAATGCAGGAGTTTATTCCCCTACGTTAGAAACTCTTACACAATTTATGCCAGAATATAGGGCTAATCAATATTTGGCATTTGGAACAGAAAATATCTTTAAGGTAAGTTTCTATAGAATTGATGCTTCGTTTAGATTAAATGGGAATCTTTATGCTCCAATTTCTCGAATAATTACCAAAGATAATAATCTTCCAACCTATTCCACTGATTTTTTTAATAAGATATATCTAATAATAAGTTCAACATTAGTATTCAATACTCCAATAGGTCCTTTAAGCATAATTGCTGGTTATCATCAAAGAGATGATATTAAATCTAATCCATTTACAATATCAGTGAACTTTGGATACATAATGTTTAACAGAAAAAATATTGACAGATAATTATATGATTGAAGTTAAAAATCTATATAAATCATTCGGCAATCTTCAAATTCTTAAGGGAATTAATATTGGAATAAATTCATCAGAAATTGTTTCAATAGTTGGAGCTTCAGGAACAGGAAAAACTACTCTTTTGCAGATAATAGGGACTTTAAATAAAGCTGATAAGGGAGAGGTTTGGGTACATGGAAAAGAAACTACTAAAATGACAGAATCGCAAATTGCAGATTTTAGGAATAAAGAAATTGGTTTTGTTTTTCAGTTTCATCATCTTTTAGCAGAGTTTACGGCGATTGAAAATGCTTGCATTCCTGCTTTTATTGCAAGAAAAAGCAAGAAAGAAGCCATTAAGGAAGCAGAAGGTCTTTTTGATATTCTTCAAATTAGAGATAGAATGCACCACAAACCATCTGAGCTATCTGGAGGAGAACAACAAAGAGTTGCAGTTGCAAGAGCTCTAATCAATAAACCTTCAATTATATTAGCCGATGAACCTTCTGGTAATTTGGATTCTCAAAATGCTAAAGAACTTCATAGCCTATTTTTCTCCCTAAGAGATTTATATAAACAAACATTTTTAATAGTAACACATAATGAAGAATTAGCTAATATGAGCGATAGAAAACTTCTTATGAAAGATGGACAAATAATAGAATAAAAAAACCAAAAAATATGAAAGAATCACAATTGATTTATGGAATTAGACCAGTGGTAGAAGCTCTTCGTAGTGGAAAAGAAATTGAAAAGATTTTTCTTCAATCTACTTTGCAGGGAAGTCTTTTGCAAGAATTAAAGGAAGAAATTAGAAAAAGAAATACAGTAGTTCAATATGTTCCAGTTGAAAAATTAAATAGATTAACTAGAAACAATCATCAAGGGGTTGTTGCTGTTATTTCTCTTATTGAGTATTATAATTTTGAAGAAATAGTAACTCAAATTATTGAGAAGGGTAAGATGCCTTTTCTTCTAATGCTTGATAGGGTAACTGATGTAAGAAATCTTGGTGCAATTGCAAGAAGTGCAGAATGTGCAGGAGTTGATGCAATTATTGTCCCTCAATATTCTTCAGCTCAAATTAATGAAGATGCAATTAAAACTTCCTCAGGAGCTCTTTTGAGAATACCAATTTGCAGAGAAGTAAACCTTAAAACCACAATAAATATTGCAAAGCAAATGGGTGTTAACGTGTATTGTGCAACAGAAAAAGGAGGAGAGCTCTATACTCAAGTTTCAATGAAAGAAAGTTTGATGATAGTAATGGGCTCTGAAGATACTGGTGTTTCTCAAGAGATTATTAAATTATGTGATAAAAGAATAAAGATTCCAATCAAAGCTAATATTGAGTCACTTAATGTTTCTGTTGCTGCTGGAATTTTAATTTATGAGGTTGTTAGACAAAGAGATTTGCTGTAAATAGAGATATTTTAAAAAGAAATTTGAAATTAATGAGTAAGATGAGAAATAAGTTTAGATTCCCAGAAATGATTAAAATATTTGCTTCAAAAATAATTATTTGTGGAGTTTTGGCAATTATGTTTTTCTCTTGTGCTCAAATAGGAACACCTTCTGGAGGACAATTTGATAGAACTCCTCCAAAATCTAAATTTTCAAAACCTCCACATAATAGTACTAATTTCCAAGGGAAATCATTTGAAATAGTATTTGATGAGTATATTAGTACTGAAAATACTTCAGAAGAAATAATTATTTCTCCTCCTCTTAAAAATAAACCAGTGGTTAAGGCTCATTTAAAAACTCTAAAAGTTAGCTGGACTGATACTTTGGAAGAGAATACAACATATATTTTTGATTTTGGGAGTTCAATTATTGATTATACAGAAGGAAATAGGTTAAATAATTTTGTTTATAGCTTCTCGACTGGAAATGTTATAGATACTTTTGAATACAAAGGTGAGGTTTTGGAAGCATATAGTTTGAAGCCTATGGCTAAGAGAGATGTTATGCTTTATAAGTCAGAAGAAAAAGATATTGCTAAAAAAGAAAAACCTTCATATATAACAAGAACAGACTCAAATGGAAATTATCATTTTCAGAATATTGCGCAAGGCACATATCAAATATTAGCACTTGATGACAAAAATCAAAATCTTATTTATGATTTAAGCAATGAAGGGATTGCTTTTGAAAAAGAAAGAGTTGAGTCAACAATTTATAAACTTGACACGTTACCTAAAACCAAAGCACCTAAAAATAATTTACTCTATTTTTTTGAACCTAAGGATTCTTTAATAAGTCTTTCGTCAAGTAAATTAATTTCAAATTATCGTATGCAATTAGTTTTTTCTAAATCGACAACAGATAGTTTGAATTTTGTATTTGAATATCCGAAATTTTCTGGATTACAAGACAAGGATTTATATTTCCATTATAGCAAAGCTAAAGACACAATAGATATTTGGAGTTTAAAACAACCGTTAGATTCCATTAAAATGGTTGTAATTGAAAAAGGATTAAAGGAAGTAGTTGAACTATTTAATCTTAGAAAAATTGAAGACAAAATAAAAGATACTTTCTTTCTTAAAACTCCTGCATTAAATCAAGCTTTTTTTGAAAAATGTTTAATTGAAATGCCTTTCCCAATTATAGATACTTCGTCTGTATTTCAAGCTCAAAGAATATCAAACGAAGATACTTTTGCAATTCATTTAAAACCTTCATCTATTTTCCCTCTTTATCTCGAAATTGAAGAAAAGCTTCCTCAAAACTCAAAACAAATAATTATTATTCCACAAGGCATAATAAAAAATTCACTTAATCAAACAAATGATTCGCTTTCATTCTCTCTTCAAATTGACTCTGAGTCCGATTATGGAAATTTCTTTTTTAATATTGATGATACTATAAATGAAAAAATGTCTTATATGTTAATTTTGGAAGATAGTCAGGGAAAAGAATTAAACAAACTATTTTCTAATAATAAAGAAAGGATTGCTTTCTCAAATCTTAAAGAAGGAAGCTATAAATTAAGGATAATCCTAGACTTGAATAATAATAAAGAATGGGATTATGGAGATTATTCAAAAATGTTACTTCCAGAAGAGATAATTTATTTTCCAAAACCAATTAATATTAGAAAGAATTGGGATTTAGAAGAAACTTGGCATAATTAGAGAAAGAATATTTTTTGCATTTAGAAGAAAAAATGCTTTAATAATTTGCTATCAAACAAATAAAATGTATCTTTGCACCCTCAAATAATAAAAAACAATAAAAATAATACGCTATTATGGCAGTAAAAATCAGACTACAACGTTATGGAAAAAAGGGACAACCTTTTTATCATATCGTTATTGCGGATGCTCGAGCAGCACGTGATGGAAAATTTATTGAAAAAATTGGTACTTACAACCCAATGACTTCTCCTGCAACCATTAATTTGGATACAGAAAGAGCTTGTGAATGGTTAAAAAATGGTGCACAACCAACTGATACAGCAAGAGCAATTCTTTCTTATAAGGGAGCAATGCTTAAACATCATCTTCAAATTGGAGTTGAAAAGAAAGCAATTACTCAAGAAGTTGCAGATGCTAAATTTAATGCATGGTTAACTGAAAAAGAAAATAAGATTGCTGCAAAGAAGGAAGAAAAAAGAAATTCTTTGAAATCAGATGCTAAAAAAGCTTTAGCTGCAGAAATGGAAGTTAATGCAAAACGTATTGCAGAAATTGAAAAAAAGAAAGAAGAAATCGAAGCAGCAAAAAGAGCTGAACTAGAAGCAGCAAAGGCTCAAGCAGAAGAAACTCCTGCACAAGCTGAAACTTCAGAAGAAACATCTGAAGAGCCAAAAGCTGAATAATTGTAAATAATAATTCTTCATAATGATTGCAAAGACCGTATTCTTTAATTAGGAACGGTCTTTTTTTATCCTTAAACAATAATTACACATATATAAGAGTAGTAATTTTATCTTAAAATTTTAATTATGGACAGAAAAGAAACTTATTATTTAGGTAAGGTTGTTAAGCCTTTTGGCTTTAAGGGCGATTTGGTTTTGTTTTTTGATGTTGATGAACCTGAAGAGTATTCAAGACTTGATGGTGTTTATATTGAAATAAATAAAGTATTAGTTCTTTATCCAATTAGTTCAATAAGATTAAATGGGAATAAGGCAATTGTAAGATTTGAAAACATTACTCCAGATGATAGTTTAAAGTTGATAGGTAAAGATCTTTATTTACCTCTTTCTCTTCTTCCAAAACTTGATGGGAATAAGTTTTATTTTCATGAAATAGTTGGTTATGAAGTAGTGGATAGTGAAAAAGGCAATATTGGAATTATTGAATCTGTAATTGAATACCCAGCTCAACCACTTTTTTCTATAAAATTAAACCAAAAAGAAATATTAATTCCTATAATTGATAAAATAATTAATAAGGTAGATAGAGACGCTAAGATAATATATATCAATGCTCCCGTAGGGTTGATAGATTTGTATTTATCGTAAAAAGAAATTTATTTATCGTTTTTCGATAAAAATATTTGTTTATTCGAAAAATAAATTGTTATTTTGCATCGTTAAAATGACAGTTTATGAAACTTAGTACAAAAATAAATACATTAAGAACAATTAAAATAGGATTTGATATTACAATTATTGCATTATCATTATTTCTTATTTACTTTATTTTTTTAGGGGCTAGAGAAATGTCTGCATCATTTCCCAAATCAAAATTAGGAATTATGTTGGCTCAAGTTGTTCCTGATAAATTTTCAACTTCTAATGATTTTGTTATAAAGGCAAAAAATAGTGATGCTGTAGTTACTGCTTATGTCGACACTTATAGAATAGCTTTTAATGTTAAGAATAGTACTAATGCAAAGATTCCAATAATCTTTAAAATTGTTTTTCTATTGGCTCTTAATCTTAACTTATTCTTTCTAATATTTGTTTTCTTTCAATCAAGCAGAATACTCTCAAGCATAATTAGAGGGATTAAGAATGAAAAAGAGAATTTTCACCACTTTATTTTTAATAAAAGAAACATAAAACGTTTTCAGTATATATCTTATGGTTTTATAGCAATGCCATTATTTGAACTTATAATTTATTTTTCTGATTCTATTTTCTTGAAAAAATATTTTTTAGTAGAAGGATTTACATTAGAACCAATAATAACTCTAAGTTCAATTTCATGGGATTATATATTCATAGGATTTTTGTTTATTTCTTTAATAGAAGTAATAAGGAGAGGTATGACTATTCAAGAAGAGAATGATTTAACGGTTTAAGATAGTAAAAGGAAATTAAGAGATGTCAATAGTTGTAAATTTAGATGTGATGATGGCAAAGAGAAAGATTGGCCTGGGAGAATTAGCCCAAAAGGTTGAATTATCTCCTGCAAATCTATCAATCCTTAAAACAGGAAAAGCAAAGGCAATACGTTTTTCAACACTTGAAGCAATTTGTAGAGTGTTGGAATGTCAGCCAGGAGATATATTAGAATTTGATGATTCAACAAATGATAATTCAAAATAACAAATGATAAAATTAAATAGCTTTATTAATCAAAACAAAAACAAAATGAAAAGTAAACTTTTATTAGTAATGGCATTGTGCTTAACAATCATTACTACTGGATTTGCTCAACCTGGAGCAAAAAAAGAAAAGAAAGCTCTTGATTTAAAAGAGGAGATCAAATTAGATGGAAAAGTGCGTTATGGCAAACTTTCTAATGGACTTACCTACTATGTAAGAGCAAACAAAAAACCAGAAAACAGAGCTGAGTTCCAAATTGCAGTAAATGCAGGATCTGTTCTTGAAGAAAAAGATCAAGTTGGATTAGCTCACTTTACTGAACACATGGGATTTAATGGCACAAAACAATTCCCTGCAAACACACTAATTGACAATTTGGAAAAAGAAGGAATTGTATTTGGTCGTGAAATTAATGCTTACACAGGATTTGATCAAACAGTTTATATGGTAACTCTTCCTACAGACAAACCAGAATTGTTTGACATGGGATTAAAAATTCTTGATGGATGGGCATTTGGAATGCTTATGACAGAAAAAGAAATTGAAAAAGAACGTGGAGTTATTATTGAAGAATGGCGTTTAGGACAAGGAGCTCAAGAACGTTTGAGAATGAAAACTTGGCCAATAATGTTAAAAGGATCTCTTTATGCAGAACGTCTTCCTGTTGGAACACTTGAAAACCTAAAAGGTTTCAAACCTGAATCAATCAGACGTTTTTACAAAAAATGGTATCGTCCAGAAAATATGGCAATAATCGTTGTTGGAGATTTTGACGCAGATGAAATGGAACAAAAGATTAAAGATCATTTCCAAATGAATGATGCTTCAGTAACTCCTTTAACTCGTCCTGTTATTACATTACCTGACAATAAAGAACCTCTAATTGCAATTGCAACAGACAAAGAAGCATCAAGCAATTCAATTCAATTCTTCTATAAACATCCAAACAAACAAAGAAAAACTATTGGTGATTTTCGCGAACAAGCATTACTTCACGGACTTTTTGATCAAATGATTAATGCTCGTTTACAAGAGCTTTCAGATAAAAAAGATTGTCCATTTATGTATGCAGGAATTGGTTATGGAAACTTCTTAGCACGTCCAACAGATGCTTTTATGGGATTTATTCAAGCAAAAGATGGAAAAGTAATGCCAGCCTTTGAAACAGTTTTGATGGAAAACCAAAGAGCCGTTCAACATGGATTCCTTCAAACAGAATTAGATAGAGCAAAAGAAAACCTATTACTTCAATTTGATAAAGAAGCTAAAGAAGAATCAAAAACAGAAAGTTCACGTTTGGCAGCAAGTTATGTTGATAATTTCTTAGAAGGAACACCAGTTGCTGGAGCAAGAATTGAAAATAAATATGCTAAAGAATTAATGGATGATATTACTCTTGATGAAGTAAACTCATTAATTGCAAAATGGATTACAGATGAAAACTTCGTTGTAAACATAACTATGCCAGAAAAGAAAGGTAATAAAGTTCCAACTGAAAAAGACGTTATGGACTTAGTTGCTAAGGTAAAGAAAGCAAAAACAAAACCTTATGTTGATAATGTAAAAACAGAACCTTTCCTTGCAAAAGAACCAAAAGCAGGAAAAGTTAAATCAAGAAAAGATAATACTGAATTTGGATTTACTGAATTAGTTCTTTCAAATGGAGCAAAAGTTATTCTTAAACCAACTACATTCAAAAATGACGAAATAGTTGTTAGTGCATGGAGTGCAGGTGGAACATCACTTTATCCAGACAATAAAATTGTAAATGCTAAATTTGCTGCTTCAATTATTGATGGTAGTGGTATTGGTAACTATGATAACTCTCAATTGATGAAGTTTTTGAAAACTAAAAATGTTGGAGTAACTCCTTATATTAATGATTTGGAAGAAGGATTTAGAGGAAACTCATCTCCAAAAGACTTTGAAACACTTCTTCAATACATGTATATGTTCTTTGAAGTTCCAAGAAAAGATAAAGACATTTTAGATAAAGAAATCTCTCAACTACAAACTCAAATTCAAATGGTTAAAAATATGCCAGAATTTGACTTCCAAATGAAGTTAATGAAGACTATGTATCCAAATGATAAGAGAACTATCCTAATCCCTACAGAAGAACAATTAAAGAAAATGAACATTGATGAAATGTACACAATATTCCGTGAACGTTTCTCAGATGCATCAGACTTTACTTTCACATTCGTAGGAAACTTCGGAATTGACACAACAATAGCTCTAATTGAAAAATATATTGGAGGAATGCCTTCAAAAGGAAAGAAAGAACAATGGCAAGATAAGAGTTCAGCTTTTGCAAAGGGAGTTATTGATGAAGTAGTTTATAAAGGAGAAGCAGAAAAAGGTATGTTAGCTTTAGCAACAAGCAGAACATTTGAATGGAATCAAAAAGAAGTTATGGCAACAAACATACTTGGAGACATCTGCAATATTAAGCTTGTTGAAACAATTCGTGAAGAATTGGGTGGAACTTATTCACCTCAATTTGATTTGAGTTTCGACAAATATCCAAAACCAGAAGTAACAATGATGGCATTCTATGGTTGTGATCCAACAACAATTGAAAAACTAACCAATGCAACTTGGGGAGTATTTGACAAAATTATTAATGAAGGACCAACAGATGTTGACTTAGCAAAGGTTAAAGAACAATTAATCCGTGCAAGAGAAAAGAACATTCAAGAAAATAACTTCTGGACATCATCAATTAAAGGTTCAATTTGGTATGAAAACCCACTTAGAACACTTGAACAATACAAAGCTGCAGTTAATGCAATAACAAAAGAAGACGTTCAAGCAGTAGCTAAGAAATACATTGATCATAAAGATCATGTTAGAGTAAGTTTGAAACCAGCAGCAATGCAACCTGCAAAGTAAGAAAACAAGAGTAAAAAAGAATAATTTTCTTTTAGAGGTAGTCTCAATTGAGATTGCCTCTTTTTTTTATGCCAAGAAATAAGTTAAATGTTATATTTCAAGCAGGAAGAAGAAATTTTTATGGTATTATTTTTTATTTAAACAAGGAAAAAAACTAATGAAATCAAGAGAAAATTTATTTAAATCAGGTAAAAATTTTGCAAGGTGGCAGGATGTTGTATGCATCCTGCCAGGATACAATATGTAAGGTGGCAGGATACAATGTGCAAGGTGGCAGGATGCAAAACTTAAACTTGATCTTTGTAAACTTATATAAGGGTTTGATAAACTTATATCAAGTGAAAATAAAATTTCTTAAGATTAATCTATGATAAATTAAGTATTCCGAGCAAAATTAACGTTCTTTTCTATCTTAATTAAGGTAATTACAGATATAATGTTATCTCTTTATTAAAAACAATTAGAAGAAAATTGATTTTAGAAAAGTAAATTTCTTTTTCAAACTCTTTATTTGTACTTTTGTAATCTAATAATCTATTTATATGTTTTGTATCGAAGAAAATCTTGATTTAAGAGAATTGTGCAAGGAAGATGCACATGATATTTTTAATGCTATTGATAGTAATAGACCTTATTTTGAAAAATGGTTGCCCTTTGTTCCTTTTACTAAAAGCATTAATGACTCATTAGAATATATACTTTCTGTAATAAATTCTAATGAGTTGGTTTATGCTATTCGCGAAGGAGAAACATTCTTGGGCATTATAGGATTTAAAGAAACTAATCTTGATACAAAAACAACTGAATTAGGCTATTGGTTAAAGGAAGAATATCAGGGTAGAGGTATAATAACAAAGGGAGCAAAGATATTATGCGAAAATGCTTTTAAGGGGAGAGGAATAAAGAGGATTATAATTAAAGTTGAGGTTGGAAACAATAAAAGTAAAGCTATTCCAGAGCGTTTGGGTTTTGTTTTGCAGGGAATTGATAAAGATACTTTTTGTTATAATAAAGTAGTTGAGTCTTATGTTTACTATAAAGATAATAATTGATTTGATATGAAAAATAATCTATTCGTTTGTATTTTATTTTTATTAGCTTTTCTAATTCATCCATTTAACAAATCTTTTTCTCAAAACGAAGATCCAAATAAAATTAAAATAGGAGCTGAAAGAGTTGAGGAATATTTGCATTGTTTTGAAGGGAAAAAGGTTGGAATTGTTGCTAATCAAACCTCTTTGATTTGTGAAACTCATTTGGTAGATTCATTAATAAGTTTGGGAGTTAATTTAAGAGCAATTTATTGTCCTGAACATGGTTTTAGAGGAGAAGCAGAGGCTGGTGCAAAGATAAATTCTTCAATAGATGAGAAAACAAATCTTCCAATAATATCTCTTTATGGAAATAATAAAAAGCCCAAGAAAGAAGAGTTTCAGCAAAATGATATTATTGTTTTTGATTTGCAGGATGTAGGAACAAGATTTTATACATATATCTCAACGCTTCACTATGTTATGGAGGCTTGTGCGGAAAATAATATCCCTTTAATTGTTCTTGATAGACCAAATCCCAATGCTTACTATATTGATGGACCAGTTTTAAAAGACACAACTCTTGTTTCCTTTGTTGGAATGCATCCTGTGCCAATTGTTTATGGAATGACAATAGGGGAGTATGCTAGTATGATAAATGGAGAAGGATGGTTAGGCACTTCCAGCAAAAGAGTAATTGGAGAAAAGGGTAATTTACTTTGCAACTTAATGGTTATTCCTTTAGAAAATTACAATCATAAAACTCATTATTCCTTACCAGTTGCTCCAAGTCCAAACCTAAAAACTTATAATGCAATTGCACTTTATCCATCAATTTGTTGGTTTGAAGGAACACCCATAAGTGTTGGAAGAGGAACAGAAACACCATTTGAAATAATAGGTTTTCCAAACTATGTATCATTAAATAAAAAATTAAAGATTACTATTTTTACTCCAGTAGCAATTAAGGGAGTAAGTGATAATCCTCCATATAAAAATGAGCAGTGTAGAGGCTTAAAACTCCAATCTAATAAAAAAGGAGGCATAAACCTGAGTTATTTAAAGGAAATGTATGATAGATACCCCAATAAAGATAATTTCTTTCAACCTTTCTTTGATAAACTTGCAGGTACAAAGGAATTAAAAAACCAAATTAAACAAAATCTCCATTCAAAAGAAATAAAAAAGACTTGGAAAAAAGACTTGGAAGAGTTTAAGGAAATAAGAGAAAAGTATTTGATTTATAAGTAGTATTTTATTGCTCTTTTTTATTTGAGGATTTTATTTCTTTTTGAGTTTTACTCTTCTCAATTTCTTTTATGCTTTCAACTACTGGTAGGTTCTCTGGCATTGTCCCCCCTAACTCTTCTATGGTTTTTCTTACTTTCTTGCCTACTTCTAAATGAGTTTGATTAGCTTTTTGCTTACCTTTAATATTTTCTCTTATGAGTTTTTCTTCTGTTTGAGTTGCACGGAATAAATTAGCTGCCAATTCAGTGCTACCCATGTGATCTAAAATTTGTTGATTTTTCTTCAAACCTTTATGTTTGTGTATAGCTTTAGCGTCTAATCCTCCATAAAGTCCTATGTAACCATGATTTTGAAATATAGCATAGTCAATAGGTTGAATAACTCCTGCGTTTTTTGCAGCAGCAGCAAGTTTAGTGTTGTGCATTGCCATTTCGTTGCGAAGAAATAAACGTTTTTCATCCTCAGAACTCAGGGAATTATAACCCTCCATTTCTTTAATTTCTTGAATGCGAGTTTGAACAGCAAAATATGTTTGTCCGTTAGCAATAACTTCTTTTGAAGGGTCTGCATTTTGTACAATTAAGTAACAGGCATAACGAGAGAGCATAAAACTAAAAAGACCTCTTTCAGCACCGGAACCAATTGAAACCATCTCGTTGAACTCAACGAAATGGTCTTCTATTTGTTGTTTGCTATTTATACAAGCTTCTTTTGCTTTCTCAATTACAGATAGGAAATTACGAAAATCAGTATAATCTAAAACCTTTGCAAGAGTTCTTGCAGTCCAATATTCATTACCATTAGCATCAATTTGTTTTATCTGATCAAAAATAGATGAAGTGTTTTTAGATAATTCATTTTTCATAACTCAAGCTTTTTTAATTATAAGTGATTTAATACTTTTGAGCAAAGATAAAACTTTTTCTAATAATTTGTATGTAAGAATATAATTTCTTTATAATTATTCTTTATTATGTTTTAGAAAATGCACTTAATGGATTTTTCCTATTTATTTTGCTTATTATTTTTAAGCTGTGAAAAGATTATATTTCTTTGTTAGACAAAAAAGAATTATTTTTGCAAGTTAATTGTATAAATTCATAATTTTAAATTGTTCTATGTTTGAAAATTTAAGTGAAAAGTTAGAGAAATCGTTTAAGATACTGAAAGGTCATGGCAAGATTACTGAAATTAATGTTGCAGAAACATTAAAGGAAGTTAGAAAAGCTTTGATTGATGCCGATGTTAGTTATTCAATTGCTAAGGAGTTTTGCGATACTGTTAAACAAAAGGCTTTAGGAAAGAATGTTCTTACTGCAATTGAGCCAGGTCAATTGATGATTAAGATTGTTAATGATGAGCTTACAGAACTGATGGGTAAGGAAGCTCAGCAAATTGACATTAAAGGCTCACCAGCCATTATTCTTATTGCAGGTTTGCAAGGTAGTGGTAAAACAACTTTTTCTGCCAAACTTGCCAATTACTTAAAAACAAAGAAAGGAAAATCTGTTTTACTGACAGCTGGAGACGTTTATCGTCCTGCTGCTATTAATCAATTGCAGGTTCTTGGTGAACAAATCGGAATTGATGTTTATACAGAGGAAACAAAAGATCCTGTCTTGATTGCAAAAAATGCAGTAAAAACAGCAAAGGATAAGGGAATTAATGTTGTGATTGTCGATACTGCTGGTCGTTTGGCAGTTGATGAAGAGATGATGAATGAAATTTCCAACATTAAGAAAGCTATCAATCCTCAAGAAACATTATTTGTAGTTGACTCAATGACTGGTCAAGATGCTGTAAATACAGCAAAAGCATTTAATGATAAATTAGATTTTGATGGAGTTGTTCTAACCAAACTTGATGGTGATACTCGAGGTGGTGCTGCTCTAACAATTCGCCATGTTGTTAATAAGCCAATTAAATTTGTTGGAATAGGGGAAAAGATGGAAGCATTAGATGTTTTCTATCCTGATAGAATGGCTTCACGTATTTTGGGAATGGGAGATATTGTTTCATTGGTTGAAAAAGCTCAAGAACAATATGACGAACAGGAAGCAAGAAAGATTTCCAAGAAATTAAAGACAAACGATTTTAACTTTAACGATTTTCTTAGTCAGATAAATCAAATTAAGAAAATGGGTAATGTTAAAGACCTTATGGGAATGATTCCAGGAGTTGGAAAGATGATGAAGGATATTGATATAGACAACGATGCTTTTAAAGGTATTGAAGCTATTATTGGTTCAATGACTCCATTTGAAAGAGAAAACCCTTCAAAGATTGATGGAAACAGAAGAAAGAGAATTGCAAAAGGAAGTGGAAAAACAATTGAAGAGGTTAATCGCTTGTTGAAACAATTTGAGGAAACAAGAAAAATGATGAAGATGGTTAGTGGAGGAAATAAAATGAATGCACTTAAAAACTTAAGAAGAAGATAATATGGAAAAAGCACCAAAAATTATTGATGGTAAACAAATTGCCAGTGAAATAAAGAAAGAATTGGCTCAAGAAGTTATAGCTCTTTTAGATGAAGGCAAACGACCACCTCATTTGGTTGCTGTAATTGTTGGAGAAGATGGAGCAAGTCAGTCTTATGTTACAAGCAAGGAAAAGCAAAGTAAGGAAGTAGGCTTTTTGTCTTCTGTATATCGTTTTCCAGAAACAATAACTGAAGAAGAACTTCTAAATACTGTTGATTTTCTTAATAATGACAATGAAGTTGATGGTTTTATTGTTCAATTACCTTTGCCAAAACATATAAGCGAACAAAAAGTACTAGAGAGAATAAATTACAAAAAAGATGTTGATGGATTCCACCCAATGAATGGAGGAAGATTAATGAATAATATGCCAAGTTTCTTACCAGCAACACCTTTTGGAGTAATGACCATGCTTGAAAGAGCAAAAGTTGATACAGTAGGTAAGAATTGTGTTGTTGTTGGAAGAAGCAATATTGTTGGAACACCAATGTCAGTTTTGATGTCAAGAAATAATTCTAATGCCAACTGTACAGTAACTCTTTGCCATAGCAAAACAAAGAACCTTAAAGATATTTGCTTAAGTGCCGATATTCTTATTGTTGCAATAGGTAAGCCAGAATTTATTACTAAGGAAATGGTTAAAGATGGTGCAGTTGTAATTGATGTTGGTATTCATAGAATTGAAGATGCAACAAAAGAGAAAGGTTATAGAATTGTTGGTGATGTGAAGTTTAATGAAGTAGCTCCAAAATGCTCTCAAATGTCTCCAGTTCCAGGAGGAGTTGGTTTATTAACAGTTGTTTCTCTATTACAAAACACTTTAAAAGCATACAAACACGAAATTTATCCAGAGGATTAATATATAAATATCTTGACACAAGAAGAAAGAATTGAAAAAGGGGAATTGCTTCCAGTTATGGAAGAATTCTACTCTTTGCAAGGAGAAGGTTATAACACAGGAAGAGCAGCTTACTTTATTCGTATTGGAGGATGTGATGTTGGATGTCATTTTTGTGATGTAAAGGAAGCTTGGGATGCCTCTATTTTAGCACCAACAGAAATTAATGATATTGTAGAAAGAGCCTTAACATATCCTGCAAAATCAGTTATCATTACAGGAGGAGAGCCTCTATTGTATAATCTAAAACTACTTTGCACAAAATTTAAAGAAAAGGGAATTGAAACAATTCTTGAAACCTCAGGCTCTTCCAAAATGAGTGGACAATGGGATTGGGTTTGTATTTCTGCAAAAAGAAACCTTCCACCACTTGAGGAGAATATGAAATATGCAAATGAATTAAAGATGATTATTTGTGAGGATAAAGATTTTGCTTTTGCAGAAGAATATGCCTCTAAAGTAAATTTTAATAATTGTTTGCTATACTTACAACCTGAATGGAGCGTTAGAAATAAAATGATGCACAGAATTGTTGAATATATTAAATTAAATCCTAAATGGAGAATTTCCCTTCAAAGCCACAAATACATGCAAATACCTTAATCTCTTTTTCTAAAAGCTTAAGCATATTTCTTGTACTTATTTTCTCTCTTTTCTTTATCCAGTCTCTTAATGCCCAAACCAATCCAAAAGCAGAAAAGGAATTCAGGAAAGCTTTAGATTATTTGAATAATGGTAAGGATGATAAGGCAATAGAGTATTTAAATAAAGCTCTTTCAATTGATGATAAATATCCTGATGCTTTGCTTTGCATGGCAGAGATTTATTTTAATCAGAGCTATGAACTCGATTCCACAAAACTTTTAGCCTTTCCGTACTATAAAAAATTAGTTGAGGTAAGTCCCGATTACGATATTACTGCTCACACTCGTTTGGGAGAGTTTTATCTTTATGAATACAATACTGAAAAAGCAAAATATCATTTCAATTATGCTCTTTCAAAATTTAAATCTCCAAAAGACAATAAGAAAATATTTATTGCTAATAAGAAATTGGAACAGATAATCTTTATTGAATATGCTCTAAAGAATCCAGTTGACTTTAGACCAGAGAATATGGGTAGCAATATTAATAATGAATTTGATCAATATCTTCCAACTCTTACAGCAGATGAGCAAACTTTTATATTCACAAGTCTTATTCCTGATACAGTCGACTTTGGCCTGAGAATTCAAATGGTTGAAGATTTCTTTGAAACCAATAAAGTGGAGGGAGAATGGGAAAAAGCAAAGAAAATGCCTTCTCCATTTAATTCTTTAGAGAATGAAGGAGCTTTAAGTATTTCACCCGATGGAAGAACAGCATATTTTACTCGTTGCAATGCAAAAGATGGCTTTGGAAGTTGCGATATATACTATTCTGAAAAGATAGGCAAACGTTGGACTGAGCCTAAGAATATGGGACAAACAGTAAACTCTTCAGGATGGGATTCTCAACCAACAATAGCTTCAGATGGTAGAACTCTTTTCTTTGTTTCCAATCGCTTTGGAGGAAAAGGACAAAATGATATTTGGTATACATACAAACAAGACAATGGAAGGTGGAAAAAACCAATTAACTTAGATTCCACAATCAACACTATAGGAAATGAAATGTATCCTTTCATTCACCCAAGCAACACAACACTTTATTTCTCTTCCGATTTTCATAATGGAATGGGAGGAATGGATATTTTCTATTCAAATATAGTTAATGGACGTTTTACACCCCCTCAAAATATTGGCTATCCTGTAAATACATCTTCCGATGAAACAAGTTTTATTGTTTCTCCAAGCGGTAAGAAAGCAATATTTTCAGCTGAATTAGAAGGAGGCTTAGGAGGAAAAGACCTTTATGAGTTTGACCTTTATGAAGCAGCACAACCAACGCCAGTTGTTTACATGAAAGGAAAAACCTTTGATAAGCAAACTCAAAGACCTTTGGAAGTACGTTTTGAAGTAAAGAACTTAAATACCAATCAACTTACAGCTTCATCTGTCTCCGACCCTCAAACAGGAGAGTATCTGGTTGTACTTCCTCTTGGAGTTGATTATGCTCTTAATGCATGGGCTGATGGTTATCTTTTCTATTCAGAGAACTTTCAACTAACTGATGATAGTAAAACAAACTCCTATCAAAAAGATATTTTTCTAACGCCAATACTTGAAGGAGAAAGCGTTGTTCTTAATAATATATTCTTTAAAACAAATTCTGCTGAATTGGAATCAAGTTCAATTTCGGAACTAAATACATTGGTTGAGCTCTTAACAAAGAATGCAAATATAAGCATAGAAATTTCTGGACACACCGATAATGTTGGCTCAGCGACATACAATCTTGAACTTTCAACCAAAAGAGCTCAAAGCGTAAAATCCTATTTGGAATCCAAGCAAATTGCAAGTTATCGTCTTACAGCAGTAGGTTACGGACAAACAAAACCAATTGCCGACAACAATACCGAAGAAGGTAAAGCCACAAACCGCAGAACAGAATTTAAAATCATAAAAAAATAACATAAACACAGTAAATGAAAGAAAAGGTAATAGAATTAAACGATTTATCTCTTGTAGATTTCTTTGGAGTAAATGAGAAAAACCTCAATTTTCTTTCCATTCTATATCCCAATGTTCAACTGATTCAAAGAGGAGATAAGTTGAAGATAATGGGTAAGGAAAAACATATTGAGGAATTTGACAAAGCTTTTAAAGAACTCCTTAATATCTACCATTCAGAAGGGAAAATGAATGAGAAAATGATAATGAATGCGCTTAATCCTAATACCAAATTAACAAAAGAGGATACTGAAAACAATGATATTCTGGTTCATGGACGTAATGGTTTAATCATTAAAGCACAAACTCCAAACCAAATGCAAATGGTTAAGTCCATTAAGGATAATGATATGCTTTTTGCCTTAGGACCTGCAGGCTCTGGAAAAACTTACACAGCAGTTGCACTTGCAGTTAGAGCTCTTAAAGCAAAACAGGTTAAAAGAATAATACTTACCCGTCCAGCAGTTGAAGCAGGGGAGAACTTGGGTTTTTTACCAGGAGACCTTAAAGACAAACTTGACCCATATTTACAGCCTCTTTATGATGCACTGAGAGATATGCTGCTTCAGCAAAAGTTAGACCAGTATCTTGAAGATAGAACAATTGAAATAGCACCACTGGCATTTATGAGAGGAAGAACATTAGATAATGCATTTGTAATTCTTGACGAAGCGCAGAATGCAACCTATTCTCAATTAAAGATGTTTCTAACACGTATGGGAAGGAATGCAAAATTTATTATAACAGCCGATCCAACTCAGATTGACCTTCCTCGCAACCAGCCTTCAGGACTAAAGGAAGCAGAAAAGTTTCTAAAGAAGGTAGAGGGAATAGGTTTTGTTTACTTAAAAGAATACGATATAATTCGCCATCCTCTTGTAAGTAAAATTGTTGAAGCATACACAAAAGAAGAGAAAACAAAGCTTAAATAATCTTTTGTTTGCTTAAAATTAAATACTTATTTTTGTAAAAATATTTATAACAAAAGACAGCTAATGAAAACAAGTATTTATAATATAAGAACGATTGTAATTATCTTGTTTTTGGCATTATTTATTTTTGTTTCTTGCCAAAGTTCAAAACCAGTCATTAATCAAGTTTTTAATGAACGAGAAGCAAATAATATCAATAGAATTATTGATTTTTATGATGTTTATATTTTATCATATTACAAAGATTCAATTCCAATAGACAAGGCATATAAACAATTTATATCTTATGCAACCCCTATAGCAGAAAATGAAGGAGATTTATCTTTGTTTATCCCTCCTGATTCTTTGCTTATTCCATTTATTAATTCTTTGGATAAAGAAGCGATGTCAGAAATATGTGCTTTGAGTGATTCAGTAAAATTCTATGGAATAGATACTGTACTTAAAGTTCCATATAATTTCTCTTTTCGTTATAGAAGTAAGTTTGTACAAGAATATTTGAAAAAACTATCAAGTAGAAATAAAATATTAAATGATTATTATGATAGTTTTATTAAGGCTGGAGATATTTCACCAGTAACATATTATTTTTTAATGTTTGAATATGATATTATTAACTTTAATGATAGGGATGAAAGATTTGCTTTTATAGCGGCCTTTTTCTTTAGAAATCCAATTTCTGAGTTCCAAAGAGATTTGATGGAAAATAGACATAAATGTATTATAAAGATTGATTAATCTTTATAATACTCTATTTCGCGCTTGGTGATTTTTACAATTTCCCCTTCTTTATTATATTCTATTTGCTTTAACCAATTGCCTTTTGTGTCGTATTTGTATTTAAATGTATTAGTGTATTCAAAACCTCTTTTATAATTAATGAAGTTTTCTTCAATTATATCGTTCTTATCATTATACTTATTTTTCGTTGTATTTACCAAGAATAGTTCTTCATTGTAAAGTTCAGTTTTTAACAGGTTTCCTTTATTATCAAAATCATATGTATTCCTTTCAACTATCTTATTATCTTTATTGTACTTAATACAATCATAAGGATTTCCATTCTTATCGATTAAATAGTTTTCAATATAAAAAGAGTCATCTGAGAAATAAGTAGTTATACTTTGTAATATCCCTACATCGTTATATTTATATTCTGAATTTTCAAATAAATTACCTTTTGTTTTTAATATAACTCCATTATCATCAAATACTTTTACTATAGTATCATTTTCTTGACCCTCATAAACGTAAATAATATATATTTGATTATTTCTATCATCATATTCATATAATTGTTGATTTCCTATTTTACCATCATTGATGTATTGAACTTTTATAAAGTTCCCTTTTGTATTATAATAATAATCGTAACAATTCATTATACTTTCTTTAGGAATTAGTCCAATTAACTTTTTCTTTTTACTAACTATTTCCCTAACATACTTAACCTTTCCTTTCAATCCTTCAAAATCAGCATCTGTTAGTTTTTTATCTTGTGCATAGATTGAATTAGTAAATAAAGAAAAGAGACAGAAAGATATAATTAGTAATATTTTTCTATTCATCATAATACTTTATTTTTCTTTTGGTAATATACTTTATGCTCATATCGTAATTATATATTGTTCGCGTTATCCAATTTCCTTTTGAGTCGTATTTATATTTGAATTTATTATCTATGATTTTAGTCGATAAGCCTTTATTGATAAATATCATTTATAGCTAACTTATATATCTTTTTTTATTGAAAAAATCATAAGTCTGGATTTACTTATTTTATTTTTTTGTAAGTCATATCTCTATTACTATAATCAATATATTGTAAAGTGTCGTTTGTAATTTTTTTAATTTTATATTGTAATTCTTCGTAATAGTTTCCATTATCGTATTTCTTGGCTAATCCAAATTTAATTACTTCTTTGCCAACCCAAGTGTTAGGGTCAATCAATAGGAACAGTGTCATAGATTTTGAATCTGGATTATAATACCATTTGCCTTTATCAGTATTTTTTGGAGTGAATTGCATGGAATATGTTCCATCTTTATAAAAAGTTGTAACTGGCCCATCTGCAATTTCATATCCTTGAGAATGCCAAATAGTATCAAGTTTATTACCATTTTCATCAATTCTTTTTACAAATAACCACGTCCCAATAAAATCAGAATTTAATTCATTTATAATAAATGGTTCATGTTTCAATATCATTTTATCAGTCTTACAGCTAAACAAGATCAATATTCCTATGCACAAAAGTAATAATTTAATAGCTTTCATATAATTTAATTTGTTTTTTACCTATGGTATTTCATTGTGTTGCAAAGCAACAAAGTCGATAAACAATGCCGCACTCCATTATTATTAGGATTTTCAATCAAAGATGCATTTATAATTAATCTATTATTCGTTTTTAAAGTTCAAATATAGGGAATTTTTTTATATTTTTCAAAATATTGTCTCATTTAGACTTGGCAGGGACGGAATCTTTATAATACTTTATTTTTCGTTTGTGGATAAACTCAATACTTCCATCTTTATTATATTTTGTTCCCTTTATCCAATTCCCTTTTGAATCGTATTTATATTTGATTTTATATACAATATATTTAGTATTTGTTTTATTATCAAAAAAGCTTTGTTCAGTAATATCGTTTTTGTCATTATACTTATAAAAAGTAACAGAAGGTAGAGTATCTTCTTGATTAAAATTTTCTACTTTTATTACATTACCATTATTATCATACTCTCTAATAAATCTTGAATCTAAATCACCAAGCTTATTATACATTATCCATTCAACTTTTTTCTTGTCTTTATCTCTTATATATAAAGTCTTACTAAAAGCTGAATCATTTTCGCTTTCATATGATATGCTTTCATAACAATTCCCATTTTCATCGTATTTATAGTAATATTTACTTGAAAATTCATTATTGAAATAATTACTTTCTTCAATAATATTCCCTGAATTATCATACTTATAAATATGATTATATACCCTTGAGCGAGTTATTCCTTCATCGTAGTTTGAGTCAATCCTTTCTATGCAATTACCTCTTTCATCATATTTATATAAACTAATAGAATAATTTTCTTTATAACCATTTATCTGTTTATGAGAAAATATGCTTCCATCTTTGTTGTATATTGTATATTCATCTGAAATTACTCTCTTGATAGGAATTAATCTAAAGAAAGTTTCCCCCTTTGTAAAAGCTTTATATTCTACACACATAACCTTTCCTCTTAATTCATCTATTTCTGCATCAGACTTCTTTTTGCTTTGAGCAATGGTGGTAAGATTAAAGATTATAAATACAAACAAACTAACAATAAAAAATACTTTTCTATTCATCATAATACTCTATTTTTCTTTTGGTGATATACTCTATGCTCATATCTTTCTTATATTCTATTCTCTTTATCCAATTAAAATTATCATCATATTTGTATGAATATATTTTAGAATTGGTATATTTAGATTTTACATCGTAATCTGTTTCAGTTATAACATCATTTTCAGAGTTATAAAAATAGATAGTTTCATTTTCTTTATTTCCTTCTTTATCAAAATACTCTTCTTTAATTCTATTCCCGTTTTCATCAAGTGTATAAACTAATTTTGAATTAAAATTACCAAGCTTATTATATCTTTCCCATACAATCATTTGCCCATTAGTATCCCTAATATAAATGTCCTTACTAAAAGAAGAATCTTTTAGCTCTTCAGATAATTCTTCAATACAATTACCTTTTTTATCATATTTATAATAATAAATATGTGATAATTTGTTTTCAAAATAACTTTTCATCTCTGTAATATTCCCTTTTCGTCATAAATATACTCATTTTGCCATAAATAAGAATATTTATTTCCATGCTCATGATTAGAATCAATTTGTTCAATGCAATTGCCTCTTTCGTTGTATTTGTAAAATTCTCTATCCCTATAATCCCCTCCATGATAACTTGGTTTCTCTTCATATTTAATATTCTCATCTTTGTTATACTCATTGTATTTATCCCAAATCTCTTCTTTAATAGGAATCAATCCAAAGAAAATTCTTTTTTCTATATAATATTTCTCATTCACACTCTTAACCTTTTCCCTTAATCCTTCAAATTCTGCATCAGATTTCTTTTTGCTTTGAGCAATGGCTGTTTGGCTAAAGGTTATAAAGACAAACAAACTGATAATTAGTAATATTTTTCTTTGCATTATTTCTAAATTAAATTCTAATAAAATTTTTCCAATTGTTGAGTAAGGCAAAAGTAATATAAATATTAATATTTTAACCTCTTTTTAATCAATAAACTTGGATTAAAACTAACTAAATCAGCTTTCAATCTCACTAAACTTTGTTTGAATTTGGTATAATGCCATTATAATGTAAGTTTAATGGCATTATATTGTTAGAATAATGGCATTATGTCGTTTCCTGAAATAGGTTTACACTTTTTAGGTTATTACTAATTCAAATTTACAGTTTATTTTTTTATTTCTAAAACTAGTTTATTGATAAAA
>JAFNAR010000065.1 GCA_017860255.1 Bacteroidota bacterium | reverse complement strand
TACGGCAAATTTCCTCTTAATAATTGTCCAGTTGAACATAATTGTGTACGATTTACCTTTTATCATCGCGAGGTTTTTTGTTAAACATAATTGTGGATTTTATTGGAATAATATTTTCCTCAATCTCACATTACAAAGATACTAAAAATATTTATATTTAGGATATTAAATAGTATTTATTTGCATATTTTTATAGTTAAATAATGTTAATTTTACATAGTCAGAAAAAAGTGAATCATAATTAAAAATATGTCCTTCATAATTGAAAATATGTCCATCATATTTCCAAATATGTCCTTTATATTTTTGTATATGTCCTTCATATTTTTCATTATGATTGATGTTTTTTCACTTAAATTTACCCCTGACCCCTAAAGGGGAACTGAGAATTCGTCAGACAAGTCCCCTTTAGGGGATTTAGGGGTAGGAAATTAATCATTAACCACTAACCCTCAAAAAGAAGTCTGCAATATCAAGTCCCAATTCTCTTTCTTCTTTTGTTGCTCTTTCTTCTAATATATTAGATAATTCAATTTTAGAGCCTGTTTTAAGGTTTATTTCCTCAGCCTTACTTTGCCATAGCTCAAAACATTTAAGGTCAGGAAAGGCTGTTATTTGTTGTTTTCTTATAGGATAAATTTTGTTATCTGTCAGGTTGTATAATCCACCAGTTGCCATCCAATTAAAAGAAGGTTGATAAAGCGACATTATTATTGCAGTCTTTTCCGATTCAACTAACATTACAGATTTTTCAGGGTATTTAATCAATAAATGTTCACCAAATAAACATTGTGTCAGTTGCCAATCATCAGGAAGGATTTTTTGATGTTTCAATTCAGAATGCACCCATGTTAATGGTTTAAAGGTTGAGTTGTTTAGGTGTTGAGTTGTTGAATCGTTTTTCACTTTTAACTTTTCACTTTTCACTCTACGACCAGTAGTTGCATTGTATTGCATAATCTTTCCAGTTCTAATTCTTAGCATGCTATCAATTTGCCAAAACACAACTCTATTATCTTTTGTTCCTCCAATAAAATAGTCTGTAACAACTCTTTCAACATCATTTTCAGGGAAGTTATTTAAAAGAAAGGTAAGGAAATTGGAAGGCTTAGAAAGAGTTTGCATAAGATATTTCTTATCAATTTGTTTGATTGGTATAAGCTCTTTTTCTCTTTCTTTATTAGTATTTGAAGGAGTAAATGAATTTTGGTTATAGTAGGGATTATTTTCAAAGAATTGTTTTGGTGTGTAGTGATAGCCACATTTAATTTTTCTATTGCAAATACCTACTTTTTCATCAATATAAATATTTGTTTCTGTGTCGATATATCTTGTAAAAGAATGTTTTCTTCCACATTTAGGACAAGTAAATCTTGTTGATTGTCCTTTATATTTTTCTAATTCTATACTCATTATTTTGATTGCTTTTTTAATAAAATATTCCATTTTCTTTTATAATACATTGATATTCAACAATTATTCCAATATTCCACCCCCTTAGTACATGGAATAATGGAATATTTTTTAATAGGTTCAGACTTGCACTAAGATAAGTTTACTTAGTGCCAAGTCCAAACCCTTTATTATTAAAATCATTTTGGCTTATTTTCCTCTAATGATAATATCTTTTTGTACTTTGATATTTTCTTTGAAACTGCACTTTGGCTTATTCCAAGTTCAAGTCCTATTTCATTATGAGTTAAACCTTCATTCTTGAGTTTCATAATCTCTGCATATTCATATTCTATTGTTTCCCTACGCTCTTTTGTTTGAGTAATTAAATCATAATGAGTACGAGTATTGAGATTATTAAAGGTTAGATTTTCGGTAAATTGTAAATCAAAAGAATGTGTTTTAAATTTTTGGGAAAGGTAGTTTCCTTTAACAATACAGAAGTGTTTTTGAGTATTGACTTGTGTATCTGACTTCAATTCAATCATAAGTCTCATCTTAGCTTCAAAACCTTGTGAAACTAAGGCATTATGTTTTGATGGTTCAAGGGTATCACTTCTTTTATTGGTATGATGCAGAAAGATAATTAAGCAGCCATGTTTTTGAGCCAGCTGACTAAACTCATTCAAAAAGGCTCTAACCCTATTTGTTTCATATAGCTGTCCATTAAAAACATCAGCAAAAGCATCAATAACAACCACATCAGCTGGTTTTTCACTTAACTCTTTGTCCAATCTATACACAAGATTATCAGTTTCAAAAATATAAACCAAGTTCTCTAAGTCTTCAGGAATTAACCCATAATCCTTGTTTTGCTTTTTCAACAAAAAGGATATAGCCATTTGGTCATCTTCAGTTGAAACGTAGTAAGCTCTTTTATGAATAGGATTAACTTTCCATCCTAAAAAATCCATACCAGTTACAACTCTAACACAAAGATCTCTCAATAAAGAAGATTTACCTGTGTCCGAAGAACCAATTAAAGAAGCCAATCCAACACGATGAAATATAGGATCAATTAATTTTGGTATCTCTTCAACCTCATCATTCAATAGTTGCATACCACTGGCATTAGGTATTGAATATCCTTGAAGTTCTAATACAGGAGGCATTTCCTCAACAACTTTTTGCTTTAGCTTTTCAAACTCCTCAGCAAGAGGAGAGAATTGAGCATTTTTACTTTGCACCTTAACATCAGTTGCCTTAACCTCATCGGTTACTTTCTTGTTTGTTTTGTTTGTTTTCTTGCTAACTTGTGGATTAGCGTTTTTGTTTGTCTTGCCATTTAAAGTCTTGGCTGACTTTTCTGCTTTTTTCATTTCTGTAAAAATTAGAATTAATAAAAAAGCAAGTGCACTTGCCGAGTTAATTATGTTGAACTCAACGATGCAAAAATATAATCAAAAAATATTGTGTATTAGAAATTTGGCAAAATAAAACCCACTCTTACAAAGGGTGGGTAAAGGGTGATTAAAGGGTGGTTTTTGTTCTACTTTGTTGTAATTACATAGGAAGTACTAAGGGTGTATAATTTTATAGATTGGATATGATTTTTCGTCGCAATTAATATTTCTAACTGCTTCAATTGAATTGGAATTTTGATCCATAAACCAATTATTTATCTTCTTTCTTGGTAAACACATTGCTTTATTAACTGGATTTTCTTCCTTTTCTACAATTTCAGATATAAATATTTCAAATTCTACTTTTGTGGATTTCCAAACTATTTTTCCTTCTTTATCTTCACTAAATCCAAAACAAGAAAGGAATAAGTCTAAATTATCATCAATATATTTTTGATTAACTAACTCATTGAAAATTCTATTTATTTCTATCGATGAAAAATTAGTTATTAATATTTCTCTTGACTCTGTAATAGTTTTTTCTTGATTAAAATCTTTAATATTATTCTCTGTTTTTATTTTAGAAACTGGATAATACATTTCTTTTGTATGCCCAAGGTATTGTATGTTTTCTTCAAAATCTTTTTTTCTGACTTTAATTTTTAGAATTTCATTAATATAAATATCTGGATTATTTTGTCTTTCTAAGCTAAGTGCTTCAATTATATTTCTTAAATCTTTTTCTTCTTCTATATTTAAATTATAAGAAGATATACCTAACTTATTAAGAAAATCTGATAATACATCAGAATACTTATAGCAATATATTCTTTCATATATAATAATATCTATCATTTTATATAGAGTCACTACTTGTTCTTCAGTAATAGATCCACCTAAATTTAAACAATCTATAATTCTTTTCTTTAAAAAACTTTCTAAATCATTATAACCTGGTGTATTATAAGAGAAATATTTTGATTCTATATTACCATCTTCTTTAACGTACTTAAAAGTAAATAAATACTTAACAATTTCATAGATATAACAAATAGCCATTAAGAAATCACAATCATTCTCTTTGCAGTATTGTTCAATTTCTTTTGTCCTAAGGTAAATATCTTTATTAATACTATTTTCCCAAATCTTCCAAATTTCCTTCTTTGGTTTATCATTTAAAGGATGAAAAAGTCTGATATAAAGTTCTTCTTCTTCTGCCATATCAATTATTATTTTATGGCACTAAATTACAAAGAATAATTATAAGAATATTCTATTTTAATATTTTTTGTCAATTTATTTTTTTATTCCATTTATAATTGTAAGTTTGCAGTGTTCAAAATAATTTATTTTGAATCAATTAAATTACAACTTTTGAATACGAAGAATATGGATCCAAAAGCACAAGAACTTATTGAAAAGATTTATGTTAAAACACAAGTTGTAGGCGCAAATATAGATGAAGAAACAAATCAATTCTATATTGAAAAATATAACCAAAAAGATGGAAAAGAAAGATAACTTTAAGAATCGCATAAAATCATATTTCACTAAAGAAAAAATTAAAAACTTTTGGAGAAGGCAATAACTATTTATCATAACTATTTTATATTGCTTTTATGCTTAGTAATATTAATATTATCGTGGTTTCTATTAAATGATTATTGGGTAAGATTAATTAATACTTTATTAGTAAATCCAATATCAGCCAAACTTCCAGAAAATTTATGTTTACCTTCAATAATTATTACAAGTTTGATAATAATCTATTATGTTTTTGTTGGAATATTTGAAAGACGCTATAACCTCAAAAGATTTTTATTTACTTTTATTATTGCAGTAATATATAGCATTTGTCTTTTTTCTGAGCATTGGGACTTTTATTCTATTAAAGAAGGGTATTGGTTATTATCTTATTCTAACATAATTTTCATTCCTTTTATTTTTGAGGTAATTTTTTGGTTAATAAGCTTAAGTAAGGGAAGAAAAAATATTATTGATAAAGACAATCAATTAGAATTAGAATTAATATGCAATGGAGAAGAAGATGATAATTACAAAAGAAGTGAATATATTAGTTCCATTTCTAAAATATTACTAAATAGTTTTTATTCTGAGAGTAGCTTTGCAATAGGAATTAATGGAAGTTGGGGAAGTGGTAAAAGTAGTTTTGTTGAAATTCTAAAACAAAAGATTGAAGAACATAAGATTAAAAAACAAAAATTTGTATTTATTGATTATCATCCATGGAATTGTAAAGATCCAAATGATATAATTGAAGATTTCTTTTCAACGTATCGTTCAAAAATAACAATTCATATTCCTGAATTATCACCTCTTATTAAGAAATATAGTAAAGCTTTATTAGACATCTCAAGTTCAGAATTAAGTAAATTTCTATCTAGTTGTATTTACATATTTAATAATGATGATACACAAAGTCAATATGATAAGATAAAAAATATTCTAAAGAAATCAAAACTTAATGTTATAATAACAATTGATGATTTGGATAGACTTGATAAGAATGAAATAATGGAAGTATTGAGATTGATAAGAAATAGTGCAAATTTCCCATATACTCAATTTATTGTAGCTTATGATAAAGATTATGTTGTTGAAACTTTACAGAAAAATAATATTCAAAAAGCAGAACAATATTTAGAGAAAATATTTAATCTTGATATTTCACTACCAAAGTATCAAGAAAAAATAATTTGTGAGGAATTATCAGAACGTATTCCTAAAATATTTAGATCAGGAAATGTAGATTACATTTATACACTTATTGAAAGTGAATATGGCAATGAAGATAATAATTTTCTTATCCCAACAATTTTAAGGACGAAACGTGATGTAATTCGTTTTTCTAACTCTTTAAAATTAGATTTTCAACCTTTTATTGATGACATAAAGAAGTACAACGAAATAAATTTAAAAGATTTTTTCTTTATAGAATTATTAAGATATGCTTTCCCTAATATTTATAATATATTAAAATATGAATCGTCAAAAATATTGAAGATTAATAAAAGTAGATATATTTACATAGGAAGAGCAAAAGAAGATGAAAGTGAGTTTTTAACTCAGTTATCAAATACAAATAATAATAACAGCATTAATGTTTTAAAAATTATTTTGCGAATATTGTTTAATAATAACAGTAGGGGTTATAATAATGAAATATGGCATATAAGAAGTTATTATAAATATTTTTCATATCAACTCGATAAAGAATGTATTACAAAAGAATATTTTTTTGATATGATTAAAAGTAAAGATGTTCTAAAAAATATTGAAGACATATACAATAATATTTATAATGGGGAGATAGAGCGAAAACTCGAATATTGTATTTTTCTTATAAATGACCAAGAATATTTAAAAAACAAAGACATCAAAGTTATTAATATTACATACGAAAAAATATATTCATTAATTACAGAATTAATGAATACAAAAAATTTGAAATTGAAATATGAAGTTATTAATTCTATTTATTATCATATGAAAGAATTGAAAGTACTAAATATAGTACAATTAAAATCTTTGATTGAATTATGGATGAAAATGTTAGAAGACGCCACTTTTCAAGAAGAAAACTATAATGAAGAATATGGATTATCAATTATTATGTCTCTTTTATTAGAAGATAATCTTGAATCAAAACTCAAAACAAATATTGATGATAATATTAGAGATACAATTTATGATTTATTAATTTCTACTAAAGTCCCTGATATAATTATACCTCTAATAGAAAAAGTAAAAAATATTAAATCAAAAGATAGAACTATAAAAAGTAATTATACTTTTTCTTACGATAAATTATCTATACTCATAGATGTTCTAAAAAAGAATAGTAAATATGGAGCATAAAAATAGACAAAAATTGTGTTGAATTCTTTCCTTTAACCTGCCCTTTTTCGTAGTGTGGTATTTCTTAAGTAATACCACACTAATCTACACTAAGTATTTATAATTCGATGCTTCTTTCAATAAAAAAGGATAATATATCCTAATAATACTAACGTGTGGGATAGAATATCATGAGCGGTCGGAAGATTTTTTTGGATATGCTTTCTCATAAACGTAATTTCTCATTTTTTTTGAATAATCCCATTTTTGTAATCAATTTTATCATA
>JAFNAR010000016.1 GCA_017860255.1 Bacteroidota bacterium | reverse complement strand
TGGATTGAAGATTATTTATCCATAATAAATATTAAAGAAATTAATTAACTTTGCACTACTAAATTACTCTATCATTACACACTTTTTGGGATACTACCTGCACATTAAATATTGAGAAAGATTAATTAAATATACAAGACTTTTTTTAGAATAAGTCTTAGATATTTTCAAATAAACTTGATATATTTTTAGATAAGTCTTGTTTATTTCTTAGAAGTCTTTATAAAAATAAAATGAATCCTTGTTTTAATTTATTAAAACTTCGTTTCAGTAAATTAGAATCAAGATCTAATTTTATATATTCAAATTCTAATATTTTATAAACTAAATTTACTTTTTGTTGAGAAAGATTTTAATAAAGTTTAGAGATATTCTCTATTGTAAAATCATTCTTATCTGAGCTTTCTGCAATTGCAAACATTAATACATCAATATCTCCATCACCATCTTCCACCCATCCACAAAGTACATTATCAATTGATTGGTCAGAAAAAGAATCTAAGGAGTATTGATAAAGATGCTGTGCAGAGAATTTTTGGTGTACATAAAAAAGTGTTTCACCAATAATCTTGTTTCTTATTGCTATTTCTCCTGTTACAATATTTGCTAATGTATAAACAAAAACAGAAGGAGAAGGGAAATAGTCAGACGGTGATTGAATTGTTTTTTGAAATTCCTTATCTGTTTCCAAAGAGGAGGAATTATTCATTAAGATTATTGACCAATTGGGTTTGGGTTTTAAAGGTTCGATATTAAGCTTTCTCATTATTATCTCTGAGGCAAGAAATCCTGACTTTGAAAGTTTATCCATCTTAAAGTATTTAGGATAATCTATTTTTAGGCTTTTATATATGTTTGTGAGCCAAGAGGTGTTTTCTTTAATGGGTATTTGCAATTCTTCTCCATTAAGCAAAACTTTATTATTGGTTATCCTGCACCAAGCTTTTATTTCAATATTTTTCATATCCTGCTTTTTCAAACATTATTGCTGCGTTGCTTCCTCCAAATCCTGAAATTAGTTTAATGAAAGCTGTTTTTTCACTTTTTTGATTTTCCTTGTTTATAATTATGGATTTATCTACTCCATAGTTTTTATGGTTAAGAGTCTTGATTATGGTATTATCCAATAAACTATATGAAGAAATTATAGTTTCTAAAACTCCTGCTGCTCCTAAGGTGTGCCCAAAGTATGGTTTTAGGCTATTTACAGGTATATGATTAATTCCTGAACGCTCTATCGCAAAGGACTCCATATTGTCATTATAGACTGTTGAAGTAGCATGAGCATTAATAAAGGATAGTTTATTTTTTTCATATCCTTTTATCGTTGCATTAATTGCATTGAAGAGTCCTTCCCCTTGGCGTGATGGTCCTGAAATATGATTTGCATCATTACGTACAGCTCCACCAACGAATTTTATTGCATCTTTTGGAATATTCTCATCTTCATTAGCAATCTTATAAATTATTGTTGTAGCACCCTCTCCAAGATTTAATCCATCTCTATCCCTATCAAATGGCTTACACATTTGCTTGGAAAGAGCTTTGAAAGATTGAAAACCAGAAATAATAAACTTTGACAAAACTTCTGCACCAATTACAATTGCATATTTGAAATTATGATTTTTAAGGAAATTTATAGCTGTTAGCTGAGCTGCTATTCCTGATATACAAGCATTGGTTACAACAATAGGCTCATTTGGATTATTGAAATAGTCCTTTATTATTTGAGCAGATTTCCATAAATAAACTCTTTCTTTCTCAAATTCTTTGTTTTCTTCCAATAATTCTACATTTCCTTTTGTGGTTGAAAAAATGAATAGAACCTCATTGGAAGAAGGATTTATCAGTGCTTTGTCTATTGCATCAGAGCATGAAAGAATTGATAGCTTTTCTAATTTAGTATATTTTTCATTTGTAGGTTTGCACATAGAAGAAAACTTATCATTAATTAACTCTTCTTCCATTAATGAAGCAAAGAAAGGTTCTGGAAGGTGAAACTTATCTTCATATAGTTTTAATCCTGAATTACCATTCTTTATTTGAGAATAGTTTTCTTTAGATCCAAAGCCTAATGAAGAAATAATATTATCACTTATCTTATAAATCATAGTATATTATTCATCTTTTTCCACTCCAAAAAGAATTCAGGAGTTGACCAAACTAAATTATAGTCTTTATCTAAAAATACTTGAATTGTGTGGGCTATTGCCAATACTTCATTAGTTTCTAAATCTATGATTTTATAATCAAATATTATTTTGGCAGCATCAGTATTTCTATAAGTGATTTGTATTTTTGCTTTATCCTTATATTTTAGAGGACGTTTATAATTAAGTTTTATTTCTACTAAAGGTGCATAGTAACCTTGAGCAAACATATAGAGATATTCCAAATTATATTTTCTTCCAAAGGCTTCTCGAGCATCTTCCAAGTAAAGAGCATATGATCCATGCCAAACAATATTCATTGAATCTACTTCACTAAAACGGATTTCAATCTCTTTCTCTTCTTGTAATATTATTTCTTTATTGTTCATTCCATTTATTAGTTTGTTTCAATATCTGTTAAAGCTACCTTAATTTCACACTCTGCTATTATTTCTCCCTTGCACTCAACCCTTGCATTAAGAATTGTCATATTAAAATAGCCACTCATTGTTTCTTCAACCATAGTTTCCAAAATATTCCCAACCTTAACAAGTTTATTAATCTTTAAGTTTTTGATAGAAGCTATCATTCCAATCTTAATAGTTTCTTGTTGTAAATGAGTATTAATATAACCTATTCTTGTGGCACAAGTTTGAGCAATATTTTCAATAATTCCTGCTTCAATAAATTGTCCTTCCTTTACAAAAAGATTATCTTCCTTAATAATAAAATTTGTTCGGCAAATCTTGCTATCACAAAATAACAAATCTTCAACCATCACAAATGGTGGCTTTTGAGGTATGTATTTGTGAGCTTTTTCTTTTTCCATTACTATTTTCTCTTGCAAATCATTATACTATGGCCTAATCCTAATCCATCAACTATTTCTTCTACTTCCAAATTTGCCACATTAACACATCTTTCCATATCATAAGAATAATACATCTTGCTATTTCCATTTGCCATTGCAGTAAAATATAAACTTATTTGAGCCAAACAATAGGAAGCTGTCTCAAAACGCTGTCTATCCCAAAATGTTTCCATAATAAATAACCTTGAGCCTTTTTCCATCGAATTGGATACACGGATTAATATGCTGATAACCTCATCTTCAGAAAAACAATCCAAGAACTGACTCATCCAAATAATATCAAATCCTTTT
Organism: Bacteroidota bacterium; assembly: GCA_017860255.1. Taxonomy (GTDB): domain Bacteria; phylum Bacteroidota; class Bacteroidia; order Bacteroidales; family P3; genus UBA10566. Next base: position 51,960 of record JAFNAR010000016.1, on the reverse strand, counting down.
GGGAAAACAGAAGAGTTATCTAATAAATTAGCCTTATGTCCATGTATTCTTTCCTTTCCAATTGTTTTTGAAGTATTTTCTTTCATCATTTCCAATTGTTGAGGCAAATCCATAATTGTAACATTTACTTCATTGGAATATTCTACACATTTTATTGCAAAACGTCCAGTGTTTCCTCCAACATCTAAAATTGTTTTTACTGGACTTCTGAAAATAATATCTAAAGCTTCTTCGAAAGAACAATCGGAATAAAAATGGTCAAATCCAAACCAGCTTTTTTGAACTTGCTCAGGTAATTGGGATAATCCTTCATAAATTGTAGGCCAATCTCCAAAAACATTTAATCCCTCAGGTTTACCATTTAGAATTGCAGCCTCCAAATCAAACATACCCAAATAGTTTACATCGTGATTAAAATCCATATTTACCTTTGCCATCTTATCATTCAATAAAAACCAACCTGCTTTAGCCAATACAAATCTATCTTCTTTAATAAGTACTGTTCCTATTGTAAGAGAAGACTCCAACAAAACTTTCACTCCATATTCACTTATAGATGTTTTTTGAGATATTTCTTTCATTGTTAAACCATTCTTGTTTTCATCTAACAATTGAAAAATTCCAAATTTAACCATAAGTCTTGAAACTTGAAAAACTATTGGGCCAAAAACTATTTCTTGCGCTAAACGTTGTGCTTGAAGTGCTGTAAATCTTTCTTTTGAATATACTTCTTTTTGAGGAGATGGTAATTTCATTGTCTTATTATTATTTATTATTGTTCCCAAAATTTATAGTAGTTAAACCATTGGGATGGATATTTTTTTACGATTTTTTCTAAAACACAAACATATTGCTCTGCTAAATATTCTGCTTTTTTGGTTGAAGATTTTTCATCTGTTAGGGGATTAAGCAGAAAAGTATAACCTTTATATCTTAATTTTCTTTCTTTCATTATGAAAACTGCTAAAATAGGAACATCTAATTGAGAAGCTAATTTAAAGGTTCCTAGAGGAAAAAAAGCTTGACTGCCTAAGAACTCTTGCTTATAAACTTTATTACTTCCCAAAACCCTATCACAAGGAATTGAAATAACTTCTCCTTTATCAAGAACTTCTTTAATAGTAAACAAATGAGACATATCATTGCTTACTGATATAAGATTAATGTTGGATTCATTGAATGCATTAATTCTTTGTTTTTGAAAATTCTTAGTCTCTCCCCCATAAATAATTCCATTGATTTTCTTTTTATCTTGCCTTAAACAATGTCCAACTAATTCAAAATTACCAACATGTGCACTAGCAATAATAAATCCTTTTTCTCCTTCAATCAACTTGTTAAAATGCTCTATTCCTTCAACATTAACCTTAAATTGTTTTTTATTTCCTGCCAAAAGAGCAAATTTATCCAAAACAACTTCTCCAAAAATGTGATGATTCCTAAATGTAGAGAAGAAAGCTCTAAATTTGTTTAATCTTAAGTTATGATGAAAGAAAGAAAAGATCGCTTTATAGCCTTTTCTTCCAAAAATTAAATAAAATGGGATTACAAAAAAAAGTAATGGATAAACATAACTTACCTTAACTCTTCTAAGAAGTAGGAATAAAAAAGATTGACCAAATTGTCCACCCCCTGTTTTCCCTTCCCATTGTTTATTTTTTTCAGACACTTCCTATTTTAGCTTTTCTTCAATATAATCGTAGAATTGTCCCAATGTTTTAACCATTGCCATTTCTTCTGGTTTAATTTTAAAGCCAAAATTTCTTTCAACAATAACTACAATATCAACAAAGTCTAAACTATCTATTCCTAAATCTTCATTAAGCAATGCTTCTTCAGATAAAGAATCTGCTTCAATTTCAATTTCTTCAATCAGAAATCCATTTACAATTTCTTTTATTTCATCTCTTGTCATAAACTTTATTATTTAAATTTCTTAATAACTAAGGCACTATTTGTTCCTCCAAATCCAAATGAGTTTGAAAGAAAAATATCAATGTTTTTTTCTTTAGTTGTTGCTACTATGTTTAAGTTTTTAGATGCTTCATCTGGAGTTTCAAAATTTATATTTGGAGCAACAAATGAGTTTTGCATCATAAGAATAGAATAAATAACTTCACTCGCTCCTGCCATCCAACATTCATGACCTGTCATTGACTTTGTAGAACTAATCATTGGACGGAAATCTCCAAATAATCTATCTAAAGCAATTGCTTCGTACATATCTCCTTGAGGAGTTGAGGTTGCATGAGCATTAATATAATCAATATCTTTTACCAACAAATTTGAATCTTTTATAGCTCTTTCCATTGCAATCATTGAACCACTATCACTTGGTTGTGAAATATTTGCTCCATTGGAAGAAAAACCATAACCAACAACTTCTGCAATAATTTTTGCTCCTCTTTTAACAGCATGTTCATATTCTTCCAATATTAATGTTGCTGCTCCACCGCTTGGCACCAAACCATCTCTATTTGTATCAAAAGGACGAGAAGCCTTAGTTGGTTCATCAATTCGAGTTGAAAAAGCACTTATTCCATCAAAACTTCCCATTGACAAATAATTTGTTTCTTGAGCTCCTCCACAAATAACCATATCTTGTAATCCATTTCGAATAAACATCATTCCTAAGCCAACAGCATGTGACCCACTTGCACAAGCTGCACTTATGGTCATATTTACTCCTCTTAGTTTTAAAATAGTCGAAAGATTCATTGTTACAGTAGAATTCATAGATTGAAAGATAGCTCCAGAGCCTATTAAGGTTGTATCTTTCTTTTCCATTGCAATTGTATGAGCCTCTATTACTGCTTTTGCTGAAGAATCATTCCCATAGAATATTCCTACTTCATTATTTTCAAAATAATCCATATCTATCCCAGCTTTCTTCATTGCCTCTAAAGTCGCAATATAGGCATATTCTCCTTGTTCTGCTAAACAAATTCGCAAACGACGATTTAATAATTCTTTTATTTGAGTTGGTCTTTCAACAATTCCTGTTAAAGGAGAACGATAACCATATTCTATTCTCTTAGGATCAATTCCTATTCCAGATTTCCCTTCATACAAAGATTTTGCAACCTCTTCTATATTTTTTCCAATACAAGAATAAATTCCCATTCCTGTTATTACTACTCTTTTCATAATGCTCTTATCTTATTATTAATTTTAAGTATAAAGCCCTCCATTAATTGAAATAACTTCTCCTGTAATATAGGAAGATTGTTTTGAAGACAAAAAACAAACCAAACTTGCAACCTCTTCAGGCTTTCCAAATCTTCCTATTGGAATAAGCTTTTTTAAAGAAGCTTCGTCTAAGTTTTTAGTCATATCTGTTGAAATAAAACCTGGAGCAACTGCATTTACAGTTACATTTCTTGCCGCAACCTCTTGAGCCAATGCCTTTGTAGCTCCAATAACTCCTGCCTTTGCAGCAGAATAGTTGGTTTGACCTGGCAAGCCTTTAATTCCTGAAAGGGAAACAATATTTATTATTCTTCCAAAACGTTTTGTTAACATATCCTTTAAAACACGTCTTGTTACATAGAAATAGGAATTGAGATTAGTATTTATTACATCTTCCCATTGCTCATCCTGCATAAATATCATAACAGCATCCTTTCGTATTCCTGCATTATTAACCAAAATTGAAATATAATCATTTGGATGCTCTTCAGACCATTTCAAAAGTGCTGAATCTATTGATAATTTGCTTGAAACATCAAAAGGAAGTAGTTCAGCTTTATTCCCTTCTTTTTCAATCATCTCTTTTGTTTCTTTAGCAGAATCTTGGTTAGATATATAATTAATCAGGACACAATAACCCATCCTTGCCAAAGCCAAACTCACTTCTTTCCCTATTCCACGTGAGCCTCCAGTAACTAATGCATATTCCATTTATTGCTTAAAATTTAGTTAGTATAGTTTTATTCCTTTTTCTTTTGTTCTTAAAAACTCAATAATTTTTTCTATTTCCTCATATTTAGGAGTATCTTCAATAAATACAGGCACAAGATTTCTAATATCTTTATAGAATTGTTGAGTTATTGGAGATAAATTATCTTGAATTTGAAGGATTTCTACTGCTTGAACGAGAGCTAAAGATTGAATAGCAAAGACTTGATAAGCATTATCAATAACTTTTTTTGCTAAAAGAGCTGAATTAGTCCCCATTGAAACAATATCTTGATTATCGTTATTATTTGGAATACTATGAACATACATTGGATTTGATAATGTTTGAGATTCTGCAGTTGTTGAAGTTGCAGTAAATTGAGCTGCTTGCAACCCATAGTTTAACCCTAATCTTCCTAAGTTTACAAAAGGCGGAAGAATTCCGTTTATTCTGTCATGAAGTAAATAATTTAGCTGTCTTTCGGAAAGAATTGTCATTTTTGTAATGGCTATTTTTAGCTTATCCATTTCAAAAGAGATATAATCTCCATGAAAATTTCCTCCATGATAAACACTCTTAGACTCCATATCAACAACAGGATTATCATCGACAGAATTAATTTCATTTATCAATACCTTTTCACAATCAACAAGTTCATCTAAAACAGGTCCCAAAATTTGAGGTACACATCGCAAAGAATAATATGGTTGTACCTTCTTCTCGTTTCCAAAAAACATTTCTTCATGCTTTTGGTTGTATAGTTGATCTTGACGCTTTAGCATCGAATTCGAATCCTTTGCAATTTGACGCATAAGTTCAGCAACTCTTCTTTGACCATAGTGTAACTTAGTATTGTTTAGTTCCTCTGCCAAAAAATCATCATAAGAAGAAGCTATCTCATTCATTAGTAATGAGAAAATCAGAGACCAAGAAATAAGCTTTTTGGAATATATTAAATTAACTAAACCTATCCCTGTCATAACTGCAGTTCCATTAACTGCAGAAAGTCCATCTCTTAAATGAAGTTTTAGAGGTTCTAATGTCAATTCCTTCAATACCTCTTTACTTGAACGTTTTTCTCCTTTATAATAAACATTTCCTTCTCCAATAAGAGTTAAAGCCAAGTGAGATAATTGTACTAAATCACCACTCGCACCAACACTTCCATGTTCTGGAATAGATGGATAGATTTCTTTATTAATAAACTCTTTTAGTTGATTAACTAAATTAATGTGAACTCCAGATTTTCCAAGAGTAAATGTCTTGTAGCGTGCAAGCATAGCAGCTCTAACATACAAAGGCTCCAAATCCTTTCCTGCTCCACAAGAATGAGAACGAATAATATTATATTGAAGCTCATTAAGGTCGTTATCACAAATGCGATACTGAGCCATTGGTCCAAAACCTGTATTTATTCCATAAATAACTTTATCTTTTGAAAAATTAAGTAAAAAATTATAACTATCTTCTATAGCTTTTCTTTCACTTAGAGCTAATTCAAGTTTTGAGTTATTAAATAGAATATCAGTTATTTTTTGTAGATTAATCATTATTCTTTATTAGTGTTTTCTTTAATTTAGTCCAAAATAGTATTTGCTTTTTAAGTAAATCCATAAATAAGGTGCAAAAATACAAAAAATATAAATAAAAAGTAATTAAAAAGAGACTACGATAAATTTCTGATTTGTTTTCTTAATTAAAACACAAAACCAAATTTAAAACCAGTAGAAACAGCAAATGGAAAATCATTTCCAGCTCCCAGAAAACCAAAATTAAAGCCAGAATGCTTTGTAAATCCATATCCAACACTTCCATACCACTCAATCATAAATACTTCTTTCAACACAACAGAGTATCCAAAAGTTGCTAAAACTCCTAAAGTGAAGGTTCTTTCTCGTATTGTCCTGTTTTCAAAAGCTGTATAAGAACCATAATCTACACTCACATCTTTTTTGTGGTCATATTCATAAAGTCCTGCAATAATCTCTGGCATAAAATAACCTCCAGTAAGAATATGATATTTGGGAGTTTTACGAAGCTTAACTCCTAATTTTGCAACACCTCCAACTGCACTTATCTCTTCAACATCTCCACCTAAGCCAATTGCTCCTAAACCAAATTCATAACTAATACCTGGCTTAACAGCTCTTTCATAGGATAGATAAGTATAGCCAAAAAGAGGAGCAATGAAGTTAAATTTAATTGCATTTTTAGAATCCTTGCTGAAATCAGTTTTATCTAATTCATTTTCTCTAAAATCTATTAATTCTCCATTTTCGTACTTAATATACTCAACGTTATTCTTATCAATAGTGAAAGAACCATTTTCTCCATTAACAACCATTGAGTATTTAATTAAATCATCATCTACTTCAACAATCTTGCAGTTAATTTCTCCTTGAGGAGATTTTCTAAAGATAATATCCTGAGAAAAAGCATTAATTCCAATAATTAATGCTACAATAATTAAGGTTAATTTTTTCATACCAAATAATTTTCATTAATAAATTGACTATTATTCTAATAATTGTTTGTGATGCAAAGGTAGTGTTTTCTTTCAAATACCTATACTTTAAGACTATCTTTTTATCCTATTATTTATTTTCTTTCTTTTTAACCTATAATAAAAAAGCTTCGCTTAGTTATTAAGCGAAGCTTTTTTATATGAGTTATTATATTTATAGTCCAAAAGAAACACCAACGCTATATGGGTAAACTTCTACTTCTTTATTGTTTTTAAATAGAGGGATAAGTGAATACTTTGCATAAAAGTTAATATCGTTCCATCCAAAGCCTGCTTGAACATCTAATTTAATTGGTTTGAAATTATCGTATTTTGTTCCCCAACGCTCTTCAATGTCTTTATCTTGTTTCTCATAATCTCTTTTAAATCCTGTTGATGAAGTTCTAAAATTAACACCAGCAATTGCTCCAGCATGAAGAGTAAAGTTTTTTACTACTCTATATTTTATAAACAAAGGAACTGTAACATAGCGAGCAACTAATTTACTTTCTGCATCAATCAAATTATTTGTTTCAAAGTCTATTCTCCTATCTCCATTAATAGTAGTAAGCACTACATTATTTTCAAAACGGAATATATTAGATTCATATCCTATTCCGGAAGATATTGTCCATCTCTTACTTATTTTAGCATCATACCTAAACCCAAACGACCAGCTATCACTATAACGTAAAGTGTATTGTCCTTTTGGAGAAGAAAATAAATCATCAACACCTGAAACTCTATTTGACCAACCTAAGATTCCATAAGCAAGTTGAAAACTAAAGTTCAATTTATCTTTACCTTGCTTTTGAGCTTTTATTTTTTCACTGTTTTCGTCTCCTTTTGTATTTTCAGTATTAAAATTAAATGGAATTGGAGTTTCAATTGTAAACATTTTTAGTTTTCTTTCTTTTATTGAATCTATCTTGTAATCTCCTTTTAGATTAACATCATCATATTTATATCTATCCAAAATTCCTATTTCTCCATTTATCTCCAATTCCGAAGATCCATTTCCTTGAAGATAAATTTTATTCGCTTTTAAATTTTTGAAGCCAGCCTTAGAAGCATGATTTAAAGAGACTTCAAGTTCATTCACTTCTACTTTATTATTAAATATTAATTCAGCATGATTGTATAAATAATAAGAGCGTGTTTTCCCTTTAATCTCGGAATCAATTGTAACTTTAGCTCCTTCCTTTAGGGTTATATTCCCTATATCCTTTCTTATTGTTAATTCTAAGTCCACAGGATAATCATCCTGAATAATCAATTTACCTTTCTCATAACCCTTAATTGGATAATTAGAGATATAATCCTCTTTAATATTATCTGAAAATATAATCTTAGCTTTTGAATTATTTCCAATAATTAGATTTGCATTATTTGGATTCCAAGAAATTGATGAATTATTATATTCCCTATCAGCTGTTGTATCTGAGATCAAAATCGGATATTCTGGTTTATTCACGTCTCCTTTTATTATATTAACTAAATCATACGAATCTCCAATAATATTTTCATATTTATAATCCCCTGCTATATGTGATCCTTCAGCTTGTTTAATATTAATAGTATTTATTTTCCCATTTAATATTAATACAGACCTTTTATCTAAATCAATATTTAATTCTTCTACATTTATTGAACGAAACTTTATCTTCGCATCTTCTTTTGCAACAATATTCAAATTTTCTAATTTAACTATTCCATCAACTGATAATTCTGAATTTTTTTGTATTGAAAACGTCCCACTATTATCATAAATAAGGTTATCATTAATTGCTACTTTTGAGTTTTCCCCTAAAAAATAATTATAAACACTTCCTGATAATTCTATAGTTATTGTTAAGTCTTTTTTATCTCCTTTATATGGAGAATTTATTGATAATACATTTTCTTTTAAAACACAAAAACCTTTATAATCACTAGATTTTGATTTATCAATATCTCCTACTAAATAAACAGCATCTTCTTTACCTGATTTAATCATTACGGGACAATCTGTATTTATTTCAATAGTAGATATATTAGTAAAATCTCCCAAATTATTTGTAATTACTTGTTTTATGACTACTTCCTCTTGTGAGAAAGAATTGAATGATAATCCCAAAAGAAGGATTAGAAATAATAAATTCTTGGTTTTCATATTCTTTATTTTTATTGTTATATACTATTTTTTTGCTATTGTAAATTCAAATGGATTATACTTAATATTATCTTGTATAAAGGATAAAGCATAATTAACCCTATTTTGTGTCTTTTCAATTGTGCTTTCAAGGTTATGCCTTAATTGATATACATATTTATTATTAATTAAAGGGCTTAATAGAGAATTACTTAATAAAGGATTAGTAGTTTGAGTATCATTATATGCAACTAAATTATCTACCTCTATAATTTCTTTTTCATTTAACTCTTCTTCTTGTGTATATGCAATTAAATTATCTACTTCATAAACAACCATATTATTTGAAAGCAATATCTTTGGTTCTGACTTTACTTCTTCTTTTAATTCCAATGGAATTTCCTTTTCTTGAGGTTTTTCAACTTTTGCAAGAGTCTTTGTATTGTTTTTAGAAATAGGTTTTTGCTTTTTAACTGTATTTTCTTTATCAGCTTTTGATTGAGATGAAAGTATAGAAGAAGATGAGTTACTTGTATTTTGAACCATTACCTTATCATAAGTTTTAATGGTTGTATTATCTAATGGTTTAATAAAGAGTTTAGATACAAATATGAAGAGGATGAAACATGCTGCCACTGCAACAAAAGAATATTTTATATAAGAATAGAAAGCCTTTGTTTTATTATTTCTTTTTAAGGATTCTTTGTCCTCAAACTTAACTTTCTTATCAGCCATAAGAACTAAGGAAGAATCATAAAGACTTATCATCTCCTTATATCGAGGATTTTCCTTAAGGAATGCTTCTAAGTCCTTAATCTCCTCAGAACTTAGATTGCCTTCAAGAAGATCTAATAAATATGCTTCAATGTTTTCTTTTGTTATCATAATTATAATACATTATCTATTGTAACTATATACTCTTTTAACTTCACTCTTGCTCTAAAAATATTAATTTTCACTTGCTCCTGGCTCAAATTAAGAATATCTCCAATTTCATTATAGGAATATCCTTCGTAATCTCTCAAAAGGATTGATGCCTTTTGTATTTGGGGTAGTTGTTCTAAGGCTTCGTTAAGCACTTCATTAATGTCATTATAGGAGTTGGAAGTGATGGTTTGAGTTTGAGGAATATTAAATTTCAAAGAGTTATATTTTATATTATTTATCATTGTGTGGTAAGCCGATGTAAAAATGTAGCTCTTAGCTTTCCCAAATTCAACATCTTCTTTTTTTTCCCATAGTTTTGTAAAGGTCTCTTGAAGAATATCCTTTGCAGTATCACTATCCTTAATGTTTTTCACAAGGAAGCGAAACGCAGAATCGGAATAATTGTTAATACAAAGGTTGTATTCTTTCTCAGTCATTAATAGTTTTTTAAAGTAATGGGAGGCTTATTTCAGCCTCCCAAACAAAAATTAATCTTTACTCTCTTTTTTGTTTTCTATAAATAAGACAAGCGAAGATATAAAAAAGTTACACAATGGATAAAAAAATGTTTATTTAGGGGAAAATAAACAAGACTTAAAAGTAAAAAAACGAAGTTTGGAACTAACAAAACAAGGATTAGAACTTTTTTTATAAGGACTTGATGTCGGAATCATGGCATGAATTACTCGGAATCATGGCATGAATTACTCGAATTCATGCCATGATTCCGACATTAAAACAAGGAGAAAAAAGTTTTATATAGTAATAAATTGATTTTAAACGAAGTGTGACGAGTAAAAAGTCAAGAAAAAATGAATAAAAACAATGAATTTTTACTCAAAAAAAAGGGCTATTTTTGAGGGATTAAGAATATAAAATTATTGGATAAAGAGGCTTGTCATACTGAGGCTTCCTCCAACCAATTTGTCGTTAAAAAAACTAATTTTCTCTTCTTTATGCTTTGCTCCCAAAATATAAAGAAGTGGCAAATAGTGATCTGGAGAAGGGATTGCTTTATTGGAATGCTGAATTTCTTCATTATAGTTAATCAATTGCTCAAAATCATCTTCCATTAATTTCTTATTTATGTTTTCCCTTATCTCTTTTGCCCAATCATATCCATAGTTATCTTTTTCAAAGTTGTTATAATCAACCATTCTAAGGTTATGGATTATGTTACCACTTCCAATTATCAAAACACCTCTTTCTCTTAATGATTGCAAAAGCGACCCACAAAGAAAATGAAAAGAAGCCTCTTTAGTATAATCAATACTTAGTTGAACAACTGGAATATCTGCTTTTGGATATAAATGTTTTATAACTGACCAAGCCCCATGGTCTAATCCCCAACTCAAATCTAATCCTACTTCATTAGAATAAAGGAGTTTTTGAACCTCTTTTGCCAATTCTTTATGCCCTTTTGCAGGATATTCTACTTCATAAAGTTCCTTTGGAAATCCATAAAAGTCGTGAATTGTTTTAGGATTATCCATAAAGGTTACCATTGTTCTGTCAATAAACCAGTGAGCAGAAACACATAATATGGCCTGAGGTTGAGGAATTTGTTTTACAATGTTGCGAAATCCTTCAACAAATTGATTTTCTTCAATAGCATTCATTGGACTTCCATGACCAAGAAACAGCATAGGCATTCTCTCAGAACTTGAAAGAGAATTTAAGATGTTCTCATTAATTGTTTCCATAATTAATGGTTTAAAAAAATGGGCAGATAAATTAATCTGCCCATATAAGTATTTAATCTATAATTTCAAATCCAGTGTAAGGGACAAGAGCTTTAGGAATTTTAATTCCTTCAGGAGTTTGATTATTTTCTAACAAAGAAGCAACTATTCTTGGAAGTGCTAAAGCAGAACCATTAAGAGTGTGAGCTAATTGTGTTTTGCCTTCCTGATTTTTAAATCTTAGTTTCAAACGATTTGATTGGAAAGTTTCGAAATTTGAAACAGAACTTACTTCCAACCAGCGTTCCTGTGCAGCAGAATAGGTTTCAAAGTCAAAGGTTAGAGCTGAAGTAAAACTCATATCTCCTCCACAAAGGCGAAGAATTCTGTAAGGAAGTTCCAATTTAGAAAGAATTCCCATAACATGTTGTTTCATCTTCTCCAATTGCTCATAACTTTTATCTGGATGTTCTATACAAACAATTTCTACCTTATCGAACTGGTGCAATCTGTTTAATCCTCTAACATCTTTTCCATAAGAACCAGCTTCACGACGGAAACATTGTGAATATCCGCATTTTCTTATTGGAAAATCTTTTTCTTGAAGAATTGTATCACGGAATATATTGGTTAAAGGAACCTCTGCAGTTGGAATCATATAAAAGCCATCCAACGGAATTGCATACATTTGACCTTCTTTATCTGGAAGTTGTCCTGTTGCCATTGCTGAAGCTTCATTTACCATTAGAGGTGGCTGAACTTCATCAAATCCATTCTTTGTTGCTTCATCTAAAAAGAAATTAATTAAGGCTCTTTGTAGTTTTGCTCCTTTACCTTTATAAACAGGGAAACCAGAACCAGTTATTTTATTTCCTAATTCAAAATCAACAATATCATATTTTGCACATAAGTCCCAATGTGGAAGTGCTCCTTCCCATAGTTTTGGAATTTCTCCTTCCATTAACTCAACTAAATTATCTTCAGCTGTTTTTCCTTTAGGTACAGAAGAGTGAGGGAGATTAGGAATTGAAAGAAGTAATTCTTCAATTTCTTTTTCTTTTTCAGTAAGTTCTTTTTCTAAATCTTTTGAAGATTCTTTAAGGGCTGCTACTTCTTCCTTAGTTTTTTCTGCCAAGTCTTTTTCTCCTTGCATCATAAACTTACCTATTTCTTTTGCCTTAACATTTAGGTCAGCCTTAATGTCTTCTAATTGTTTTTGAACTTGGCGTTTCTTTTCGTCCAAATCAATTAGATTATTGATTTTTTGGTCAGCATCTTTAAAATTCTTTACTCCTAAAAGTTCAATTACTTTTTCTTTATTGAGTCTTATCTTATTAATTTCTAACATGAGTATATCTTTTTAATCTTTTATCTCTTAATAAATTTATAGCGTTGGTCTGTCAAAGAAAGGGTTTTTGCCCGAGACAGAAAGAGGTATTGCAAAACCATAAGCTACCTCTTCTCCATAAAGACCTAATTCTTTAGCTGCAGCTCCAACAGAATACATAACTCTACTATCTATTCTATTGTCTGAAGCTATAGCTACAGCACTTCCAATTGCAATTCCTAAATCATTTGAATTAAACATACATGGAACTTTTGTATTGGATAGCTTTTCTTCGCAAGTTGCAAATCCACATAAGCCACAATTCAAACCAACTATTGAAATCTTTGTTCCTATCAATACAATTGCTCTTGCTTTTAAAATATTTTCTGAATCACGAAGAAAGAATTGTTGATTATTCTCCTCATACATCTTTTTTGTATGTTCAGAAAGTTTAATTATATCATTATCAGTTATTGTTGCTATAACAAGGTTGTCAATTCCCCTTGCCTTAGGTGCTGTTCTGGCTGCACACATCATGGCTTTTGCTACTTCCATAATGCGATTATCCCTAATACTTTCTTCAGTGAATATCATTCTTTATTCATTTAAAATATGATTAACCAATTTCTTTACTGCTAATCCTCTATGGCTAATCTTGTTTTTTTCATCCAAAGACATTTCAGCAAAACTTTCTCCATATCCTTTTGGTATGAAGATTGGGTCATATCCAAATCCTCCTTTACCATAACGTTCTGTTAGTATGGAGCCTTCACACTTTCCTTCAAAATAAAATTCTTTATTGTTTTCTATAAGACAAATTACTGTTTTAAAGCAAGCTTTTCTATTGGTTTTGCCTTCCATTTCATCAAGAAGTTTATCAATATTATCATCAAAGCTACATCCTTCTCCAGCATAACGAGCAGAATAAACACCAGGACGACCATCTAATGCTTCAACTTCAAGACCTGTATCATCTGCAAAACAATCTTTTCCATACTTATTATAAATATATTCTGCTTTTTGTTTTGCATTGCCTTTTAGAGTGTCTGCTGTTTCGGGAATTTCTTCCCTGCAACCCAATTCTTTTAAAGTAACTAACTTAACCTTATCGCCTAATGACTTTTGAATTTCTTCAACCTTATGTTTATTATTGGTTGCTATAATATATTCTTTCATCTAAAACTTAATTTTAACGAGCAAAATTACTAATAAAACTCCAAAATAATTCTACTTCTTCATTTTATTAAGTATATCCTTTATTGGAGATTCTTCTATATCTTGAGGTCTAAGAGTAATGTCAGAATATACTACTTGAAACAAACAATATTTATCGTATTGAATAATAGTACTTGTTTCTGTAACATCATGAATTTCCTCATTAATTTCCATAAAGACTACTCCATATAATTTATTTGTTGATTGCCATGCTTCTGCACAAAATGCTAAAATAGACTTATTTTCATTAAAAGCATTTTGAAATGCTAATTGAGAATCATAGTTTGCAGAAAATGAATTAATCGCCCCCATATATTGATAATCATTATTATTATTTGTTGCAGATAAACATTCTCTCTGACAGAATTCATAATTATTCATTGAGTTATTCCTTATATTGCTTCTCTTGAATACATTTGCTTGGTAAATAATATTTATTTCTTCATTGAGCCTTAATTCATACCATAATGTATTGTCGGAATTTTTATAAACAATTAAGTTTGGATGGCTTTCGAGTTCATCAAACACATAACCTTTGGCTTCCAATTTGGTTTTAACTTCATTATAATCTAAACCAACATACATTTGTGCGTCTTTTAAAGAAATATTTGTGCAAGAAGGAGTGCTTGAAGAAGTATCATTATCTTCTTTACAAGAATTAAAACTGATTAAACTAAATGTAATTACAAATAATGCAATAATCTTTTTCATGTCTTATTTTTTAAAGTTATTATTAATTCTTGCAAAGATATTCTTTTTAGTCAAAATAACCCCAAATTTCTTTTTCTTGACCTAAAGAAGTGAATTTATATTTTGGAGCGAAATGCTCTTTGTTCTTTATTATTGGATTATTTGGAGATATATTATTATTTTTACTTTCTGCGATATTGGCTCTTGATAAAGTTTCTTTGCTCCCAAAATAATCAGTATAGATAGTTTTATTTTCTTTAACCCAATTTTCAAATTGCTGAGGACTTACTTCCGAAATCTTAAATGTATTTTTAATATTTTGATTCTTCTGATTGTAAGCAACAATATTATCTATTGCAACCTTATCCTTGAGTACGAATACCGCATCTTCTTTTTGAACAAGATTGGCTATTTCTTCATTACTATTTATGTTTAAAAGCCCTATTGGGGTTAATGCAAAGAAAATATTCCAAGCATACATTGCAAAACCAAATCCATATAATGGCCAACGTATGTTTTCAAAATAATAGATTGACAGAATTAAAATAAGAAATGGTATTATAACCATAAATTCTGCATTGCCATTTGAAAAAACTGCAAAAGCAATGTTATATATCAAAAGCCACCACGAGAATCTAACAAATCGTCTTTCGTGGAATAAAGTTATTTTATTTTTTTTGAGTTTAAAAAGAGAAACTATTCCAAGAGTTGAGAAAACTAATGTTACTAAAACAATTAAAGTCCCTATTATGGGGTGGAGTAAGAATACATTAACTATATATCCATGAACTTGAAAAAAGGTTCTAACAAAACTTATTGAAGACAATAAAACTACATTCTTAAGGATTGGCATTTCTGCATTCTGATTTATATAATCATTAAGAACAAAACTCATTAATGAATTTATTGATAATGTGTCTTGCTGAAAGAAAACAACCAATGAATAAGAAATAGGGATAATTAAACTTATTAAGCTAAAATACAAAACGTATTTCCATTTTTTGTTGAAAATTATTACAACAAAACAACAAAGCCAAGTGAAGATTACTATTTGATGGAACAAACATCCAATTGAACAAGCTAAAGCACACATAATTGCTTTATATAGTTTATTTTTAATAAGAAAGGTCTGAATAAAATTAATTGACAGCAAAGAAAAGAAAAGTGAAATTATGTAACATTCGTTGTCAATTGCAAAACGCTGAAATCCAAAACAAGATCCAAGAAAAAAGATTGAAGCTGCAATAATAGATTCTTTTATATGAAGTCGAAGGAGAATTATTCTTACAACTACAAAACAAGCCATTGCAAAAAACACATTAACTGCTTGAAATAGTCGAATAGGCTCTATGGATGTTGATTGGAAAGGCAAATAAATTAAATATCCCAATGCTGAATAAAGAAGATGATGAGGACGAAATAACTCCTCTTGAGTTATTGAAGAAAATGCATTTGAATAAGAATCGGATGTGGGATTATTTGATAGAAAAATAAAGTACAATAATCCAAAGAATATGATTATTATCCATGAATAGTTCCTTAGTAAATACCTTATCATAATTTTTTTCAACCTTTTGAATCAGCAAAGGTAATAAAATAAAATAAAAATGTAATTTTGCAGAGATGATAAAACAAGAAGATATTTCAAAAATACTTGAAGCAACTGAAATTGTTGATGTTATTAATGCTTTTGTTCCATTAAGGAAACGAGGTGTTAATTATCTTGGTCATTGTCCTTTTCATAATGAAAAAACTCCTTCATTCACTGTTAGCCCTTCAAAAGGAATTTTTAAATGCTTTGGTTGCGGGGAATCGGGGAATGCTGTTAATTTCATTATGAAACATGAACATTATTCCTATCCTGAGGCATTAAAATTTCTTGCAAGTAAATATGGAATAGAAATTCAAGAGGATGAATTGACATCTGAAGAGAAAGCTTCTCAAGATGTTAAGGATGCTTTGTTTCATGTTACTGAATTTGCTCAAAAGTATTTTGCAGATATTCTTTTTAATGATAATGAAGGGAAGAAGATTGGTTTAAGCTATTTTATTGAAAGAGACCTTAAAGAAGAAACAATTAAGCGTTGGGGACTTGGTTATTGCAAGGATAATTGGTCTGAATTTACTGAATATGCAAAAAAGAATGGATATACTGATGATATTTTAATTAAATCGGGACTTACAATTGCCAAAGAGGAAAGTCATATTCAATATGATAGATTTAGAGCAAGAGTAATGTTCCCAATTTATAATATTGGAGGTCGTCCATTAGGTTTTACAGGTCGTGTTCTGAGCTCAGAAAAAACTAAAGCAAAATATGTAAATTCTCCTGAAAGTGATATTTATTCCAAAAGTAAAGTATTGTTTGGACTTCATTTAGCCAAAAATGAAATTGTAAAGCAAGACCTTTGCTATTTGGTGGAGGGGAATATGGATGCAATTATGCTTAGTCAAAACAATGTCGAAAATGTTGTTGCAACCTCTGGAACTGCTCTTACTATAGAACAAATAAGACTAATAAAACGCTACACAAAGAATGTTACTGTACTTTACGATGGAGATTCTGCTGGGATAAAAGCAGCATTTAGAGCTATTGATTTATTTGTTGAAAATGGTCTTAATGTGAAGATTGTTCTTTTTCCAGATGGTGAAGATCCAGATTCATATTGTAGAAAACTTCCTCAAGATGATTTTAAAGCATATATAACAGATCATGCTGAGAATTTTATCTTATTTAAAACACATCTTTTGTTAGAAGATGCTAAGGATGATCCTTTCAAAAGAAGTGCTTTAATTAAGGAGATTATTAATACTATTAGCTTAATTCCTGACAATATAGAAAAAGCTGCATATATTCAACAATGTTCTTCTATTCTTAATATGAAGGAAGAAATTCTGAATAATCATCTAACTAAGCTTTTAAGAGAAAAATACTTTAAAAAGAGTAAAGAAGGGATTAAGGAAACCAACACCCCAAGCTCTGAACAACTTCCTCCTGATGACCTTTTCCTTCCTGAAGATGATGGTTCAAGTTATATAAGCAATCAAAAGGCTAAAAAACAAATTATTGAAGAAACTTTCCCTGACGAAGCTCAAGAAAGAAATATTATTTCTATTCTTTTGAACTATGGAGAAAAGCAAACTACTCAAACAACCATTGGAGAAAATGGAGAAAAGGAAGATGCTAATTATTTGATTGCGGCCTATTTGGCAGGAGATATTGTTGCTGATAATTTAAGTTTTGACAATAAACTCTATCAAAATATATTTGATATTTACAAGAACTATATTTATGAACAAGGAAACTTGCCTGACTTAAGTGTTTTTACAAATAATCAAGATTTGGAGATTCAAAAGCTTTCAACAACTCTTCTTATTAATAATTACTCAGTTAGCGATCTTTGGGAAAAGAAATGGAAAATAGTTATTCCAGACCCTGAAAGTGATGAAAAACTTAATCAGTTTGTTAAAGAAAGCCTCTTAAGTTTCAAGCTCAACAAATTGGAGAGGAAAATAATTAGTAATGAAGAGAAATTAAAAGATGAAGATGATTACGATAATCAACTAATTATTATGTCTGAACAAAAAATTCTAAAAAAATTAAAACAGATAATTTCTTCAGAACTTAATAGGATAGTTACTAAATAACCTAAGCTTTAATTTAGTCCCTTTTTAATAAAAAAAGTCGGTGTTTATTTTTACGTAATCACCGACTTTTTTGAAATAAGTCCCGTATATTTTATATATACTTGCTTATTCTTAAGAATGCTTATTTTGTTATAACAAGTTGCTTCTTTCCAATAATTTCATCTTCATCTTTCAAAATCAAAATATAAGTTCCATTTTCTAAAGAGGAAACATTAATTTGAGTTTTAGAATTTACATTTTCCTTAACATAAACTGTTTTCCCTAAAAGATTAATAATTTGAACATCAACCTTATCTTTATTAGCTAAACTAAGATCTAAAGTAAATTCTCCCTTTGAAGGATTTGGATAAATATTGAAATTGATTGAATTTACATCAATATCAAACAATCCAATCTTAGCGTAAATAGTAACTGGTGAAGTAGTTTTGGAAGGACATGCTCCATTTCTTACTCTTACTCTATATTGGTATTGTCCTTGATCTGTTAATATTTGAGAAATAGTGGTTTGTTGTCCAGAGTTTTCAATTGGAGCCCATTGTTGATTTTCAAATTTTCTTTGCCATACAACAACATCTCCAACTTGACCGCTTAGAGAAATCTGTCCTGTTGTTTCATCAACTGAAATTGTATCAAATTGAATTGAAAGTGTTCCAGCAACTGTCATTGGAACTATTGGAACAAGTTTTGAAGCAGAAGTGTCAGCTTTATCTGATGATAATACAACTCTTCTAAAATAAGTTGGAACTGTAAGGGTTGAAGGAGTATAGTCTTTCTTTATTCCTGCATTTTGAGTAATTGTCCAATTAATATTGTCTGTACTTTCAAACCAACGATAAGTGTATTCTCCACTTCCTCCTTGAGGTTCAGTTCCTAAAATTGTTGGCATTTCTCCTGTTTCACATGCAGCAAAATTACTATCAACAATTGCATTATTTGTTATTGGATCTGATGTTGTAAGGAAAGAGAATTGTTCTCCGTAAGCTACTCCATTAGCATTTATACCATAAGTACGATAGTAGTAAGTTGTTCCTGCATTAAGTCCAGTTAAGGTTGAGTCAAAACTTCCAGTTGTTCCTGATACAATTATTTTATTATTTGATAATATTGGGTAAGGTTCTGTATTTATTACAAATCCTCTTTCAATAATTGTTTGATCTCCTTGTAATGAAGCTTGAGCAGAACCAGAAATTTTAGCTGAAGTATGTGTTATTTGAGTAGGAGCTAATGTATGAATTTGAACTCCAAGAGCAGCTCCTCCATTTACTTTGAAAGAGATATTATTGCTATTTGCGATTTTAGTTATTTCTGTTAATGAAACTTTAGAATTCAAATTATCCCATGATTTTAAATTAGTTGTTGTTTCATCTGTTATAGATGTTACTGCACTATTTCCAGGGAAAATCATATTAGCCATTTCAGAATAAGACCATGAGGTACCACCATATTCTGATCCAATATATTGACCATTAGCAGACATTAAGCGTACTGAGTTTCTGCTTGAGTAACAATTCAAACAATTATCTCCCCAGCCAAGACCACTTGCAGATTCATCAACGTGAATAGCCATCATAGCACTATTTCCTCCTCCAAGCCAATCTCTATAATTTCTTATTGAAGAGTGTAAATAACCATTCCATCCTAAAAAGCTTAAGTTTTCAAAAAGGAAGTACTCTCCTTCTTTTGGAGTATTAATTCTATAAACTAACCCAGAATCAGATGAAGGAATTGAAGTAACATCCATTAGCATTGTTGAATCAATAATAAATGGAGATGCCCAACCCAAGAATACTTTAGAGTATGCATTATACAATGGTGGTGTTTTTTCGTTATTATTATAAGCACCTTCATCCATTACTTCAAATGAAGAAAATGTTTTTGAAATACCATTAACATTATAGTCAGTATCATAGTAATCTAATAATCCTAAAACGTGACCAAATTCATGGATATGAACCCCTACTCCTGAAATTGTGTTATATGAATTCTTTTCTGAAGCACAAGAATAATCAATAATTCTTACTCCATCCAACACTAAAGCTGGATTTAATTTTGAACGATGAGCCCAAATTGCATTAGCTCCACCTCCATTATGCTGTCCTTTTCCTGCATAAACAACATGTATTCCATCAACAATAAGGTTAGCATCATTATCAAACACACTAAAATCAATAATAGAATCAGCTGCATAACAACCATCAATAATCATTTGTTTTGCATTAACATCGTTCTGTGTTGCAGTTTCAGCTCCATAGAATGCTCTTGTTTGTGGTAAAATAAAAGGTCCAACTACTGTACATTGTAAATCTAATTTTCCATAAGAATTTGTAGCAAAATAGTCTCTAACACTTCCTGTGCTTTGATTTGCAGTATATCCAATTTGATTAAACAGATTTTCAAAATCTTGTCTTGTATATGTAAATGAAAAATCAGAATATCCTACTAAAATAACTAATAGCTTCCTAATTCCAACTGTTAAACCTTCTACTCCCTGTGATTTTCTATTATCTAACATTTCTGTCATTTGTAGCATTAAATCTATTTGTGACTGTGAATATCTTAATTTCTTCTGGATAGTTGATAAAAAATTCACATCAGCCATTGAACGCTCATTTTGATTTTTAGCAATAATTCCAGAAGGTAGTATATCTCCAGCTTGGTCTTTTATTGCATATTCAAGATAGCCTTGTTTATTATACATTAAAGTATAATTATCTTCTGACTCAACCCAACTTATTCTTTCATCTCCCAAAAGATAGGCAGAAACTTCTGTGCCATTAGGTTGAGAAAGCTGAACCAATCCCTTGTAGGCTGGAACCGCCATACTAATTTGAGAAATTAGTAAAATTGCTATAAAAAGCAATTGTGTAAACGCTTTTTTCATGTTCTCTTTATTTATTTATTATTATTATTTTTGTCATTATCTTGTCCTTATTTTTGAAAACTAAAAGATAAGAACCTGTTCCAATTGGGTTAAGGTTAATTCTATTATCTCCTTTGTTTAGGACTTGGTTTTCTATTGTTTTAATCTCTTTTGAATTAATATCATAAAGTGAAAGCTTTCCAATAAATACTTTATCATTACTATAAGTAACATTTATCTCTCCTTGAGAAGGATTTGGGGAAATAATTAAGCTATTTTCATCTTCAACAATATCTTCTAATCCAATATCTTTTTTTACATAAGTCCAATCTTCTCCTGAAATTTGTTCTGCACAAACTCCACTTGTTACTCTAACTCTATAGAAGTATTTACCAAATTCTGCTGGAGAGTCTTCTATCCAATTACTATCAGGAGCTAAAGGAATTTCTTCCCAAGAAAAGTTTAATTTCTTTCTTTCCCAAACAAATTTATCTCCAACAAAAGCTCTTAATTCCATTTTCAAAGTGTCGTTTAATACTATCGTATCCTGAGCTCTAAAAACATTTCCTGGTCTTGTTCGAGGTGATACATCAATTATTACTACATTACTTGTATCTGAAACTAATCTTGAATAAACTATTCTTTTGTAGTAGTAGGTTTGTTCTGCTCTAAATGATAAATATGATTGAAGAATTCTTAAATCGGGATCTGAAGCTAATTCCCAATTCAAACTATCTGGACTTTGTAACCAAATATATGTAAAATGTCCATTTCCTCCTGTTGGTAATGATCCTTGTAGACTATGAGTTACTGAGTAATAACAAATATTTTGATTTCCTGTTATTGTATTGTTGAAAATTGGAGTAGGAGGAGTTGTTATTATATAATCTCTACCATAGCTTGTTCCATAACTATTGGTTGCATAAGCTCTGACTCTATAGGTTGTTTCTGGAGAAAGGTCAGTTAATATAGTTGAAAATTGTCCAATTCCACTTCCTACTTGACGTTTTGAATCTGATACATCTGGCATAGTACCATCTGTTGTCCAACATACTCCTCTATCACTTACTGAATTTAATCCCAAATATACTACCTCTCCTTCAATCTGAATACTATTAAAAGAAGATAGTATTGCTGAATTAGTTTGAACTATTGGAGTTTGTAAAATTGCATCTATTTCAATATTATCTATATAAATTGAATTTCCATTTTGCGATACTGCTTCAAATGCTAAATAATAATTATCCGAAGCTAAAGGAAGATCTATTGAATCTAAAGTCCATAAATTTGTTGATGAAGTATATGTTTTAAGACTGTTCCAATTACCTTCAATTCCTATTTTATAATAAACTACTAAAGTGTCATTATTATTTGGTTTTTGATACCAAAATTTCATCTTAGTATTTGTATGATTTTCTAAATTTAGTATTGGAACAATAAGTTTTGAGTTAATATTTTGAGTTGAACTAAATTTAAAGAAGTTTGTTCCTTCTTGAGGATTAACTGCTCCATCATTTAAAACTAATTCCCATCCTTCTCCTTTCACAAAACAATTACTATCTGTACTTTCTGTAATAAATTGATATGGGAATGAATTTATTCTTTCACATTTAGTAAAAGATGATAATTCTTGTCCATATGAAATTAGGCCTTGATTGATTGCATAGGCTCTAAAATAATATAAAGTATTTGAATTTAAATTGTTTGCAGTTAGATAATATTGACCTAATGCATTTCCTAAAGGAATATAAGAATCATCAATTGTTGGATTTGGATTTGTACCATACACAATTCCTTTTTCTGTTATTGGGGTGTATCCTTGAGAAATAAGATTAGAAGAAACTCTTATTGAAACATCTGTTATATTATCCAAACCTAATGTCTGAACTGATGGGTAAGCTGCTAAATTAGCTTCTCCAATTTCAACATTATCTACACAAACTCCATATCCAGCATATAGTTGTCCTTCAAAAGCTATATAATAGGTATTTGATTTTTCTGGAAGCATAATGGAATCTTTAGTCCATTGAGAATAGTTGATATAGTTATAATTCTTCAATACTTGCCAATTGCTTGTTGGAGATGTTTTGTAATAAACCTTAAAAGCATCTTGAAAATCTCCTTTAGACTTAGCTGCAAAATAGAATTTCAAATATGGTTGAGAAAGTACAGAAATGTTTAAAGGAGGTGTTATTAGTTTCCTTGTTTGAGTATTAGCTGATTGAGAATAAATATGTGCAAACTTTGTACCCTCTTGAGCAAAAGAAATCCCTCCCGATTGAGTTGAATCTTTTGTTTGCCAAATATTTGATTGGAAGGCTTCTCCTTCTTGATTCCAACAATTTAATAAAGCTGTACTTTCAAAACTATTCTTATAAGGGAAAATATTTATTGAATTACAAGAGGTTGTTACTTGAATAATCTCTCCATAAAAAAATGATGAGGAAGAATTTTTTGCATAAGCCCTAACATAATAGGTTGTTGAAGGTTGAAGTCCTGAAATTATGGAAATATAATTATTTGAATTATCAGTACTAACTATCTTTTGACTATTCGATGTTGGAGTTGAAGAAGTAGAATATACAACTCCTTTCTCAACAATAGTATCTGTTGTTTGCAAAACAGTAGAACTTACAAAAATTGAATCTGAAGTAAATTTAATTATTGAATTTGTAGTTGCTTGTGGTGCTCCTTCAGGAAGTACTCCAAAATCAAAACTAATGTTTTTTGTTATATTATTTTCTTTTATTCTAAAGATTGGTTTGTTTAGTGTTGCGTAGTTGTTTGATAAACTGCTTGGATTGGTATTATCAGTAAAACTTTGGACATTGCTTGTTCCTGGGAATGTATTGCTTGGACGATTATATTTATTTTGTGGATTAGCTTCTTCTATATCTATTCCCAACAAAGTAGCATTACAATTTGCACAATTATAATTCCAACCTGGTACACTTTTATCAATATGTGTGATTAGCATTCCATTCCCATATAGAAATCTATCCCAACCTTCTTTTTGACGATTCTCTAAAATAAAATACTCCGTTGAGCTATGTGAAATCTTATATGCTGTATTGCTTTGATTTAAAGGAGGAAGGGTTTTGTTGCCTATAGGTGTAGAGAAATTTAATTCTACTAAATCCAAAAAGCCCATTGAGCTACGTTGGAATGCACTCCACAAACATGGGGTTCTTCCTTCATTATTATAATTGCCACTAGCCATAATGTCCCAACCATCGGATGCAAAGGCATATCCGTTTAAATCATAATCAGTATCGTAAACATCAGCTAAACCCAAAACGTGAGAAAACTCATGACATACTGTTCCAATTACTGGAGGAGTTGTTCCATAAAGAGTTGTTCCTCCAAGTTCAGCAGAACAAGCATAATCTTGAATAGAAACACCATCTTTTTGAACTTCAGGATATAAGCCACTTCTATGAGGCCATATTGCATTTGATTCGCCACTACTATATGCACAACCAGCAAAAATCATATAAACACAATCTACATAATTTCCTCCATAGTTTGCATAGTTAGCATAATTAACATCTTGGTCTGCCAAAGAAAGCATTTCAGTTAACAAATTTCTTGCACCATTCATTCCTGTTGTTGTGTAAGCATAAGTACTTTGACCTGCACTTGCAGTATATGGTCCAAAAACATCTGCAATAACTGTCACATGTCCAAATGTTGAAGCTGAGAAAAAATCTCTAACACTTCCTTCATTTCCATTAAGATTATATCCTGTTTGATTAAAAAGGTTATTAAAATATTCAGCATCATAAGTAAAAGGAAGATCTGCAAAAGCAGCTAAAATAACCAATATTCTTAATTCTCTATTTGTTGATTTGGCATTAAGAAAAGCTTTTTGAAAATTATCTGTTGTTTTAAACTCCCAAAATTGCTTTAAATATTCTACTTGTTCTCTGGAATATAATAAATTCTTATCTAATTGTGAAATAAATTCTAACTCCTTCATACTTCTTTTTCCTTCATTATGAGCAATCATTTCCGAAGGCTTTATCCCTCCTTTTGAATCTGAAACAGCATAAACATAATCGCCGTTTTTAGCAACTAATAATGTGTAATTGTCAAGTGTTTTTGCCCAATTTACTTTTTCATCTCCTTTAAGGAAAAGAGACAGTAAGGTATTATCTGACTGCTTAATATTTATTTGATAAGGGTAAGCAGGAACTGCACTTAAATTGGTTGCTTTTACAACAAACAAAAGAAGTACTAATAATGAGAAGAAAGTTTTTTTCATCTATTTTATATTCAAAGTATTTAACTCGCAAAAGTAGTAATAAAACAATAAAAATCAAAATATTTACTCTTCAATATTAAATTTAAAATTCAGAGTATTATAATTGATAATTTTGATAATTTGATTTTCATCTAATTAACTTATCACTCCTACTAACTATTTTGACAAAATAAGTTTAAAAATCTTAAAAAATAATGGACATAAAAAAAGCTTTTATTCAAAAAAAAATTATTTTAAGAGCAATTTCTTATTAAATAATTATCCTTAGAATTAGGTATTAAATTATAATATTAATGAAATTGATTTGTTCTAAAAAAGTTGACACAAAAATACAATCATACATTGACAAAAATTCAAAAAAATAAAGCTTATTTGAATTACAAAAAGCTTATTCCAAAATATATCAATCATAGTTGAAAATAAGTCCATCATAATTGGGAATATGTCCTTCATATTTCTAAATATGTCCATCATATTTTTATTTATGATGGACTTATTTTCAACTATGATTGAGTTTTTTGCCGATAAGTAATTTATTTATCATTTTTTGTTTGTATACTTGGAAACTTCACTTAGAAAACAGAACTCTTTCCAAAAGTTTAATAGTTAAGGTAACCCCAAATAAAACTTGGGGTTACACATAACTTTTCTATTAAAAAATAGGTATGCTTTTCTAACTCCTTATTCTATTTTACTGAAACGCTGTTTTAATTTTTTCTTTCTTTACTTTAATTTACTGAAACAGCATTTTGTTTTATTGAAACAAAGGAAGATAAAAAATTATTATCTATAATAAGAATTCCTTAACTAAATTATTGTATTGAGGTGTTGGATTATTATTTTGATCTCTTAAAAAAATCTCTTGCTCAACTATATTATTGGAAAAGAGTTTTTGAGAATTGTTTTCATTAGTTTTTAAATGCAAAACTACTCTTTCACATTCTTTGTTTGGCTTTGAGAAAATCTTTTCTCTATAAATTGTTTCAAAACCTTGTTGGCATGCAATATTCTTAAATATTATTGATTCCTTATATGGAAGTATTAGCGAAAAAATTCCATTTGCTGAAATAATATTTTTGGTCGATAGAATTAAATCTTCATAACTTAGAGATACATTATGTCTTGCCTTATTCCTTCTCTCTTTTGGACTTTCCAAACTTGATATAAAAAAAGGTGGATTTGAAACAATTAAATCAAATTTTTGGGTATTGACTTGTACAAAATTCTTAATATTTATTTCTTGAGCACTAATCCTTTCTGAATATTTTGAATTTCTAAAGTTTTCTTTTGCCTCTAATATTGAATTTTGGTCAATATCTATTGCTAATATTGTAGCATTAGTATATTTCTGTGCCAAACAAAGAGCAATTATTCCACACCCTGTTCCAATATCTAATATATTTTGAGGCGAAAATTTTGGAGTCAATGAAGAAAGAATTATTGCATCTGTTCCAATCTTCATTGAGCTTTTGGAATGGTTTAAAGAAAATTCTTTACAATGAAATTCCATATTATCATATAAAAAGAAAAACTGCCTAAATTAGAATTAAATTAATTTAGGCAGTCAAATTAGAATTTTATATTAATTAGTATGTATCTTTAGCTCTTCGTGATGCTGAATACATTATTCTTAATGCACCAACCTGACGTAGTTCTTGTTTTATATCACTAATATCTCCCATCTTTACATCCTTATCACATTTTAATGTTGTAGTAAGGAAAGGAACATCAACTTCATCTCTTGCAGCTCTTTCTGCTTCAATATATGCTCTAATATCACTAATTTCAGCAAATTGATCATTTAGCTGAATACGTGGAGCAGAACCAAATTTCTTTTCATCAATTGGTGCTCCAACAAAAATATTACTGCTTAATGATTTCTTTTCTAATTTTTGGATTTCAGAACCTTGAGGAACTTGCACCTTAACAAATAAAGTGTTTTCTCTCATATTTGAAATTACCATAAAGAAGAACAAGAACATAAAGATAACATCCGACATTGAACTTGCATTGAAGCCTGGAACGGATTTTTTTTCTTCTGACTTAAATTTTGACATTATTTGGTCCCTCCTACATTTTTAGGTTCAGCTTCAGAAATTGCAGTTGGAATTGCTTTATCAATAGCTTCTCTTTGATCTTCTCTACAATCTTTGTAAGCACGACCAAATCTTGCTCTTGATAATTCATCTTTCAATTCATTAATTGCAGCTGTCAATTCATTCTGAACTTTGAAATACATATCATAAGATGTTCCTCTATCGTTTTGAAGAGAGATAACTCCCTTTGATACATCATATTTCCCTATTAATGGAATTTCTGTTGACATTTTCTCAGGCAAATTTGGAAGGTTCTGAGGATTTGACAAGAACTCTTTTGCTCTTTCTTTTAATCCTGTGATTTCTCCAACTTGTCCATCAAACAAAAGCTGGTCTGCACGATTTACCTTTACAGTAAATGTATTCCTCTTGTGAATTTCTGGAGGTTTTACATTTGGGTCCGATGGTGGTGGCAATCGTCTTTGAATCCCTAAATCCGTATTAATTGATGAAGTTAATAGGAAGAAAGTAAGCAAAAGAAACGAAATATCCGCCATTGACGAACTATTTAATGCAGGAACCTCTCTTTTCTTTCTTGCCATATTACTTTAATTTTTTTGCTATTTCTGAATATAAAGCAGCAATAATTACTCCTACCATTAGTACATAAACTGCATATAATGAACCTCCAATTAATTTGGAATTTTCATAATTTGAACCTGTCTTTTCAAACAATTCAACTGGAATATCAGTTCCAGATGCAAGTAAATAAGTAACAACTAATAGTATTACCATTAATGCAAAAGCAATAATAATTTTCATCTGGTTTTTAGGATTATCCATAAAGCCTTTTATAATAAAGCCTAATGCAAATCCTAATGCAGAAACAATGCTTATAATTACAAAAATAACTACTGTCCAATAGGACAAATTCCAGAATAATTGAGATAAGCTAGGGTTTTCAAAAAACACTGCATACAATAAACTACATATAGAAGCTAATGTACCCCAAATTATTACAATTGTCCAATATATTTTTTTAAAATCATTTTTCATTTTTACCTCCTTGGTTTAATTCTTTAGTAAATAAAATAGTTTAATATTTCTTTTTGAAGAAATTTTGCTATTAAATACTATTTTCTGTTTTTAACCAAGATATCCATAAATGAAATTGAAGAGTCTTCCATTGTATTAACGATGCTTTCAATTTTTGAAAGTAAATAGTTATAACAAACTTGAAGAATTAGAGCTACTATCAATCCGAAGATTGTTGTAATAAGAGCTACTTTCATACCTCCAGCAACAACTGTTGGAGAAATATCTCCTGCTTTTTCAATAGCATCAAATGCTTGAACCATACCAACAACTGTTCCTAAGAATCCAAGAGATGGTGCTAAACCAATGAAAAGAGCAATCCAACTCATATTGCTTTCTAATCTTGCCATTTGAACTCCACCATAAGATGTAAGTGCTTTTTCTGCATCTTCTAATCCATTTCCAACACGGTCAAGACCTTGGAAGAATATTGAAGCAAGAGGTCCACGAGTATTTCTACAAACTTCTTTAGCTCCTTCATAGTCATTTCCGTCAACTTTTTCTTCAATTTGTTTTAGAAGTTTTTCTGCATTTGTAGTAGCTAAATTAAGATAAAGAGTTCTTTCAATAACTAATGCAAGACCCAAAATCATACAAATTAAAATTGGAGTCATCCAAGGCACTCCACCCTCAATGTACTTAGTTTTTAGAACTTGATGAAATGATTCTGTTTCTGCAGGAGCAGCTTGTTCTTGAGCCTGAGCGACAGGTTCTGCAACTGCTGATTCGGTTGCGGTTACTGTTTTAGTTGCTTCTTGAGCAAAAACAGTGTTTGATAAACCTAAAGTCAATATAGCGAATATTGACAAATAAGCACATACTTTTTTCATAGCTTTTCTTATTGCGTTATTAATTTTAATTATTTATATTTTGACTTCAATTGTGCAAAAGTATTAAAGATATTTTATTTGACCAACTTATTATGATTTTTTTTATTTCTTCTCTGCTATTTTTGTTACAAGAATTTTATCTATACGAGCAATATCCATATCAACGATTTCAAAGCAAAATAATTCCCAATTTATTTTTTCTCCTTCTTTTGGAATTTTTCCAGTTAAGTCCAAAATTAAACCGCTTAAGGTATTATAATCTAATTCTTGATATTTGTTTTCTAGTTCAAAATAACTTAAAAAATCAAAGAAAGGATACTGTCCATCTACTAACCAAGAGCCATCTTCTCTTTTTAACATTTGATATTCATCACTAACCCCTATTTCTTCAGCAGAACCAATCAATGATTCCAAAATATCATTCATAGTTACCATTCCAATAATTAATCCAAATTCATCAATTATTAATGCATAACTTATTTTCTTTTCTTTAAATACTTCTAAGGCGTGATAAGCACTTGAACTCTCTGGCAAAAACTGAGGCTCTTTTACAATATCTCTAATTGAGCCTTCTCTCATTTTTATTATATCTTTCAAGAAAACAACTCCAATTATGTTATCCAAAGACTTATCTGCAACAGGATATATATAATGTATATGATTTTCTAATTTTCCCTTAATCTGTAGGTATCCATCGTCAACATCAAACCATTCAAAATCTATTCTATGAGTCATAAGTGAAGAGACATCTCTATCTCCCAAACTAAAAACTCTTTCAACAATATCTTGTTCTACTTCTTGAATTTCTCCTTCTTCTGTACTCTCATTTATTATTTGTTTAATTTCTTCTTCTGTAATTATTGAGTCTTCATTCTTTTTTATTCTAAAAACTTTAAGTAATAAAAGAGTGCTTTTTGAAAGAATAATAACAAATGGATAAGTTAGTTTTGTAAGAAAATTCATTGGAGAAATAATCAATCCAGCTACCTTTTCAGGGTTATTTAATCCTATTTTTTTTGGCAATAATTCTCCAAGAACTAAGGTAAAATATGTTATTATAATTACTACTAAAATATTAGCAAGCCAAATAGAAGAAAGTCCAAAACCCAAATTTGTTAAGATATTACTAATAGGAACAGATAAACTTTTCCCTGAATACAACCCAGTAACAAGTCCAATGGCAGTTATAGCAATCTGAACAGTTGAAAGAAAATATTCAGGCTTTTCAGCTATTTTTAATATCTTTTTTGCTCTTTGATCTCCCTTTTTTGTTAAAGCCTCTAACTTCGATTTACGAGAAGATACAACAGCAATCTCTGCCATTGAAAAAATTCCATTGACAATGATTAAGACAAGAATAATTATTATTTCCACTTCAATTAATTAGATAATTGTGAGTCTTCTGTATTATTTAAAGCTTCTTTATCCAATATCTCTCTTATTATCTTCTGTCTTTTGTTTAGAAGAAATAATTAAAGAAATAATCAGGATGGAAACACCTACTGTAATTGAAATATCTGCAACATTAAAAATTGCATTAAAGAAACGAAAAGATTCTCCTCCAACAAAAGGCATCCAATTAGGATATGTTGTATCTATTATTGGAAGATAAAACATATCAACCACCTTTCCATGAAGAAATGTCCCATATCCACCTTGAAAAATAGCTGCTGTATTGAAAAGAGAACTTTCAGAGAAGATTAAACCATAAAAAAGAGAATCAATGATGTTTCCTACAGCTCCAGCAAAAATTAGAGCCATACTATATATTATTAACTTAGATTCCTTTTTCTCTATTAGCTTTTTTAGATAAACAAAAATAAGAACAGAGGCAATCATTCTAAACAATGTTAGAAGTAATTTACCCCACTGTCCACCAAAACTCATTCCGAAAGCCATTCCTTCGTTTTCAATGAAATGGATTCTGCTCCAATCTCCAATTAAAGAGATTTCCTCTCCAATGCACAAATTAAGTTTAACCCATATCTTTATTATTTGGTCAATTATTAGAATAATAAAGATAAGAATAAGAGGTTTTTTCATTTAGCTTATTTCTTTTTGACTTGTTGATTTTTAGCTTCAACGGTTAAAGTAGCGTGAGGAACTAAACGCAAGCGTTCCTTAGGAATCAACTCTCCTGTAACTCTACACACACCGTAAGTTTTGTTTTCAATTCTAATTAAAGCAGCTTCCAAATCCTTAATGAATTTTTGTTGCCTTGCAGCCATATTGGCATTTTCTTCCTTAGAATAAACACTACTTCCTTCTTCCAAAACCTTAAATGTTGGAGAAGTGTCTCCTAAATCATTTGCATCATTTGAAAAAGCCTCTAATAACATTGAAAGATTTTCTTTAGCTTGAGTTAGTTTCTCTTCAATGATTTCCTTAAATTCGTTCAATTCTTCGTCAGAATACCTTTTTACAATTTTATTATCGTCACTCATAACAAATAATTTTTTTATATTAATGTTGCAAAGATATAAAAGTTTTTTAGAAATGAATTAATAAAGCATCCAACTATGTATTTTTATTCATATTTAATTGAACAAGGAAATGATTTTTTCAATAAATTAAAAAGGTCTTATCATACATTAATACTTTCTATTTAATTTATTATTTGTACTTTTGTCAATCAAATTTTTACTGAAATTATGTATATCAACAAGAATAATAGCAATTTCCTATATATTAAAACATTTATTTTTACTTGTTTTATGCTCTTTATTTGCTTGTTTTCGAATGCTCAAGACAGAAAAAAATTAGAAGATGAGAAAGCAAAGATTGAAAGAGAAATAAATGCTATTAATGCTATTTTAAAGGAGACAAAAAACACCAAAAGAATGTCTGCTTCTGAACTTTCAATTCTTAAAAGAAAAATTGCTTCAAGACAAAAACTCATTGATAATATCTCCAGACAAATGAATATGATTAATGGAGAGATAATAAATACTCAAAAATCAATTGTTGAAATAAATAATGAAATTGAAGTTTTGAAAAAAGATTATGCTAAAATGCTTAAGTATGCTCAAAGGAACAGAACCTCAACAGACAAACTTCTTTTTATTTTCTCATCGAAGAATTATCGTCAAGCATATCAACGTTATGTTTTCTTTAGACAATATGGGGATATGCAAAAGAATATGATTTTGAATATTAAAACAAAATCTGACGAATTAGAAAAGAAAACCGACGAACTTTCATTAAAGAAAAAGAATCAAGAAAGCCTTCTTCAACAAGAAGAACAAAACAAGAAAAGCCTAACTAAAGAAGAACAAGTTAAAAAGAAAAATATTAATCTTTTAAACAAGAAAGAAAAACAACTTACTCAACAAATTAATCAAAAACAAGCTCAAAGAAAGAAACTGCAAAATCAAATTAATGCTGCCATTTCTGCTGAGGTAAGAAAACAAACTGCAATTGCTTCAAAAAAGAATAAGGGAGCCACAAGAAAAGAAACTAAGGAAGTTGAAAGTGCAAAAGAATCAGGAGCTAAATCAAATGTTTATGTAATGAGCTCAACTCCTGAAGAAATTAAACTATCCAATAGTTTCTCTGCTAACAAAGGGAAGCTTCCTTGGCCTGTTGCACAAGGAGTTATTACAAGTCGTTTTGGAACTCATCCTCATCCTGACATAAAGGGTATAATGATTGAAAATAACGGAATTGATATTCAAACTCCTCGAGGAAGTTCTGTTAGAGCAGTTTTTGATGGAGTGGTTTCTAAAATATTTATTGGACCAACTGGACAACAAAACATTATTATCCGCCATGGAGAATATCTCACTGTTTACACTAACCTTTCTTCTGTAAGTGTTTCTGTTGGTTCAAAAGTTTCAACTAAGCAAACAATAGGTACTGTTTATACAAACAGTGAAAATGTTTCTGAATTCAATTTCCAAGTTTGGAAAGGAAGTTCTAAGCAAAATC
The DNA here is from genome assembly GCA_017860255.1 of Bacteroidota bacterium. Taxonomy (GTDB): domain Bacteria; phylum Bacteroidota; class Bacteroidia; order Bacteroidales; family P3; genus UBA10566. The sequence continues at coordinate 18,927 of JAFNAR010000016.1, read as the reverse complement.
CTTCTGCTTGGATAAAATAAAACAAAGATAATTAACACTTAAAAAACATATGAAACAATTAAAAATTACACTTACACTAGCTGCAATTATGCTGTTTGCAAGCAGTGTTTTTTCCCAAGCAAAATGGGATTTCAAAACAAAAAAGATTAATGACTCCATTTCCGAATTACAACTTAAAGTTAAATTAGGTGATGGATGGCATATTTATTCTCAATACACAAAAGGAACAGAACTTCCAATTGTTTTTGAATTTGAAAAAAGTAATGACTACCAAAAAATAGGTAAAGTTATTGAACCAAAAGCAATAGCTGAATATGACAAGTATGCTAAAGATACTACAAAACATTTTGGAGGTACAGTGCTATTTCGTCAAAAGATTAAGGTTAGAAGAGAAAAAGACTTTAAGGTAAAAGGTAGTGTTAATTTCCAATTATGCGAAAAAGGAAGTTGCATACCTCCTGAAGATGTTGCTTTTATCTTTGATGTGAAGGGAAATCCTAAAGCTTCTCAAATGTCAGAAGTTGTTACAGAAACCGAAACTTCAACAGATGCTCAAAATGATAAAGGGGCAATTAGTGAAACAAGTACAATTACAGCTTCAGATTCTTCTTCAACTTCAGTTAAAAACAAATCCTTATTAATGGTATTTTTAATTTCTTTCGGAGCGGGCCTTTTGGCTTTAATTACTCCTTGTGTATTTCCAATGATACCTATGACAATATCTTTCTTTATGAAAGGGAATAAGGATAAGAAAAAAGGATTAAAACAAGCTTATTTCTTTGGAGGCTCAATTATATTTATTTTCGCAGTTCTTGGACTTGCTCTTACCTTATTATTAGGTAAGGATGCAATGTATATTATTTCTACACACTGGGTTCCTAATTTATTGTTCTTTGTGATATTTATGATATTCGCATTCTCTTTCTTTGGAATGTTTGAAATTACACTTCCTTCTTCTTGGATTAACAAATCTGACCAAAAAGCAGATAAGGGAGGGTATTTAGGTTCATTCTTTATTGCATTAACAACAGTTTTAGTTTCATTCTCATGTACTGGTCCAATTCTTGGGGCTGCCCTTATTGAGATGGCTTCAGGTTCAAGCAATAGTTTTGTATTCTTTATTTCAATGATTGGATTTGCTATTGGATTTGCTCTTCCATTTACTCTTTTGGCTATGTTTCCATCAATAATGAGCAAGATGAAATCAGGTTCATGGTTAAATACAGTAAAGATTGTGTTTGGTTTCTTAGAAATAGCACTTGGTTTGAAATTCCTTTCAATGGCCGATTTAAGTGCTGGTTGGGGAATATTGGATAGAGAGACTTATCTTGCATTGTGGATAGTAGTATTTACTCTACTTGGTTTATACTTCCTTGGTAAACTAAAATTCAAAGGGGATAAAGACCTTGAGAAGATATCAGTAGGAAGATTATTCTCTTCAATAATTATATTTTCTTTTGTGGTTTATATGATTCCAGGAATGTTTGGAGCACCATTAAAAGCTATCTCAGGTTATATTCCACCTCCAACAACTCAGGATTTTGACCTTGGAAGAATTATATTTGAAAACTCTTCTTCAAAATCATCAGGAAATGAGGAAGGACTACCAACAAATAGGAAGTATGCAGATAAATTACATATGCCAACAGGTTTTGAAGGATTCTTTGATTTAGAAGAAGCAAAAGCTTACGCAACAAAAGTTAACAAACCTTTGTTTATTGACTTTACTGGAAAAACTTGTGCAAATTGTAGAGAAATGGAAAACTATGTTTGGGTAGATCCAGGCGTTAAGAAAATTCTTCAAGAGGATTATGTAATGGTTGCTCTTTATTGCGACGTAAACACTATTGAACTACCCAAAGATGAATGGGTTACTCTAAAGGATGGAAGAGTTTTGAAAACCCTTGGTAAGAGAAATCACAACTATCAGATAGAACATTTTAATGCTAATGCTCAACCTTTATATGTTTTGATGAGTGCAGACGGTAAAGTTCTCAATACTCCAAAGAGTTATGACAGAAATGTGAATAATTTCATCAAGTTCTTGGAAGAAGGAAAGGCAAACTTTAAAAAATAAAGTATATTAATTTAAAGAGCAATGGATAATTTCTTAATTAAGTTTATAAATTAAGAAATTATCCATTGTTTAAAATCAGAAGCTTTGTTTTTGCTTATGAAAATAGTTTCAGGAGTATCTATTTCAAGATTAATTCGTAAACGATTATCAAACCAAACTGTAATATCTATTATACTTTGACGTGAAATAATAAATTGTTTATTGGCACGAAAGAAATTATTTGGGTCTAAGTCGTGCATAATATTTTCTAATGTCTTATTATAAGGATATGTTTTATTGGTGTTTAAAAATATAGATGTTTCATTGTTTGTAGCATAAAAACATGATACTTCATTTAATGGAATGGGTATTAATTTGTCTTTTTTGTAAACAATTAAATTCTGAATATATTGTTTTGGAGGTATTAGTTGAGAAAGATTAGAAAAATAATTTTTAATATCTTCTTTATTTAGTCGTTTGAATTTTTCATAAGCTTTTCTTAAATCTTCTTGGGCTATAGGTTTTAAGAGATAATCAATACTATTTACCTTAAAAGCATCTAAAGCATATTCATCATAAGCAGTTGTAAAAATAATTGGGGTTTCAATTTCTTTTTGTTTGAAAATATTGAAGGCAGAACCATCAGAAAGATTAATATCCATAAAAATTAAATCAGGAGATGGATTATTATTCAACCAGTTTATAGTTTGACTAATGCTTTCTGTATTACCAACAATATTTATTGTTGAGTCTATTTTTAAGAGCATTTTTCTTAATAAGTTAAATGCAATTGTTTCGTCTTCAACTATCAAAATTCTCATTACCTATGCTTATGCTGTTAATGGTAAATAAACGGAGAATCTATCATTATTATTATCAATTTTTATGTCTTTATGTATTAATAAATGAAAACGGGAAGAAAGATTAGTGAGTCCAATTCCATTGCTAGGCTCTTTAAACATTTTCTCACGAATAGGATTAGATATAATTAATTCATTATTTTTGTTTACGTATACTGAAATAAACATTTTATTATCGCTATCTATTTTGTTATGCTTTATTATGTTTTCAATTAAAGGTAGAAATGAAAGGAATGGAATTTTATAACCTAAAAAATTATTGTCTATTTTTATATCAAAGAAAAGTTTTCCAGAATATCTTACTTCAATTAAATATCTGTAAGATTGAAGAAAATCAAGTTCTTCTTTTAATGTAACTATATCTTTACCTTGTTTCTGTAATATATATCTAAAAATACCAGAAAGCTTGTTTATATATTCTAATGCTTGTTCATTTTCAACCAAACCAGTTAGTCCATTTAAAGAATTGAAAAAGAAATGAGGGCTTATTTGATTAGCAAGAGCATCACATTTACTTTGTAGATTCTCTATTTTTAGTTGCTTAATTTTTTTTTCTTTAATATCTTGTTCTAAATGAAGAGAATATATATGCCCTATAAGTAAACATATTCCATATATAAATAAACATTGAAATAGTAATATAGATAGTGCTATATGAGGTTTTTCATATATGTAGAAAGGAAGTGAAGCAATTATATTTATTCCATAAAACACTAATGTGATTATAAACGAATAAAATAACCTTTTAGAGAAATTATTAGACTTTAATTTGGAAATATTCTCAAATAATAATATATAAGTGAATACAGTGAATGCGGAAAATCTAAAAATGAAGAATTTAATAAAGGTAGAATCTATTTCGTTCCAATTGTAAAATAAATTAGTTATATTTGGATAAATAACAAGAATAACTATTATTATACTGGAAAATAATAATGTCCGTTTAAATTTTAACTGATTAAAGAATTTCATTTCTATTAAAATAATTTTTGGCAAAGATACAATAAATAAAATCTTATAGATGAAAATCTAACAGTATGATAAAAGGCTATTTTTCGCGATAAATAGTCGTTTTTGCGTTTTTAACTATTTGCTCATTTATGATAATTAATAATATAATATATTTGCCTCGACAATTTTAATAATTAATACATTAAATGATGAAAAAAATATTCTTTTTATTGATAGCAATGGCATTTGCTATGGGTAGTAGTTGGGCTCAAACGCTCAATGAAGGTTTTGAAGGAACAACATTTCCTCCAGAAGATTGGACGGCAATTAATGTTTCTGGAAATGTAACATGGAATAGTTATATTTCTTCCAGAGGTAATTCTTGTGCAAGTGTACAATATGGTTACCCAGGACATGAAAATTTGCTAGTAACACCAAAATTATCTGTTGAAACAGGATTGGATACAATTAAGTTTTGGGTAATGACAGACTCCTATTATAGCGGGACTTCATTAGATATATTAATTTCAACAACAGGAAATACTGTTAGTTCTTTTAATACAACGAGTTTATTAAATATTTCCAACGAACAGATTCCGACAAGTTGGACTCAATATTCTGTTCCTTTAACTAATTATGTAGGACAAAATATTTATGTTGCTTTTAAGGTTGTTGATAATTTTGGTTGTAGAATAATGATTGATGATGTAACAGGAACAAATTTATTTGTTCCATCATGTCCAAGACCAAGATCATTGGTTGCAAATAATATTAATACAACAAGTATAGATTTAGGTTGGACAGATACAACAGGTTCAAATTGGACTATACAATATATGCCAGCAAATTCAAATGATTGGTCTTTCGCAACAGAAATATCAAATGTAACAACTAATCCTTATACAATATCTTCCTTATCTCCTTCTTCTCAATATAAATTTAGAGTAAAAACAATTTGTAATTCAATAGATGAAAGTGATTGGTCTAATATATCAATATTTACAACTGCATGTGGAGTAATTACAGCCTTTCCATGGACAGAAGGATTTGAGTCGGATTGGACAATGACAACATCTCCTTCTAATCAAGTTTCTCCAACTTGTTGGTCTGTTGTAGATAAAGGTATTGAAGGATATAGTGATTATTATCAGCATTGGTGGAAAAGAGTTACTGATGGTAGCCATACAGGAAGTGCTTGTGCTTCAATTTCCACATATTATGGACAAGGAAATCATAACGATTGGTTAATTACACCTTTAGTTTCTTTGACAGGTAATGAAAGATTGAGATTTTGGGCAATGAATAATGATGCAACAACTACAGATGTAGATGAAATATCTGTATTTATTTCTGATACTAATATTATATTAGATACTGTAGGAATGGGTCAATATGGTAATATGCAACATTTTACTCAATTATTTAATCAAGTTCTACCAGTTGGAGATTGGCAAAGATATGAAATAAATTTAAGTCAATATTCAGGTAATCGTTATATTGCTTTTGTTCGTCAAAACACACCTTCAGGTTCAGCACTTCGTTTAGATGATGTTGAAATATCTACAATACCTAATTGTATCCCTCCAACATCAATAACATATTCTAATTTAACATCAACAAGTGTGGATTTATCATGGAATAATGCACATACAACAGATAGTTCATGGTATATATTCTATAAAAGACATAGATCAATAAATTATGATTCAATCTTAGTGTCATCAAATCCATATACTCTTTCTATAGATGGTGATTCCATATATGATTTATATATAAAAACTAATTGTGGTATTGAACAATCAGAAGCAAGTAGTATAATTAGTTTTGGACCAGAGTGTAGAGCCATTACAGATTTTCCATACACAGAAGGATTCGAAAATGATTGGGTAATTACACTTTATCCAGGAAATAAACCTTCTCCAAGTTGTTGGACTGTTATTGACAAGGGTGTAAATGTAAATGCATATGGAAATTATCAAGATTATTCTTGGCAAAGAGCAGAATATAGTAGTTTTGGAACGGCGGGTGCAACAACACATACAGGTTTAGGTTCTGCTCAATGTTATACAAGTTCTAGCGCCAATAATCATAATGATTGGTTAATATCTCCATTGATACATTTAACAGGAAACGAAAAACTAAGTTTTTGGTTAATGAGAAATTTAATAAATTCATCAGAACCTGAAGATATATCTATATTTATTTCAGATGAAGATCTAATTTTAGATACAACAGGTATGGGAGATTATGGTAATATGTCAGGTTTTACTCATATTCTTACACAAAATATACCTCAAGGCAACTGGCAAAAATATGATATTAATTTAAATCAATATACAGGAAATCGTTATATTGCTTTTGTACGTAAAGATAATACTAATGGTTATTATTTACGTTTAGATGATGTAGAAATTTCCACAATACCTTCTTGTTCAAACCCAACAACTGTTGTAGCTTCAAATATAACATCTAATAGTGCCGATATTTCTTGGCAAGCAGCTCATAATACAGATAATTCATGGTATTTATATTATAAAGCATTATCAGATACAGTTTATGACTCAGTATTAGTAACTGAATATCCTTTTACTTTAACAGGATTAAATTCTTCAACAACATACGATGTATTTGTAAGCACAAATTGTAATTATATGTTGTCTTCAACAAGTACTCATATTAATTTTAATACTTTATGTGAATCAATATCATCTATTCCTTATACAATAAATTTTGATTCTTATGGAACAATGACTTTCCCTTTATGTTGGTCTCGTCCTGAAATTTATTATTCTTATCAACCAGGTGGTTATCCATTATTAATTCATTGGGATTATTATGCACATAGTTCTACATCATGTATAGATTTTCAATCGGATCGTCCAATTTATGCAATAACACCTCAAATTAATGTAGATATTCAATCTTTAAAGGTTGGTTTTTGGTTAAGAACAGAATATTTAGCTGCAGGAGATATGCAAATTGGTGTTATGAGTGATAATTCGGATACTTCAACATTTGAACTTATACAAACTATTCATCCTACAACAACTGATTATACTTATTATGAGGTAAATTTTAATAATTCATTATTGAGTGGAAGTAATAATTATATTGCATTTAAATATATCCCTAATGATAATAGTGGATGGAATATGCTATTAGATGATGTAGTAATTAATTTTGCTGAAGGATGTCCTAATACTATAGATTTAGTTTCAACATCAACTGCATCAACAGAAGCATCCCTTTTATGGAATAATAATAATTTCATAGGACAAGGTTGGGAAATATCTTATGCTCCAGTGGATTCAGCAAACTTTATAGCTGATAATGGAACAATGGTAACTATATCTGGAAATGTATCATTTCCTCATGCTGTTACATCTTTAACACCAAATACTCAATATAGTTTTGCTGTACGTCAAATATGTAATGGAGGAAGAGGAGAATGGTCAAATAAAATAACTACATACACTTCAGGTTTGCCTGCAACATTACCTTATAATTGTGGATTTGAAGATACAACTGAAAATAATAACTGGCAAAGATTATCTTCTACAGTAAATAACTGGGCAATAGGTAATGCAGCCGGAAATGGAATATCAGGACAAGTAAATGATTATTTGTCGGCATATATGTCTAATAATAACGGAATATCTTATGCTGTAACAAATGGTAATATTACATCTTATTTATATCGTGATATAGATTTTGGTACAGATACAACATTAACTTCTACTTTATCTTTTGATTGGAAGAATTATGGATATTTAAGTGAAGGTGCTGTTAGTTCATGTATCGTAGTACTTATAAGAGATGTTGATTATCCAATTTCAAATGATTTAATGAATGATTATCCCGCATTACAGGGTATTAACAATGATAATCTTGGATTATTTTATGGAGCAAGTGCATGGAGAAGAACTAATATTTTATTGGGCAATAAAACAGGAGTAAAAAGAATAATATTTTTATGTTTGGATGCTAATAGAAATATGTTGCCTTTAGCAGCTATAGATAATGTTAAAGTTATTCACGAAACATGTCAACGACCTGATAATATAGTTGCGTCTAATATAACAGAAAATTCTGCTGATATTTTATGGAATTCAACTTCTGCTAATCAATATATTGTATCCTATAGAAAAATAACAGATGCATTAACAACCGATACTATAGTATATAGTCCTTTCATTTCTCTTCAAGGATTAAACTATGGTACAATATATCGTGTTTATGTTAGAGCTATTTGTGGAACTGATACAACATTAATTGATTTTGCAAATCATATTAACTTTACTACATCTTGTAGTGTAAATGCAATAAATGAATTCCCTTATCATGAAGGATTTGAAAATGAATTATCATGTTGGTCTCAAGAGTTTGTATCAGGAAGTTATTCTTGGGGAACATCTCCATATTATATTTATTTAACAACTTATCCTCATGAAGGAAATAATTTTGCTCAATTAGTAGAATTTGATAATAGTACTACAACCAATAAGTTAGTTTCTCCAATAATGGATATATCAGAATTAGCAGAACCATATTTATCTTATTGGCATATACAAAAAGAATGGTATTCTAAACAAGGTGAATTAAGGGTATATTATAGAACAAGTGCAGATAGTGCTTGGGTAGAATTACAATCTTTTACTTCAGATATTTCATCATGGCAAAAAGATTCAATAGCTTTGCCTCATCAATCTTCAACTTATCAAATTGCTTTTGAAGGATATGTTGAATATGATTATGGGGTAGGTTTGGATGATATTAAAGTTTATGATAATAATTCATTGTGTCCACATCCAATTAATATTGATGTAACAAATATTAGAAATACAACAGCTTTAGTTTCATGGACTCCTGGAGGTTCAGAAACTAGTTGGCAGGTAAAATTAAGTGGAAATGAAGCAAATATAATAAACGTTACAAATGCATCTTATCAATTAACAGGCCTTATTGCAGGAAATACTTATACTGTTTATGTTAGAGCAAACTGTGGTACAAGTTATTCTGGTTGGATTAGTAGAACATTTACAGCATATGCAGGACAAATAGCTCCTGAAGTGAATACAATGATTCCTATTAATATTACAGATTCATCAGCAACATTAAATGCAAATTATCTTCATGGAACTGATACAATAACATCTCAAGGATTTGAATGGAAATTATCAAATAGTTTGATATGGAATCAACAATTGATAACTCCATTAGTTAATCCTTATTCATATAATCTAATAGGTTTAAGTGAAAATACATCTTATGATTATAGAGCTTATGTTACAACTATTTCTGATACTGCATACGGAGATATTGTTACCTTCACTACTCTCCCATTATTCCCTCCTTCTGTAACTACTGATTCTATAGCTAATATTACTCAAACGTCAGCAATATTTTATGGAACAATTACTCAAGGCACAGAAGAAATCAATGCAAGAGGATTTGAATATAAGTTACCTTCTCAAACATGGGAAGATGCAAACATTATTTCTGCCTCAGGAATTAATAATATTACAGCAAACCCAACTAATCTACAAACAGGACAAGCATATAATATAAGGGCTTATGCAAGAACAAATTCAGACAAATTCTATGGTCAAGAACTTAACTTCCAAACTTTAGCTCTAACTTCTATTGACAAACAACCTATATCCGTGTTGATGTATCCAAACCCAGCAACTAATGAGACTAAACTTATTGTTAGTGGCGTTCAAGGTGACACAAAAATAGTATTGAGTGATGTTCAAGGAAGAATTCTAAACACAATTGACATAAAAGCCATAAACGGAGTAGTTGAACAAACTATTGATGTTAATAATTTGGCTAAGGGCGTTTATTATGTAAGAATTCAGAATTCAAATTTAAATAGAACTAATAAGCTGATAGTAAAATAGAGGTTTTTAGTTATAAATGTAATTGTTTTTTAGTGGTTGCCTCATTTGAGACAACCACTTTTTTTAATGCAATCAATTATTACATTTATAATGAGATATTAAAAATAAATCATGTAATTTTGCATCTAAACAAATAACAATTTGAGATGAAAAACTTGAAATGGAAAAAAATGATAGTAATGTATATTATTACTATGTTTATTTCTTTGCTCCTATTTCTTCCTATTGATATTATAACTTATGGTAATTCTGTAATGAATAATATTGATCAATATTTTCTTGTAAATATACCTCTTCTTTTTGTTATTATATTTTTTTATACATTGGGTGTGTTTTATTTTAATAATACATTTTGGAGTAAAAAAATTTTTTTACGGATAATTATTGAATCATTGTATGCAATTATTGTAATGAATGTTCTTATGTTTATCGTGCAGAACCTATTAATGACAAAAGTAAATCCAAAGGAATTTATTCTTAAAATCTTCGAAGATAAATATTTCTTTACAACTCTTTTAGAAAGTCTATTTATTATATTATTGATGGAAATTATTTTTCTATACAATAAAAAAATAGAGAATGAACTTGAAAAAGAGAAGTTTAAATATGATCAATTAAAAACACAACTAAATCCTCATTTTCTTTTCAATAGTTTAAATATATTATTAGCTATGGTTTATAAAAGAGAACCAAAAGAATCTGCTGATTTTATAGAAAAATTGTCTGATGTTTATCGCTATATATTAACCAATGACAATAAAAGTTTAGTCTTGGTTAAAGAAGAAATTGAGTTTATTGATAAATATGGTGAAATATTAAAAGCAAGATTTAATGATGGCTTTTCTCTTAATTTTAATTTGAAAGAAGAAGATGTGAAGAAGAAAATATTATTAATGTCTTTACAACTATTAGTTGAAAACGCTGTAAAACACAATATTACGTGTAATCAAACTCCATTAATAATAAATATTTTCTCTGAAAATAATTCTATTGTTGTTTCAAACACCAAAAATATAAGATCAAAAGACGTTATTTCAACGGGAATTGGTCTTGATAACTTAAATCAACGTTATAAAATTGTTGCAAACAAGGAAATAGAAATAATAAATGAAGATAATATATTTAAAGTTATAATACCTTTAATATGAAAGTAGCAATAGTTGAAGATGAAACTCTTTCGCAAGAACTTTTGCAAGAGTTATTAAATCTTAAATTTCCAGATTTTGAGATTGTGAAAATATTAGATACAGTTAAAGAAAGTATAGACTATTTTTCCAAAACAAAGGTTGATTTAATCTTTATGGATATACACCTTAAAGACGGTGATTGCTTTGATATTTTTGAAAAAATAGATCTACAAACTCCTATTGTTTTTACAACAGCCTATGATAAATATGCAATTAAAGCTTTTGAAGTTAACAGCATTTCATATTTATTAAAGCCAATAACTGAAAATAAAATAGAAAAAATAATCAATAAACTTGAATCAACAGCATTTGACTATAATAAAGGAAGAATAAAAGATACTCTCTCTATAATTAATAATCAACAGAAATCCGACAAAAGAATAACTGTTAAATTAGGAAATAAAATAATAGTAATTGAACAAGCAAATATTGCTTATTTTGTTTCTGAAGATAAAACATGTTATCTATATACCAACGATAATAATAAGTATATTATTGATTATTCGCTTGATACATTATCGATAGGAATTGACCAGAAATCTTTCTTCCGAGTTTCAAGAGATTGCATAACATCTTTTGGTGCAATAAAAGAAATAACAAAGTATTTTAAAGGAAGACTAATTATTTCTCTTAATCCAGAATACGATAAAAAGTTTATTATAAGTCAAGAACGGGTTTCTGATTTTATGAAATGGATTAAAGGAGAATAAATATAACATACTACTTTCTCAAAAAAATCTATCTTATCTATTTTGTCACCTATTTCATCATCTTTTTATCCCATTTCGTCAGAATTCATTTTTATTATTAAGTCGTCATTTGGATATTTGCACTATTCAATAATTTAAAACAAAAACAAATGAAACGATTTCTATTTATTTTTATGGCAATTGTGTTTTTTGCCATACAAGGGAGATCCCAAGATACAGTTATAGTGGGCAGTGGGCCTCAAGTACTAAGCAAGTTATTTAATTATACTGTACCTATTTATACTTTCTATAATTATTCATATTCTCAACAGATCTATAATGCTTATGAAATATCTGCAGGATTAACATCCGGTAGCACAAACTCAATTCCAACTGGCGTTATAAATGATATTGCATTTCAATATATCTGTGCAACCAATCAAACAAAAAATAACATTACAATATTAATGGGAAATGTTAATGATACAATATTTTCAGGATGGATATCTCATCCATCAATGCAACAGGTATATACAGGAAGCATATTTTTAGATTCTTCTCTATCTCAAGACAATTGGGTGAATGTTAATTTGGATTCACCATTTCAATGGGATGGGACAAGCAGTATTGTTATTTGTGTGGTAAATAATAGTGGTACAGCGTTAACATCTGCAGCTCCAACTTTCAGTTGTCAAAATACTACATTTTGCAAAGCTTTAACTTGTGGGAATAGCACTCCTCAATATCCATATCCAAATACGCCTTACAGTACAACACAAAATCCTACAAGTACTCCAATAACATTATTATATAGAAGTAGTGTCCGATTTATTCTTGGTGAAACACCAAACTGTCCAAAACCAACAAATTTATCTTATTCTAATATTTCATCAAATATTGCAACGATTTCTTGGCATGAAAATGGGACAGCTTCTCAATGGGTTGTTGAATATCGTTTTGCAAGTGACACATCATGGAATAACGCTATTTCACAAACAGTTAATGATACAACCATTCAATTATCATCTCTTAGTGGTAATACATCCTATTTTGTTAGAGTAAAAGCTGTTTGCAGTAACAATGAAGAAAGTGATTGGAAAGAAAGTAGTTTTATTACTACTTGTGGAGAAATAGAAACTCTTCCATACACAGAGAATTTTGATTCTTATGGAACTTCTCTATTCCCAACTTGTTGGACTAGACAGTCTACTTATACATCATATTCTGACACTTATCCATATATAAATAGTTCTTATTCATCATCTTCTCCAAGTTCTTTATATTTTTATTGTGGCTCAAATAATACTTATAATTTAGCAACAACTCCAGCTTTTGATACTTCTTTGCACATTAACACATTAATGGTTTCTTTTAAATTAAAAGCTGAATATCCTGGATCAATGATTGTAGGGGTTATATCTAACCCTTCAGATATTTCAACTTTTGATTCAATAACAAGCATAACTCCTTCATTAAATAATTGGACAGAATATGATGTTAATTTATCTTCATATATAGGAAATGGACGTTATATTGCATTTAAATTGCAGAATATTACTTCCACAATGGGTATATATTTAGATGATATTAATATACATACAATTCCTACATGTAGTCGTCCAACAAATATAACAGCAACAAATATAACTTCAACAACAGCAGATATTAATTTTAATACTATGGCAAATGCGACTAATACCGTTGTATATTATCGTATTCAAAATAGTTACTGGTCGACTGAAACAGTTTTATCTTCTCCTGCAAGCTTAACAAATTTGACACCTAATACTATTTATGAATATTATCTTGTAACAGGATGTGAAAATAATGATATTTCAACACAAACATCGATTTACACATTTCGTACAGCTTGTTCTTCCGATAATGTCCCTTACTTAGAAAATTTTTCAACCAATGTTCTTAATAATCCTTGTTGGTCATTGGCAAAAGGAGCATTATCTACTAATACAATATTCACTTCAAATGCTTCTTATTGGTATTATCCTAATACTCCAATTCCTATTGCAGATGGAGAAGGAGGAAATATTAAATCTACTATTTGGGGCTCAGATTTCTATGAATGGATAATCTCACCATCCATTAGTTTGGGACAAGGAACAGGTATAACTTATCAAGTTGAATGTGATGTTAGATTAACCAAAGCATATAATGCTACTGCTGAACCTGACCCTTCCTCTGACGATAAATTTGCAGTTGTTATTTCAAGAGATAATGGTCAAACTTGGTCGATCAATAATGCTTATATTTGGACTAATAATGCTTCTTCACCAAGAAATTATGGAACATTTGGCATAACTCCTACTCATATAGTTATTCCTTTAACAGATAGCAATAATGTTGCAATAGATGAAACAATAAGAATTGGCCTTTACGTTGAGAGTACCTCAAGTGATGAAGCAAACAGTAGAGATTTATATGTTGATAATTTAGCAGTAAATCCTGCTCCAGCTTGTCCAACAGTTTATGGAGTAAATCTTAATTTAACTTCTACATCATCAATAAATGTTAATTTTGCAACTGATAATATAGTTACTGAAGAAAGCTGGAATGTAGCTTATGGAACAGCAGATAGCTTAGCAGCTTTCAACCCAGATAATGCTTCCCAAATTAATGTAATTTCAGCCTCAGACCTTCCTTTATCAATAACAAATCTAACTCCTGGTTCAACAGTTTATGTAGCTGTTCAACAAACATGCTTAGGGGCATGGTCAGCAATAAAAAGCATAACTCTTCCTTCTTATGCTGTTTCAACTCCTTTCATTCAAATATTTGATGATTCAACAAATGTTAACGAATGGAATTTTATTAATGGAGAAAATAATTCAAGCAATTGGATAATAGGAAATGCTTTTAACTATTCATTAACTCAAGATAGTACAGTTTCAGGAAAATCATTATATGTTAGTAATGATAATGGATTAACAAATAATATTACCCCAGCAGGAAGTAATCGTACTTACGCGATAGCATATATTCAATTTGGTAATGCTCCTGAATTTAATCTTTCATTTGATTGGAAATCTATTGGTGGATACTATGGATCTTATGCTGGTTATGTTATGGTTATAGATCCAAATGAAGTATTGCCAACAACAAGTATTTCTTCTTATGACTTTCCAACTTCTTCCACTATATTATACAATCAATCCGCTTGGACTCATTCAACAATAACATTAAATGGTTCTTATGCTAATAAATTAAAAAAATTAGTATTCTGTTTTAATAATTATTCTTATGCCAGTGGTGTTAATGGAACTGGTATTGGGACAATAGTTGATAATGTATCAATTCAAAATGTAAGTTGTGGGACTCCTTATAATTTAACTATTGATTCAGTAGGAAGTGCTGGAAATGATGCTTACATTAGCTGGTCAAGTGTAAATAATAACGCAAGTTATTTGGTTGAATATAAAACAGTATCAAGTAATACTTGGTCTCAAATCATTTCAAATACTAATTCTTATCAATTAACAGGTTTATATCCTTCAACAAAATATAATCTTAGAGTAAAATCAATATGTTCATCAACAGATTCTTCTAATTTTACATCTGAATTAACATTCCAAACAGCATGTTCAGCAATAACTGTTCCATCTCCTCTTGTTGGTTTTGAATTAGTTCTTCCTTCAACTTGTTGGAGTATGGGAACAGGTTTATTACCAATAGATACTTCATCAGCAATTATAACTCCAAACACATATGCTTGGTCTTCTTCATCAACAGAAGTTACTCCAGGAATGGGTAATTCTGCTTATACTTATGTTTCTGCTTATTCAACATCAAATAATTGGTTAATTACTCCAATCTATAATTTAGGAAACGGTTCAACACCTGCTCTGTTAGAATTTGATGCAACATTGAAATCATATAGTGGAGCCCCTGACTTAACAGGTATAGATGATCGTTTTGCTGTTGTGGTTTCAACAGATAATGGCTTAACATGGAAAAATGAAAATGCTTACATTTGGTCAAATGCAACAGAAGCAACAAGAGTTTTAAATAACCTTTATCCAGCACAACATATAATTATACCATTAGTTAATTCTGCTGGTATCCCTTATACTGGAGAAGTTAAAATTGGTTTTTATCTTGAATCATCTGTAAATAATGCTTCAAATAATTTCCATATAGATAATTTACAAATCAATCCTTTGGAAAGTTGTCAAAAACCAACAAATACAAATGTATATACAGTTTATGTAGATAGTGTAGATATCTCATTTACAGAAAATAATTCTGCAACGCAATGGGAATATATTATCACTAATGACTCGACTCAAAATTCTTCGACATTAACTCCTGTTACATCTTCAACAAATCCAATTCATATATCAGGATTAACCCCTTCAACAACTTACTATTTTCAGATGCGTTCAATTTGCGACACAAACAGTCCTTCCTCTTGGTCAGATAGATTAATATTCTCAACACCTTGTAATCCTGCAAGCATTCCATATCTTTGTACTTTTGAAAATACAACAGAAAATATTAATTGGAGAAGTCAACTATCAACTGCTTCCACATCTTATCCTATAAAATGGATAATAGATACATCTGCTGGAAATGGTTCATTAAATACAGGAGTAAATTCAGCTTATGTTTCTAATGACAATTCTTCTTATACAGTTGGCAGTTATCCTTTTTACTATTCTGCTTTCTATCGAGATATAGATTTTGGGCAAACAGGAGATAATTACACATTGCAGTTTAATTGGAAAAATGATGGGTATATTTCTGGAACAGATGTACATGCTGGTTTAAGAGTATATCTAATGGATTTAGAAAACAATATCCCAACAGATGGATTACCAGCAAATATAGAAGATCCTTTAGGAACATTTTTAGGTAGTGGAGCAATATGGCGAACTGCACAAATGGAGCTTAATCAAATAACAGGAATTAAAAGACTCTGCTTTGTTGCTTATAATAGATATTTTAATTTCATAAATCATCCTGCAATAGATAATATAAGCATAAATGTAACAAGTTGTTTAAGACCTCAAAATCTAAGAGCAACAAATATATCAACAACTTCTTCAGATATTTTATTTAATGCTAATTCTGATAGCTATATTGTGGAGTACAAGAAAGAAACAGATGCAAATTATACCTCTATTGAGATGTTTTCTAATCCTGTCCATTTGGATAGTTTATTATCTGCAACAGTATATAATGTTAAACTAAGAGGTATTTGCGGCTCTGATACTTCACTATATTCAGAAACATTAACCTTTACAACTCCTTGTAGTGATTATGCAATAACTTCATTCCCTTGGATAGAAGGATTTGAGAATGGAATTTCTTGTTGGGTTCAACAAAAAGATATACAAAATATTCCATGGTCTAATTTAAATGGTTATTATTATGATGAAAGCTACTATTTAGGGTCATATCATGCAATGCCTCATTCTGGAGCTAAAATATCATATTTTACAAACGATTATAATGCTAAAACAAAAATAATATCCCCAAAACTTGATATTTCTCAATTAGCTTTACCTTATTTAAGTTATTGGTTTGTTATGGAAAAACTAAATGTAAATAGAGATACTTTAAAAGTTTATTATCGTTCAAGTGAAGATAGCTCTTGGGCCTTATTAAGAACATTCTATGCTTCAGAGCAACCATCTTGGAGAAGTGATAGTATAAGTTTACCTTATCCTTCATCAACATATCAAATAGCTTTTGAAGGTATAGGAAGTGCTGGCTTTGGAATAGGTCTTGATGATGTAAAAGTTTATGAGACTTCACCTTGTTTAGCTCCTACAGGATTAAGTGCAAATGTAGCTCATAATTCAACAACAATTTCTTGGAATGCAGGAGGAAGTGAAGCTAATTGGCAAATAAAATTGAATTCAAATGGAACACCTATAGATATTCAAAATACACCTACATATTCATTTAATAATTTAACTGCTGGGACAAGTTATACTGCTTACATTAGAGCTAACTGTGGAAGTTTTTATTCCCCTTGGGTAGGCATAACATTTGCAAATGCTATTGTCGCAAATATTTATACATCTTCCTTGACTAATAATTCTGCAACATTAACTGCATCTTACACTCAAGGCTCTGATGCCATTATTGCAAAAGGATTTGACTGGAAACTAAACGCAGAATCAAATTGGAATACACAAACTGCTACAGATATAGCAAATCCATTTAGCTATTCTTTAACTGGATTAGCTTCAAATACAATGTATGATGTAAGAGCTTATGTAATGACATCAACTGACACTGCTTACAGTTCTATTATCCAGTTTACAACTCTTGCAAACACTCCTCCTTCTGTAACTACTGATTCTATAGCTAATATTACTCAAACGTCAGCAATATTTTATGGCACAATTACTCAAGGTACAGAACAAATTAATGCAAGAAGATTTGAATATAAGTTACCTTCTCAAACATGGGAAGATGCAAACATTATTTCTGCCTCAGGAATTAATAACATAACTGCTTCAGTAACAGGACTACAACAAGGCACAACATATGAAGTAAGAGCCTATGTAAGAACAGCAAGTACGACTGAATATGGATTAACAATAACCTTTAATACATTAACCGAAGGTATAACCCCTCCAACAGTAGTAACACTTGCAGCTAATCCAATCAATGATAGAAGTGCAACCTTACACGGAACAATAACCGCAGGTAGCGAAGCAATTACCAATCAAGGATTTGAATGGAAAGCAGTAAATGGAACAACATGGACTCCAGTAATCCTAGCACCAGTTAATGATACTATAACATATCAACTAACCGGCATAGAGCCAGAAACTAACTATGAATTTAAAGCCTTTGCAACCACAGCCACTACAACCGAATATGGCACAACCCAAACCTTCTTAACCTTAGGCATAAATGAAATAGATGGCAGTGTAATAAGTGTAATAATGTATCCAAACCCTGCAAATAATGAGACTAAGCTTATTGTTAGTGGTGTTAGTGGTGATACAAAAATAGTATTGAGTGATGTTCAAGGTAGAATTCTTAACACAATTAACATAAACGCGATAAACGGAGTAGTTGAACAAACTATTGATGTTAATAATTTAGCAAAGGGCGTTTATTATGTAAGAATTCAGAATTCAAATTTAAATAGAGCTAATAAGCTGATAGTAAAATAGAGGTTTTTAGTTATAAATGTAATTGTTTTTTAGTGAAGTGCACCCCAAAAGTTAGACAAAAAACTTTTGGGGTTTATTATTTATGTCCAAACACACAATTGAAGAGAAATTGAAAATAATTTCTCTAGTA
>JAFNAR010000051.1 GCA_017860255.1 Bacteroidota bacterium | reverse complement strand
CTCTATACGAATTGCATCCGTAATCTTGCCTCTTTTCTCCATTTTTGTTACACTTTTTTTGTATAAAAAGTGTCAACTTTTTTCAGTACAAGACACTCAGGAGTTTTGGATAGTTATCTTGGGAGGTTGAGATAGGTATCTTAGTTTAAAATATTCTTATTAAATATAGTTATTATTTGAATATTCTTTACCAGTTCTTATTATATTCTGATTGGGTTGTTGTTTGAGTTGAGGTTGAGTAGTCGGTGTTGATTTCTTCTAAGTATTTACTACAATCCATTTCAATGCTTATGGTTCCAGGAGAGGTAAAGTCACCTTGATAGAATTTCAAAGAGTTATCTCTTTCGCATCGTTTCATAAACAAACCATAAACAGGCAAAGCCATTGCTGCTCCTTGACCTAAGGCTGTGGAACGGAAATGTATTGAACGCAATTCACCTCCAACCCAAACAGCTGTTGCCAATTTTGGATTAATACCAATAAACCAACCATCGGAGTTATTATCTGTTGTTCCAGTTTTTCCAGCAATTGTACTTCTTAAATTGTAAATATATCTCAACCTTCTACCAGTTCCACTTTCAACAACTCCTTTCATAAGGTCTAAAACCAAGTAGGAGGTTTGTTGGTCAAGTGCAACATTTGATTTTGATTTTACTGCATCCAAAACAACTCCTTTATTGTCGGTTATCTTTGTAATAAAGATTGGTTCAATATGAGTTCCTTTATTAGCTAATGTTGCCATTGCTTGAGCCATTTCAATTACTGACAAATCGCATGTTCCCAAACATATTGAAGGTACAGCAGGAATGGCTGATTTAATACCCATCTTTCTTACTAAAGAAATAACTGAGCTTGGCGTTGTGTAGTTTTTAATTAAATTAGCTGAAATGTAGTTAACTGAATTTGCTAAAGCCCATTTTAGGGTTATCATTTCGCCTTCTCTTGTGTCGTTGGAGTTTCTTGGAGTCCAATTGTCATAATCTTCAAAAGTTACTGGAAGATTTGGAAGAGCAAAACAAGGAGATAGTTCATTATCTCTCATTGCTGCAGCATAAACAAATGGTTTAAATGTTGAACCAACTTGTCTTTGTCCTTGAACAGCGTTATCAAATTTGAAATATTTATAGTCAATTCCTCCAACATATACCTTAACGTATCCTGTTTGAGGCTCAATAGAAACCATACCTGTATTAAGGAAATACTTATAATATTTTAGTGAATCCCAAGGACTCATTATAGTATCTTTGGCACCTTGCCATGAAAAAACTCTCATTTCAATCTTTTCATTAAAAACTTGTCTAATTTCTTTATCAGAATATCCTTCAAGTTTCATTGTTTGATAGCGTTCTGAATTACGCATAGATTGAATATAGGCTTTCTCTATTTCATCCTTTGAAATTCCTGTAAATGGAGCTGAGGCATATCCTTTTGTGTGAGCAAAAAATTGTGCCTGAAGAGTTTTGAAATGTTCTTTTATTGCTTCTTCTGCATAGCGTTGCATTCTTGAATCAATTGTAGTATAAATTCTTAGTCCATCTCTATGAACATCATAAGGTTCTCCATTTTGTTTTTTATGAGTTTTACTCCATTCTTTTATATAGTTTCTTATATATTCTCTGAAATATGTAGCAATTCCTTCATCATGAGATTGTGGGTTATAATGGCTAATGTCCAAAGGGGTTTGCATAAGTTTTTCTGCTTTATCTTCTTCTAAAAAACCATATTTTGCCATTTGAGACAAAACAGTATTTCTTCTTTCTTTAGAACGTTCATTTCTCCTCACAGGATTATATGCAGTAGGAGCTCTTAAAAGTCCAATTAATGTTGCTGCTTCCTCGGTTTTTAGTTCGGAAGGTAGTTTGTCAAAATATGTTCTTGCTGCTGTTTTAATTCCAAAAGCATTGCTGCCAAAATCAACAGTATTCAAGTACATTGTAAGAATTTCTTCCTTAGTATAGTTTCTTTCAAGTTTGATGGCAACAACCCATTCTTTTAATTTAGAGTAAATAACTCCAATCTTTGTTTTTTGATCTCTTGGAAAAAGATTTTTTGCTAATTGTTGAGTAATTGTACTTCCACCACCTGAACCTCTATCTCCACCTAAAACAGTTTTACCCAAAACTCTAAACAAGCTTTTGAAGTCAATACCTGAATGTTTATAAAACCTAACATCCTCTGTGGCAATTAGTGCATCTATTACGTTTTTTGGTAATTCAGAATATTGAACATTAGAACGATTTTGAATCCCAATATATCCTAATATTTCTCCATCGGCAGAATATACTTCTGATGCTAAGTTTGAATTAGGGTTTTCCAATTGTTCAAAGGAAGGCATAAATCCTAGCCATCCTAATGACAAAAAGAAGAAAAACAGGAAAAGAAAAACCATGAAAGCTCCAAAAATCTTCCACATTCTCCTTACATAGATAGAAAAATTATTACTGTCTTTTTTCCTTTTATCTGTTTTATTTTGAGCCATTATTTTTTATTCCTATTTTGATTATGATATTCAATATGCAAACCAACATCAGATATTCCAACTAAGTTAGTGTCTCTTGTTGCTTGTTGCACTTCAAATCTATAAACTCCTTTCATTGGGAATATAACTTTCTGAGTAAACCAGAATCTATTATCTTTTATTCTTCCACTTCCTTTTCCAGTCCAAGTGCCATCCAAATAAGCCACATAGCATTCAACAGTATCGCATTTGGTTATCGAACCATCAGGATAAATTGTTTTAATGAAAAAGAATATATTGGAATTTGGATAGTCGGTTGTGTTTCTGAGATTTATTGCAAAATCATAAAGCCTCATTGTGTCTTTAATATTAACCTCAAATTCTATTCTCTCATTCATATTCCAACCCTTTTCACTTACTTTTTTGTTTTCATCATATACAACATTTGGATTGCAACTTGCGAAAAACAAAGTTATTGAAAAAAGAATAAATCCGAATAATACCTTTTTCATATTAATTAAATATTAGGATTTGTTTTTGGTTCAACTTTAATTTGATAGGTTTCAAGACTGTCAATTGGTTGACGTTTTTTGTTCATGCTGATTAATTTCTTAACATCATCAACTGAAAGCATAATGAAATCGGAACTTCCTTCATAAATATACCACATCAATCTGCGAAAAACATTTGTTTTTATGTAATTTGCTTTTCCTTTTTTTGTGAAAATAGGTACTCCAATTTCAGGAAATGATTTTAGTTCATCTAAATAAACATCGTATTCAAAATTTAAACAACATTTAAGTTTTCCACATTGTCCTGCCAATTTTTGAGGATTGGAAAAGATTTGTTGAACTCTTGCAACTTGAGTTGAAACAGAATTGAAAGTGTTTAACCAACAGCTACAACAAAGCTCTCTTCCACATGTCCCAATTCCTCCAAGACGAGATGCTTCTTGACGAGCACCAATTTGTTTCATCTCAATTCTAACTCTAAACTCATCTGCAAGAAGTTTGATTAGTTGACGGAAATCTACTCTATCGTCAGCAGTATAATAGAAAATAGCCTTAGTATTATCTCCTTGATATTCTACATCATTTATTTTCATATCAAGGTTAAGTTTATTGATAATATCTCTGGTCTTGAAAAGAGTTTTATCTTCTCTTTCAATTGATTGAACCCATTTTTCAATATCTGCTGCTTTTGCTCTTCTATATAGTTTTTTTATTGTGTCAGCTTCAGGATTAACTTTCTTCCTCTTCATTTGAACTCTGCAAAGCTCACCAATTAGAGTAACAATTCCAATATCATGTCCAGGGTAACCTTCAACAGCAACAACATCTCCTTCTGTAATTTCTAATCCTTCAGGCAAACGGAAGAAATCCTTTTTTGAGTTTTTGAATCTTACTTCAACACAATCAAAGTTATTTTCAACAAATGGAGGTTTAATATTACTCATCCAATCGTGAATGGAAAGTTTTGAGTTTCTATCCAATTCAAGTTTATTGACTGGAATATAAGATTGAGGCACATTAATACAGCCTCGAGTAAGCATAATGGAAGGAGTGAATTTATTTTTTCCTACATCTGGATCTTCATCATAATAAGGATGTGCAAACTGTTCTCCAAAAACAATTTCTTTTTCTTCATCAGCTTTAAAATGCTCAGTTTGTTTGCAACCAGCACTTTCTTTTGAACTGTCAATATATTCTCTTATCTCCTCTTCACTGATAATGTCTATTTGTTCATTATCATTAGTGTTTTCTGCCTCATTATTTTCTATTTCTTCTATATTCATTTTTAATTATTCATTAATAAAAAGCCTAATTGAATTGATAAGTCCAAAAATACTATCTTGGCATTACCATTTCTTTCTATATGTAAAATTGATTTATCTAATTCTTTGTAAATTTTTTCTATGTTGTTTTCAGTAATATAGTTTGGGAAGTTATTTCTAAAAGTTTGGTCTGTATCTTCTAATAAATTATTATTTTTTAATCCTGTTTTCAATAAGAAGCTGTTTTGAAACACTTCAATTGAAAAGCTTAAAAATTGCTTTTGTTCTTCTCTGCCTAATTTAGCAATATCTGCTTCAATAATTTTTATTATATCTGCAATATTTGATCGATAATAAAAACAACTTCTAATCCATTGGATGAATAATAGCATGTACTTATTATCGGAGATGTTTTTTTGATTTATATTTGGTACTTTAATTAATTGAGTTCTTGAAATAATAGTTGGTAGAATATTTTCTCTATCGTCAGTTATAAGCAAAAACAATGTGTTTTCGTAGGGCTCTTCTAAAGTTTTAAGTAGTTTGGGAGCTGCTTCATAATGCAATTTATCAACGCACCAAATAATCACAATCTTATATTCTGCTTCATATGATTTAATGCTTAAAGATTTTATTATATTATTAGCATCTCTAACATTAATTAATCCTTGTTTATTGCCTACGTCTAAAAAATCATACCAGTCATTTAATTTAATAACTCCTTTATTATTCAAAACAAATTCCCTAAACTCATTAAGAAGAAGTTCTGAGGAATTTTTAGAATCAATTTTTTTAGTTGTTGTATTTGGAAAAATTAAATGTAGGTCAGGGTGAGATAATTTTGAAATCTTTTTACAAGAAAGACATTCTCCACAAGAGTCAGCAATAATTAAACTATCACTATCAGAAGAGAATCTTTGCTTATTGGTACAATTTAAATATTGAGCATAAGCCAATGCTAAAGCAAAAACTTTTGATGACTCTTCCCCAAAAAGCAATTGAGCATGACTAACTCTTTTGTTGTCTGCTATTCGTATTAGAGAATTTATTAAATCGTGTTGCTCAATAATTTGAGAGAATTGCATAAATATATATCTATCCTTTTAGGAAGACAAATGTACAACAATTCTCTCAAATAAGCATCAAATTAAATGAAAATAGAAATTTTCTAATATTCAAAATCAACTTCACCTACATTATTGAAGTCTTGTTTTGGGTCAATATCTACTTCTTCGCGATTTGTGCTTCTTTGTAAAGAAACAATCATAGCTCCAAGCATCTTTGTCATTTCAACAAGAATTTCTTTTGATTGTTCGTACTGTTGATTAGTAAATGCGCCACTTTTAAATGCCATAGTTGATAAAACAACGCATTCTCTAACAGCAGTTTTTGCATCTTTTAAGAAGTTAACAAATTGTAGTTTGTGTCTTGAAGAGCCTTCTGCAATATTAACAGAAATTTTAATAGCAGCATTAGCTAAAGGTTCAAGAATAAACTTTTGCTCATAAGGATTATTAGCTTTTGCTTGTTCAATAATCCAGTTAAAATAATCTAAAGATTTGTGATAAATTCTCAAATCTTCAAAACGAAAGAAACTTACAGGTTTGTTTTGGTTTTCCATAAATTCAGTTGTTTTTAATAAGTAAATTGGTTTGCTTTTAGTATATTTTTTTAATATAGTTTTAGTTTTTTCTGATTATTCAATACCAGAATAATATTTCATAAATTGAACTCTATGGAATGCAGAAGCATTCTTATTTTCTTTAGTTGCAAGCTTCCCTTTAAACTGACTTATGGAACTATAACCCTTTTCATTCATCCATTCTTCTAACCTATTGTTTGCATTAATAATAAAATTCACTCCTTCATCATATAAAACAGATACAATTTGAACAGTGTCAGCTCCTGCAAGCAAAAGTTTAATTACGTCATCAGGTTTATGTACTCCATTTCCTGCAGTTAAGTCGCATCTAATTGCTTCAGAAAGAATGGCTGTCCATCTTATAGTATTGTATAATTCGTGGTGACTACTTTTTATATCAACAGGTATTGTTTCAAAAGTATCAATATTAATATCAGATTGGTAGAAACGATTAAAAATATTCAAATTTGTGATTCCCATCCAAGATATTTTTTGAGCAAAACGAGTAAGAGAAGAAAAATAGGAGCTAATCTTTAAAGATATTGGAAGAGAAGTGGCTCTTTTAATAATATGAATAATATCTTCATAAAGTCTTTCAATGTCTTCATGAGATATATTAATGTCAGAAGGAAGAATAAACATATTTAATTCAATACCATCAGCACCTGCTTCTTCAACAGTTTTTACAAAAGGTAACCATTCAGAAGCTGTGATACAATTAATGCTTGCAATAACAGGTATGGTTAAATTTGCTTTTGCTTCTTTTATTAAATTTATATATTTATCAATAGCTTGTCC
The DNA here is from genome assembly GCA_017860255.1 of Bacteroidota bacterium. Lineage (GTDB taxonomy): Bacteria > Bacteroidota > Bacteroidia > Bacteroidales > P3 > UBA10566. The sequence goes on along the minus strand of JAFNAR010000051.1, from coordinate 11,340 downwards.
TTTGGTATGTTCTTGAATATAATTATAAGCCTCTGGGTAACCGCTAAAATTTGCACTGTAAACTTTAACATTAACATTCATTTCTTGAGTTATTTGTTCCTCAAATAGTGATTTTAGTATTACAGCACCTGCGCCAGCAGCTTCCATTTTCTTTAAATTTTCAATATTCGCTGTCAAACCGCAACTTCCTATAACTATTGGACTTTTTATATTAAAGCCCATAAAATTAGTACTTATACTCATGGTAACAATTTGTATTTAGAGCACAAAACTACAAACAAATATTCTATTTTGCAAATAAAAAAAGAAATATTATTTATTATGAAAGTAAAAAAAGCACGATATTTCTTTTTAAGTTTAAAGAAAAATGTATCTTTGCAATCTAAAAATAAAAAAGTAGAAAAATAATACATACCTTTTAATATTTATGAGCACAGAACAAAAACCTAAGAATCTTGCTGTAGTTGAAGTAATTTCAAAGTCAGAACAATTTATTGAAAAAAACCAAAAAATAATATTGATTGTTATTGCAGCGATATTAATTCTAGTTGGTGGTTATTTTGGTTATAAGAAACTTTATGCAGAACCTCGTCAAGAAACTGCAGCATCAGAAATGTTTGCAGCAGAACAATACTTTAAGAATGAAGATATGGATAAAGCTCTTAATGGAGACGGAAAGCATTTGGGCTTTTTAGCAATTATTGATAAATATGGTAGCACAAAGAGTGGTAAATTGGCACACTTCTATGCAGGAAGTGCTTACTTAACAAAAGGTGAGTATCAAAAAGCTATAGATTACCTTGAAGACTTTAATGCAAAAGATGTATTCCTTTCTTCTCAAGCTAAGGCTATGATTGGAGATTGCTATATGGAATTAAATAAAACAAATGATGCTATTAAATATTACGAAAAAGCAGTTGTTGATGTAAACGATATGACAACACCTTTTGTCCTTTTGAAATTAGGTTTGGTTTACGAAATGAATAAAGATAACAAAAAAGCATTAGAAAGTTATAAGAGAATTAAAACAGAATTTCCTGCATCAATGGAAGCTCGAGAAATTGATAAGTATATAACAAGATTAGAAAATTTATAAGATATTTTTTTAGTATCTTTTTAATAAAGAGTCTCCTTAAAAAGAAGACTCTTTTTTTAATTTTTAAAATGAATAATTATGGAAAAGTGGAAATTTCAAAGGATAATAGTAATAATATCTACGCTTATATTGATATGTAAATTTACTGCATACTTTATTACCAATTCAGCAGGAGTCTATTCTGATGCAATGGAAAGTATTGTTAATGTAGTTGCTGGATTAATTAGTCTAATGTCATTACGTTGGGCATCAAAACCAGCTGACAACAAGCATCCTTTTGGACATGGAAAAATGGAACTTATTTCAGCCTCCATTGAAGGAATACTTATTATGCTCGCAGGAGGATTAATAATTTATGAAGCAATATTAAGAGTATATTTTCCTCCAAAAGAACTTCCTCAACTTGAAATAGGTATAGTTATTGTTGCACTTGCAGGAATTTTAAACTATTTACTTGGTTATTGGAGCATTAGAAAAGGAAAGAAAAACTCATCAATGGCTCTTATTGCATCAGGAAAGCATCTTCAATCCGATACTTATTCCTCAATAGGTTTAATTTTAGGCTTAGTTTTAATTTCAATAACAGGACTAATAATATTGGATAGTCTTTTAGCTTTGGTTTATGGATCAATAATAATTATTGCTGGTATTAAAATACTTCGCAAGACTGTTGCAAATCTTTTAGATGAAAACGATATGGAAGAACTTAAGACAATCGCAGAAGTAATCAATCAACACAAAGCTGAGGATTGGATAGATATTCATAACCTTAGAGTTATTAGCTATGTAAATTCCTTACATATTGATTGTGACTTAACCCTTCCATGTTTCTATACAATTAGTCAAGGACATCAAGCAACAGATAAACTAAAACAATCTCTTCAAATACAATCAGATGACCTTTATTTTACAGTTCATTCAGATTCATGTGATGAGAAATACTGTTATCAATGTACAATGACTAATTGTCCTTTAAGGAAAGAGCCTTGTTCAAAACCTTTTGTGTTTAGTGTTGAGAATTTAATAAAACAAGAAAATGACTAAAAGGATTAAATTCCTATTGTTTATCATTATTATTCCATTTATATTTCTTTCGTGTAAATCCAATTGTAATAAAATAGAAGTAACTTTAGAGAAATATCAAGTTTCAGAAGAATATAAAGATATAGTTGATTTAGTTTTCCCAATTATTTCTTGTGAGAACTCAAAGGTTAAAGAAAAGATAAATACATATATTCAGTTAAATGAGTTAGATATAATTAAGGGTTTAGAAAAGAATAATATTTTTGAAAGAAGATTTGATGAAGCAAAGTTTACTTTTCCTAGTATTCCAGAAGGACTTGTGAATCTAAATTATCAACTTCTTAACAACACTCAAAATAATTTTTCATTTTCTCTTAATCATCTTTATGAATGGGCTACATCAAGTTATTGGATAGAATACTATAACTTTAATCCTCAAAATGGAGATAGATATAACCTTAAAGACTTTTTTGATTCAACAAACTATCATAAAATGAAAGAATTACTTTATCCTCATTTTAAAGAACTTTTTTATAATGATAATAATCAATGTAAAGATATTGATACAAATTATTATTTAGATGTTTTTCTAAATGAAGAATTCCTTTTTGATGATTTCTATTTTACTAAAGATAGTCTTTTTTTCGACATATTTAATATTCTTGGTAAGCACGATAAGTTTTGTATTGAAAAAACAAGATTTGGTATACCAATATTGAAAATAAAACATCTATTAAATGAATATGGCATAGCTGCAATGATAAGTGGTGATAATCTGTATAAATATTCTTATATTGGAGGTGTCCAATTCTATAAAGGGAAAGTAGATGAAAAGTATGATTTCTATCTGCTTTATTCTTTAAATGAGAGAAAAACTTATTTAAATGGAAAATTTATTACTACAAATACAGGAAAAGTGTATGATTTTGAGGGGAGTGTAACAAATAATATATTTGAATTTCCTATTAATGAGATTGACGATAGAGAGGAAGGTTCTATTAAATTTAAAATTAAAGATAATTGCCTTATTGGTTCGAAATTAGATAGTCTCAATAGGGTTGAATTTTCATTAAAAGCTAAAAGATTATAGCAAATAAATCTTAATCTTACTCAATCAAACCCAAGTTAAAACTTCTAAAAAAAGTAGTTTTTGCCTGAAAGATATGCATCTTTCGTGTGAAAAGATGTTTTCAGTTTTTAAATTAATAATGATTATTTTTTCAATCTTTCTCAGTGAAATTATGTTTTGTGACATTTATTTTTACCTTTGCAGAATATTAATTGAATTTGAATAAAGGAATATAATTAATAACTAATTTAACTATTGACATTATGAAGAAGTTATCTGTATTTATTATTTTTGCAGCCCTTTCATTACTCAGCTACTCGCAAGAATACTCTTTTAGAAAATCAAATAAATTAAATGCTGTAAAAATTAATCCATTTTCTCCATTTTTAGGATTTACTCAATTTACTTATGAAAGATATTTATTCAATAATTACACTATTGAAGGAGGACTCGGTTTGATTGGGTTGGGAAATAATGCGAGTGGTTTTCATCAAAGAGGTGTTAATTTGAGAGGAGGAGTAAAAATGATATTTTGGCATAATAAATATAAACTATTAAGAGGGTTTTATATTAAACCCGAATTGTTTTTTGCTAATTATACAAAAGACGTATTAGTTTATGGAACTCAAATAGGTGTTGGATATACTCCACAAGGCGAGACTTATATCTATTATTATAACGATGATTATACGAAAAATCATAATTTTAAAACTATTTCAGCAATTTTAAATGTGGGCTATCAGTTTCTTTTTGGGAATATTGTAACTCTGGATATAAATTTTGGATTGGGAGCAAACTATTGTATATCTCCAATAAAGCAATCTAATTGGTTTAATTTTGATCAAGGTTATATGTATGGAATATTTACTGATGACGAAAAGAGATATGGTGGTGCAGTTTCAAGTTCACTTAAGTTAGGAATTGCTTTTTAGGATATAAAAAAGCACCTTTACAATTAAGTAAAAGGTGCTTTTTGTTTTATTATAAGTTTTATTCCTTATTCAAAAGAAATAATAGCTTCTTTAATTATTTCAATTGCTTTTCTTAGTTCTTCTTCAGAAATTACCAATGGTGGAGCAAAACGAATTATATGTCCATGAGTTGGCTTTGCCAAAACTCCCATATCTCTCATTTTTAAGCAAACATCCCATGCTTCTTTCCCGTTTTTAGGACGAATAACAATTGCATTTAATAAGCCTTTTCCTCTTACTAATTCAATCATTTCGCTCTTAACCTTACTCATTTCTTCACGGAAGATATTACCTAAATATTCTGCTCTTTCAGCAAGTTTTTCTTCTTTAACAACTTCCAAAGCTGCAACAGCAACTCTTCCAGCTAAACAAAAACCTCCAAAAGTAGATCCATGTTCTCCTGGTCCAATGGTAAGCATTATTTCATCATCAGCCAAAACTGCTGAAATAGGAATAACTCCTCCAGAAAGTGCTTTCCCCAAAATAATAATATCAGGTCTAATGCCTTCATGATCACAAGCAAGTAATTTACCTGTTCTTGCAATACCTGTTTGAACTTCGTCAGCAATGAAAAGAACGTTATGTTTCTTACAAAGGTCATAGCAAGTTTTTAAGTAACCATTATCTGGGACAAAAACACCAGCTTCGCCTTGGATAGGTTCAACTAAAAATCCAGCAACATTCTTTCCATGTTTTTCTAAAACTTCTTCCAATGCTTTTGAATCATTGTAAGGTATTTTGATAAATCCAGGAGTGAATGGTCCAAATTGACCATAAGAATCAGGGTCAGTTGACATGGAAATAATAGATATTGTTCTTCCATGGAAGTTTCCTTCGCAGCAAATTATTATTGCTTTATCTTCTTCAATTCCTTTTACCTTATATCCCCAACGACGTGCAAGTTTCAAAGCTGTTTCGTCTGCTTCAGCACCAGTGTTCATTGGTAATACTTTATCATACTTAAAGTATTCAGTAACATATTTTTCATAAGGTCCTAAGCAATCATTATAGAATGCTCTTGAAGTTAAGGTTAGAGTTTGAGCTTGGTCACATAGAGCTTTAACAATCTTTGGATGGCAATGTCCTTGATTAACTGCTGAGTAAGCTGATAGAAAATCATAATATTTCTTTCCTTCAACATCCCAAACAAAGGCACCTTCACCTCTTTCTAATACTACTGGAAGTGGATGATAGTTGTGAGCTCCGTAATGATGCTCCATTTCAATAAACTCTTCAGATTTTGTCATGATAAATTATTTTTAAATGATTTAATGTGCAAATATATGCTTATTTTATTTTAGGTACAAAGTTTTTATTGTTTAATTTCTCCCTATTTCCCTAAAGGCCTTAATAAAGGTGTTGAAATCAGATTGTAGCCTGTAATTTCTTGCATAGAGAAGATTCAAACGGTTTAAGGTGCTTAAGTCAACATCTTTTTTATCCAAAGAGTCTTGAGTTGTAAGAATACCTTTTTTTATTTTAGGAAGTGAGTTGTTTAATATAGAATTTATGTTTGAATATCCAATCCAAGTTTTACGACCAAAAAAAACAGAAAAAGCATTCTTCCATAATCCAATAGGTCTTTTAATTACAAAACAAAGAATAGGAGAAAATAGCAAAGTGAAAAAAGAAAGAGTGATGTCAAGAAGTCTTTTCTTTCTTTTGTTATCATCATTTGAAATTGAATTTACTGAAATTACATAAAGGTCGGTAGGAGTGTTTATGGTGTTGCTGCCAATGATGAAATCTGTTTCAGGAGGTGCAATAATAAAATGAAGATTGTCGGCTTTCAATTCTGCCATTGTACTAATAATTATTTGTTGAGAAATTGATTTAGCACAAAATATAACTTCATTAATCTGATAGATCTTAATTATTTCCTTAATCTGCGAAATATTACCAACAAAATTAGGATTATTTGTTTCCTTATCATCTTCCTTAGTTAATCCAATAAATTCTGCTTGAGCATCAGTTGTTCTTAAAAGATCTGCAACTCTAACAGCTTCCGTTTCATCACCAATAATAATGTAGCGTTTTCTTCTTTCATCTTTTGGTAGCCAAGAACCTGTTGTAATATATCTATAAACTATTCTAATTGATATTATAACAAATAATGAAACCACAGCTCCCAAAAGAACTAAAGCTCTTGAATATCTCAACTGTTCAGGAAGCAAAGAGTAGAAAACCAAAATAGTAATCATTCCAAAGAAAACACCTGAAATAATTTTTGGAATACGAATAGGTTTTGAGTAACCTCCTGAAAGGTATATTGAAAGAAGCCAAATGAAAATATAAATAGGAACTACAACATAAATATATTGCAAAGGATAGTAGTGAGCGTCTTGCCAAATATTCAAACTCCACCAGGAAACTAAAAGATAGTAAGCTAAGTAAACTAAAACAAAATCTAAAAGAGGTAGGAGTGAGCTTTTGAAAATACGAGAACAGAAAGCAAAACCAGCTCTAAGCCAAATTGCAATCTTAATAAATATTGAAAAAAGTTTGGTTTGTTTCTTGGTTAAATGCTTTTGAGCAAAAATAGCCATTGCATTATAGAAAGTATAAACATAATTAAGCGAAGCCTTCTTTGTGCTTTCTCCTTTATAGTGAATTATTCTTGCCTTTGGGAAATAATAGTTTTTGTATCCTCCTTTTGTTATTCTATAAGATAAATCAATATCCTCGCCATACATGAAATAATCCTCATCCAATAGCCCAACCTTATCTAAACAATCCTTTCTCATCATCATGTAGGCTCCTGCAAGAATATCCACTTCATTTACTTCATCTTCTGAAAGATGTCCCATATAATAATAGGCGTATTTCTTTGAATGAGGGAAAAGACTTGTAAGTCCACTCATTTTGCAAAATGAAGCCCATGGAGAAGGAAATCCTCTCTTGCTTTCTTTCAAAAACTTTCCACTTCCATCAATCATCTTAACTCCTAATGCTCCACAATCTTGATGAGAATCCATAAAAGAGATACATTTTTCAAAAGTGTCTTCTTCAACAACAGTGTCAGGATTAAGAATTAAAACATACTCACCCTTTGAAATTCTAATAGCTTGATTGTTTGCCTTTGAAAATCCAACATTATCTTTGTTAGCAACAAGAACAACTTCAGGGAACTTTTCTTTAAGCATTGCAATAGAATTGTCAACGGAGTTATTATCAACAACAAAAATTTCTGCTTCAATTCTCTTGCAAGCATTTCTAACTGAGTAAAGACAATGCTCAAGAAAGTAAGCAACATTATAATTAACTATTACAATTGAAAGTTTCATTAAAAGTTTTGATTTTGTTTTGCAAAGATATAATTAAAACCGAAGAAATAAAATATTTATTTATTACTTTTGCACTCATGATAAAAAGAATAAAACCAATACTTATTCTAAACTTTATAATTTTTTGTTTTGTTACTTCTCTTAAAGGACAAAATAATAGTTTATTCTCTCAAAATCCAAAGATTGACACTAACGATTTAAAAATACTTTATTTGAAGGTAGATAATCTTAACTTCTTTAAAGATAATGAATTTAAGGCAGAAAAAGTTAGTGGATACACTCTTCCTGGCTTTCGTTTAAGTCCAAAGCTATCACTTGCCTTACATAAAAATATACTTTTGGAAGCTGGAGTGCATATGCTTCATTATTGGGGTGCAAATAAATATCCTTGCTATTCCTATTTAGATATTCCAAATTGGCAGGGAGAACAATATCAAAAAGGAGTTCATTTCCTTCCATTGCTTAGAGCACAGATTTCCCTAAAAGATAATCTTCACTTGGTGTTTGGAAATTTATATGTAAACAATAATCATAATTTAATTCAACCACTTTACAATACTGAGCTTAACTTATCATCTGATCCCGAAACAGGCATTCAATTAATTTACAATTCGAAACAATTCTCTTCAGATGTTTGGGTGAATTGGCAAAGTTTTGTTTTTAGAAATGACAATCATCAAGAAGTGTTTGCATTAGGGGCCTCAACAAAAACAAACTTATTGAAAACAGATAGAAAATTTCAAGTTTATATACCCCTTCAACTAATTGGCCAACATAGAGGAGGGGAGTTAGATACTATAAAAAGCTTCAATATGCATACCCTAATAAACTACTCTGCTGGTGTTGGAATGAGCTATAGATTCAATAAACTTGTTAAGTATATTAATTTTGAATCAACTTATTCAGGATTTATTAATAATGGAGGAGTTGCAATTCCATTCGATAAAGGATATGGTTTTTACAATAAACTTGCACTTGGTTTTAAGGATTTCAATATAAATTTTTCCCATTGGGTAAGTGAAGACTTTCTATCCATTTATGGCTCTCCTCATTTTGGAAATATATCAACTAACACTTCTGATCTTATTTTTGATAAGATGCAAATGATACTTGCACAATTTGACTACTCTCTTTCATTATATAAGGATGTGTCACTTGGCTTTGAAGGAAATATAATTTATTATTTGCCTTTCACAGGTGACAGGCCAGGATATGTGAAAGTTGTAAGAAATGATGTAATGTTCTTTTCTTTTGGAATTTACCTTAAGCTCAATCCTAAGTTTAGATTGTATAAGTTTAAAGAATAGAAACTAATTTTTAATCAGCAACACAGCCATCATGAGTGTGTTTGCAACTTGGCTCACAAACAAACAAACTCTTAAATAGTTTGTTCATTGGGTCAACTTGTTTAGGCTTTAAGATTGCCTTTAAATCTTGGTATTGTCCAACATGTTGATCTAAAAGTTCCTTTTGAAATCTAATTATTCTGTTTTCCAACTCCTCAATTTTTTGTGGATTGTTTTCATTTGAAGCCAAATAATCCATTAGTATCTCTTGACTAACGTGAAGACTATCAATTGCTTTAAGGGCTAAGGCTTGATGCATTTTTTTAATTTCATCATATTTGTTTGTCTGCACATCATCCAATGATAGCTTTTTAGCAACAAAACAATTTGAATTTACATTTTTTTCTCTATTATCAACGTGTGCCTCGCTTTTTGTGCAGTTGCAACTCTTAGTATTGAAAAGGAAGAAAATATTTGCTGCCAAAAGAGCAATTACAATGACTGATAAAATGATGAAATATTGCTTTTTCATAGCTTGATTATTCTTCTTTTAAGAGTTCTACTGGATAAAGGCTTGAAAGGGCATCGAAATGATTGTCCTTAACAAATTCATTATAGGAGTTGTTTTCTGAAATATTTTGCATTGGTTGATTTGATTCAGGATTGAAAGTTGAAAAAATATTAAATCCAATCAAAAGGACTAACCCAATAATGCTCAACTTCAAAACATTCAAACTCCATGAAGGAACAACATAAACATTCTTATCGTTTATCTTGTTTTGAATTTTTTGAAAAAGATAAGGATTAACCTCTGTAATTCTATCTTTGTTAAATAATGTTTCCATAAATATTACTTGTTTTATTTTTTATAGTTTTCTTTGCTCTATGCACCAAAACCTCAACAGAAGCAACAGAACAATTCATAATTTCTGCAATGTCTTTTTGTGGAATTTCGTCATAAATAAACAAAACTAATGCTTGCTTTTGTTTAGACGGCAATTTGTCAATAATCTTATGCAGGTGATTCATTTTTTCTTTTTCCTCCATATTCCAATCAGCTCTATCGTCAGACATAATTGAATGTTTGGCATCATCAGCATTAACAAAAAATTTTCTAATCTTTTCTTTTCTTAAGTAATTAATAGTCTTGTTAATTGCTATTCTATAGAGCCAAGTGGAGAGTTTTGACTTACCTTGAAATCTATGTGCTGAAGAGAAAATCTCCACAAAAATATCCTGCACCAAATCCTCTGCAACCTCCCTGTCATGAACCATACCATAACACAAATTCATAACCTTCAACTTATGTGCGTTGAAAAAGTCTTCAAAAACCTTTTGATTACCCTTTGAAATTTCTTGTGCTATTAGTAAATCGTCCATATAAATAAAGATAAAGCAGGATTAGATAATTCTCACCCTGCTTTATGCTAACAGATTAAAAGAAAATTTATTTTTTTACTTCTGCTTTTGCTTTATCTTTGCAACATTCTTGTTTTTTACCATCTTTGTTTTTTGTGCACTCATGTTTCTTGCCATCTTTTTGGCTTGTACATTCTTGTTTTTTACCATCTTTTTGGTTTGTGCATTCGTGGTTAGCAGCTTTTTTGCCATCTTTATCACAACAAGCTTTTGAAGCGTCTTTCTTGCCGTCTTTTGAACAACATTCTTTCTTAACTTCTTTCTTTTGAGGTTCTTGAGCGCTAACAGTTGTAGCTGCAACAAGAGCGAAAGCAAATGCTAATAAAATTACTTTTTTCATTTTCTTTTTGTTTTGTATTAATAATTAACTTTAAGTCTTTGTTAAGACATATAATCTTTCTAAACCTTACACTTATTTTCAGAAAAATAACATTTTCCAGATGCAAAAATAGGGAAAAATTTTAGTCGTTAAAGAGTTTATTTGTTTTTTTTGATTTTTGTCCACAGATTTCTTGCTAAGGCAAGCGGCAAGCCGATGATTCACAGATTTAATGGATTTTTATCTGAACTTTGATGCATTTGATTATATGAATGGCTATGATTTTTTTTCTTTGCTATTGGGGTTATTTGACTAACTATAAAATATATCAATCATAATTAAAAATATGTCCTTTATATTTAGAAATATGTCCATCATATTTTTATTTATGTCCCTTATATTTTTATTTATGATGGACTTATTTTTCATTATGATTGAGTTTTTTGTGAGTTTAATTCTTTACTTGTTTAATTGCTTTCGGAGATTAATGTTTTTAAAGTCATTAAGGTTTCTAACCTCTCTAAATTAAATGAAAATTCCCTAAAATATTCAATTATTCAAATATTCTATACTATACCTATAAATAAAATAATATTTTATTATGAATATTACTCCAGCTAAAAAGCTGGAGAATATTCAATATTTTCTTGTTGCATATAGAATATTCATCAATTGCATTAAATTGATATTTCGTCAATTATTAACATTAATTAAAAATCTTTTCCTACCTTTGAAAATTCAAATAAAATTTAAAATTAATAATGAATAAATATCGGATTTGTAATCATGAGCGGTAGGAAGATTTTATAATTATTTAACACATTGAAATACAATAATATGCTTGCGTATATCAGGTAATTATTGTAACTTTGT
>JAFNAR010000015.1 GCA_017860255.1 Bacteroidota bacterium | reverse complement strand
AGGTGTTGGTGAAAAGGAAAAAGGGATTGTGTCATACCTTACTTGCGCCAATATATTATTTAGACTTGAATCTCTTATTTGAAAATAAAATGCATTTTTAGTGTCAGGATTTATACCCCAAGAACCCAAAATAGCAATTCCTTTTATAGAAATAATAGAATCTGTAAAATATGGTTGAGCATATGCATATACATTTACTAAAGGACCAGTATAACATGTATGTGCAAATACATCACTTTCTGATACAGGTATTGAAATGCATCCTTGATTTACAACCTCATTAAACATCCAGCTATTATAATATTGTGGATCTTGTCCCATTGCTGTAAGCGAAAGTATTGTCGCTATTACAGATAAAATTATATTTTTCATATTATTAATATTTTAATTGCAGATTATATTTATGCTTTTATTGTTCCCCCAATTTATATTATTTGAATATATTAAAGTTGTAGGAGTAGTAGGCTGACATTAAATTACCTTTACTTTAATAGACTCCACTAAATCACTAATACAATTTTAAGAATATCTAATGTGGCAAATGTACAAAATAAATAATTAATTATGCACCTTATTTTTAATTTATTATAAAAATTAGAACACGTCCATTGTGCTGGTTTCCTTTTCTGTACATATAATTAGGACATGCAAATAAAACCCCCGAAGGCGTGAAATAATTATAAGTCTTATCTACCGAAGAAGATTTTTTTGATAATGAACAGGAATTGTTTCAATGCAGACTCTTTTTCTTTGTTTTATGCTTATTCTCTTGCTTATTTATCAATAAAAATTTGAGTTAAATTTCTTTTTACTTGATATAAGTTTATCAAAGTCTTATTATAATTGATAAAGATCAAGATTAATTTTTGCATCCTGCCACCTTGCACACTACATCCTGCCACCTTACACTATGTATCCTGCCACCTTACTTATAGTATGGTGCCACCTTACTGAATTTATTCTTGATTTAAATAAGTTTTTTCTTGATATAAAAAGTTTTATATCTTATTTCCGTAAAAATTAACAGGATTAAAATTTACATAACAAGCCATTGCAAGCTTATTAATGCAAAAAGATTAAAAGAAAAAAGAGATTATAATATTGCAACGAACAGTTCCTTAAAGAAGAAGAAACCTAAAACAAAGGCAACAATTAGTTTCATTATTGTTCCAACAAGAAAGCCAATAAAAGAACCAAATCCAGTTTTAAGAGCAAGAGAAAATTCTTTCCCAGAAATCAATTCTCCAACAACAGCTCCAACAAATGGTCCCAAAATCACTCCCCATGGTGAAAGAAACATTCCTAAAAACAAACCAATTCCACTCCCCCATGTTCCTGCTTTACTACCTCCAAATTTTTTAGTTCCCCAGATTGGCACAAAATAATCTAATATTTGAACAATAATAACGACTATTGCCCAACCAATTAGAAAAGAAAGAGAGAAATCCACTTTAGAAGTGAAATGCAAAAGAAGTATACCTATATAACTTATTGGCAAGCCTGGCAATATTGGTAAAACACAACCCAAAAAGCCAACTATTATACAAATTGCTCCAATTATATAGAAAATAATATCTAATGTCATAATCTATGTACCAGTTCTTTAATATTAATTGTTGTTGAGCATTTGAAATGTCCTTTTGGGCACTTTTTATGTCCATGCAATCCACAAGGACGACAAGTTAGATGTTCTTTTGTTTGAATTATTTTTGAATCTGTGCTTAGTGGAGTAAATCCAAATGAAGGAACAGTGGAGCAAAAGACAGAGGTTGTTGGAGCATTTACTGATGAACAAAAATGCATTGGAGCAGAATCATTGGTAAAATTCATCTTTGCATTATCCATTAGCGAAACAGACTCAAGAAAAGTTAGCTTTCCAGCTAAATTATGACAAAGAGGATGATTTATAGCCTTTTTAATTTCATTGCAAAGTTCAATATCGGACTTAGAACCTAACAGATAAATTGCATTCTCTTGTGGAATATGTTTTAGAAGTTCTATCCATCCTTGAGTATGATATTGTTTAGTAAACCAAAGAGAAGAAGGACTAAGAGTGTAGTAAGTATTGTCTTTATATTGTTTTATTTTTTCAATTGATTGAGGTGTTGGGTAAAGTTTTGGAGGCAATACTTCCGATTCATCATCTAAACAAATTTCAGCAATGAGTTTAAAGTTACGTTCAATCTCATGAATATGCTTATGTTTAGTTATTAAATGTTCTATTCTTCTATCAAAGAAAACAGACAAAGGGTTTTTCTTAAATCCAATCTTTAAATGAGCATCTGACAAAGCAGTTATAAGTCCTGAAGAAAAGAAACGATTAATATTTATAAGAATTTCGTAATCAGACTTACGAATATCTTTAATTATCTTTATTAGGTTTTTATACTTATTCTCTTTTTTATTCCATATCCAAACCTTACCAACAAAAGGATGTTGCTCAAAAAGAGATTCATTACCCTTTTTCACAAGTATATCTATTTTTTCTTTTGGGAAATTGTAGTGTAATTCCTCCAACAAAGAAGTTGCAAGGACTACATCGCCAATTGAAGCTGTTTGAATTACAAGAAACTTTTTCATCGTACAAAGGTATAGAAAAACTTCAAATAAGATAAAGAAGAAAACAAAAAAAGACCAAGATTATTATTCTTGGTCTTTTGATATTAGAAATGAAAATCTAATTGTAAAGTTAAATCTATTATAATAGATTATTATTCAACAACTAAATTCCAATTATGTTTATCTTCTAATTTTCCTTCTTGTATTCCCTTTAATGTTTCATAAAGTTTTGTGCAAACAGGACCAGCTTCTTTACCATAGTTATATAGTTTCTTTGTTCCTCTATCTTCTATTTGACAAATAGGAGAAACAACTGCTGCTGTTCCACATGCTGCAACTTCTTCAAATGTTGAAAGTTCTTCTACTTCAATAGGTCTTTCTTCAACCTTCATTCCCATATCATTTGCCAATTGACGAAGTGACATATTAGTAATTGAAGGAAGAATTGATGATGATTTTGGAGTACAGTATGTATTGTTCTTTATTCCAAAGAAGTTTGCTGCACCTGCTTCATCAATATATTTTTTACGAACAGCATCTAAGTAAATACAATTTGAAAAACCTTCATCATGAGCTCTTTGTCCTGATTTTAAAGAAGCAGCATAGTTACCACCAACTTTAAATGTACCTGTTCCAAGTGGAGCTGCACGGTCATAATCTTCTACAATTTGGAATTTAACTGGTTTAAATCCTTCTTTAAAGTAAGGACCAACTGGACCTGCAAATACTACAAATAAGTATTCATCTGCTGGTTTAACTCCAACTTCTGCTCCTGTTCCAATTAATAATGGACGAAGATATAAAGATGCTCCTGAACCTGCTGGTGGAACAAATCTTTCGTTTCTTTTAACAACTTCAATACAAGCCTTAACAAATAATTCTTCTGGTACTGGTGCCATCATAATTCCTTCTGCAGTACGATACATACGTTTTGCATTTTCATAAGGACGGAATAAACGAATTTTACCATCAACACCTCGGAATGCTTTCATGCCTTCAAAAGCTTCTTGTCCATAGTGAAGACAAGTTGCAGCCATGTGCATTGTTATTTCTTCTGATTGAGTAAATTCTAATTCACCCCATTTACCATTACGGTAATAGCAACGTACATTCCAGTCTGTTTTGTAATAGCCAAAAGGTAGGCTTGACCAATTTATATCATTCATATCTTAAAAGTTTTTGATTTTTGTTTCTTTTTACGAAACGTCCTGCGAAATTACACATTTTATTTATATCAAGTAGTTTTTTTATAAGAAAATTCCCTTTTCATACTCTACATTATATAAAAACAATGCTTTTGCAGGAACAGATAATCCCGCCTTAGACCTATTTTTTGATTCAATTATTTCACAAAACTCTTCTACATTTTTTTTACCTAAACCAACTTCTAATAAAGTTCCAACAATTGCTCTTACCATATTTCTTAAAAAACGATTTGCTTTAATTGTAAAAACTAAATTATCCCCTTCCTTTTCCCATAAAGCAAATAAAATATTACAATTATTATTATTTACTTGAGTATGTAGTTTTGAAAAACTGGTGAAGTCTTTATAGGTAAGTAATTTTTCACAAGCTAGATTCATTGCTTCAATATTTAACTGACGTGAGAAATAGTATGACCAATCGTTATTAAAAGGTTGTTTCTCTGTTGCAATATAATATTTATAAGTTCTGCTAACAGCATCAAAACGAGAATGAGCATCTTCCTTCATCTTATAAATGCCTAAAATATTTATATCATAACCAAAATAACGATTAAGTCTAAATTTTAATTTTCCTAACTCCTCTAAAGATATTTCTTGGAAATCAAAATGAGCATAATAATCCAAAGCATGAACTCCTGTGTCTGTTCTACCGCAACCAGTAACACCTATTTTTTCTCTTAAAATATGCATTAAAGCAGTTTCAATAATTTCTTGTACAGAAGGTTCATTTGGTTGAATTTGCCAACCACAAAAATTTGTACCATTATATTGTAAATGTAAAAAATATCTCATTAAATTATTTTCTTTGGGTTGCAAAGATAGTAGAATAATTAAAAGTAGAAAAAAGAATATTTCTACTTAAACCAATTAATAGGATTTATATAATGTTTGTATTTAATCCATAAGTCTTTTCCAACAATTGCTAAACCTCCATACCATGTAATTGATGATAATCCAAATGCGATAGGAGTTACTATTGTTTTTGTTTTTATTGTAAATCCAAGAAATGGGACAATAAAAATAAGTGAATAAAAGACACATGAGACAATTATTAATATTATACCAGTTTTAACGGAGAATTTAGTTAGAAATATTTTTATTGTTTTCATGATTAAACTAACAATTTGGATTATAAAAACGTCCTATTATTCTGAATAAATATTATGTAATTAAAAATATGGCACAAAGGTATAAAAGTTTTTGATTGATTGGCATAATAAAAAAAAACACCTGTATTTCTACAAGTGCTTTTTCATTATTTTTGATTTGATTTACTTCAAAAATTCTTTTTGAGATTATTTAATAAAACCGCTTCTTCTAAGTAAGGCATCATTTGTTGGTTCTTGACCACGGAATGCTTTATAAAGTTCCATTGGATGTTTCTTGCCTCCTTTTGAAAGAATATTCTTACGGAATGATGTTGAAACTTCATTATTGAAGATTCCTTTTTCTTTAAATACAGAGAAAGCATCTGCATCTAAAACTTCAGCCCATTTATATCCATAATATCCTGCTGCATATCCACCAGCAAATATATGTCCAAATTGTGTACTCATTATTGAACCATTTACTATTGGTAAAAGTTCTGCTTTTGATGCACTTTTTCTTTCTATTGATTCAACGTCTCCACTAATTGGAGCTGTAATATTATTCCATCCCATATCAACTAATCCTAAGAATAATTGACGAACAGACATATATCCTTGTAAATATTGTTCACTTGCCTTAATCTTGTTAACTAATTCGTCTGGCATTTTTTCTCCAGTTTTATAATTAACAGCAAACATATCTAAGAATTCTTTTTCTGTTGCAAAGTTTTCCATAAATTGAGATGGTAGTTCAACAAAGTCTCTGTAAACAGATGTTCCTGATGTTGATTGATAAGTACATTCAGATAATGTTCCATGTAAACAATGTCCAAATTCATGTAAGAATGTTGTTAATTCTTCAAATGTTAAAAGAGAAGGAGTTTTTCCATTTGGTTTTGTAAAGTTACAAACCATTTGTATTAATGGACGAACATCTTGTCCGGTTTCAATTCTTTGTTCTCTAAATGATGTCATCCAAGCTCCTGAGCGTTTTGATGCTCTGGGGAAGAAGTCCATATAAATTACAGACATCATTTTATTATTAGCCTTATCCCAAACTTCATAAACAACTACATCATCATTGTATTTTGTAATTGTTTTATTTTCTTTGAATTCAAGACCATAAAGTTTACCCGCTAATTTAAAGATACCTTCACGAACTTTTTCTAATTGGAAATAAGGTTTAACCATTTCTGGGTTTATAGAATACTTTTCGTTTTTAAGCTTTTCTGACCAATAAGCCCAATCCCAACGTTGAATGTCTCCAACAAATCCTTTTGAATGAGCATAGTCTGTAACCATTTGCAAATCTTTTTTAGCAAAAGGCATTGAAGCATCTAATAAATTATCAACAAATGACAATACCTTATTTGGTGTTTCTGCCATTCTATCTGTAAGAGCATATTCAGCATAAGATTTATATCCTAATAATTGAGCCATACGAAGACGAAGATTAGCTATCTTAATAACATTTTCCTTGTTATCAAATTCATTATTATTATTACCTTGCTTGCTTGAAGCTGCCCATAAAGTTTTTCTTAATTCTCTATTGTCAGCATAAGTAATAAAAGGAATATAACTTGGATAATCTAATGTAAATACCCAACCCTTAACCTTACGTTCCTTTGCTGTTTCTTTTGCTGCATCAATTGCATATTGAGGAATACCAGCAAGGTCTTTTTTATCAGTAATTGTTAAAGAATAAGCATTTTGATCGCTAAGATTATTTCTTTGATACTTTAAACTTACAAGAGATAATTCTTCTGAAATCTTACGGAACTCTTCCTTTTGAGCACCTTCCAATAAAGCACCACTCTTAATAAATCCTTTATATGTCTTATCCAATAACATTCTTTGTTCAGCTGTTAAAGCAATATCATCACGCATATCATAAACTGCTTTTACCTTAGCAAATAATTGAGGATTCATATTAATATCATTTCCATATCTTGTTAATTCTGGAGATAAATCCTCTGCTATCTTTTGAAGTTCATCACTTGTATTAGCTTCATTAATATTAAAAAATACGCCTGAAACTCTGTTTAATAAAGAACCTGCATTTTCAAGAGCAACAATAGTGTTTTCAAAAGAAGGTTTTTCCTTGTTTGCAATAATTGCATTAACATCTTTCTTAGCTTCATCTAAAGCATAAAGAATAGCTGGTTTGTAGTCCTCTGTTTTAATTTTATCAAAAGGAGGTGTCTGATAAGGTGTATTCCAGTTTTGCACCAACGGGTTTGATTGTTTAATCTTAGCAGCATCTTCTGGTTTCATTTGAGCCACTAACATAGTAGAAACTACTGTCATAATTAATGTGAATAAAGTTATTTTTCTCATCTGTTTATTATTGTATATTATTTATTATTTTTCAAATGGGATGCAAAGATACATTATATTATAATACTCTACAAAAACTAAAATAATTATGCTATTTTTGTAGGTCAATTTCCCCAAAAACAAATAAAGATATGGAATTTCAAGAATTAATTTTACAGCGTCAAAGTGATAGAAAATACAGCTCTAAACCAGTTGAAAAAGAAAAGATATTAAAATGTATTGAATCGGCTCGTCTTTCACCTTCAGCTTGCAATGCTCAACCATGGACATTTGTTGTTGTTGACGATGAGGGAAAAAGATTAGAGGTTGAAAATGCAATTGCTACGTTAGGAATGAATGGATTTGCCCTTCAAGCACCAATTGTTATTGCCATTGTTTTAGAAAAGCCTAATTTATCATCTAAAATTGGCTCAGTTATTAAGGATAAAGAATATACATTAATGGATATAGGAATTGCAACAAATCAATTTTGTCTTCAAGCCTCAGAAATTGGACTTGGGACATGTATAATTGGTTGGTTTAATGAAAAGAAAGTAAAAAAAGTTCTTAATGTTCCAAAGAATAAACGTGTACCAGTTTTAATCCTATTAGGCTATTCAGAATCTCAACAAAGACAAAAGATTCGTAAACCAATTCAAGAAATGTGCAAATTTAATTCCTACAAAGAATAAACATATTACTATTTCTAATAAAAAAAATAATCTCGAAGAAAACTAAGTTTTTTGTCATAGATTAAGAGTTTTTGGATTGATTTATTGAGTTGATAAAAAATTATCTTACTTTTGCAAATTGATTTTATCACTAAAAACGTATATGATATGAAAAAAGCGTATGTATTTCCTGGTCAAGGAGCTCAATTTGTTGGCATGGGAAAAGATCTTTATGATAATTCTGCTTCAGCAAAAGAGATGTTTGAAAAAGCAAATGAAATATTAGGGTTTAGAATTACTGACCTTATGTTTTCTGGAACAGTTGAAGATTTAAAGCAAACAAAAGTTACTCAACCAGCTATATTTCTTCATTCTGTTATTCTTGCTCATACTTTGGGTGAAGATTTTAAACCTGATATGGTTGCAGGACATTCTCTTGGTGAATTTTCAGCTTTAGTGGCTGCAAAGGCTATGACTTTTGAAGATGGCTTGCGTTTGGTCGCTGCTCGTGCTAATGCTATGCAAAAAGCTTGTGAAGCTGTTCCTTCAACAATGGCTGCTGTTTTAGGTTTGGAAGATAAGGTGGTTGAAGATATTTGTGCTTCTATTAAAGATGAAGTTGTTGTTCCTGCAAATTATAATTGTCATGGACAGTTAGTTATTTCTGGTTCTGTTGCAGGAATTGAAAAGGCTTGTGTTTTAATGAAGGAAGCTGGTGCTAAGCGTGCCTTACCATTAACTGTTGGTGGTGCTTTCCACTCTCCTTTAATGTTACCTGCTCAAGAAGAATTGGCTAAGGCTATTGAAAATACAAATTTCAATACTCCTATTTGTCCTGTTTACCAAAATGTAAATGCTAAGCCAATGACTCAAGCAAAAGAAATCAAAGAAAACTTAATTAAACAATTAACTGCTCCTGTTCGTTGGACTCAAATTTCTTTAGCTATGGTTGAAGATGGTGCTACAACATTTATTGAAGTTGGACCTGGAACTGTTCTTCAAGGTTTGATTAAGAAAGTAAAAGCTGACGGAGAATTTATTTCTGCATAAAAAAAATTAATTTAATACATATTAAAGATGATAACAAACAATTTTACACCAAGACATAATGGTCCTCAAACTGCAGATGTTGAAAAGATGTTAAAAGTTATTGGTGTTAGCTCTATTGATGAACTTATTGATAAAACAATTCCTTCTTCAATTAGATTAAAAGCTCCTTTAAACCTTCCAGAAGGGATGAATGAGTTTGAATATTTCAATCACATTAAAGCAATAGCTTCTAAAAATAAAATATATACTTCATTCATAGGAATGGGTTATTATAACACAATAGTACCTGCTGTTTTGCAAAGAAATATTCTTGAAAACCCAGGCTGGTACACTTCTTACACTCCTTACCAAGCTGAAATTTCACAAGGAAGACTTGAAACCTTATTTACATTTCAAACAGTTATTACTTCATTAACAGGTATGCCTATTGCTAATGCTTCTATGCTTGATGAAGCAACTGCAACTGCTGAAGCTATGTTAATGTTCTTTGGTTCTCGCTCTCGTGAACAACAAAAGAATAATGTAATTAAGTTTTTTGTAGCTGAAGATTTATTCCCTCAAAGTATTGATGTTATTAAAACAAGAGCTTTACCAAGAGGAATTGAATTAGTTATTGGAAACTCTGATACAATTGTATTGGATAAAACTTTCTTTGGTGCAATTGTTCAATATCCTAATCGTAATGGAGAAGTAAAAGACTATTCTTCTTTTGTTGCAAAAGCAAAAGAAAATAATGTATTTGTTGCTGTTGCAGCTGATATTCTTTCACTTGCCTTATTAACACCTCCAGGAGAATGGGGAGCTGATGCTGTTTGTGGTTCAACTCAACGTTTTGGAGTTCCAATGGGATATGGTGGACCAGAAGCTGCTTATTTTGCATGTACTGAAACATTTAAGCGTAATATACCAGGAAGAATTATTGGTTTGACAGTAGATGCTCAAGGAAACAAAGCTTTCCGTTTAGCTCTTCAAACTCGTGAACAACATATTAAGAGAGAAAAAGCTACTTCTAATATTTGTACAGCTTCTGCATTAGTTGCTATTATGGCAGGACAATATGCAGCTTGGCATGGTCAAGAAGGCATTAAAGCAATTGCAAAAGATATTCACTGTCTTGCAGGTTTATTAGCAAAAGAAGCTTCTAAATATGGATTTACACAAAAGAATAAATCATTCTTCGATACTCTTTGTTTTGAAACTCCAGTTGATGCGGAATTAGTTTGCAAAAAAGCAGTTGAAAACAAAATGAATTTCAACTTAATTGATTCAAAACATATTTCTTTAAGCTTTGACGAAACAATATCTATTGATAATGTTAATGCTGTTCTTTCTGTTTTTGCTGAAGTATCTGGAAAGAAACATAATGCTGTAGAATGTAATGGTTCTTGCTCTGAAGAAAATATTCCATCAAACTTAGTTCGTAAGAGTAGTTTCTTAACTCAAAAGATATTTAATCAATACCATAGTGAAACAGAAATGATGCGTTATTTAAAGAAAATGGAAGTAAAAGACCTTTCTTTAAACAGAGCAATGATTCCACTTGGAAGCTGTACTATGAAATTAAATGCAGCAATGGAAATGATTCCTTTCACTTGGCCTGAATTTGCAAATATCCATCCATTTGTTCCAAAAGATCAAGCTTCAGGTTATTTAGAAATGATAAATAACATGTGTGATATTCTTGCTGAAATAACTGGTTTTGCTAAAATTAGTTTACAACCAAACTCTGGAGCTGCTGGAGAATATGCAGGTTTAACTACAATTCGTAATTATCAAAGAGCAAACGGACAAACAAACCGAACAGTATGTTTAATTCCTTCTTCTGCACATGGAACAAATCCAGCATCAGCAGCTATGGCAGGAATGGACATTATTGTTATTAAATCAACATCTGAAGGAGAAATTGATATTGCTGACCTTAGAGAAAAAGCAGAAGCTAATAAAGAAAACTTATCTTGTTTAATGATTACTTATCCTTCAACTCATGGAGTATTTGAAGAAGGAATATTAGAAATTATCAAGATAATACATGATAATGGTGGTTTAGTATATATGGATGGAGCTAATATGAATGCACAAGTTGGATTAACTTCACCTGGCTTTATGGGAGCAGACGTTTGTCACTTAAATCTTCATAAAACATTTGCAATGCCTCATGGTGGTGGTGGTCCTGGTGTTGGACCTATTGGTTGCAAGAAAGAACTTGTTGATTACTTACCAACTCATTGCATGGTAGAAACTGGAGCAACTAAAGGCTCTGCTGTTGCTGCTTCTCCTTTTGGTTCTGCTATGTTATTACCTATTTCTTATGGTTATTTAATGATGTTAGGTGGAAATGGATTAACAGATGCAACTCGTTATGCTATACTTAATGCAAACTATATGAGAACAAGACTAAGCACTGCATATAATATCTTATATACAGGAAAGCAAGGAATGTGTGCTCATGAAATGATATTAGATTGCAATCCATTTAGTCTTTCAAGTGGAATTCAATGTGGAGATGTTGCAAAACGTTTAATGGATTATGGTTTCCATGCTCCAACAGTTGCATTCCCTGTTCACGGAACACTTATGGTTGAACCAACAGAATCAGAACCATTATCAGAAATGGATCGTTTATGCGATGCTTTAATTCAAATAAGAAAAGAAATTAAAGACGTAGAAGATGGAAAAGCAGATAAGGAAAACAACTTAATCAAGAATGCTCCTCACACAATGCAAGTTGTTTGTGCAGACACTTGGGAAAGACCTTATACTCGTCAAGAAGCAGCATTCCCTCAACCACACGATGACAAATACTGGCCAACTTGTGGAAAGGTTGATGATGCTTTTGGAGATAGAAACCTTTGCGCTTGCTGGGACAAATAGAAATTTCTTAAAATAAACCATTAAAAATAATGGTTAAAATACGAAGGGATTGTATTAAATTACAATCCCTTTCTTTTTATATTGTAACTAAAACATCTTTAAATGAAAAATAAATTTATTTTTCTGTTTAAAATTTGTTCCAAGTTAAAAAATAGTTTCTAACTTTGCATATGTTTCTCAAAAGAGAACAAATTAAAGACATTTAATTATCAACAAAAATATTAAGAGCAATGAAAATCAAAAATCTATTTTTTATTCTATTTTTTACCATAGCAGGTATTAGCGTAAGCGCTCAAAGTAAAAATATACTTGGAGGCAATATTTATTATAATGAACAGTCTGATGGAAACAATTACAATACTGATAATGCTCTTAATATGGGTATTTATTTTGATTACTTCCACAAAGTTCATAATAACTTATATATTGGAGCAACATTAGGAACAGATTACTATTATATTAAGACAATAGATTATAAGCAACCAACTTTTTACATTAAGCCAACCTTTATGTATTGCAAAAATATAACTGAAAGATTGAGATATACTCCACAAATATATTTTGCTATAGGAGCAGGAAGGGCTCTATCTAATGATGCTTTTTATAATCTTAACGATTCTTTCTTTGAGTATGGTTTTGGAATAAAACCTTTTGTTTTTGATTACAAAATATCTGATAATATTGCAATTAGTTTTGCTTTTGGAGGATATGAGTTTTCTTTTGTAGATTATAATAAGTCAACAAAACATTTAAAATTAATTGAAGGTGGTTTAAATGGCAATATTACAGGTGGATTTAGATTTATTTTCTAATCACAAATCTTTTTTAAATTGGAAGGGATTGTATTAATTTACAATCCCTTTCTTTTTCAATAATTCTTATCATTATTCAGGGAAAAATAAGTCTTAAAAAGAAGTAAAAAAGTCTTATTAAAAACTAAGTAAATCAAGTCTTTATCTAATAAAATAAGGATTTAATCTGAGAATCATGGCATGATATTCTCGGATTCATGGCATGATTTAATTGAATTCATGGCATGAATTGACCAATTTCATGGCATGATTCCAAGCAATTCATGGCATGATTTCGAGTAATTCATGCCATGAATTAAAAAACATCATGGCATGAAATTGAGATTAAAATCAAGTTTAAATAGTTCTAAACTTAGTTTCTTTAGATTAAAAAGAAGTTTAGCAAGTTTTAATTAAGGCTTTCCTTATACAATCAAATATCTTTTTCTTTAATTTTGGATATATAAGTCTATTCCAACTCATTTTGAAACAATTTTTAATTATTTCTATTATTTTACTACCTTTGCAACTTGATTTTTCCTTTAAACATAATTTATAAATAAACATTCCTTCGCTTTTTTGTTGAAGAAATAAATAAGAAGAAAAAACAAAATAATTTATGACATACACAGATAAAGAAAAGAAATTTAAACGTTTTAACGTAACAACTGCTCTTCCTTATGCAAATGGAGGAGTTCATATTGGACATTTGGCTGGAGTTTATGTTCCTGCAGATATTTATGTGCGTTATCTTCGTTTGATGCAGGAGGATGTAATTTTTGTTGGAGGAAGTGATGAACATGGAGTGCCAATTACAATTAAGGCAAAGAAAGAAGGAGTAACACCTCAAGATATTGTGGACAGATACCATAATATAATTAAGAAATCATTTGAAGAATTTGGAATTACCTACGATATCTATTCACGTACCTCATCACAAACTCATCACAAAACCTCATCTGAATTCTTTAAAAAACTCTTCAATGAAGGAAAATTTATAGAAAAGGTTTCAGAACAATATTATGATGAAGAAGCCAAAGCATTTTTGGCAGATAGATACATTACAGGCACTTGTCCTCATTGTGGAAACGAGAAAGCTTATGGCGATCAGTGTGAAGCTTGTGGAACAAGTTTAAATGCAACCGATTTAATCAATCCTCAATCAACCCTAAGTGGAGCAAAACCAGTTTTGAGAGAAACCAAACACTGGTTTTTACCACTTAATGATTATGAAGTTTTCCTTAGAGAATGGATATTGGAAAACCACAAAGAATGGAAGCCTAATGTTTATGGACAATGCAAAAGCTGGATAGAACAAGGACTTCAACCAAGAGCCGTTACAAGAGATTTGGATTGGGGAGTAAAAGTTCCAATTGAAGGAGCTGATGGTAAGGTTTTATATGTTTGGTTTGATGCTCCAATAGGATATATTTCAAACACAATTGAACTGTTTCCAAATGATTGGGAAAAATGGTGGAAAGACAAAGAAACTAAGCTTGTTCATTTTATTGGAAAAGACAATATTGTTTTCCATTGCATTGTTTTCCCTTCAATGCTAAAAGCTGAAGGAAGTTATATATTACCTGAAAATGTTCCTGCCAATGAATTCCTAAACCTTGAAGGAGATAAAATTTCAACTTCAAGAAACTGGGCTGTTTGGTTAGATGAATATTTGGTTGACTTCCCTAACAAACAGGATATTTTGCGTTATGTTCTTTGTGCCAATGCTCCTGAATCAAAAGACAATGACTTTACCTGGAAAGACTTTCAAACACGCAATAACAGCGAACTTGTTGCCATTTTGGGTAACTTCATTAACAGAACAATTGTACTTACACATAAATATTTTGAAGGCAAAGTTCCAAAACTTAATTCCCTTAACGAATTAGACAAAGCCACCATAGAAGAAATTAAAACCTATCCTCAAAAGATTGGTACTTTATTGGAGACATACAAATTCCGTGAAGCATTATTTGAAATGATGAATCTGGCACGTTTGGGAAATAAGTATTTAACCGAAAACGAACCTTGGAAGACAATTAAAACTGATATTGAAAGAACTGAGAACTCAATAAATATCAGCCTTCAAATATGTGCTAACCTTGCTATCCTTATGGAGCCATTCCTTCCATTCTCTGCAAAGAAACTCCAAAAGATGATTAATATTAATCCATTAAACTGGTTTGAAGTTGGAAACAGCAATTTGCTTAAAGAAGGACATAAAATTGAAGAAGCAGAACTTTTGTTTGAAAGAATTGAAGACTCTGAAATAGAAAAACAAACAAATAAACTTCTTCAAACAAAGGAAAGCAACAAAGAAAACAACTATAAAGCAAGTGAACAAAAAGAGAATATTCAATTTGATGATTTTGCAAAAATGGATATTCGCACTGGAACAATTCTTGAAGCAGAGAAAGTTCCAAAGACAAAGAAACTATTGAAACTAAAGATAGACACTGGCATTGACCAAAGAACAATTGTTAGTGGAATTGCAGAATACTTTGAACCAGAAAAAATTATAGGAACACAAGTTTCTGTTTTGGTTAACCTTGCTCCAAAAGAATTAAGAGGAATTCAATCACAAGGAATGATTTTAATGGCGGAAGACAAAGACGGAAAATTAGTTTTTGTTTCCCCAAAAGAAAAGGTAGTAAACGGAGCAGAAATAAGATAATAATAAGAAAATAAATCATTAATGATATGGAAGATTCTAAATTTGTAAGAAATCCTTGGCTTTTTGCTGGTTTTATTTCAATAATCTTAGCAGCAGTATTATTCATGCTTGACATTATCAACTTTACCGCAAGCATATCGTTAATAGCCTTAAGTATTGTTTGTGATTTAATTGCTGTTATTCAATTTAAGAAGAAAAGCAAGGATAAAGAAGAAGAGGAATAAATGAAGAAGGGATGTACTTTACATCCCTTTTCCTTTATTTTACAACCAATTTCTTAGTTATTTTTCCTTTGTCGGTAATTAAGTTTACAATATAATTACCCTTAGCAAGAGAACTTATATCTATCGTAGCTTCTTTTCTATTTAGTGTTATTGTCTTTGCTTCCTTACCTAAGGCATCGTAAAACTCTATCTCTTTTATTATTTCTTGACTTTCTATATTTAAAGTATTTTCTGCTGGATTTGGATAAAGCTTTATTGAATTATCATTACTTATTTCTTCAACCATACTTAAACTATCTGCTCTTGGAACTTTTAAGATTGGTAGAAATTCAATAAATGTCTTTTGATATAAATTATAAACTGGATCATCAGCAAAACGAACCCATACACTATCTTTCAATAACCAAGGACTCTCTGCAAAGGTTGATGCATATAAAGTGTCGGTTACTGTTGCAAATGGATTTTGAGCATGGTAATCTATTCCAACATACATTGTATCATAAGGTAATCTATTTGAACGAAGATAATTTTCCAAACATCCTACTGTATCATATAAACTCCATGTGCAAGGATATACAATAATAAATCCAGTTTGACTATATTGAGGAATATCGCCTGCTAATACAAAATCCTTTACGGGGACTTCATCAAAGAACATATGTCTTTTATATCCATCAGAGTCTGGAGTGTGCCAAGGGAAGATAGGAGTTAGAGATAATTGTTTAAATTCCATATCCATTATACGGGAAAAAACAGTTCCATTTAAAGAAGGGTTTAAACTTCCATTAGCAACTTTTACAGCTATTCCAATTACTGTAACTGTTGAATCAAAATGATAGGGTTGTGCTACTCCTTGAACTTCATATGAATTTCTTCCTGTTGCAAATCCAAACGGCCAACATGGTGCATTTGTTCCTGGAAGATTTCCAGAAGAGCAACCATAACATTTCAATGAACGTAATTCATGATAAGCCAAATCCATTCCTCCTATATAATAATTACTTAAGTCATAAGGATGATAAACTATTGTATCATATTGTGTTTGTGCATTAACTCCTATGAATGCAAAAAACAAGGCTATTGTTAAGATTAGCTTTTTCATAATTATAATTAGTTAATTAGTTTAATATTGTTTTTAGGCTTGATTGCAAAGGGTAAATTAGAAAGAAAGGAATTGAATTTACAAAGAAAGGATAATGCTATAAGAATAACATAAAGAAGGAATAGAAAATTATAAATAAAAACTATCATATAAATATGATTTATAATTTTCGACAAATATACAATATTCTTCTTTTACAGACAAAATAATATTATAATAATTGTTAATAATATCTCTTGTGAAATTTCTCTTTAAAGTTATTTTATGTTTAAAAAGTATTATTGATGCGAAAAGATGGCATCTTTTGAGTAAATAACGAGATCTTTGATAGTCAAAGACGCCATTATTTGGTCAAATAATGAGATCTTTTGAACAAATAACGGCGTCTTTTTGATGCCTTGATATAAGTATTGAGGAAAATAAAGTTAATTTAAAGTATCTAATGCTTTGAGGATTTTTTCTATTGAAAGGTTTATTTCTTCATAAGTTATTGTTAAAGGGGGTTTAACACTTAGGCATCCTTCGTTGAAAAGATGTGTTCCTGTTATTATTCCTTCTTCAAAACAACTTACTAAGGCTTTTTGCCAGTTTTCTTTATTTTTTAATTCTATACAGTTGAAAAGTCCTATTCCCCTAACCTCTTTAATTTGTGGGTGGATTAGTTTGGTGCGATATATCTCTCCTTTTGCATCTGCCTCATCCATCAGGTTTTCTTCGATAATTGTATTTAGGGTTTCAAGAGCTGCAACACAACTTACTGGATGTCCTCCAAAGGTTGTTGCATGTCCAATCAGTGGATGATGGTTATTTAGTTTATTCATTATTTCATCAGATGAAACAAAGGCTCCAATTGGCATTCCTCCTCCCATTCCTTTTGCAATGCAAAGTATATCGGGAACAAAGTCATAGTTCATAAAACCAAATAGCTTTCCTGTGCGACCAAATCCTGTTTGTATTTCATCCATAATCAACAAAGCCCCTACTTCTTGGCATCTTTCTTTTAGTTTTTTGAGAAAGTTATTCTTTGGAAGTATTACTCCTGCTCCTGCTTGAATTGTTTCGGCTACAACACAACAAGTTTTATCTGTTATCTTTTTAAGGTCTTCTTCGTTGTTAAATTCAATCTGTCTGCAATCGGGAAGCAGTGGACGAAACTTTTGTGTATATCTTTCATCACTTAAAAGACTTACTGACCCAAGTGTTGAGCCATGATAAGAGTCTTTGAAAGATATTATTTCTGATCTTTGATTATAAAGTCTGGCTGTTTTTATTGCTCCTTCAATTGCTTCAGAGCCTGAATTAACATAAAATATCTGGTTAAAGTTTGAAGGCAAAACACTCATCAATCGCTTTGCATATTCAAGTTGTGGACTTTGTACAAACTCTCCATAAACCATAATATGCATATATTTATCCAGTTGTTCTTTAACCTTTTCAACAACTCTTCTGTTTCTGTGTCCAATATTACCAACACAAATTCCTGAAAGCATATCCATATATTTCTTTCCACTTGTATCCCAAACCCAAATGCCTTCTGCTTTTTCCACATCAATCATTATAGGGTCAATCTCCCCAACTTGAGCCACATATTGGCGAAATTCATTTAAAGAAGTTTTCATATTGATAAAATATTATTGGTGCAAAATTAGTTATTCTTTACTTAATGTTTACTTTTTTCACTTTTTAATTGTTATAAGATTTGTATTTTTGCTGTTCAATTTAATAATGGATATTTTTGTATATGAAAAAGCTTATTTTTAGTCTATTTATTTTTGGATGCCTTTTCTTTAACTCTTCACTAAAGGCTCAATATTCAATAAACATTGATGTTAAAGGTAATAAAGACTCTATTTTGATTTTGGGATATTATTATCTGGATAACACTTATGCTATTGATACAGCTGTAAACAAAAAAGGAAAGTTCAGTTTTGAAAAGAAAGACAAAACTCTTGACCCAGGCATTTACTTTGTCTCCAATACCAATGGCAAGTATATTGAGTTTATTATTGACAAAGAACAGAAATTTTCATTATCCACTCTTGAAGAAGACTGGATGAAGAATATGACGGTTAGCAAATCGAAGGATAATGAAATATACTACGATTATATTCGCTCAACAACCAAATTGAGTGTTGAGGCTAATGAGTTGGGCAAAAAGAAAAAGGAATTGGGAGAAGAAAATTTCAATAAACAAATTGCTCAAATTAATGAGAAGAATGATTCAATTAAGAATGTTTTTATGAAAACATATCCTAATCACCTTCTTTCAAAAGTTTTGGAAGCAACTCAATATGTTGAAATTCCTAAATTTGATAATATATATAAGAAAGATGGTTCTGTGGATTCTTCTGCAATGCAAAACCAGAAATACAATTATTATATTCATCATTATTTTGATAATTTTGATTTTCAATGCGATGGTTTATTAAGAACTCCCAAGGCTGTTTTTCACCAAACCTACAATTACTATTGGAACGAAATGATGAAATATCAAACTAAGGACAGTATTTTTAATCTGGCTGTTTATTGGATTGAGAAGGCAAGAGGAAGTAAGTTGATGTTTAAATATATGGTTCACGACATCACTGAAAGATATTTGAAAAGCCCTTATATGGGACACGATGAGATATATATCAATATGATTAATCGTTACTATGCCTCTGGAGATGCAACTTGGATGCCACCTTCTGCAATAGATAAAGAGGTTGCTCGTGCAAGGAAATGGGAAAACTCAATGCTTTTGAAGACAGTTCCCGATTTGGCTTGTCCCGATACAAATGGGAATGTACATAATCTCTATAGCTTAAATTCAAAATATAAGATACTAATCTTTTGGGCTTATGATTGTGGACATTGTCAAACAGAAATCCCTAAGGTTTTCACTTTCTACAAGAATTTCAAAGATGTTTACAACGTTGAAGTTATGGCCGTTAATTCAGGAACAGATGTTCAACTATGGAAAAACAAAGTTAAATCTCTTAATCTTGAATGGTTAAATGTTAATGGATTGGTTGCTAACTACGATTGGCACGATTATTTTGATGTGGAATCAACTCCTTTAATTCTAATTTTGGATAAAGACAACAGGATAATTGGCAAAAAGGTTCCTGCAAGCAATATTGAAAACTACATAAAACTATACGATGAAGGTAAAATTAAACTTTAAAATATCTCTTTTTCTATTCTTTTTTATAGCTTTACCAACCTTTCTTTTTTCTCAACAAAGCTACGATATAACTTTTAAGATTGGAGAAATTTATGTTGACACTGTTGTCATTAAGTCTTATTATGGCAACAAAACCATAGTTATTGACTCCCTTAAAAGAGAAAAAGATGGTTCTTT
The DNA here is from genome assembly GCA_017860255.1 of Bacteroidota bacterium. Classification (GTDB taxonomy): domain Bacteria; phylum Bacteroidota; class Bacteroidia; order Bacteroidales; family P3; genus UBA10566. The sequence goes on along the minus strand of JAFNAR010000015.1, from coordinate 36,398 downwards.
CCGTCTTAAGAAAGATAACATACATAAAGGGATTGGTATTTTCACAGTTGGCAAGATGGATATTTTCACCTTTGTTTTTGACAAGGAGAATAAGTTTGAAATAAATTTGGATGACAACTGGAACTATTTAGTTAAGGGCTGTCAGGAGAATGACCTTTATTTTGAATTTCAAAAAGCAAATAAGCAAATAAGGTTATTGGAAAGCAAAACTAAGAGAGAGATAAAAGAAAACCTTAAAGCCAATAGAGATAGTTTAAATAATATTTATTCTACAGAGGTTAATAAGTTTATGAGCTTTCAGAAAGAATTCTACAAAAGTTATCCAAACCATATAATGACAAAAATGGTTAAAGCTTTAGAAGACCCACAAATTCCAAAAGAATATTTGAATGGCAACCAAATTGACACCACCAAGAAATTAGAGTTTATATATTATTTCCGCACTCACTACTGGGATAATTTCGATTTTTCGGACAACAGACTTATTGCAACTCCTTATTTCTTCACCAAACAAAAAACCTATATGAATGAGTTGACAATGCAAAGTGCCGACTCCATTGCTGTAGCCATTAAAGACTTTATTGAAAAAGCAAACCAAAAAAATGGAATGGAATATTCAAAATATATTATTGACTACTATATTCAAATGAACAGGAAACTTCCTTTTGCCTACAATGAAGAAAGATTTGTGGAGATTGTTGACAGAGTCGTTTCTGGCGAAAGAACACCATGGATTTCTCCTTCAGAAATTGAAACATTAAAAATGGAAGCCGATAAAATACGTCCTTTGCTTCCAGAAAAACAGTTTATTAATATTTCTGAAAAAACTTTAAGTGGAAACACTTATAATTTACACGATATTAAAACAAAATACACCGTTGTTTACTTTTGGAGTGCTGGATGTGAGTCATGCAAAATTAACCTTGATAAGTTAGAAACCTTCTATAAGAAATTCAAAAACGTTTATGATTTTGAAATATTCAGCATAGACCTTGATAATAATATGGAAGAAAGCATTGCATTTCAACAAAAACATCCTTTTGACTGGATAGTTTTAAAAAGCAATTCAACACTAATAAAAGAAAAGTATAATTTGGATATTGAAATGACACCAGATTTATATTTATTAGATAAAGACAAAAAAATAATCAACCACACCCCCCTTTACAACCAAATAGAAGAAACCATTCGCAGTATTGAAGAAGAAGAATAACCTAACAATATAAGTTTACTGAAAAATTAAACTTTAGTTTTCTAAAAAAACATCAATCATAGTTGAAAATATATCAGTCATATTTTTATTTTTGACTGATATATTTTTATTTTTGATTGACTTATTTTTGACTATGATTGAGTTATTTTGAAAGTTGAGTTGTTTAGGGAGCTTAAGGTCTTTAAGGACATTAAAGTCTTTAAACTCCTTATTTCATTTTACTGAAACAGCGTTAATTTTTATCTATTGCATTTTCTAATGGTAAAGAATTATTGTTGAATAAAATATTTAACTATCTTTGGACTTTGAAAACAATTAAAGACCTAATATTATGAAACAATTTAGATTAAAATGGTTATTGCTATCTTTAATAACAATTACCTTTATAGGCTGCACAACATATTATTTTAAGGATGATCTTAATTCAATTCTTGGAGTGGAGAATGTTGAAATTGAAAGTAAGACAATTTATGATGAGTTTGGAGGAATGCAAGGAGAAAAGATAGTTTTAGAAGAATATAAGCTATCTGATAAAACAATTTCTGAATTCACAAACAATATTGCATCTCAAAAAGAATTCAAATATAAAGACAAACCTATAAAGTGGCAAAAAATACCAATAGTAACAACATATCAAAAAGCTCTTTCAAGAATAATAGATTATAAAGCAACTGATTCAGAACTATACATAAAAATAGAACAAATTAAAGCATTAATTCAAATGCCTAATACCTATTATTCGTTAGTTTTTGATGAAGGAAACGATGCCTATGTTCAATTATTTGTTTTTGATTTAAAAACAAAAACACTCTTTACCATAGACCAACAAATGTAGATTTAACTTTATAAATTTTGTTTGAATATTAGATATTGAGTTGACAATATTTAGACAAAAAAATAAAACTTCTTTTTGCTAAAATCCTTATTAGGAAAGAGACAGAAGAAGTTTTTTAGATTTTTTATCCGGATATGAATAAATCTTTTAAATGTTTGTATCTTTGCTTTCTTATTATTGAAATTAAATATAATAATATATGTCATTAATTAAATCTATTTCAGGCTTTAGAGGAACAATTGGAGGAAAGGAAGGTACTGCTCTAACTCCTATTGATGTTGTTAAGTTTACTTCTGCTTTTGCTCAGTTTATTAAAGAAGAGTCCAATAAGAGCAAATTGAAAATTGTTATTGGTCGTGATGCAAGAATTTCAGGCGAAATGGTTTCCAATTTGGTTGTTGGTACTTTAATGGGAATGGGAGTTGATGTTGTGGATACTGGTCTTTCTACAACTCCAACTGTTGAAATGGCTGTTGTTGACCAAAAGGCTGACGGTGGTATTATTCTTACTGCAAGTCATAATCCAACTCATTGGAATGCTTTAAAACTTTTGAACAGTAAGGGAGAATTTATTAATGCTAAGGAGGGAGAAAGAGTTTTGTTTTTGGCTGATAATCCTGATTTTAATTTTGCTGAAGTTTTGAACTTGGGCTCTTGCATAAAAGACGACTCAACAATTGATATGCATATTGAAAAGGTTATTAATCTTCCATTGGTTGATGTTGATGCTATTGAGAAGGCTAATTTCAGAGTTTGTTTCGATTCGGTTAATTCAACTGGTGGCATTGTTTTACCTAAGCTTTTAAAAGCTCTTGGAGTGAAAGATATTGTTGCTTTGAATGAAGAGCCTACAGGAAATTTTGCTCATAATCCAGAACCGCTTCCTGAAAACATTACTGATATTTGCGATAGAGTTGTTGAAAGCAAATGTGATGTTGGTTTCATTGTTGATCCTGATGTTGACCGTTTGGCTATTGTTTGTGAAAATGGAAGACCATTTGTTGAAGAATATTCTTTGGTTTCTATTGCCGATTATGTTCTTTCTCAAACTCCAGGAAACACTGTTTCCAATCTTTCTTCCACAAGAGCATTAAGAGATATTACTGAAAAATATAATCAACAATATTTTGCTTCTGCAGTTGGAGAAGTTAATGTTGTTGAAATGATGAAGCAAAAGAATGCTATTATTGGTGGTGAAGGTAATGGAGGTATTATTTATCCTGAACTTCATTATGGCAGAGATGCTTTGGTTGGCATTGCTATTTTCTTAACTCTTTTGGCTAAAAAAAATATTAAAACCTCAGCTCTTAGAGATACTTACCCTGATTATTCTATTTCTAAAAACAAAATGGAATTGACCGAAAACATTAATGTTGATAAGATTTTAGAAAAGATCGCAGAAAAATATTCTTCTTATGATGTTATAACTATTGATGGTGTTAAGATTAATTTTGACAAAGAATGGGTTCATTTACGCAAAAGCAACACTGAACCAATAATTAGAATTTATTCAGAAAGCGATAATATTACCAAAGCTGATCATTTGGCAAAAGTAATAATTGAAGATATAACAGAAATTATCCGTCAAGATATGTAAAATTGAGTTGGTTAATGAAGATTTACTCAGTCTTCATTAACCAATTCCTTAAACACCCTGCCTCTTTCTTCAAAGTTGGTAAACATATCGTAGCTTGAAGCAGCTGGACTTAAAAGTACTTTCTTCCCTTTTTCAGTATTCTTTTTGCACCAGTTAACTATCTCTTTATAGTTATCAGAAACAAGGAATTGTGATTTCTTTTTAGGATTTTCCTTAATCAGGTCTTTTATTCTTCTTCCAGCCTGACCAACAAAAGCAATATTATTTAAATCTTTATAATCAATAAGGATATTAGCAAGTTCACTATAATCCACTCCCCTATCCTTTCCTCCAAGAATCAGAGTTTGAACTCCTTCCAATGAATTTAGGGCAGCTATTGTTGTTTGAGCAATTGTTGAAATTGAATCGTTGTAATATTCAACTCCATCTTTCAAACAGACAAATTCCAACCTATGTTCCAATCCTTTAAACTCCAATACTTCTTTTAATCCTTCTTCACTCTCCACTCCCAAAAACTTTGCAACCTCATAAGCAACCATAATATTAAACTTATTATGCTCTCCTTTCAAATACTTTGGTTCTTCAAAAGAATAATTCTTTGCATTTATTGGCAAAAGGGTTGATTTGGGTTTTATTTTCTTTATCCAGGAAGAAATTAGTTCACTATCCTCATTGTAGATAAAAGCATTTTCCTTTGAGTTTTGGTATTTTAGAATATTAAGTTTAGCCTTTTGGTATTCTTCAAATGTTATGAAATGGTCAAGATGTTCTTCGTACAGGTTCAAAAGTACAGAAACTTTTGGTGATTGTTTTATATATTGAAGTTGATGAGCAGAAAGTTCTAATACAATTATTGTGTTGGGGGTTATCTTATCTATCAAATCAAGCATAGGTTTTCCTATATTTCCTGCAAAAAGAGTATCTGGGTGTTTAGCCTTAATAATATTATAAATTAAGGTTGAAGTGGTACTTTTGCCTTTAGTTCCAGTTATTCCAACGCATTGATTGGCATAAAGTGAAAGGAATATATTGGTTTGAGATGTTATTTCAGAGTCTTTGTATGGCTTAGTCATTGAGTTAAGAGAAATGCCAGGAGACTTTATTACCAAATTGTAAACAGTTTTTGAAGTTAGTTCTTCTTTAGCCTCTTCGCCCAAATGCATTTCAATAAATCCTTTTTCTTCCTGTTCTTTCAAATACTCATTTTCTCTTAACTTGGTGTTTGAGTCTTGAATTGCAAACTTCTTATACGGGAAAATGCTTCTTAAAAGATTATGTGTTGACATTCCTTCCCTCCCCATTCCAAATATAATTAGCTTTCTTACTGTCAGCATTCTAACTATTTCAGCTTTCTTATACATTGCATAAGGATTGGAGAAGATATTAGCGAATCTTTCTTCAAGGAAATGTTCATTTGAAGTTTCATAAAGGAATCTCTCCTTATCCATATTCAAATACATTTTAGATAAAGGCAAACTTAACCAATATTCAACAAGGCTAAGTTTCCTGCTTTCAGGATAACGTTCAACCAAAAGAGCTAAAGCTAAATTAACTTCCTCAATTGTTCCAACGCATTCAAATGGTTTAACTTCTGCAATACCTGTAAGTTCGTTGAAATATTTCTTAAGTGAATGTTTATCAAGAAGGTTTTCTCCAATATGTTCTGCAAATCTTTCCTGTACAATAAATGGTGAAAGTATAATGTAAGCAAATAAACATTTTGGACAGTTGCAACACCAAATATCTTTTTTGCTTCCTACATTGCAGGAACGAAAAACTGAATGATGATTAGAAAAGGTTGAGAATAGTTGGGCTATTTGCAACTCACTCAATGGTCGAAGAAATGAAAAATAGTTATTATCTTCCAAAACAAACTCATTTACATATTCTCTAAAATCTCTTTCAAATTCGATGCTCTTTGAATATTGATGATTTATATCCTGTCCAATAACTGTTGATTCATTTGCAGAGTTTTCATTACTAAGTGCAATGGAAGGAATATTAAACAAGTATGAATTCAATAGAGTAACAAAGGCAAGCAAAGCAGAGAATGGAGTATGTCCATTAAGAAATCCTTCTTTGTTAAGTTTCAAAAGATGTTTGTCTAAATTCCTTTGAATATACAAATAATTATCTGTTAATTGAGAATGAGCTATACAATCGTTTTGAGCTTTAGTTGGATTAATAACTAATGGTATAACATCAAAACCATTTCTTTTCAACATTTCCAAACTTACAACTGAGTCTTTACCTCCTCCAACTGGAACAATTACTCTTTTCTCATCAACATTAGGTGCATAAACTCCTCTCTTATATTTATCCTCCCCAACAACAATTGTCATAAACTCATCAATGTTGGTTTCAATAGAATTTAAGTAGAAGTATTCACCAAGTCCATTAAAATAAAGTTTCTTCCAAAATTCAATCTGCTTTTCAGAGAAATAAGCCACATCAATAATAACCACTGGAGAAGCAAAGGCCTTCCAATAGCTTATAAGTTCAATCATTCCAATATGAATTACCAGATTGGTGAATGTTTTTGTGTCAATCTTTCTACCTAAGTCCATTTTAGATAAATAGAATACATAGGTTGGAAAGAATACATGTTCACCACACTTAAACTCAAATCCCATCACATATCCCTTTGCCTCTTCATTATATTCACACATATAATTTGAAAAGTAGAAAACAGGGTATTCTTCTCTTAGTTTGTTGAATTTATCTTGATTATTCTCTTTTGGAGTCATTGTATTTTGTTTTAATTGAAAAACAAAAATACAAATAAATTTCCAAAATAAGCCAAAGGATTTAATGCTTAAAAAATATGTAGGAGTTTAGCTAAAATTAATCACCGACTTTTCTTACTTAAGTGCCGACTTTTTTGGTTTAAGTGCCGACTTTTTAAAAATAAATACCGTTTAATTTTTAAAGAGGAAAAGAAATAAGAGAATTTGTATAGGTAAATTCTAATAACAAAAGATTAATTAAAGATTAATTAACATCCAATATACTTAGTATTCTATTATTATAATTATCTTTGTAGTCTAAAAAAAGACTTATTATGGAAAACGAAAATAAACAAGAATCAGTAATTAATAAATCCATACTCAAAGTTTTCGCAAGAAATCCCTTTGAATCTTTAAATTACAAGCAAGTTGCATCAAGATTGGGCAATAACGACAGGGCGTCAATGCAAATGATTATGAATAAGATTTTGCTTATGGCTGAAGAAGGAGTTTTGATTGAGGAAAAAAAGGGTAAGTATAAATTAGATGCAAGATATATAAATGATGATATACTTCCTTCCAACTATGTGATTGGAACAGTTGATATGAAGCAAACTTCAAAGGCATATGTTATTTTGGAAAATGGCTCAGAAGATATTTTCATTGCTCCCAACAATACCAATCATGCTCTAAATAATGATAAGGTTAAGGTTTATCTTTTCCCTCGTCGTAAGGGTAGAAAGCCAGAAGGACAGATTACTGAAATCATCGAAAGAAATCAAACTACTTTTGTTGGCTCAATACAAAAACATCCAAAATTTGCTTTCTTTATTCCAGACAGTCAATCAATGCCTGTTGATATATTCATTCCTTTTGAAGATATTAATGGAGCAAATGAGAATGAGAAAGTTTTAGTTCAAATGACAGAATGGCCTCAAAGATCGAACAATCCTTTTGGTAAAGTAATAAAAATTTTGGGTAAAAAAGGAGAAAACAATACTGAGATGCTTTCTATCTTGGCTGAATTTGGTTTCCCTTTGGTTTTCCCTGAAGCTGTTGAAAAAGAAGCTGAAAATATACCTGAAATAATTCCTCAAGAAGAGATAAAAAGAAGAAGAGATTTTCGTAAAATCCCTACTATAACAATCGACCCTTACGATGCTAAAGACTTTGATGATGCAATTTCTTTTAGAGTTTTGCCAAATGGCAACTACGAAATAGGAGTTCATATTGCAGATGTTTCTCACTATGTTAGACCTAATTCTGCAATTGATGAAGAAGCTTATGTTCGTGCTACATCAGTTTATTTGGTTGACAGAACAATTCCAATGTTACCAGAAAAGCTAAGTAATATGGTTTGTTCATTGCGTCCAAATGAAGACAGTTTAACTTTTTCAGCAGTATTTGAAATGAATCATGAAGCAGAAGTAGTTAGTGAATGGTTTGGCAAGGGAGTAATTAACTCTTGCAGAAGATTTACTTATGAAGAAGTTCAGAAGATTATTGAAGACCAAAAGGGAGAAATGGAAGAATTCATTTTACCAGTTCAAAATATTGCACACTTGCTTAGAAAGAGAAGATTTAAAACTGGAGCGATAAACTTTGAATCACAGGAAGTGAAATTCCGTTTGGATGAAAACTCAAAACCAATTGGAGTTTACATTAAAGAAAGCAAAGAAGCTAACTGGTTAATTGAAGAGTTTATGTTGCTTGCCAATAAAAGAGTTGCTGAAAAAATAGGCAAGGACAAAGGCAATAAGAAAGAAGCTAAAACATTTATTTATAGAGTTCACGATGAACCTAATCCAGAAAAACTTTCTACATTTTCAGAGTTTGTTGGTAAATTGGGATATGTTATAAATACTGATAGCAGAAGTTCATTAGTAAAGAGTTTCAATGATTTGTTTAGAGATATTGCAGGCAAGGGAGAAGAAACTATGATTTCAAACATTGCAATTAGAACAATGTCTAAAGCATATTATTCAACTACTAATATTGGTCACTATGGACTTTCTTTCCCTTATTATTCTCATTTCACATCCCCAATTAGACGTTATCCCGATTTAATGCTTCATAGACTTTTGGAGCGTTATCTTAAAGGTGGAAGCTCAGCAAGCAAGGAAGCTTTTGAAGAAAGATGTGAACATTGCTCTTTAATGGAAAAGAAAGCTGCTGAAGCAGAAAGAACATCAGTAAAATACAAACAAGCAGAATTTCTTTCTGATAAAATTGGAGAAGTTTTCAAAGGTGCAATATCTGGTATTAGCAAATGGGGAATTTATGTTTTGATTGATGAAAACAAATGTGAAGGATTAATCCCTATTCGTACTCTTACCGATGATTTCTATTATATTGACGAAGAAAACTATCAAGTTGTGGGAAGAAAACTCAATAAAACCTATCGTTTGGGAGATCCAATTAAGATTAAAGTTGAAAGTGTTGATTTGTTTAAAAAGCAAATGGACTTTTCATTGGTTGATGATGGAGAATTCCCTGCAGAGATGAGAAATTTCTCTCCAGAGAAAATTAATGTCAGACAGGAAAGACCAGTAAAGACAACTACAAAGGCAAAGACAAAAAGCACTAAAGCAAATAGTCATAAACAAAATCGTAAAGGAAGAAAAAAAACTAATTAAATATGAACATACTACTTTTAGGTTCAGGAGCAAGAGAAAATGCAATTGCTCTTAAAATTAAAGAAAGTCCACTATTAACAAAACTTTTTATTTCTCCTGGCAACCCTGGAACTTCTCTTTGTGGAGAAAATATTAATATAGGTTCCGACTTCAAAACAATTGGCGAGTTTGTTATTAAGAACAACGTTGAGATAGTTGTTGTAGGACCAGAGCAACCATTAGTTGATGGAATATGGGATTATTTTCATAATAACTCTGAATTAAAAGATATTTTAGTTGTTGGACCAAGCAAAGAAGGTGCTACTCTTGAAGGAAGTAAGGATTTTGCTAAGGCTTTTATGCAAAAGAATAATATCCCAACAGCAAGATATAAAACATTCTATAAAGAAACTCTTCAAGAAGGCAAAGACTTTTTAAAGACCTTAAACCCTCCTTATGTTTTAAAAGCTGATGGTTTAGCAGCTGGTAAAGGAGTTGTTATTCCTGAAACAATTGAAGAGGCAGAAAAGGAATTAACTCAAATGCTTGAAGAAGCTAAGTTTGGTGAAGCTTCAGCAAAGGTTGTTATTGAAGAGTTTTTTAAAGGAATTGAATGTAGTGTATTTGTTTTAAGTGATGGAGAAAACTATAAAATACTTCCTGTTGCAAAAGACTATAAAAGAATTGGAGAAGGAGATACTGGTTTAAACACTGGTGGCATGGGCTCTATTAGTCCTGTTCCTTTTGCTGATAATGATTTTATGCAAAAGGTAGAACAAAGAATAGTTATCCCAACAATTAATGGTTTAAAGAAAGACAATATAGAATATCAAGGTTTTATTTTTATTGGTTTAATGAATGTTGAAGGCAACCCATACGTTATTGAATACAACGTAAGAATGGGTGACCCTGAAACAGAAAGTGTATTCCCAAGAATAAAATCAGATATAGTTGAAGCATTTAATAGCTTTAAAACAAAATCACTTGATAAGATAAACTTTGAAATTGATTCTTGCTATGCAACAACTGTTATGATGGTTGCAAAAGGTTATCCTGAAAGCTATGAAAAAGGCAAAGAAATTAAAGGTATTGATAACACAAAGGATTGTATTGTTTTTCATGCTGGAACAAAGCAAGAAGGAGAAAAAATCCTAACAAATGGAGGAAGAGTTATTGCAGTAACTTGCTATGGAGAGACTATGCAAGAAGCCTTAAATAAGTGTTATGAGAATGTTGAAAAAATTTCTTGGGACGGAAAGTATTTCAGAAGAGATATTGGGAAAGACCTTTTATAACGGTTAGTGGTTAATGATTAATGGTTAATTGGGTTTAGCTTTGAAATAGTCTTCTTCCCCTTTAGGGGACTGAGGGGTAATATTAATGGTTAATCCTGTTAAATGAAAATAGAAAATTAAAATGAAACAATATTTAAACTTATTAAGTCATGTTCTTGAGAATGGAAATTTAAAAGAAGACCGAACAGGTACTGGAACTAAAAGTGTTTTTGGTTATCAAATGAGATTTAATCTTCAAGAAGGATTTCCATTGGTTACTACAAAGAAACTACATCTTCGTTCTATTATACATGAGTTACTATGGTTCTTGCAAGGAAACACAAATATAGATTATCTTCACCAAAACAAAGTTTCAATTTGGGACGAATGGGCAGATGAAAATGGAGATTTAGGTCCTGTTTATGGAAAACAATGGCGTGCATGGGAAACTAAAGATGAAAAGGTTGTTGATCAGATAAGTGAATTAATTGAACAAATTAAAACAAATCCAAATTCTCGAAGACTTTTAGTAAGTGCTTGGAATGTTGGAGATGTAGATAAAATGGCTTTGCCTCCATGTCACGTTTTGTTTCAATTTTATGTAGCTAACAACAAACTATCTTGCCAATTATATCAAAGAAGTGCCGATATTTTCTTAGGAGTTCCTTTCAATATTGCTTCTTATGCAATTTTAACTCATATGATTGCTCAAGTATGCAATCTTGAAGTTGGAGATTTTGTTCATACTTTTGGCGATGCTCATCTTTATACTAATCATTTTGACCAAGCTCGTTTACAACTTTCTCGCTCTCCTTATCCCCTACCTGAGTTAAAACTAAACAAAGAAATAAAGAATATTTTAGATTTCCGATTTGAAGATATTGAAATAGTCAATTATACTTCTCACCCAACAATTAAAGCACCTATAGCAGTATAAATTTATAAGAAAAGAATATGTTAAATATAATTGTGGCTATTGCTCAAAATGGAGCTATTGGTAAGGATAATAAACTACTTTGGCATTTGAGTGAGGATTTAAAATACTTTAAACAAACAACACTTGGCTCTCCAATCATTATGGGAAGAAAAACATGGGAAAGTCTTCCTTTCAAACCACTTCCTAAAAGAGAAAATATTGTTATTTCTACAAACAAAGACTATAAACCTGAGGGTGCAACTCTTGTTCATTCCACTGAAGAAGCTGTTGAATATTGCAATAAACTTGAGAAATGCTTTATTATTGGTGGAGAAACAATCTACAAGGCTTTAATGCCATTTTGCGATAAATTATATATAACAAAGGTTTATAAAGATTTTGAAGCAGATACTTTTTTCCCAGAAATTGAAGAAGATAAATGGATATTGGAATCTCAAAGCCCAATTCACAAAGATGAAGAAAGCGGATTAGAATTTCAATTCTTAGTATACCAAAAGAAATAAACAAACTTAATTTATATCTATTAAACCTTATTTAGTAAACATAAAGAAATAATAACTACAAAACACTACATCAATGAATTTAAAAGCCATAATAAGAAATACTTTAATGTTTTTGCGAATTGATTTAAGTAAGAACCTTCAATATGATAGGCTTACTCACTTAATTTTAAAGAAAGTTATTCAAAAAGATTCAAACTGCATTGATGTTGGATGTCATAAAGGCGAAATATTAAATGATTTCATTCATCTTGCTCCTAAAGGTAAACATTTTGCTTTTGAGCCTATTCCCTATATGTTTGAAAATTTAGAAAAGAAGTTTGAAGGCAAAGCTAAAATATTCCCTTTTGCTCTTTCTAATGAAAAAGGAGAAAGCACATTTCAAATAGTTAAAAATGCTCCTGCTTTTAGTGGTTTGAAAAACAGACGTTATAGTGATATAAAGAATCCAGAAATTGAACAGATTAGAGTTGAAATTAACAAACTTGACGATATTATCTCAAAAGAAACAATAATTGACCTTATAAAGATTGACGTTGAAGGAGGAGAATTTGATGTTATTAGAGGAGGAATTGAATTGATTAAGAGAGATAAGCCTATTATTATTTTTGAATGTGGAGTTGGTTCAAGCGATTTTTATGGAGTTAGTGCAAAAGATTTTTATGAACTAATAACTAAGGAGATTGACTTAAAGATTTACACACTTAAAGCCTTTGCAAATAGCAAAAAGCCTCTAAATGAAAAAGAGTTTGAGTATTTTTTCCAAACAAATAAAGAATACTATTTTGTTGCTTCAAGCAAATAGAACTAATTGCTGAATTTTCTTTATTATTTTACTCTATGATAACTATCTTGGAGAGAAATATTAGTGTTATTATGTAAAATAATAATGTATTGGAAGTAAGATTTCATTATTTCCATAATGAAGGATTTAACTTTTTTCAAATACCATATTTAAACCAAAAAAGAAATACTCTCTTAGAATTGGGCAGCTTTTGGCAAGGCTGGATTCTCTTTGAATGAGTTTGGAAGAGTTGGAAGAGTTATAAAAGAATGGAGGAAATAGTCGTATATACTCCGTATTATCTTCATTGGCATGAAAGCCCGATGCTTCAAAAAGTTTTTTCCAAGCCTTTTGTGAACGAATATTTTCATTTCCCATCTGCAAGCTCTTACCCAAAACTTCATCATAATATTCTATAACCCTTTTATTCCCTCTTTGTAGAAAGAATTTAAAAGTTTCTGGAAGACAGTTACCATTTACTTCCACTAATATAATTTTACCTTTTGGTTTTAAGAGCTTATAGAAAAGTTCCAGACTATCCTTAACTGGCTCCAAATGATGGAGAGTATCTTGGAGAATTATATAATCAAATGAATTTTCCGGAAGTTTTAAATCAAATAAATTATCATATTTACATTCAAAAAGTGAGGTATCTCCATATTCTCCCCAATACTTTCTCCTATTTTCTAATTCCTTATAGTAAAACTCTAAGGTAACTCCATATGTTGAAATCCCTTGCATTGCTAGAAATATTGCGGTAGTGCCATAACCACAACCGCAGTCAAATATCTTATTAGCTTTTGTCTTATCAATATTTTTATCTATAAAACTAAGCCTTTGGAGAAAATATGACTTACGAAAAGCCTGATGATTAAGCTTGCCTTCTGTTAGCTTATAGTATGGATAGAGATTTTTATTAGCTTGAAGTTCCTTAAAAAAAAGTTCGAAAAATCTTTCTGTATTCATTATGAGTATTTAAATTCTTAATTAACTATCTAAAAATAGGATTATTCGTTTTGGGCTTTAAGTAATGATATAATATCTTTAATTCTAAAAATTTTAAACACAAAGCTTAATCCAACCATTACAATTGAAGTTATCAATATATTGTAAATCCAAGATGATGTTATCTCTTTAAACAAATAAGTGGAAAGGATTATTGAAAGCACAAAGAGAATTATTCTTAATACATATATTGCATTAAATTTTATTTTAAAAATCTTTATTGCAATAATAGCTTGAAATAGTGCTATAACAGTTTGTGCAATTAATGAAGAATACGCTGCTCCTACTGCAAAAAACTTTGGAATTAAAATTAAATTTATTCCTATATTCAAAACCATTCCTAAGGATGCAACAATATTTAGGTATTTCATAGAGCCATTGGAAGTTAGAAGAGTCCCAAAAATATAGTTCATTGCAATTGGGATAAAGCAAACACTTAGTATTCTATAAACTTGCGAACTTTCTTCAATATGTTTGTTATACATTAAATCCATAAGGTTATAACCATAAAATTGACTTAGAACAACAAAACATACTGTAAGCATAAGAAGAAGATGAAAAGAAATTTTAACTATTGGCTTAACATCTTGTTTTGCATTTATAAGATTGGAAAATAGAGGGAGTAGAATTATTGAAAATAGATATGCAATCATATTTGCAGCATCCACCAAACGATATGCAGAGGCATAAATTCCTGCTTGATCGGCTCCATCATCCAACATTCTTTCAATCATAACACTATCGGCTCTATAGTAGAAAGACATTAGCAATGTGAGTATGGCAAAGGGATATGAGTCCTTAATTATTTTCATAATAAAAGGACGATTCCATTGAAGATGAACAAATTTTGCTTTCCTTAAACAAATTACAAGAGCAACCAAAACAGTAATAAAGTAAGCAAAGAGTTGAATAAAAATAAAATACTCTATCTTAAAGCTTGTTTTTAAAACTCCTCCCCATAGTAAAATGGAACAGAAGACAATTACAATAAACTTATCTAAAACAGAAAGTACACTATCAGTTTTAAATAGCTGAAGTCCCGATATATTAGAGCGCAAATAAGTTAGCAAAGAAGCAAGAAATTGAGATACACAAAGAATTCCAAGCAGTTTTAAAGCATAAGCATCATAGCCCAAAAGTATTGCAACTAAATAAACAACAATTGTAAAAACAATTGCCATTGCAAACTTAATTGGTACAAGTTGAGAAATATATTTTGAAAGTAGTTGAGGATGTTGAGCAATAAGTCTGTTGTTGTAGTTGGTTAAACCAAAGTCTAAAATAATATTGAATATAAAAGTGAAATTTAAAAGTGCAAAGTATAGACCGTAGTCTTGAGCAGACACAGCATTCTGAACACCTCTATCAACTCCAAGTATCCAAAAGGATTTTATAAGGATATTTAGGGTTAGAAGAAAAAATAAATTAGCAACAAATCTTTTTCTCACTTTTTATTTGTACTTTTGCTTTAATATTTAATAACTCACAAAAAAGTTTTTTAGTATTGAAAATAGCAGTTAATACAAGATTATTATTGCATAATAAGCTTGAAGGTATTGGTTACTTTACACTTAAAATATTGGAGAAGGTTGTAAAGAACCATCCTGAGGTTGAATTTGTTTTCTATTTTGATAGGAAATATGACAAGAGTTTTGTTTTTGCAGAAAATGTTACTCCTGTAGTTATTCCATGTCCAACACGCCATCCAATCCTTTGGTATATATACTTTGAATGGCTTTTGCCTTATTATATGAAAAGGGATAAAGTGGATATGTTTTTCTCTCCAGATGGATATATGCCAAGAAAACCAAAAGTGCCAACTTTGAACACTTTCCATGATATAAATTACGAATATAATCCTAAGTATATTAGTAATTTATTCCATAGACATTATTACCTGAATTTCTTTCCTAAGTTTGCAAAAAACTCAACACACTTAATTACTGTCTCCAACTACTCCAAAAGAGACCTTATGGAGTTTTATGATGTAACAGAGAATAAGATTGATGTGGTTTATAATGCTGCAAATGAATTATACTATGTTGTTTCAGAGAAAGAAAGAGAGATAACCAAACAAAGATTAACTAATGGTAAAGACTTCTTCTATTTTGTTGGAGCAATACACAAAAGAAAGAACTTAATTAATCTGTTTAAGGCTTTTGATTTGTTTAAGCTTAAAACTGGAAGTGAAACAAAATTAGTTATTATTGGTTCAAAGAGAAGTTGGAAAGGAGAAATTGAAGATGCTTTCAACCAAATGATATTCAGAAAATATGTAATCTTTACTGGTCGTTTGGAAGCTTCAGAGATTAATCTTATTGCCAACAGTGCTCTTGCCTTAACCTTTGTTTCACAATTTGAAGGTTTTGGAATACCTATTGTTGAAGCTTTTGCTGCTGGTTGTCCTGTAATAACATCCAACACAACTTCTATGCCTGAGGTTGGTGGAGATGCTGCTTTGTATTGTGATCCTTATCTTCCTCAAAGCATTGCCGATGCAATGGAAAAGATTTGGCTTTCTCCTCAGTTAAGAGAAGAATTGATTGAAAAAGGATTTGAACAAAACAAAAAATTTAGCTGGGATAAATCAGCAGAAAAACTATGGAATTCAATAGAGAAGACTTTAAGCAGAGGATAGAAGAACTGTACAAACATTTTCTTCTTAACCCAAGCATTACAACAGACACAAGAAACATACAAAAAGGCGATATATTCTTTGCTCTTAAAGGAGAAAGCTTTAACGGAAATAAATTTGCACAAAAAGCTCTTGAAATGGGAGCTTCTTTGGCAGTTGTTGATGAAAAAGAATATGCAATTAACGATAAATATTTCTTAGTTGAGGATGTTCTTTACACTCTTCAACTTCTTTCAAATCATCACAGGAGACAGTTTCCCTACTTAAAACTTCTTGCCATAACTGGAACAAATGGTAAAACCACAACAAAGGAACTAACCTACGCTGTTATTTCTCAAAAATATAAAACAATTGCAACTCAAGGAAATTTTAATAATCATATTGGAGTTCCATTAACTCTTTTAAGAATAACTCCTCAAACAGAATTTGCAATAATTGAAATGGGTGCTAATCATCCTGGAGAAATTGATTTTCTTTGTAAGATTGCAGAGCCAAAATATGGTTTGATAACCAATATTGGCAGAGCTCACCTTGAAGGATTTGGAGGTTTCGAAGGAGTTATAAAAACTAAAACTGAACTGTTTAGCTATCTTGATAAGGAAAACCATTTTGCAATTATCAATATGGACGATTCTTCTCTTTCAAACTACTCAAAAGGACACAAAAATAAAACTTATAAATATTCTATTTCCAATAAAATCATCTCCGAGAATGCAAAACTGGATTTTGAAGGGCATATAATCAATTCAAAACTTATTGGCTCCTACAATTCACAAAATATATTGGCAGCAATGACTATTGGAAAGATATTTGAAGTTGATTTAAATCTTTCCATAAAAGCAATTGAGAATTACACTCCTACTAATCATCGTTCTCAAATTCAAAAAACCAAAGATAATACTCTAATTTTAGATTGCTATAATGCCAATCCTTCAAGCCTAATGGTTGCTTTGCAAGATTTTCAAGCTCTAAAAGCTGATAATAAATACGCTTTTATTGGAGCAATGAAAGAACTTGGAGAAGAATCAACAAAAGAACATCAAAACATTGTTGATATTCTAAGAAGCATGAATCTAAAAGGTGTAATTTTGATTGGAGAAGAGTTTGAAGAGTTTGGAAAGGACAAAAAAGAAAACGAAATCTATTTCAAAACCTCATCTCTGGCTAAAGATTACCTTTTAGAAAACAAAATTAAAGGAGGTACAATTCTAATTAAAGGTTCACATTCTACCAAAATGGATGTACTTTCCGATGCTTTATAGGGTTATTGGGCTAATGTCAGGGACTTCATTAGATGGACTTGATATTGCTTATTGTGTTTTTTCCTTTGAAAACAATAAATGGGAATATTCCATTGAGAAAGCAACAACTGTTGAATACTCTTCTCTGATAAAGGATATGCTTCTTAAGGCTGAGAATACCTCATCAGAAGAATTTGCAAAGATTGATAAAGAATTTGGACATTTCTTAGGAAAGGAAACAAAGAAATTTATTGATAATAATAAATTAGAAGTTGATTTTATTTCCTCACATGGTCAAACAATATTCCATCAACCTCACATAAATCTAACAACTCAAATTGGAGATATTAACGCCATTTATTCTCACACCAATATAAAAACCATTGGTGATTTTAGACGTTTGGATTTGGCTCTTGGAGGTCAGGGAGCACCACTTGTCCCAATTGGAGATAGACATTTGTTCAGTGAATATACTTTTTGCTTAAATCTTGGTGGTTTTTCCAATATCTCTTTTGAAGAAAATGGAAGCAGAATTGCTTATGATATTTGTCCTGTAAACATTGTTCTTAATCATTTAGCTCAAAAAGAAGGTTTATCTTATGATAAGGATGGAGAAATTGCACAAAGTGGAAAGTTTGATAATTCTCTTCTTAATGAATTAAACAATTTAGAGTTCTACAAAACAAAGAAACAAAAATCCTTAGGCAAGGAATGGGTTGTAGAAATGATTTTTCCTTTGTTAAATAATTCTAATCTTTCAAACGCCGACCTGATGGCTACCTTTGTTGAACATACATCAGAGCAATTGGCATTAAATATTAATGGAGATGTTTTAATTACTGGAGGAGGAGCTTTTAATAAGTATTTAATTGAACGATTGAGAGAGAAACTCAACAAAAATTACAAAATACATATTCCAGAGCCAATAATAATCAATTATAAAGAAGCTCTAATTTTTGCTTTCCTGGGAGTATTGCGAGTTAGAGAAGAAATAAACACTCTTTCATCAGTAACTGGAGCAAAAAAAGACTCTTGTGGAGGGCTAATAGCTGGATTCTAATTCTTTTTAATCATATCTTTCTGTAAAATTTCTTTTAAATAAGGGATCAATCTCTTTACTTTACAAAGTAAATTCAACTCTAAATTTATTTTTATTTGATATAAATGTATCAAACCCTTATAATAGTTTAAAAAGATAAGGATTAAATTTTGTAATATCAGACAAAATTTTTGCATCCTGCCACCTTACACCATGTATCCTGCCACCTTACATAGTGTATCCTGGCAGGATACACTCAACATCCTGCCACCTTGCAAAATTTTTACTTGATTTAAATAAGTTTTTTCTTGATTTAAGAATTTTCTTTCCTTGTTTAATGAAAAAGAAATCAGATTAAAATTATTTTAAATGTGTTTTAAATAATATGCACCTTGTTTTTCTATAGTGTATTAATTAATTCTTTACTTATATTTACTCATTAAACAATTAATTCAAGAACTAAATAAAAAATATTTTCCTTAAAAAAGATAATAAATCAATAAATTATATTTAACTTTGCTGACAGTATTAAAATGGCTTTCTAAGTTCTTTAAAAAGAGCAGATAGGGATTAATTTAAAACCTAATTATGAAAAAAGTTATTACTCTTTTTGTCTATTTATTCTATTGTTGCCTTATTGGGTTATCACAAAATGTAACAATAAAAGGGCATATTATTGCCTCCTCTGATGGTTTGCCTGTTAAAGATGTTAATATTTCTGTTAAGGGGAAGACTATTGGAACTTCTTCTGATGAGAAAGGGAACTTTATTCTTAAGAATGTGTCTTTACCTTGTGATTTAAAAATCTCTCATATTGCTTATCTCTCTAAAGAAGTTTCATTAACCAAGAAAGATATTTCAAAAAGAAATACTATTAATTTAAATATTTCTCTTGCAGACAAGACCACTCCTATTTCTGAAATTGTAATTAGGACTAAACCTTATTATCGTTTAGAAAGATTGGTTTATGACTTTGAAATAGATGATAATTACGTATATACCATTACCAACAAAAACGATAAAAAACATCTTTCTGTTTATACCTTTGAAGACTACAGAAAAAGAACGCAAGAAATCCCAAAGGAATGTAATGAGGTTAGTTTTGATTGTCATAATAAATTAAGAGTAAAGAAAGAAGGCAGAGATGATTATTGGAGAATAACAAGTTCTGACACTTCTTTAAAATATACTCCTTATGATTCTATACTAAATGGCATTCAATATATTATTGCAAATCCAAATAATTATGAAGAAAACAAATTTGATATGTTTTTTAGATGGTATTTCGATGGAAATAAATCAGAAACAATTCCAGCAATTCTTTCTGATGTCGGTGTTAATTATAGCGGTTCATTAACAAATGGAGTTTATTTTTCTTATGATAAAGCTTGGTGGTCGAAAGTTAAACAATTATTTCGTATTTATGAAGAAGGAGGAAAGCTAAAATATAAAATGGTTTATTATGCTTTTTATGATATTGATGATTGGTTATTCAGCACTATTAAACCTCCATTTCATAAATATAAATTTAATCCTAAAATAAATAATTTGGAATTAGATAACTTTTCTATAGATAGAATGAATTTAATAAGGAGGTCTAATGATATATTAGAAGAGTATTTAACAAGATTAATACCTCCTCCTTCATCAGGAATTCTTAATATTCATGTATTGTATTATTCCTTAAAACTTAATATTCCTGTTTCTTTTATTACAACAAATAAACATCTTTATATATTTAATTTTGACAAAGGTGTTCTATACAAACTTGATGAAGATAATACTCTTTTATCTACAATAAAAATTGATGAGGTATTTAAAAATGACTTTAACTACTCAGATATTATCTTTAATAAAGAGTTAGATAAATGTTTTGTTCGTTATGATAACTCTTATACTATTTTAAAAGAATTAGACTTAAATACAGGAAAATATATAAGAACAATTAAACTCCCTCAAAACAAAATTGAGAAAATTAGAATTGTTAAGAATTATATCTATTATACCGTTGCTTTAGAAGGAGAAAATGCTTTGGAAAGACAACTATTTAAACTAAAGATTAATGATGAGTTAACTCAAAACTAATATAATGAAAAGATTTATTGTTCTTTTGGTTTCTTTATTTTGTTGTTACTTATTGTTTCCTCAAAATGTAACAATAAAAGGAAATGTTATTGCCTCCTCTGATGGTTTGTCTGTTAAAGATGTTAATATTTCTGTTAAGGGAAAGACTGTCGGAACTTCATCCGATGAGAAAGGTAATTTTATCCTAAAGAATGTGTCTTTACCTTGTGATTTAAAAATCTCTCATATTGCTTATCTCTCTAAAGAAGTTTTATTAAACAAGAAAGATATTTCAAAAAGGAATACTATTAATTTAAATATCTCTCTTGCTGACAAGACCACTCCTATTTCTGAAATTGTAATTAGAACTAAACCTTATTATCGTTTAGAAAGATTGGTTTATGACTTTGAAATAGATGATAATTACGTATACACCATTACCAATAAAAACGACAAAAAGCATCTTTCAGTTTTCACCTTTGAGGACTATAGAAAAAGAACGCAAGAAATTCCAAAAGAATGTAATGAGGTTAGTTTTGATTGTCATAATAAGTTAAGAGTAAAGGAAGAAGGCAGAGATGATTATTGGAGAATAACAAGTTCGGATACTTGCTTAACATATACTCCTTATGATTCTGTACTAAATGGTATTGGCTATATTATTGCAAATCCAAAGAATTATGTTCAAAGAAACAGGTTTCTTAAAGAGGACAACAGTATTCCTAATTACGTTTATAATGCAGGAATTAATATTATTGGCACTTTCGATAAAGGCATTTATGCTTATACTTTTAATAGCGGACTATATAAGAAATTAGTTTATGTTTTTAGACTATATGAAGTTAAGGGAAAGATTAAATATAAAATGGTTTATTATGCTCTTATGGATATTGGAGAATATATAAACTTTGATGTGGTTCCTTTTTTTCATAGAAAGTTTGGAGATAATATATTTGATAATAGTATTGCTATGCAAATAGAACAATTAAATACAATGAATGATATTGAAACTCAATTTACATATAAAGCAATGCGACCTACAACCTTAGGAGAATTATATTATGGAAAAGAAAGAGCAATGGAAGACCCAACTCCAAACAAAGATAATATTATTGTAAAATATAAATATACAAGTGGCACTATTCCAGTAAATTTTATAGCTAATAAAAGCTATTTATATATATTTAACTACAACAAAGAAGTTATTCATATTATTAATAAGGAGAATATACTTGTTAAGTCTTTGCCTATGGATAATGAATTACTAAAAGATTTTCCTTTAATTGATGATATGTTATTTAATAGAGAAGCTAATAGGTGTTTTATTGTCATCAAAAAGTTTGCTTCTCTTGAATTAAAAGAATTGGACTTAGAAACAGGAAAATACATTAATACAATAAACTTAGGTTTTCCAAATGTTGAAAAAATTAGAATGGTTGGTAATTACTTATATTATACTGTTCCTGTAGAGGGAGAATATGCTTTGGAAAGGCAGTTGTATAAACAAAAGATTAGTGAAATCTTAAGTCAAAACTAATGAAATATAATTATTAAAGTGGAATGAATGAAAGATTGGACTATTTGCTATAATTTAATTAAACCTTGGTTAATCATATTATATATTTTGTTTTTACTTATTCCCAATTTCTCAGCAACATAATACACTCTATTATCATACTTCTTAAGAAAATGAGATACAATTTCTACTTCATATTCTTTTAAAGTTTTTTCTTTCAAAAAGAAACTTTCTGCATGATTATCCTTTGGAAGATAAATTTCTTCTGGATAAATTATTGAAGAGCTTGAAGTCATTAGTGTTAGTTCAATGATTGCTCTTAGCTCTCTGAAATTTTGAGGATAGTGATAAGACATTAGCAATTTCTTGGCTCCATTGCTTAATTGCTTTAATGGTTTTCTGTTTTTCTTGCAATAATCCAATATAAAGAAATTGGCTAAATCAATTATCTCCTCCCCAAAATACTTTAAGGGAATAAGCTCAATTTCTATTTCACTTATGAGATTATATAATTCAAATATAAATTTACCTTTATCTACCTCTTCTTGAAGATTCTTTGTTGTTGATGCTATAAACCTTATATTGTATTCCTTTGTTTTAAGACTATTTTGGTCTTTTACCTTCTTCGTTTTTAGAAATTCAATTAGATTTAACTGATTTTCATATTCTAAATTGGCAATCTCATCTAAATATAATGTTCCTTCATCGGCTGTTTCTAAACAAGAATACTTATTGGTTAGTTTTGTTAAAGTTGTAACATTAAGAGTAACAAAAGTATTGTTCTTTCTTATAGAGTTATTATGAATAGATTGTGCAGTATATTCTTTTCCTGAGCCTAATTCTCCTCTAACAAGAACATTCTTATCGCTGTTTGAAGCTTCTAAAATTATACTATCTAATTTTCTTATTTCCGACATTTTACTTTTAAACAAAAATAATCAACTACAAAATAAGCTCTCACTTAACTATCTTGAATGTTTTAGAATAACTGTTTGACTCTAATTTAACAATATAAAGTCCTTTATTTTGATTTGAAATATCAATAGACGTTTGAATAATATTATTGGTAGGCTTAATTATTTTAGAGCCTATTAATTTAGCCTTAATATCAAAAAATGAAACACTTAAATCTTTATCTATGTTTTTTACATCAATCTTTATTGAATTTTCTTTTTCATTATAATAAACATTTGCTGATGTAGTATTTGTTATTATCTCATTTGTGGAAAGTGAGGTTAAATTCCAATGAGACAAACTATCCATAACAATCGCGTTTGCTATTTGCTGATATCTTTGTGCAGTTTGAGAACTCAATTGATAATAGAAAGATGAATTTACATTTTCTTTAAAAATAGAGGAATAAAGAACACAAGCAGCTAAATAAGAACCACCATATGATGGATGAGAATTATCTGAACTATGAAGTACATAATTGGAATCTAAGTTAATGGAATAACGCCAAGCAGCTCCAATTGGTGCAACAGATGATTGGAAGTCCAAAGCCATTTGTCTATAATTATTATATAGTTCTTGAGACATTGAAGAATATGTGCAAAATGGAAGATAAAAAGTACAATTATCAGCATCTCCATAGCGATAGCCCCATGTCATAAAGAAAATAACCTTCCCATTTGGATTATAAGCTTTAAAAAGAGAGTCTAATTTATGTGCATAAGTATAAACTTCACTCATAAATTGTCCTTGAGGGAATGCAACTTCTTGGCTTTGTCCTTGAAGAATCATAAAATCAAATCCACCTTGTTTTATTGTATTTATTACTGAAGAGTTATTCCAATGAGTTTGAAAACGTGCCCCTCCTGAAAGAAACTCAGTGGATTGAATTTCTTTTTCTTGGCTTTGACTCAATCTTTCAACAATATCTGGTAAATCATTAACATAAGTATAGCTATTACCAAGATAAAGTACTTTTGTTGAAGTTTGTGCAAATGTGCAAAGATTTATTAGAATAAATGAAAATAATAATATTAATCTATTCATAATATTCAAATTTTCTAACGAGTACCTACGCTACCTATAACATTATTATCTTGATAATGTCCTAAGAAAAGAACCTCTTTTTCAAAAGTAAGGAATATTGTTTTAAAGAAAGGCATTTTATTGATTTTTGAATTGTATGCTTCATGCCAACGCCATGAGCCATCATTATATATTTGAACAAAATTTACTTGAGTTCTTGACTTATCAGAGTCATAGTTTCTAACTGGCCAAAAACTATTAGCATCATAATTTGCTTGATGATCATTAAACATTAGATAAATTCCATAACTATCTTTTGTAAGTGCATAAGAATTGAACTGATCGCTTTCTCTATAAGTCTTTTGACGTTTAGGAATATAGGAGCTTCCACTTACAAAACCCGTTTTATCAATATTTGTAATAATAATATCTCTATAGAAATTTGCATCTTCTCCTGTTGGCACATCCCCTCTTCTCTTTGGTGGTTCAACTTTGGAAGCAAATTTTTGTTCTCCAATCATTATGCAATTACCTCCAACCATTGGATAAAGATGATCTACTGTTGCAACCATATCTGATGGATAAGGCAATCCTGATTTTTCATCTATATCATCATCTGTCTCATATTCCTTAAATTCTAAAGTTGAGGAGTTTTTCTTAAATCCTCTTCTATGGTCATATATAAAAGAGAATGCTCCAACTGCAAGATTAGGTTTATCGGTTGAGGTACCATAATAACCAGCCACTAAATAATCTTCTTCAAATCCAAAAGCGCATTTAATATCTGTTGCCCAAGCTTTATCTAATTGTTCTTCATGACTTCTTTCTTCAAATTCATTAACCCAAATTAAATGTACCTTTCCATCAGTATATATTTTCTTTTTGCTTGTTGAAAAAGAATTTATTGCAAGCAAACTTCTCTTTCCATCATTACTTACTGCAATGTCTTTAATTAAGTATGCACTATTGCTAACATTAAGTTTATGAGTTTTTTCCCACAAAAGACGCATTTGATCATCATAAACTTCAATATTAACTCCCTTGCCTGAAGTATCGTTTGTTAAGAATCCAAAAGCTAACTTTGATTTATTTTCTGAAAAATTAAAAAGATATGGTTTTTGTCCTTCAACTGAGAAATAGTTATAGGATTTAAATTTAATAGGTCTCTCCCCTATCAAACGCATATCTTTTGTATGAAAGAATTGATAGTAAAGATTTGCTTTTCCTGTTGTTATTTGTTGAACTTGTTTATTTTTTTTTGAGCTGCCTTTCTTTTCAACAACTTTATCTTCTGAAACTCTACTTAGAATAAATCCAATTAACTCACCAGAACGCCAAGTATGTTCAATTTTAAAAGATGAATGCCCAAAATCCATTTTATATATCTTTTGGACATCCTTATTCTTATCAATTCTTGCCATATAATAGTTTAACTTAAACTCGCCCCCTCCTTCATATTCATTCAACAAGTACCACATATAATATCCATCGTGATCTTCCATAACTATTTGAGCATCTTCGCAAGATTCAATTATATTGTAAAATCTTTGTCCCCAAGTTACATCAATTTGAGCCATAGAAGCAAAGGAGCATAATAAAATTGCTATTGATAATAAAACTCTTTTCATATTTTTTCCTTAATTAATATCGTTTTCAAAGGGCAAATATACAGAAATATTTACCAGTTCAGTAAACTTTTCCAAATTTTCTTGTCTAAGCTTATGTATTAAATTAACATGAAATAATTATTTTAATTGTTTTCGAACTATCTAAAATTGTAATTTTGCAAATCAAATAAATAAAAATAAAAATGAACAAATCAACTAAATCAATACTAACGATTATATTAAGTATATTTATTCTATATCTTTCTTCAACAGAACTAACTTTTGCTCAACTAAAATCAAAAGGACCTAATCAAGGAGATGTGTCTTCAAAACCTTCAGGTACTAACATTAATAAACCTAAAGGAAAGCTATTTGGAAAAGTTATTGATGCATCAAGCAATGAAGCTATGCAATATGTAAATGTTGTTATTCTTAGAGCAAAAGATTCTTCATTAGTTAATGGAACTATTACTGACGAAAAAGGTAACTTTGTTTTACAATCAGATCTTGGCAATTATCTTCTTCGCTTTACATTTATAGGCTATAAAGAAATGTACAAGCCTATTAAAGTTTCTAAAAAAGATATCGACTTGGGTACAATTAATCTAAATCTTGGAGCTGAAACATTGCAGGGAGTTGAAATTACAGCCGAAAGAAGTATGATGGAATATCAACTTGACAAAAGAGTTGTAAATGTTGATAAGAATATTGTTAGTAGTGGTGGTTCAGCAACTGATGTTTTAGAAAATGTTCCTTCTGTTGCTGTTGACCAAGATGGAAATGTTTCTCTAAGAGGAAGTGGAAACGTTACAGTTTTGGTTGATGGAAAACCAAGCGAATTGCTTGGGAGTGACCTTCAAACTGTTTTGGAACAAATACCTTCTGCAACTATTGCAAGTGTTGAAGTTATAACAAACCCTTCTGCAAAATATAATCCTGAAGGAATGAGCGGTATTATTAATATTGTTTTAAAAGAAAAAGGCAACAAAGGGTTTAATGGTTCTGTTTCTGCCTCCACTGGAGTTGGAATAAATAATGATATGGACACTGATAAATCTCTTTTCCCACAATCAAGCTTATCTGCTCAACTAAACTATTCCGCAAAGAAATATGCTATATTTTTTAATGGAGATATAAGATATTTTGAATCCTCAAATAATGGGTTTAATGAAAAAACTATGTTATCTAACAATCAAAATCTTTTACAAAACAGATACACTGATGGTGATAGACTTGGAAGAGGATTTAAGATTGGAGGTGATTGGTATATAAATAACAAAAACACTCTTAGTTTATCATATAATTTAAGAAAAGGAGGAAATTCTCCAAAAGGAATAAGCAAAGAGTATTTATTTGCATGGGATAAATTCAACCAAAATGACAGTCTAAATCCTAATAATTATTATGGATTAGAAACTGGAACAAGATCAATGTTCTTTCAAAATATAACCCTTAACTACGAAAAGAAGTTCAACAAGAAAGATCAAATACTTTCTCTTGATGCTAACTGGAACTTTGGAGAGTTTTCAAATGACAATACTCAAATAAGAAGTTTTGAAGAAGGTTCAGATGAAACTTTCTACTTAAATAATGTTTCAAAATCAAATAATGATAGAGCTTTTGTAACTCTTAATTATGTTCATCCTTTTTCAGAATCCTTAAAACTTGAAACTGGCTACAACCTAAACTATGTAAATACAAATGCAAATTATGATTATTTCCCTTCAAGAAATATGGTTAAGGATGATAGCATGAGTTATATTTTTAAATACAAAGAATCAGTTCATGCTATTTATGGAACTTTGGGTTATAGTTTCAACAAAAAACTATCTGCTCAACTTGGACTTAGATTAGAACAAGTTTTTAGAGATGGTTCAAAAATTCAAAACAACGAAGAATTATTCTTCCCTAAAAATCAAGATACTAAAAATTATTTTAGTGTTTACCCAACTCTTCATATTTCATATAATTTCACTGATTCTCAATCTGGACAAATTTCTTATTCAAGAAGGATTAGAAGACCCGACCCTTGGTCATTAGCTCCATACATAGATATAAACAATCTTTCTTATATACGTTTTGGAAATCCTGATATCATGCCAGAATATACTGATGCTTTTGAAGTTGGATATTCTAAAATCTTTCCTACAACAACAATATTCACATCTTTATATTATAGGGTAACAAATAACGAAATAACTCATTTCAATTTCTTATGGAATGAAGCTAATGCAAGACAATATGGGTTTGATTGGGTTTGGGATGTTGCAGGAGCAGAATATGCAGATGGACAAAGAATTGCCAATACATCTTTAAATCTTTCCAAAAGTACAAATTATGGAGCTGAACTTATTATTGACCAAAAAATAACAAAGTGGTGGAAAGCTAATTTAAGTGGAAATATTTATGGAACGTATGAAGACGGAAGAGAGTTTGGTGGAAATCTTGTTCAAACACTTAATTGGGACGCTAAACTAAACACAACAATTTCTCTTCCAAAGAGCTGGGTTATTCAAATTTCTGGACAATACCAACCAAAAAGAGAAAATATTCAAGGATATTCCGACCCTATGTATTGGCTTGACCTTTCAGTTAAGAAAGATATTCTTAATAAAAAAGGAAATCTTAGTTTGAGATTCTCCGACATTTTCAACACAAGAGAAAGATCAAGATATACTTTCACAGAAAACTACAAAGAATACTCTGTTAACCACAGAACATCTCAATACATTGTTTTATCATTTAATTATCGTTTTGGAGCAGTTAATAAAGACCAAATGCAAAAACAGAAAAAGCGTCAATCAGGCGAACAAAATGGTGACTCTGATAGCATGGGAGAAGAATAATTCTTAATGAGCGAAGAAATTTTTGATATAATAAGGAAGAAATATGTTGCCTTAACCCCAGAAGAAAAGGTTAGGCAACATATTATTTCTGTTCTTATTAATGATAAAAACATTCCTCTTTCGCTAATTGCAGTTGAAGCACAAATTAAGGTTGGGAAGCTAATAAAACGTTTTGACATTTTGGTTTATGACCGAGAGTTAAAACCTTGGATGATTATTGAATGCAAGAAAGAAGATATTATTCTTAGTCCAGAAATCCTTAATCAAGCAATAAGATATAATAAAACTATAAATGCTCCTTATCTTTTAATTACAAACGGAAGAGATTTCTTTTGTTTCAAAAAAGATAATACTACTTCCCAATTAGAAAGACAAGAAAAGTTTCCAGATTTTCCATCCAGAATTTCTAAATAAAAAAAGTCCCTTATAAATAAATTTAATCACCGACTTTTTTTGCTTAAGTGCCGACTTTTTTTCATTATGTCCCGTTTATTTTTCTATTAAAAACGATATTTTTCTATTGAACTTCTTTCATAAAGTTTAAGCTTGTTAAGATAATATCTTAAAGAGGAGAAAAAATGTATTGAAAATAATCTCTTATTCAAAATAAACTTCCTAACTTTGCAAATTAATAAACACATTTAATTAGTTGAAGTTATTATCAAATATACAAACAAAATGACAACAAAAACACTTAACGAGAAAGAGAATGTTGTTGTAAGATTCGTTGGAGACTCTGGCGATGGAATGCAACTTTCTGGAACTCTTTTCTCCGAAACAGCTGCTTTGGATGGAAATGATATTGCAACATTTCCTGATTATCCCGCTGAAATTAGAGCTCCTCACAACACAGTTGCTGGAGTTTCTGGTTTCCAAGTTCAAATAGGAAAAAGAATTTACAGTTCAGGAGATAATTGCGATGTTTTGGTTGCAATGAATCCTGCTTCTTTAAAATCTAACCTTAAATGGGCTAAAAAAGGAGGAATAATTATAGTAGATATTGACACTTTCACTGATGACACTATCCAAAAGGCTGGTTATACAAACAACCCATTGGAAGATGATTCACTATCAAGCTATATTTTGGTTAAAGCTCCAATGACAACAATGACAGTTGAAACAGTTAAAGATATTTTCACTGACAAAAAATCTGCTGAACGTTCAAGAAACATGTTTGCTTTAGGTATGATTTTCTACATTTTCAGCAAAGATTTAACTCATACCGATGCTTACTTAGAAAAGAAATTTAAAAAGAAACCTGATGTAGTAGCAGCAAACAAAGCTGTTGTTAGAGCAGGATATAATTTCTGTGAAAACACAGATGTTCTACAAGCTGAAAAAGCGAAAGTTGAACAAGCTGAAATGCCAAAAGGTAAATACAGAAACATCACAGGAAACATTGCAACTGCATGGGGATTGCTTGCAGCAGCAGAAAAGGCTAACTTACCTTTATTCTTAGGTTCATATCCTATCACTCCTGCAACAGATATTTTAATTGAATTAGCAAAACATAAATCACTTGGAGCAAAAGTTTTTCAAGCTGAAGATGAAATAGCAGGAATTTGTTCTGCAATTGGAGCTTCTTTTGCTGGAGCTATGGCTTGTACTTCAACATCTGGTCCTGGATTATCATTAAAGAGTGAAGCTATTGGATTAGCTGTTATGACGGAGCTTCCACTTGTAATTGTTGACGTTCAAAGAGGAGGTCCTTCAACTGGATTACCAACAAAAACAGAACAATCTGACCTTTACCAAGCTTTGTTTGGAAGAAATGGAGAAGCACCTTGCATTGTTATTGCAGCATCATCTTCAGCAAATAGTTTCTATTATGCATTTGAAGCAGCAAGACTTTCATTGGAACACATGACTCCAACAATTCTTTTAACTGATGGTTATTTGGGAAATGGTTCTCAACTATTCCGCATTCCAAAGATGTCAGAACTTCCAACAATCAACCCTCCTTTTGCAACACCTAACGACCCAACATATTTACCATACAAGCGTAATCCAGAAACTCTTGTAAGAGAATGGGCAATTCCAGGAATGGAAGGGTTGCGTCATAGAATTGGAGGATTGGAAAAATTAGATGGTAAGGGAAGTGTTTCTACTGACAACGCTAACCACCAATTAATGGTTAACAACAGAGCAGAAAAAGTTCAAAAAGTTGCTGACAGACTTCCTGATCAAAAAGTTTATGGAGATGACAATGCAGACCTATTGGTAGTTGGTTGGGGAGGAACTGAAGGAGCATTGAAACTTGCAGTTGAAGAATTAAGAGAAGAAGGAAAGAAAATAGCTTTCACTCATTTCAATTACATTATGCCATTGCCTAAAAACACTGGCGATATATTGAAAAAATATAAAAAGATAATAGTTTGTGAATTGAACATGGGACAATTTGTAAACTATTTAAGAATGAACTTCGAAAACATTCCATTCCTTCAATACAATAAAGTAAAAGGATTACCATTCGAAGTTAGTGAATTAAAAGATAAGTTTAAACAAATTTTAGGAGAATAATAATATGGCTATAGAACATTCACCCGTACAACTTACAAAAGCAGATTTTGCAAGTGATCAAATGGTTAAATGGTGTCCAGGTTGCGGAGACCACGCAATTTTAGCATCAATATTAGGAATATTCCCTGAAATAGGATATAAGAAAGAAAACTTCTGTGTTGTTTCAGGTATTGGTTGTTCTTCACGTTTCCCTTACTATGTAAATACTTATGGATTTCATGGTATTCACGGACGTGCAGGAGCAATTGCAACAGGAGTAAAAATAGCGAATCCACATTTAAGTGTTTGGATAGCTTCTGGAGATGGTGATGCAACAGCAATTGGAGGTAACCACTTCATTCACCTAATTCGTCGTAATATGGATATGAACTATATTTTGTTTAACAACCGTATTTATGGACTAACAAAAGGACAATACTCTCCAACAACAAAGCAAGGTCAAATCACCAAAACTTCTCCTTTTGGAGTTATTGACTACCCTTTCAATCCAGGCGAACTGGTAATTGGTGCAAGAGGAACTTTCTTCGCAAGAGCAATTGACAACTCTCCAAAAACTTTAGGAGAAGTTTGTAGAGCAATGGCAGCTCACGATGGAGCAGCAATTGTGGAAGTATTGCAAAACTGTGTAATCTTTAATGACAAAACTCACTCTGAAGTTACTGATAGAGAATTTAAAGAAGAACGTCAATTGTGGTTAGAACAAGATAAACCAATGATTTTTGGCAAGAACAGAGATAAAGGTATTATCTTGAGAGGAAATCATCTTGAAGTTGTTGAAATTGGTAAAAATGGAATTACTGAAAATGACTTATTAGTACACGATGCAACAAGAGAAAACACTGGAGTTCATATGATGTTAGCTCAAATGCGTCCACCAGAATTCCCAATGGCTTTTGGAGTTATTCGTGCTTATAAAGCTCCAACTTACCAACAATTGTTTGAAAAACAAATGGAAGAAGCAAAGCAAGATGCTACTATCAAATGCGTTGATGACTTACTAAATAGTGGTGATACTTGGGAAGTATAACCTTAAATTACTATAAATAAAAAAAGCAGTTCTTTTTGAACTGCTTTTTTTATTTAAATTAACAGATTAAAGTTTTTATAAGTAGTTTTGTACATCTGGCCTCAATCTTCATAAATTTTAATTCGATGTAAAACAGTAAATCACTTTTAAAGAAATTAATTCTTCTCCCTATTATAGCATTTATTTTTATTTTTTTGTAACAATAAAAAAGATAAGAAGGCTGTAGACATTCTTTATAATTACGTATATATAAGCAAGATTAAGAAATGGTAAAAATAGAAACAACAAGAATATGATAGAGATACATATTGGTCAATTAATTCGCCAAAAACAAGAAGAAAAAGGGATAACAATTTCTGAACTTGCACGAAGTATTCACTGCGACAGAAGTAATATATATAATATTTTTTCACGAAAGAGTATAGATATAGAGCTTTTAATTAGTATTTCTAAGGCCTTAGATTTTGATTTTATAAGTAATTATTATCTTCCTAAAATAAAACAAGATAATAAAGAACTATCAATCACAATTACTGTTAAGAAAGAGGGAGACAAATTAATTATCTCTGAATGCAAATAATAAAATAAAAAACAATTTCTGTAAAGCGTTAATTATTTTCACAATAATGTTATTTTAATTCACAATGCAATAATATTTTCCTACAATATATAGAGTAATTTTGCAATAAATTTTTAATTAAATATTAATCACAATGAAAAAAATCTTTACATTAGTCCTTTTATTAATCGGCATTTCTACTTTTGCTCAAAACAAACACAGCGTTACACAATCACAAGCTCGTTTAATTGAATCTCAATATGGAGTTCTTACAGCTCCTATCATTGGTGAATTAGACCAGATATCTTCTAAAAAAATAATTCATAAGGTTGAGTTTTTTATTGGCGGTTTCAAAGATGCACAAAGAGATATCGTTCCTAATTTGGAAGATTACAAAAAGTATACAATTGCAAATTATTGCACTGAAAATGATTATGATTTACTTATTAATCCATTGTTTCAAGTAGTAACAAATGCTGAAGGAGATAAACTAATTGTTACAGTAACTGGTTATCCTGCGAGATACAAAAGTTTTCGACCAGCAAAAGAAGAAGATCGTTGGATGACTCTTTTTATAAAAGACAATTCAACAGATGATAGGATAAAGAAAACAATGGATAATAATAGATAAAACATTTATTCAATGA
Source organism: Bacteroidota bacterium (assembly GCA_017860255.1). GTDB lineage: Bacteria > Bacteroidota > Bacteroidia > Bacteroidales > P3 > UBA10566. Next base: position 3,234 of record JAFNAR010000015.1, on the reverse strand, counting down.
AAAAGACATTATTAGTTATAACTTTATTTATTTTAGGACTAAGTTCAATTACAGAAGCTCAAATAATTGTTAATTCAACTCAAGCCTCAACAATAAGAATAATAGAAAAGTCTTCACGTCAAAAAGGACTTATTTTAAGACCTGAAATTGGAATAGGTACTTTATTAGATTCTCCTGGCGGATATTATAGTAATTTTATTGGTAATATTGGTTATCAATTTAATCCTTATATAACACTTGGAGGAGGTTTAGGAATTCATTTTATGGAAAATTCCTCAGCAATCCCATTATATTTTGACGTTAAAGGATATTTTTCAAATAGAGTATGGAGCCCTTACTATAATATAAAATTAGGATACAGTCTGAATTTATCAAATTCCACCCCTGAACATCAACCTCATGATAATTATTGTGATTATACATTAGGAGGAGGTATTTATTATGCTTTTGGTTTTGGAATGAATTATAAAAACTTTGATTTTGGAATTGAAATATCCGCTATGGGTGGTGAATCTGTAGATCATATTTGTTATTATTATTATGATTATTATAATGGTGGTTATAATTATTATAATAGTTATGATAAAGAGGTTTTATCATCTTTGAAGTTGACCTTCGGATACAATTTCCCTTTAAATACTAAGAAGAAATAAGCTATTAAGAGTCCTAACTATAATCAAATATTTGAAAAACAAATGGAAGAAGCAAAGCAAGATGCTACTATCAAATGCGTTGATGACTTACTAAATAGTGGAGATACTTGGGAAGTATAACACTAAATTATTATAAAACGAAAAAGCAGTTCTTTTTGAACTGCTTTTTTTATTTGTTTAAATATTGTATGTGATAAATATCTTTCTATGAATTTTATTATTGTGTTTTTTCTTCCAGTTCCAAAGACAAATCTTCCCAAAGTTTCATTTTTTGCATTAGGAGGTCTTTCTTTGATTGATATGTTTTGTAGAAATTATCGTCTAAGGTTAGGGTTTGAATTATTTCTGGATTTGCAAGTTTTGAGTCAATATCACTAATTTCTTCTTCAAGCTTCTCAATCTCCTGTTCTGTTTTCTCAATCTTTGTTCTAATCTTTCTTAGCTCCTTCTCCCATTCCTTTGACTTTTCATAATCCATTTTATTCTTTGAAACATTAGCAGTTTTGTTTTGAGAATCCTTAGCCTTTGCAATTTCTAATGTTTTTAAGTCTTCAATTTTGCGGTGTTCAAGATATTCAAATATATCTCCCTTAAACTCTGTTATATGTTTGTTGCGGAATTCATAAAGGCTATTGGTAAGTCCCTGAAGAAAATCTCTATCGTGAGAAACAATAATCAATGTTCCATCATAACGAATTAAGGCATTCTTCAAAATATCCTTTGAATCCATATCCAAATGGTTTGTTGGCTCGTCCAAAACCAAAAGATTTACTGGTGAAAGTATTAGTTTAGCAAGTGCCAAACGCGATTTCTCTCCTCCCGAAAGCACCTTTACTTTCTTATCAATATCATCTTCTCCAAATAAAAAGCTACCTAAAATATTTCTAATCTTTGAACGAATATCTCCAACTGCGATTTCATCAATTGTTTCAAAAACTGTTTTGTTTCCATCCAAGAGTGCAGCCTGATTTTGTGCGAAATAACCAATAGAAACCTGATGTCCTTCCTTATATTCACCACTGTAATCTGTAATTTCTCCAACAATTACTTTTGAAAGGGTACTCTTTCCTTCCCCATTCTTACCAACAAAAGCAATCTTATCTCCTCTTTCAATTATTATATTAACATCCTTCAAAATCTCTTTCTCCCCATACTTCTTTCCCAGGTTTTTCATCTGCACAACAATCTTTCCAGAATGAGGAGATGGCGGAAAACGAAAATGAATTGTTGAAATATCAACCTCATCAATGGTTTCAAGCTCCATTTTCTCAATTAGCCTAATCCTTGACTGAACTTGCTTAGCCTTTGAAGCCTTATAACGAAATCGTTCAACAAATTTTTCTATTTCTGCAATCTGTTTTTGTTGATTGGTTAAGGTTGCCCTTTGTGTTTCTCTTCTTTGGTTTAAAAGTTCAACATATTCTGAATATGAAGCCTTGTAGTCGTATATCTTTCCAGCAGTTATTTCAATTGTTCTTCGTGTTATATTGTCCAAAAACACTCTATCATGGGACACTAAAACAACAGCACCAAAATAATTTATTAAGAAATTTTCCAGCCAGCCTATTGATTCAATATCCAGGTGATTTGTTGGCTCATCTAAAAGAATAATATCTGGTTTCTTCAAAAGAATCTTCGCCAACTCAACCCTCATTTGCCAACCAGAGCTAAACTCCGATATCTTTCTTTCAAAATCTTGGCGAGAGAAACCCAATCCCAGCAAAACCTTTTCAGCTTCAGCCTGAGCATTTGCAGCATCAATTAAAACAAGTCGTTCATTAGCCTCAAATTGAAGATGTAGAAGCATCTCATATTCCTGACTTTCATAATCTGTTCTATTAGCAATTTCATTGTTAAGCTCTTCTATCTTCTTTTCCAATCGCTTTGCCTCTTCAAAAGCTGTTAGAGTTTCATCCAAAATATTCATTGTTGAAGATGGAATCATCTCCTGAGGCAGATAACCAATGGTTTGAGATTGCGAAACAATAATTGTTCCACTTTGTGGCTCCTGTTGTTTGGAAAGAATCTTTAAAAGAGTACTCTTTCCAGCACCATTCTTCCCAACAAGACCAATTCTGTCCTTATCAGAAATAACAAAGGATACATTATCAAACAGATCAATCCCAGAAAAAGCAATAGATAGATTATTAACTGTAATCATTCAAATATTTAGATTTATTTAGTAGAAAATAATTTGCAAAGATAAGAAGTTTGATTCTGTTTTCATCAATTAAAAATAAAACCTCCAAATAATAAAAAGAAACATCAGTTAAAATAAACGAAATATAAATCTAAAAAAACAACGTTTTAGCCCAACAAAACAAGACTTATAACTAATTAAATCTCAATTTAATCTAAGAATAACACCATTATGTTTTCAGTATAATGCCATTATATTCTAAGTATAATGCCATTATTTGACAAGTATAATGGCATTATATATATGGTTTAATGGCATTATATTGAGAATATAATGCCATTATTGTCTTGTACTGAAAAAAGTTGACACTTTTTATACAAAAAAAGTGTAACAAAAATGGAGAAAAGAGGCAAGATTACGGATGCAATTCGTATAGAGATA
>JAFNAR010000050.1 GCA_017860255.1 Bacteroidota bacterium | reverse complement strand
ATTTTATCAATAAACTAGTTTTAGAAATAAAAAAATAAACTGTAAATTTGAATTAGTAATAACCTAAAAAGTGTAAACCTATTTCAGGAAACGACATTAATGGCATTATAGTTTTGGTTTAATGGCATTAAATGGAGAATATAATGCCATTATACTGAGATTAACTTAAGGTTTAGTGAGATTGAAAGCCTGTCTTTTTAGTTTATAGCCTTGTTTTTCAGGTTGTAAAGCTTGTTTAATTTCAAGTATATTTATCTTAGATTTTTTTGCGTAAATTCTATGTTTTTTGGAAAGTAAATAGAAGTTATTATGAGAGAATATATTAATAGAGAAAAGGGCAATAAAAACAGAAATATTTTCCTTTTTATGCGAGTTAAAAATAAAGTTATATATTTGTTGTCTTAAAAAATTAGATTTATCTATTAACAAATAAATTTATCAAAATGGGAATGAAGTTTTTAAGTCTAAATAAAATAGTTGTATTATTAACCTTGCTTGTTATTCCATTATTCTTTTCTTGCGAACAAAATGAAGAATATGAAGATTTAGAATTTTATCCTTATACATTATATGGATATGTTACAGATTATCATACTGGAAAACCACTTGCCAATGTTACTTTTGATTTAGCTTGTATAAAACGAGCTTATGGTATGGGAATATCCAGCGATGGAGAAACTTATTATGGAGTTGCTAAAACTGATTCAAGAGGATATTATAAGATACGTATTCCAATTAGGAATAAAGATGTAAAATTTGATCACGTTTATTCCATACCTAACAATATTGCTGGATATCAATTTGCTAAAGGAGAATTTTGTGTAGGTGATAAATGGGTTGGGAAACCATTTGATTCAGTTGGAGTGAGAGCAGATATTAGAGCTATAAGTTATGGTTATTTAAAAGTTATTATGCCTAAAGATGCTATTTGGGGTTTAGGAGGAATTACAAGCACTTATGAATTTCCAAGATATGAAGACAAGTTCCTCTACTCAAAAGATATTAATGATTCAATGAGATATGAGCTTTTTAGAGTAGCTGCTAATGATGGTTGGGGACAATGTTATTATAATAATAATCATGAAAATTATAATTTTAAAGTAGAAAATCCAAGAGATACAGTGATATTATATATTGAGCAATAAATATTATTGTTAAATATATCTTTTTTAAAACTCATACATTAAATTACAACCTCTAATTGTTGTATTATCTATTCTTCCTAAGAGTTCAAAACTATTATCGGAATGAATTTTCCCTAAATCTTGGGTTTCGATAAAAGAGCAGGAGTAAATATTGGCAAGGTCTATAACATTTATTCCTCCTGTTTTGTTATCAGAAATATAGGTTAATGGGTCGTAAGTATCTCTTATTAAAATTTTCATTTGATTGGGGCAGAAGAATCTTCCTTCTCCTTTTGAATAGGCTTGAGAAAAGAGTTCACACATACCATATTCAGAAGCAATTGCATTAATTCCAAATCCCTGGCAAAGAGTTTTGTGAAGTTCTTCTCTAATTAATTCTTTTCTTCTTCCTTTCATACCTCCTGTTTCAAAAACTATGGTGTTGTTGAGGTTGAGTTTTTCAATTTCAATCAAATCCAAAAGAGCATAGGTAACTCCAAAAAGTATGGTTTTACGATTTTCTTTCTCGCATTCTTTAAGCGTTTGAATAACATCTTCCAAAGATCCATTATAGAAATTGCTTTCTTCGTATTTACTTTTCTTTATAAAATTATCAATCATATAAACCAAAGAAGAATTGCCTTGTTGCAAATAGTTTGGTAAAAGAGCGATAAAGCAATAATCTTCAATCTTTGAGAAAAATTGTTCAAAACAAGCTGTAAAACTTCTTTCATAAATTGAAAGGTCATAAATGAAGTGTTTGCTTGTTTCGTTGCCTGTTGTACCACTGCTTTTGAAAAAATGAACTGGGGAAGTTGGAAAGCTTACAACATTATGTGTTTTGAAAAAAGAAATTGGAAGAAAAGGGATTGAATTTATGCTAAAAACATTCTCTGGACTTTTGCCCATCAATCTACACCAAGAGCCATAAACCTTATTGTTTTCATACTGGAATTTAAAAACTTCAAGAGCAATGGCTTCAAATTCGTTTGAGTTTTTAATATTAAAAATTCTATTTATTAATTCTTCCATTCCCAAGTATATTTTATTAAAGGTTTTTATTGTAAATTTGCAACCGATATTGCAAAGATATGAAAAATACACTTTCCTCACGGCGTTTTATTTTAATGGGAATTTTTATCACCGTGGGGATTATATATGTTATTAGACTTTTATTCCTTCAGGTTTTTGATGATTCCTATGCTCAACTGGCAAACAGGAATGCATTAAGGTTTGTTACCCAGTACCCAGCTCGAGGTTTGATTTATGATCGTAATGGAGAACTTTTGGTTTATAATGAGTTGGTTTACGACCTTATGGTTATTCCTCGTCAAGTTAAAAATTTAGATACAGCTCTTTTATGTCAGTTGGTTGGAATTGATAAAGAGCAGTTCTTAACAAGAATGAAAAAGGCTGTAACTTATTCTACCTATGCTCCATCTTCATTTGAAAAGCAAATATCCAAAGAAGACTTTGGGCCAATTCAGGAGAAGCTCTATATGTTCCCTGGATTTTATGCTCAAAGTCGTACCTTGCGCTATTATCCTCATTCTGTTGCTTCTCACGTTTTAGGATATGTAGGGGAAGTAAATGAAAATATGATTAAGAAAAATCCATACTACAAAAAGGGAGATTATATTGGAATGAGTGGTATGGAGAAATATTATGAAGAACTTTTAAGAGGAACAAAAGGGAGTAAGATAACTTTGGTTGATGTTCACAACAGAGAAAAAGGAAGTTTCCAAAACGGGAAATATGATACTGCATCCATTGCAGGAAGTAACCTTTATTCTTCAATTGATTTGCAGTTGCAGCTCTATGCAGAAAAACTAATGGCAAACAAAAGAGGTTCCATTGTTGCCATTGAACCTTCAACTGGAGAAATACTTTGTTTTGTTTCAGCTCCTTTTTATGATCCAAATATGTTGGTAGGAAGAGTTAGAGGAAATAATTATATGAAACTCCTCAACGATATTTCCAAACCATTATTCAATAGAGCTCTAATGGCAGAATATCCTCCAGGCTCAATTTTCAAAGTTGCTCAAGCAATGATTGCTTTGGATATGGGAGTAATTTATCCTGACACTGGTTTTCCTTGCGACAAGTCTTTGGTTGGTTGCCATAATCACCCATCTGCTTCAAATGTTAGAGATGCAATAAAGATGTCCTGCAATCCTTATTTTTATAGAGTATATCAAAAAATCATTCAACAAAAAGACCCAACAACTCAAAAGGTTGAAAGCAAGTATGGATTATCTATTTGGGATGAAGCAATGTATAAGTTGGGATTTGGTAAAAGATTAGGTATTGACCTTCCAGACTCAAAATCAGGATTTATTCCAGACACAAGTTTTTATAATAGATACTATAAAGGAGGAGGATGGAACTTCTTTACAATTTATTCCAACTCCATTGGACAAGGAGAAGTTGGAGTAATTCCTTTGCAGATGGCCAATTTTGCTGCAATTGTTGCAAATAGGGGATGGTATATTATTCCTCACTTGGTTAGATATTATGGAGATGAGAATTTGAAAAAGCGAAATACTCAATATGTGAAGAAAAACTTTTCAATGATTCCTCGAGAATATTGGAATCTTGCAGTAGAAGGAATGTGGGGAGTTGTTAATGAAGGAGGAGGAACAGCACGAAGAGCAAGAATGGACGATATTGCTGTTTGTGGAAAGACAGGAACAGCACAAAATGTTGGAGCTGACCACTCTGTTTTTATATGTTTTGCTCCAAAGGATAATCCAAAAATTGCAATTTCTGTTTATGTTGAAAATGCTGCTGGAGGAGGAGGAACGTGGGCTGCACCAATTGCAAGTTTGCTTGTTGAAAAATATATAAAAGGAGAGGTTTTGAGAAAAGAAATGGAAGAAACCTACATTAATGCAGCTCCTTGCCAAAGTCTTCCACTGAGAAGATATGTTCAAAAGTCAGAATCCGATTAATAATGCTTAAATAGTTTACAATTAAATGGAAAGAAGAGAAAGAGGATTATTAGAAAACATTGACTGGACAACCATACTAACCTATTTGGCATTGGTTCTTATTGGTTGGATAAGCATTTATTCTGCAGTTTATGACGAAGCTCATAAAAGTATACTTGATTTAGATGCTCGTTATGGTAAACAACTTATTTGGATTGGAGTATCTTTACTTATTGCTCTTTTTATATTAGTTATTGACCCCAAATTCTTTTCTCAAACATCATATCTTTGGTATGGGATTTTTATTGTAATGCTTCTGGCAGTTCTGGCAATTGGCTCTGAAACTAAAGGAGCTAAGAGTTGGTTTGGAGTTGGAGACTTTGGAATACAACCTTCCGAGTTTGCAAAAGCCACAACTGCATTGGCCTTAGCCAAAATACTTTCGGGAATTGATGTTGATATGAAAAATCTTAAAACTAAGTTTGCTGCAATTACCATTGTGGCAATACCAATGTTGTTGGTTTTGTTACAAAATGACACTGGCTCCGCTTTGGTTTTCTTGGTTTTTGTTTTAGTTCTTTTTAGAGAAGGACTATCACTTTCTGTTTTGATTTTTGGAGCTGCAATGGCAATTCTCTTTGTGCTTTCACTTGTAATAAATCCATATGTATTAATTAGTATTCTCTTTGTTGTTACCATTGTTATTTGGCAATTGAATAGAAGAAGAAAATTATCAATTTGGCTATGTTTGGGTTTGTTTGTTTTTGCAGCAGGAGTTGTTTTGTCGGTTGAATATGTTTATGATAATGCCTTAGAGTCACATCAAAAAGACAGAATTGAAGTTCTTTTAGGTCAAAAATCAGATCCAAAGGGAGTGGAATATAATGTTAACCAGTCAAAGATAGCAATTGGTTCTGGAGGATTCTTTGGGAAAGGCTTCCTTAAGGGAACTCAAACAAAATATAATTTTGTTCCTGAGCAGGATACCGATTTTATTTTCTGCACAATTGGTGAGGAGTGGGGATTTGTAGGTTCTGTATTTGTTATAGGTCTGTATTTATATTTAATGATTAGGCTTATTAAAATGGCGGAAAGACAGCGTTCCAAGTTCTCAAGAGTTTATGGTTATTGTGTAACATCTATTCTCTTTGCTCACTTTACGGTAAATATTGGAATGACAATTGGTCTATTGCCAGTTATTGGAATACCTTTGCCATTTATTAGTTATGGAGGTTCATCTCTAATGGCATTTACTCTTTTATTGTTTATTTTTGTTCGTCAAGATGCCTCAAGAATGGATTTGGTTTAGGAGGATAGTTTATGTTTAAGAAAAAGTGGATTAAAGTTTTAGTAATAGTATTTGCTTCTATTCTTACATTAATATTATTGATTGCAATATTAATTTCACCAATTGCAAAAAGCTATATTGAGAAAAATGATAAAGAGTTGCTGGGGAGAGAAGTTACCATTGATAAGTTTAAACTTAATATATTTAATGGAAGTTTGAGGATTGAGAAATTGAATATATTTGAAAAGGACAACAAGACTAAATTTATTAGTGTGGATACCTTTAAATTTAATATGAAAATTTATCCTCTTTTGGCTCGAAAGGTTGTTGTTCAACAAATACTTCTTGCTGGAGCAGACATTAATATAAATCAAAAAGGTTCAGAGTTTAATTTTGACGATATCATTAAGAAATTCTCTTCTAATGACTCAACTCCAAAGCCTAAAGACACAACGGCTTCAAAATGGGAAATATCTCTAAACAATATTACTATAAAACAAACAAATATTACTTATAAAGACTTGGAGTTAAACTCCACATGGGCTCTTGAAGATTTTGCTCTAAATATCCCTTCAATGTATTTTGATAATAAAAGTTCGGATATAGGCATTAATCTCAAATTTAAAGATGGAGGTTCTTTGGTTTTGGATGCAAAATATAATATGCAAACAACCAATTACAACTTAAATATAAATCTTCAAAACTTTGCTTTAAACAATATTCTACCATACTTGCAACAGTCAATGAATGTTAGTGAAGTTTCAGGATTGCTATCCACCAATCTTAGTCTTAAGGGTGATGTTAATCATGTAATGAATTTTGTTTTAAAAGGAAATGTAGGTGCCAAAAACTTTTCTTTGTTGGATAATAAGAAAAGAAATGTCGTTTCATTTAATGACTTTCAAACAAAGATTGATGAGGTTAGCCTTAGTAATAACAAATATCATATAGGCAAATTAAGAATTGATGCTCTTAAAAGTCAATTTGACCTTTACAAAGACAGCACTAATAACTTCACCTACCTAATGAAGCCTTCAAAAGAAGAACCTGAAACAAAACAAGCTCAAACCGACACAACAAAAAAATCTTCTCAACCAAAGATGGATTTTATTATAAGGGAACTTATTGTTGAAAACTCTTCTTTAACTTTCAACGACCAATCTATTCAAGTCCCTCTTTCTTATCCAATTGAAAACATATATATTAAATCAAATAACTTTACCTTAGACAAGAAAAATCAACTTGAACTATCAGCTTCTCTTGCTAAAACTGGTAAGATAGATATTAAATGGAAAGGTTTTGCAGATGGAATTGCTAATCATAACCTGATGCTTGTTATTAATAATCTTGATTTAAAAGACTTCTCTCCTTATTCACTTGAATACTTCGCAAGACCTCTAACAAAAGGAAATCTATCTTTTACATCTCAGAACATTATTACCAATTACAACCTTAAAGGAACAAACAAATTAGATATTTATAAATGTGAGGTAGGGGATAAAGACAAAAAAGTAAAGGCTGAATACGCAAATATTCCTCTTAAACTTGGTCTTTATGTGCTTAAGGATAGAAAAGATAAAATTGTTCTTGACTTGCCAGTTAAGGGAAACGTAAACTCTCCAGAATTTTCATATAAGAAATTAATATTTAAAACCTTGATTAATCTTTTAGTTAAGGTTGCAACCTCTCCAGTAAGTTTAGTTGCTGAACAATTGGGATTTGATCCAGATGCAATAAGTAATATACCTGTTGAACCTTTGGAAAGAGAATTTACTTCTGAACAGTTTGAAAAGTTCAAGCAATTATCAGAAATATCTAATGCCAAACCAGAATTGGTTTTAACTCTTACACAGCAAGCTAACTACAAGAAAACAATTGAAGAACTTTCATTAGCAAATTTGAAGATAGCCTACTATAAGAATAATAATCCTTCCGCTTCACAAAATGGTCTTGAACTAATTGATATTGCACAGGTAAAGGAGATAAGCGAAAAGGATGATTCATTTATTGCATTTGCAAATAGACTTGTTGAGCAAAAAGGTTTAAGTAAGCAAAATTCCATAACAGAAACAGCATTAATTCTTTTCAGTCAAGAAGCAGAACAACAAATGATTTCTATAATGCAGAAAAGAAATAATAAGGTAATTGAGCATTTTACTCAAGTCTTGAAAGTTGATTCAACAATGATTAAAGTCACCAGCCTTCCATTAGAAGAAATAAAAGCACAATCAGGGAAAAATCAATACAATGTAAGTCTTGAAGTCAAGGAACCAACTCCAAAAACCCAGCATTAAAAGAAGGCTGAAAAAAGACTAAGTCTAAGCAAAAAAAGACTAAGTCAGAGTGAAATTAGACTAAGTCTGCCTGTTTTTAGACTAAGTCTAAAAAAGACCAAATTCCATAAAAAAACGCTCAGACTAAGTCATAGGAAAAGCCCCCTTTGTCCTATGGTAATGAATTAGTATGTAGTTATTTACAGACTTGCTCAGGGTGTTGAAAAGCCACCCAAAACCCCAAAAACATCAGTTTAACTAAGTCAAATGCGTTTTTTAACTGAGTCTAAATTATTTTTAACTGAGTCAAAAATAAATTAGACTAAGTCATTCTTTTTTACAGCATTTGCTCTAAGAATTTCTCTTTTACCTTTTGGACCAGGGAGTTTTTCAATTTGAAAACCAGAGCTTTTAAGAGTTCTTTTAACATCTCCTTTGCAGCAATAGGTTACAAGATTTGCATTGTCTTTTAGAGAAAGGAAAAGTTTGTCAAAGACTTCTTTTTGCCAAAGTTTTTCTTCAAATTGAGGTGCAAAAGCATCAAAGTAAATTAAGTCAAAGAAGTTTTCCTTGTAGGAGATTTCTTCTGCTGCCTGGGCTGTTTTTCTTATTTCAAAATAGGTATTAAGGCTATTATTTTCTTCCCAATTTATAGAATGTAACATTTCAAATTCTTCTTCCATATTTAGGATTTTCCCATAATTGAGTTTAGATGTTATTTCTTTGGAAAGAGGATATTTTTCTATTGTTTGATAAAAGATTTTTTGCTTTTCTTTTATAGCAAATTCACAAGTTAAAAGAGCATTAAGACCAGTGCCGAATCCAATTTCTAAAATATTTATTTGAGATTTTCTCTCAATGTTTCTCAGTCCTGCATTAATAAATATATGGTTGCTTTCGGCAATTGCTCCATAGGTGGAATGATAGCCTTCCTGCAAATCTTTTCTTCTAAGACTTGAAGAACCATCTTCGGTTATAAGAATTTCTATTTGACTGTCAATTTCTTCCATTAAAGAGGTGTTGATTTCCACATTTCATCAAAGTACCAAATTTCTTTATGTCCACAATCCTTTAAATGATTACTGCATTCCACAAAAAGTTTATCAACTTCTTCAGCTTTATGACAATCAGTTGAAATTGTAACTCTAACTTTTTCTTTGGCAAGAGCTTTTATCCAAGCAGTTTGAGGGAAATAGTCATTTGAACGTCCTTTATAAAGCCCTCTTGTATTTATTTCGCAAATTGAATCATTTTCTTTCATTGCTTCAATGGTCTGCATAACCAAATCCCTATACCAAGTTTCATCTTCTTTAAAGTACCTGTCTTTGTTATGCATCTTCACTTTGTCGAAATGCCCAACAATATCTGGCTTTGCAGTTTCAATCATTTCAATTGTTTGACCATAGAATGCTCCAACAGCTTTTTTAATACCTCCATCAAAGCAATTTTGCAGTCCATTATCGTAGCTTTCTTGTTTGGAGCCATCAATAAACCATAATCCCTTTGGAGAATATACCAAATGAACAGAAGAAATAATATAATCTAATTGGTATTTAATTGCTCTTTCTCTTATGTCTTCAGACATTGTAGGAATATAATCAAATTCCATTGAGGTAAATAGCTTAATCTTATCCTCATATTTTGCTTTTAGACGCTTGGTCTCATTCAAGTAGTTTGATATTTCTTCTTGTTGAAGTCCAAAGTCATTTTCAAAAGGCACAGGAGAGTGAGCAGAGAATCCAAAATATTTCAATCCCTTATCAATAGCCGAAATAACCATTTCTTCAAGGGTATTCTTACCATCGCAATAAGTGGAATGACTGTGATAGTTAAATTTCAGCATCTTTAATTTTATATAGTTTATCGCCTCGTCTAATTATTTCGTGTGTTGGTATAGAAAACATATCTCCCTTTACAGCTTTTTCAACTGAGAGTAAGTCAACTCTAATTTCTTTAATTGTGTCTTCATAAACTCCAGTTGTTTTTCCAAGAATAATTATGTCGTCCCCAATAGTTAGTTCACCTGTTTCGAGTCTTACTTCAGCAACATTAATATCTTTGAAATAGTTTGTTATGGTGCCAATAAATTCTTTTACTTTTGTTGCACGAGATCCATACTTTTCTGTCCACTCACCAATAGTTTGTCCTAAATAATATCCATCCCAAAAACCTCTATTGTACACTTTGCTAAGTTCCTTATTCCATTTGTCTTTATTTTCTTGAGTGAATTCTCCATCAAAATAGGCTTTCACTGCTTCTTTATATGTTTTAGTTACAGTTTTTACATATTCTGCTGAACGACCTCTACCTTCAATCTTTAAAACTCTAACTCCAGCATCTAAAACTTTATCTAAGAAATCTATTGTTTTCAAATCCTTAGGAGACATTATATATTGGTTGTCAACAACAAGTTCAGTTCCTCCGTCAATGTCAGTAATTTTATATGGACGGCGACAATACTGTAAACAAGCACCTTTGTTGGCACTCTTGTTTGCATTATCTAATGAAATATAGCATTTGCCTGAAACTGCCATACATAAAGCTCCATGAGCAAAACATTCAATTTGCACTAAACGTCCTGATGGTCCTTTAATATTATTTTCTTTAATATAAGTGGTTATTTGCTTAACCTTCTCAAGAGAAACTTCTCTTGCAGTTACAATTACATCAGCAAATTGAGAATAGTATTTCACTGCTTCTGTATTAGTTACATTGCATTGAGTTGAAAGATGAACTTCAACGTTTTTTTCTCTTGCATAAGAAATTACTGCCATATCGGAAGCAATTATTGCAGTAATGTTGCTTTCCTTTGCTGCATCAATAACCTTTCGCATATAATCTAACTCATCATTATATATAATAGTATTTAGAGTTAGGTATGTTCTTAGATTATTTTCCTGAGCAATTGCAACAATATTTCGAAGGTCGTCAATTGTAAAATTATTGGCACTTCGAGAACGCATATTTAGTTCTCCAACGCCAAAATATACAGAGTTTGCTCCACCTTGTATTGCACCCATTAGAGATTCGTAGGATCCAACGGGTGACATTATTTCAATATCTTCAAATTTCATTTATTGTGTTATGTTTTGTTGTAGTTTTTTGTTTGAGAGAGTGTAGTGTATTTTATTTCCTTCAATTATTCTTTCATCTTGTCCTCCTGGGTTAAGCACAACCAATGGAACTTCAAATGAGAAATAAGTCTTTTCGGTTGTGTTTACAATTGAAATATATGGTAAAATTGAATTATAATTCATATTTTCTCCACCAATGCTATTATATGCTCCAATACTTAAAGTACCTACAAAGGTGAACTGCCCATTTTCAATTACATATAAATCTGCTCCTAATGAAAAATCGTAGTAGTTATTTATTAGAAGAAAGCTTACTTTTGATTTAGGACAAGAAAATACTTCAAAATCCAATTTAGCATCTTGATAAATGGAGTTATAAGTATAGCTTGACTTACAAGAAAAGATAATTTTTGGTCTTCTTGATTCACTTGTTATTCCAAAATGTGCCTTATATAAATCTTTTTCTAATTTGAATGTTGCTTCAGAGCCTTTCCTTTCTATAGGTATTTTGTTGAATGCTTGTGAGAATAAATTTGTATAACTCATCATTAGCACAAATAATATTGGTATGATTTTATTCATGGTCTTATTGTCTAAAATTTTATTTCATTACCGTTTTTGTCGTAATATTTTAGTCCAGTGTCTCTTGGTTTTAATAATGAGCCTTCTTGTCCATATATTTCTTCTCCATCAGGAGTGCCATCTGCTTTAAAATACTCCCATTTACCAATCTTAGAGTCTAATTTGTAATTACCTTTTATTTGTGTTGTACCATTTTCATAATATAGTAAGTAAACACTATCTTGCATTCCGTCTTTGAAATAGTTTTTTGAGTTTATATTCCCATTTTCATAGAAAGAAAGAGTTTGTCCATTTAATATATTTCCTTTGTATTCTCTTTCTTCCAAAACTCTGTATGTAGTAAAGAATTTATATTCCTTTTCTTTTCCTTTGCTCTCAATTTTTATTGCTGCCAATGCTCCATCGGGATAGAAACTTACTTGATTGATTTTGTCTTTGGAGCCAACTATTTTGGTCTTATCCATTTTGTACACTTCCCAGTCAAATCCACTTTTTGAGTTGGTGAAATCGCATTTAGAAAATACAACTCCATTTTCAAAATAGTAAGTCCATTTGCCAGTTCTTTCATTATTTTTAAAGTCTCCTTCATATTGAAGTTTACCATTTTCATAGTACATCTTTTCAGCAACCTTATACTTAATATTTTTATCCATTTTAGTGTAATAAACTAATTTTGGATTTCCATTTTCATAATAAGAGATTACTTCCTTGTTATTTCTGGAGCAGGATGTAAAAATTAATACTGATAAAAATATAGCAATAATCTTTGAAATAGAGTTAGTTAGATGTTTTTTTGTCATAATTACGTGTTGTTTTAATTCAATTACGTGGCAAATTTAAGAAATAATTCGTACATTTGCACTTTAATACAAACCAAAAATATTTAAAGTCATGGCTTATAAAATTTCTGAAGACTGTGCTGCATGTGGAACATGCATAGATGAATGTCCAGTAGGAGCTATCTCTGAAGGAGATATTTACAAAATAGACCCAGCTGCTTGTACTAATTGTGGTACTTGTGCTGATGCATGCCCAGTTGAAGCAATCCATCCTGAATAAATCATCGGATTGATTAAGATAGAGCCCTGATGAAATTTTTTCTTCAGGGCTTTTTTCTAACTTAGATTTAAGATTTAAATTTTATTGATTATGAATTGTAATGAACTTGGTAATTTAATTCAACAAAAGGCAGAATTAAATAATTTGGTGAGCGAAAATACTCATCAAGCGTTCAATACTTTTAAAGAAGTATCAAAAGAGATTGTTTCAGAACTGAACAAAAACTTTCCAGTTATTAATTGCATGTTTGAAAACAAAGGCGATTTTGAGTTTAAAATTAGTTTTGGCTCCGATACTTTGGTTTTTATTCTTCACACAAATATCTTTGAATTTCCTCGTTTGCACGAAGTAATGAAATCGCCTTACATTAAAGAAGATATTAAGCGATCATATTGTGGGATGATTAATATATATAATTTTCTTTCTGATTCTTTTGATTATCACCGTGATTTGGATATTGGTTATTTAATTGGAAGAGTCTTTATTAATAAGGAAAATCATTATTTTATTGAAGGTAAAAGAGAGGTTGGATTGATGTACACAAGCTTTCATAAGGCAGTTATTGATAAAGATTCTATCTATAATATTATTGTTTCTTCGATGGAGTATGTGAACAATTTTGACCTACTAACACCACCTTTTGATGAGGTAAAAATTATTACAGTGGGGGAAATTCAATCAAATCTATCAACTAAAAAACAAATTACAGGAAAGCGTTTAGGCTTTGAATTTAAGCAAGATAAAGATTAGAGAGATTAAATTAAAAATATTTTTTCGTCATAAAATTTGGTAGTAATTAAAAAGATTGTACCTTTGCACGGCGAAAAAACAATAAGACGCCCCGTTCGTCTAGTTGGCCTAGGACGCAAGATTTTCATTCTTGAAATCAGGGGTTCGAATCCCCTACGGGGTACAATTAATATAGAATAATAATTATGGCAAATCATAAAAGTGCACTAAAAAGAATTCGTTCAAGCGAAAGAAAAAGAATAGCTAATCGTTATTACGCAAAAACTATGCGTAATGCTTTAAGAGATTTTCGTACTTTAGAGGATAAAACAACTGCAGAAGAAAAACTTCCTAAGTTATTGTCATCTATCGATAAATTGGCTAAACGTTCTATCATACATAAAAACAAGGCTTCAAACCTTAAGTCAAAATGTATGAAAAGAATTGCAAGTTTATAATATATTTAATTGATTGAAGAAGCCCTTCCTTTCAGGTTGGGCTTTTTTTGTTTAAGACCCATTATGAATTACATCGACACTCACTCTCATCTCTATTCAGAAGAGTTTTTGGAAGATATTGACCAAGTAATTTTAAGAGCCAAAGAGGCAAAGGTTGCAAAGATAATACTTCCAAATATTGATGTTGATTCAATTGAACAAATGATAAGTCTTAGCAAAAAAGACAATTGTTTTTATCCAACTCTTGGTTTACATCCAACTTCTGTTGATTCGAATTATCTTTCTCAGCTAAAAAATATTGAATTATACCTTCAAAAGGTAAAAATTTATGCAATTGGAGAAATAGGAATAGATTTATATTGGGATAAAACTTATGTTAATGAGCAGATTCATGCTTTTGAAACTCAAGTTCAGTGGGCAATTGACCTTGACCTTCCTTTAATTATACATATTAGAAAAGGTTTTGAGCAAACTTTTGAGTCATTGGGTAAACTAAAAGATAATCTAAAATCCTCAAATAAGAAATTCTCTGGAGTCTTCCATTGTTTTTCTGGAGATAGGAATCAAGCAAAGAAAGCTATTGAAATGGGATTTAAGATTGGAATAGGAGGAGTTGTAACATTCAAGAATGCTTCCTTAGCTCAAATTGCGAGTGAGATTGATCTTAAAGATATAGTTTTAGAAACTGATGCTCCTTATTTGCCTCCTGTTCCATATAGAGGAATGAGAAATGAGAGTAGCTATATTCCAATTATTGCTCAGAAAATTTCAGAAATAAAAAATATTGATATTGAAGAAGTAGCTTCAGTAACAACTAAAAGTGCAGAGGAAGTTTTTTTCCTCAATTAAAATTATAAGAAAATAAATTCTTTCAAAATAAGTTATTAGTTTTGGTGTAAATATTGTTTTTACTACCTTTGCAATACAATTAAATTAAAAGAAAAAAGATGAAAAGAATATTTTTATATTTGTTTTTGGTGCTAGGGCTATCTTCTTGCTCCAAAAATTCTACAAGGGTAAATATTGAAATTCCTGAAATGAAAGAAGGAAAGATTTCAATAGTTTTTGCTAACCCAGACCAAGTGTCAAACACAAGTCCTGCCATAATTTACAGTGAAAGTTTTAAAGACTCTAAGATAAAAATAAACCTTGATAGTATAAAATTTGAAAAAGATTTTATTGACTGTGCTCTATTGGTAACAAGCAATGATGAATCATTTTTTGTAAATGTTCCCCTTCCTGTGGAAAGAGGAAAAACAATAGATATTAAATTTACCAATGTTGAAGGTTACAAAAAAGGAGAAAAAATAAAACTAAGTTATAAAGGAACAAAGCATGCTGAAGACTTTACTATCTTTTGGGATAAAATTCAAGATCAATTGCTTGAGTTCTCAAAATTACCAATTGAAAAGATTAATGAAGGCTACAAAAATTTTATTCCAACCTACAAAACTTACATTGACAAATACCCTCAATCTGGGTTCCCTTATATGCTTTTGATTTCTCAAGTTAATAATATGCAGTTTGACAAATCAAACCCACTTCTTGATTATTGTAACACTCTTTGTGTGAGTTCTAAAGATAATCGTTGGAAGGAAGTTTTCTGTGCATTGCTTGGAGAGAAAAAGTTAGCACAAGAAACTTCTAAGAAATTGGTTTTTCAAGCAGTTGACGTAAATGGCAAAAACTATACAGAAAGAGATATTAAGGGGAAATTAATCCTTGTTGACTTTTGGGCATCATGGTGTAAACCTTGCAAAGAAGAAATGCCACATATGAAACAAATCAACGACAAATATAAATCCAAAGGGCTAACTATGATTGGATTATCTATGGATAAAACTGAAAAAGAATGGAAAGCATACATTTCTTCCAATCCAGTAGCATGGCTTTCTCTTTTTGGCGACGGAAATGTTTTCACCAAACGCTATGACTTCCAATACATACCTTACAATTTAATTGCAGACTCTGAAGGAAATATACTTGCAAAAAACCTTCATGGAGCTGAATTGGATAAATTCTTGGAAGATTATTTCTCCAAATAAAAAAGAGATTAAAAAGATATGAAACCAAAATCCCCACTTATACTAAAGAAGTTTAAGCCTGGGGTTTTTCTTTTATTGGGGATAGGTTTAGGAGTAGTATTAATGTTAGTATTGTTGTTGTTTGAAAATGGAAAAACTCCAATACCAATAACAGATAAAGAAAAAAATACTAAAAAAGAAAATGTAGTTTTTGGGGAAAACAAAACCAAATTTGCAATAGGAGAAAGAAATACCTACAAGTTTCAATCTTTTAATCCAAATAATATTAATAAAGAACAATTAATGTCTTTTGGTTTAAGTCCAAAACAAGCAAGTATATTTGTAAACTATGTAAATGCAGGAGGTAGATTTAAAACAAAACAAGATCTCAAGAAACTATATTTTATGACAGAAGACCTTTATTGTCAAATGTCTCCCTATGTTGTAATTGAGCCTTCAACACAAACAAACAATCTTTCTTATTCAAATACCTATTCTAAAAACAAATATATTTCCAAACCACAACCAATATTTGACCTTAACAAAGCTGATACCATAGATCTTCAAGCATTAAAGGGAATAGGACCATCATATTCCAGAAGAATATTCAAATATGGGCAGAAACTTGGAGGTTATGTTAGAATAGAACAGCTAAAAGAAGTATATGGAATGACAGATACTCTATACCTGTCCATAAAACCTTACCTGAAAATAAATAATCCCAATCCTAAGAAACTTAATTTAAACACATCAACCATAAAAGAATTAAGTTCTCATCCCTATATTGATTTTTACTTAGCAAAAGCCATTGTTAAACTCCGATTTGACCTAAAATCATTCAAATCAATTGAAGAAATCAAGCAAATTCACCTTTTAGACCAAGAAACCTATAATAGATTAATTCCTTATTTGGAGTTGTAAATATTAAACTTAAGCTTGTTCAAAAAAACATCAATCATAATGAAAAATATGTCCCTTATATTTTGAAATAAGTCCCTTATATTTCTGAATATGTCCTTCATATTTTTATTTATAAAGGACTTATTTTTCATTATGATTGACTTTTTTTAATAACTCCTTATTTTAATTTTCTAACTCTTTATTTTAATTTTTTCTTTCTTTGTTTTAATTTACTGAAACGCTGTTTTAATTTATTAAAGTAAGGTTTTATTTGTAAGCTTTATTAGAGGATAAAAGAAATCTAATATTACAATTGTATTCCACTAAATAATATTATATTGAGAATAATAATTATTGTTGTGATTGACCATAATAATATTTTCTGAAACTTGGTATTTGCATATTTACCCATAATTTTCTTTGATGATGTGAGGTATATCAGCAAGATTATTGTAATTGGAAGTTGTATGCTGAGAAGGGTTTGAGAATATATAAGTCCCATAAAAGGGTTTTTTATAAAGAATATTACTAAAAGGGCAGATAGGAATGATATTAAAACTCCTACCTTAGTATGAGGATCTTTAATATTATAAGATTCACTAAATATCCCTGCGTATATTGATCCTCCAGCAATTGCAGATGTAATTGTTGAAGATAATGAAGAGAATAATAGTGCTAATGCAAATATTTTTGATGCAGAATTTCCAAGAAGGGGTATAAGCATATCCTTAGCTTGTTCAAGTCCAGTAACTGAAACATGATTTTTAAAGAATACTGTAGCAGCAAGTATTATCATTGCACTGTTTATTGCCCATCCTATACCCATGGAAAATAAGGTTTCTATAAATTCAAACTTTAATTGTCGTTTAATAACCTTTTCATCTTTAAGATTCCATTGTCTACTTTGAATTACTTCGGAGTGAAGAAATAAGTTATGAGGCATAACAACAGCTCCAAGTATGCTCATAATAAAAAGCATTGAACCATCAGGTATTGAAGGAACTATCCATGAGTTTATTGCTTCTGGCCATTCTACATTAACCAGAGATAATTCATATAAGAAGCTTAATCCAATAATTGACACAAAAGCAATTATCCATTTTTCAATTTTTGAGTATGAGTTTGTGAATAGAATTAATAATGAAGTAATAAATATAATTACTGCACCAAATACTACTGGTATATTAAATAACATCTTTAATGCAATGGCTCCTCCTAATATTTCTGCAAGCGAAGTTGATGCAGAGGCAACCATTGCAGAAACTAATATTGGTCTATGAACTTTTTTTGGTAAATATTCTGTGGCAGCTTCACTCAAGCATTTCCCAGTTACAATACCCAAATGGGCAGCATTATGTTGTAAAATAATAAGCATTATGGTAGATAAGGTAATAACCCAAAGTAGAGAATATCCATACATACTTCCTGCTGCAATATTTGAAGCCCAATTGCCTGGGTCAATAAAGCCAACAGTTACAAGTAAGCCAGGACCAATATATTTGAATATTTCAAAGTTAGATTGTATGGACTTGTAATCGTGTTTGAAGAATCTTTTAACCAAATTCATGTAAATAATATTAATTCACTGATGCAAATATAAGATTAAAAACTTATAGTCAAAAAAATCAATAACTTCTTATTTCATTTTTCTATATCCTTATTCTAATTTACTAACTCTTCGTTTTAATTTACTTTAAATTTTTTTTTGGAAATAAAAAAGGCAATACTAAATTTGAAGTGCACCCCAAAAGTTAGACAAAAAACTTTTGGGGTTTATTATTTATGTCCAAACACACAATTGAAGAGAAATTGAAAATAATTTCTCTAGTA
>JAFNAR010000014.1 GCA_017860255.1 Bacteroidota bacterium | reverse complement strand
TTCTATTTTGCTGCAAAAATAGTGCATTATGGAAACAAAACAAAATATTTGGAAAGATAATTGGAGTATATTTCACTCAATTTGGCAAAAAGACGGCCTGTTTTTGCCAAAACGACGGCCTTAAAAACGCAAAAAGACGCCGTCCACAACTCTGTAGAGGCCGTCTACGGGGGTCGTGGAGGCCGTCTACACCACCCGTAGACGGCCTCTTTTTACTATTTCCACGGCCTACTTTTACCAAAAACACGGCTTCTATTTTCAAAATAAAGAAAACTTCCCATAAAATAACATTTTCCCAACCACCGAACAAGAAACCGAACAAGTCAAGTAGTTTTCATCTATTGTCAAAGCAATTTAATCCTATTATTAAAAATATAACTTTGAATTCATAAAATAAATCCGTTCAATTACATTTTATGTCGTAAAAATATTATATATTTGCGACAAAATCAACCTTATATTAAGATGCAAAATATTGACGACAAGATATTAGCGAAGGTTTCAAAATGCGGAAGAGGAACAATCTTTTTCCCTAATGATTTTATCTCTATAGGAGAAACAAAATCTGTATTGAAAGCTTTGGAAAGAATGACAAATGATGGAATAATTATACGATTAGCAAAAGGTATTTATTGCTATCCTAAAATTGATAAAGTTTTAGGATTAGGAATATTATATCCATCGTTTGAAGATATAGCCCAAAGCATAGCTAAACGCGATAAGGCTCGAATTGTTCCAACAGGACTATACGCCATGAATAAACTTGGACTATCAACACAGATTCCAATGAATATTGTTTATATGACAGATGGATCTCCTCGAAAGATTAACATGGGTAATGGTCGGAGTATTCAGTTTAAGCATGCTGCCCCAAAAAATCTGTCATTCAGAAACGAATTAGCAATGTTGGTTACCTTTGCTTTAAAAGAAATAAAGCAAAAAAATGTTACAGATAAACATCTTGAACGTATCAAAGAAATTTTAAAAAAAGAAACTAAAGAAAAAGTCCTTATAGACGCAAAACTCATGCCTTCTTGGATTAGAACTATAATAAGAAAAGCTTATGAATAAATATTTTGAATTGACAGATCAGCAGAAACGAGATGTAATTACACAAACTGCAAATAAAATAGGTCTTCCCGTTCAAGCTGTTGAGAAAGATTTGTGGGTAACAGTAATCTTACAAATAATATTTTCTTTACCATTCGCCAATAAGATAGTATTTAAGGGAGGAACATCTCTAAGTAAAGTATGGAATCTTATTCAAAGATTTTCAGAAGATATAGATATTGCAATAGATAGGTCGCTGTTTGGATTGGAAGGAGATTTGACAAAAAAACAAGTTAAAAGACTCCGTAAAGAGGCATCTTTGTATGTACGTAATACAATTTGTCAATCTCTTAAAGATGAAATAGTAAAATTAGAAATTGGTAAATCATGTGAAGTTGAAGCCGAATTAGATGGTGAAGGAGATAATACCTATCCCGAACCTCGAAAAATACATATTCGCTACAACTCACTATTTGATGAGAAAAAATCTTATTTGAATCAGGAAGTTTTGCTAGAGGTTGGTTCACGTTCTTTAATTGAGCCAACTGAAACATCAAAGGTCAAAAGTTTAATTACTACTCATTTTCCTATAAATACAAATATAATAGATTCTAATATAACAACTACTGTTCCTCAAAAGACATTTTTAGAGAAAGCCTTTTTAATTCATGAATTATTCTCAACTGGAGAAGGGGGAGTAGCTAATCGAAAATCTCGACATCTTTACGATTTGGAGAAAATGATGGATGAAGATTTTGCCCGCAAAGCCATAATAGATGATGAACTGTGGAATAATATTCATCATCATCGCGTGATTTTTACTCACATGAAAAATGTGAACTATACTCCAGATATTCGTGACCGCATTTGCTTGGTACCACCTGAAAAAATAATTGATGAATGGCGTAGAGACTATGAGGCTATGCAGAGTACCATGATTTATGGGGAATCATTAGATTTTAATAAGTTAATAGAACGTATATACACTTTAGAAAAAATCTTTCAAAATAGATCAACAAAACTATTATATGAATAATTATTATTGAAACATAAATATTAATAAGAAAGCAATTGAACAATTAGTCAGATAACGCAGAATTCAAAAATAATGAAAATGTTACAATTGAATATAATTTACAACAAGTAACTGAGTACTTTATCTGTTAAACTTTTAAATGTTAAAAGCAATCATATCAAATGTATATCACTTTATAAAATGAACACTTCAACTAAAAGAATAGAAAACAATAAAAACTTTGATCGAGAATTAGATTTTATTGAGAATTTAGATTCTCTAAATGATCTTGAAATAAGAATAATTGAATACAAAGATATAAAAGCAAGCATATCAAGAAATCAAAAAGGATTTAAAATTGATATTAATTCTAGGTTAATTGAAGAATTAGAAAGTGATATTATATTTTCATTTATACTTAACGGCAATACTTATGAGACAAAGAAAATTGGAGACACATCACATAGCACAGAATTGAAAGGTGATGAATATGTTAGCTTTTTAACAACTATTGAGATAAATAGTTTTTGTTCAAAACACTTCAATTCAAAAGATTTATTTAAAGCATTCTTCATCGTTGACTTAAAAGAAATAAATACATTTCATCATCAATTCGAAACTGTTACTCACACAAGAAACAATACTGAATACTTTTACGATTGCCTTCGCATAAATTTAAATGAAAAAACATTTGATATTACACAATTAAAGAATGGAACAAAAGGGTTTTATGTTTTTGAGTGCTTAGAAGAACAAAATTTTGAAGATTTTTTCAAAGCTTGTTTCTCCATTCAACAAGCAATAGGTTTTATTAACGGATTGATGGTTGGTGGCGAAGAATTTATTTTTGATTGTTCTGGCAAATTATATTATACAAACTATATTAGACCAACAATTAAAGGAATGTATAGTCCAATTATAACAAATCCATATTCTTACCCAGATATCGAAAGAAAAATTGCAGAAAAATTTAAAAATAAGTTGACAAGAATATCTTTAGATAATTTATCTAATTTAGTACATAAAATACACTCAGAACCAGAATTTTCAGTTGCAATTTTAGTTATTTTAGAAGCAACATCTATTAGTTCTTTACTAATTATACCAAGTTCTTTTGCTGTCATAATAGAACTCCTTGCAAAACATTTAAGCGTAGAAGAATGCGGCTTAGTAACTCCAATATCTAACAATAAATTACAAAAGAAAATAATTAAAGAGCTTCACAATGTAATTGATAATAACAGTAAATACCTCAATAATGAATCTATCCTAAAACTAAAAAGACGATTAAATGATATTAATAAACCGATAAACAAACAACATCTAACAAATAATGATAAACTAACTAGAATATTTGAACAGTTAGGAATAAACTTAACTCTTCAAGATATTTCAATTATAAAACATCGCAATGACTTGTTACACGGAAATATATTGCTAAAAACTAATGATAATCGAAATGATGGGAAAACAAATCTTTATATGGCTTATGTTTCCGCAAAACTATTTACACTAATAAGTAAGCTAATTCTAAAAAGTATTGGATATAATGGATATGTTTACAATCAAGCAAAATATCTAGCAAAATCCCTAAATATCAAAGCAGATAAACAATACTTCGAAAAGATATAAAATGCACATATCAAACAATTTAGTTTGAAGATAGTTCTATTTTGCTGCAAAAATAGTGCATTATGGAAACAAAACAAAATATTTGGAAAGATAATTGGAGTATATTTCACTCAATTTGGCAAAAAGACGGCCTATTTTTGACAAAACTACGGCCTCAAAAACGCAAAAAGACGCCGTCCACAACTCTGTAGAGGCCGTCTACGGGGGTCGTGGAGGCCGTCTACACCACCCGTAGACGGCCTCTTTTCCCTATTTCCACGGCCTACTTTTACCAAAAACACGGCTTCTATTTGGTTAATATAAGAAATAGTAAGTATTTTTTTAGTATAACTATTATAAACTTCTTTTATACATTTATCTGATATTCCTATAATAATTCTTGATATATGAATGAATTTGTATTTTCCAGAGAAGATGGATATTTTCTAAATTACACTACATTGTTAATATGAATTGGTGAAGTTACCATAATTAATAAATGCTTGACTTATAAAATGAGTTAGTACAGTTTCACAAGTTTTACCTGACTGTCCGATTGAAACGCTTAGTTATATGGCAGAGCTCTATGCTGAATTTACACATACTAAAATCAATGAGGATATGTCTAATCTGGCTAATAGGATTCAAAGAAAGTATGAGTTAACTGAATAAAATACATACTATTATCAGTTATATGGTTGTCAGTAAATATTTCTATGTATTGAAATGATTATTTCAACTTTACTATTAATTCGTCTAACTTTTTGTCAATTTCTGTCATTTTGTTTTTGTCATTAAAAAATTCATGAGCCGACATTGATAATGCAGATAAATTATTATGAACCATATTATTACTATCAAATTTGGGAATAAAAATATGAGGGTCTATTTTGAAAGATCTAGAATCTGAAGAGTTTAATATATATGATTTAGTCAAAGGAGCATTTAGAATAGCACAAATGAAATGAGCCTCCTCTAAGGAAATGAAATTTCCTTTGTTATCTTGAGTTATTGTAACAGCATGATTCTGAAATTGAGGTCTTTTTAGCTCTCCCCAAGGAGTTTCAATGGAACTGACAACACATGATTGCCACTTAGTATTGTCTCTAAATGCTACAAAATGTTCAGCAAAACTATATTCACCAACTCTTGCTAAAGTATAATACTCTGTATTATGCTTTTTCCCAATAATTCTTTCATTATAATTGGTCTGTGCATCGAATACGTCTTTGAACCGATTAAAATATTTTGCAAGCAAGTTGGATTTTTTTGTTAACTCTCTGATTGAAATTGGACTCCTAGTGTTTGGCATTTCATATGGAAATGGTACTATAAATTTTGATTGAACCAGATGGAATCGTTCAATATCTATTCCTTTTATCAATGGATGTAAGTATATTTTCTCAAGAAAGAATGATTCTTGTGGAATTTTGTATTTGGATTTTCTATTTTGAAAGTTCTTAACCGCAATAGTATCTTTGTTTAAAAATATATCATTATCAACCTCAAGTAAAAATAACTCTTGAGGATAAAACTCAATTCCTTCTCTCCCTTTATAGCTAGACTCTCCTGATATTCTTTTAAAAGACAGTAATTCATTTCTATCTTTTGCATAAGAGAAAATAGTATTATCATCGCTGGCTTGTCCTCCGACACCATATGAGATAGAAAAGACACGATCCATCAATGCAAAATCTGTTATATCTGAGTAATTTTTCAAATCGTACCCTTTATTCTTAATGAAATATTTTATCGGAATTCCTTTTGAATAATCCACCTTTTTACTAGAAAAGAAATATGTTAAGAATTTATGGGTAACAGGAGCAAATGGATGTCCTGCCATTGTCCAGTCATATATTTGTTGAAAGTATAAATTTTTATCATCGTTAAGATGAAACTTTCTAAAACCTTCATATGTTTGCTGAAAAATTATATTTTGAGGCATTAGAAATGCTAAAATACCATCTGGTTTTAACCAATTCATTGCCGCAACATTTGATATAAGAGCACATATATTTAGGTTTATCCCACCAGTTATGGAATCCCCTGAAAACAATTTTCTATCAATACATATTGATTTAACTCTTTCTCTGTAGCCTGCTGGTAAATTTTTCCAATCAATCCATGGTGGATTCCCTACTATAAAATCAAACTTTCCTAAATTAGAAGTTGTTAAAAAGTTTGTGACAATTCGAGCCCAAATGCCATTCCATTCATTTCTTTCTAATTCAACAAATTGTTCTGCTAATAAAGCTATTTTTTTTGAGATAATCGGAGTTAATTCTTTCTCCTCAACTATAGAACATAATTTATTTTTTATTGATTCAATATCTAAATTATGAATATCCTGCTCAATACTTGTCATGGTTTTTGAGAAGATAGTAGGGTTAGAAACGGCACTTTGAGGAATGTCAATATCAATATAACTTTTTATAGTTTTTATGTGATAATTAATACAGTCTACACCATCAATTATAACTTTACTAGGAACATAAGAAGAATCACCTAAATAAACAGGTATTTCAAATTCATCATCATTAGAAATTAAATGAGAAATGTTTATAAAATAATTAATACGAGAAGTTAATACTGCTAAAGGATTTAAATCTATTGCTTTAACTCTTTTCAATATAGTATTTAATCTTTCTTTTCTCGACAAATGTGTAGTTTCATTTAATACATATTTTATAAGGATTGTAATAAATGTTCCTGAACCTGCACATGGATCAAGAGCAATCCATTCTTTTTTTTCTGAATTTAATTCAATAGCATCTTTTATCAAATTATCAGCCAACCAAGAAGGAGTATAGAACTCTCCTAAGCTATGTCTAACTTTATCCGGAATTATTCTCATAAATAACTCCTTAAAAAGGTCTTGAACATT
Source organism: Bacteroidota bacterium (assembly GCA_017860255.1). Taxonomy (GTDB): domain Bacteria; phylum Bacteroidota; class Bacteroidia; order Bacteroidales; family P3; genus UBA10566. The sequence goes on along the minus strand of JAFNAR010000014.1, from coordinate 53,638 downwards.
CTCTCCGGTTTGAAATAAAGCTTTATCTTCATAATGTGTTAAGACCTTAAATATCTGTTGTACAAAGGAACCAATCTCTTCCGTCCATTGTGATGAAGAACAATACCATGCAAAAAGATCTCCCTCTAATAGATTACCAATACCTAAATCTCTGAAAATAGCACCTTCTTCAAGAGAATTCATTTGATACCTTAGTGTTTGAGAATCTGTTTCTGATAACTTATTAAAATCTAAAAGACTCTTATTAAACCGGATTTTGCTTATCACTTTATATGCAATTATTTTTACAATAATTGCATAAGTAGTTTGAATTGCATAAAGAGCTAAATATTCATCATCATTAGTTTTTAGCTCGTGATTAACAGCCTCTTCTAAAGATTTCTTTCTATCTTCAATAGCTTTTTGTTTAGAACAGTCATCGTGGGCTAACTTAAACAGTTCTTTCCACTCATTGAACAACATTAAAGAACGTCCTGTAGGATTTTTTTTTAATGTTGCAAATAAGCAAAGCGAAAATTTTTTAGAAATGCTATCATTAGATTCACAAAAATCTTTTACTAAATTCTGGGGAGTTAAAGCTATACGTTCTAATAAAACGATGTTCTTTATTATTTTATCAATATGATTTGATGAAAGTTTTTCAAATGCGCCATCATTAAGTACATCATTTTGAATGGTTATAAATTTACATTGTCCCCCATCTGTAATTACACCTAAATAGTCTAAACTATTATTTTTGCTTAAACCTTTGAGATAATCTCTAAGTTGAGTACTTGCTTTTTCCTTTTGTGGTAATGTTAAGAGTTTTGAAGTATGCTTATACTCGATGATTAAAGCACCAATTTTACTATCAATTCTACCTTTTGATATATGTCTTTCTGTATTAACACACTTTTCTTTCTCTGGATAATATTTTAATCCTAGTACATCTCTAATAAAGTAGAATAATTCTAATTCAAAAATGGAAACAATACTAGCTTCATTTTCAGCTCTCAATGAAGCCTTAGATATATCCTCACTCAATTCACACAACAATTCTGAATATTCTGTTGTGTTTATCAATGATTCTATTTGCCTTAATTTAAATCTATTTCTTATTGATTCATTCATAAACTAATCTATTAAAGTAGCAATTCTAAATACTTGTTTTTCAAGATAAAGCATCTGATAAGTTTGACTGCAAAGTTACGAAATCTTTCCAATCAACCTTATATTTTGGAAGTATTCTTCTGATTCTCTTATATCAAACGCTGTAACTAAAAGTGGTCCAAACATGTTCACCGTATCTTTAACCTTTCCATAATTGCAAACATTATTCTCTAACTACTGCAAAACCGTCTATTCCTTATATAGAATTTTCCTTTTAATCTTAATAAAGAGGATTTTTGGCATTTTGACTATCCTACATAAGCAAACATGGAACGACAATCCTAATTGATTCAAAGAAAATCCCTTTTTCCTCCCCCCTCCAATCCCATTTCAGTACAATTATATCCAATTCCACCCTATTTTTATCCTGGTTCATTACAACTTTTGTTTTCATATAAATTGTTGTTTCTACTTTTGACCACATTAAAATTATAGAAATAAAGATTTTAATTGGACAAATTATTATTAATTCTTAATAGGAACAATTTATTAATCAAAACAAAAAGAGATGAAAAAAATTTATTTACTTTTCATGGCAATTATGTTTTTTGTCATTCAAGGGTGGACTCAAACCACGTTAAATGAAAGTTTTGAGGGGACAACATTTCCTCCTGAAAACTGGACAATTTCAACAACATCAGGAAGTGGGAGTTGGTATAGTTCTGCAACTATTGCACATACAGGAACAAAAAGTGCAAGTTCTGCTTATGCTTCTAATGGATGTACAAGATGGTTAATAACACCAAAACTGTCTGTTACATCTGATGCTACATTTTTTGCATTTTGGATTGCAACAAATGAATGGTATAATGATGGAGATAATATAGACATATTAGTTTCTACAACTGATAATCAAACTTCATCATTTTCAACAACTTCATTGCTTTCTCTTAATGAAGATAGTGTAACAACAACTTGGGTGCAACATTCTGTTGATTTATCAGATTATGTTGGTCAAGACATTTATGTTGCTATTAGAGTTGTTGATAATAATGGTTTCAATACTTTTATTGATGATATTTCAGGACCAGAATTATTTGTTCCTACATGTCCTAAACCAAGAAATATTACAACATCAAATATTACAACCACTTCTGCAAATATTTCTTGGACAAATGGCAATGATACAGATGCTTCTTGGTGGATATTTTGGAAAGAATCAACAGCAACAAATTATGATTCTACATTAGTTAATTCAAATCCATACGTATTACCAAATTTATTGCCTTCTACTGAATATGATATATACATGAAAACCAATTGCATTGGAGAAACATCTGAATCTACTGCAATATCACATTTCCGTACTTTATGTGATGCTATTTCAACATTACCTTGGTCTGACAATATGAATACTTATGGTACAACTTATGGTACATTTCCTCCATGTTGGACAAGACCAGTAATAAATGATTATGTAAACAGTTATATAAATTCATACACATACCATAGTTCTCCTGCAAGCTTAATGTCTGGGAATTTTTTAGCAAATACACCAAACTATGTTGTTACTCCTGCTTTTAGTGCGGATATTAATACTCTTATGGTCTCTTTCTGGTCAAAAATTTCTGGGACGCTAGGTGCTGGGACAATAACAGTTGGCATTATGGATACACCAACAAATTTAACAACATTTGAAGCTGTTAGAACCATTACACCTACAACAACAGATTGGACTCAATATGTTGTTATGTTAAGTGGAGTGCAACTTCAAGGAGGAAATAAATATATTGCCTTTAAATATAATACTTCAAATGATGAGTTTTATTATTATTTAGATGATGTTACTGTTGATTTAATGCCTGATTGTCCTAATGTTTATGAACTCGCAGTTCAACCTACATCAACAACATCTGTTTCTATTAATTGGAATGATGAAGGAGATGATGGATCTGGCTATGTAATAGGTTATTCTTCAAATCTTACTTCAGTTTTTAATCCAGCATTAGCAACACCAGTAAATATTTCAACCGGGACAACTCTTCCTTATATTTTATCTGGATTTAATCCTGGTGATTCAGTTTGGGTAGCAGTACAAAGAGGATGTAATGGAGCTTGGAGTAATGCAGTAAGAGTAAATCTTCCTACATTTGCAAATACTCTTCCATTTGTTGCAAATTTTGAAGATCCTACTCAAGATAATGTTTGGACAATTACAAATGGAACAGAAACGAATAAATGGTATATTGGAGCTGCAGGAGCAAATGATTTAGATATTTCAGATACAGACTCTGGTCGTGGATTATATATTTCTAACGATGCTGTTAATGCTGTATATAATAATACATCCTCATCAGTTGTATTTGCTTCAACGTTAGTTCAATTTGACAATTCTCCTTCTTTCCAACTTTCATTTGATTGGGCTGCTGTTGGAGAAGGTTTTACTTCTCCCGACTTCTATGATTACGTTAATGTATATTTACTTCCTATAGAAGAAGTTCTTACTCCTGGCACTTTACCATCAAGTCTATATAAAATAAATGAAACAGAATTAAATAATGCTCCGTTATTCCAAGCATATACATTAGCATTAAATTCAACTTATTCAAATACAGTTAAACAACTTGTATTTGCTTGGAAAAATGATGGCTATGGTGGAGATAATCCTTCTGCTAAAATAGATAATATTTCTTTAGTTTCATTAACTTGTGGAATACCTTCTGGATTAACTATGGATTCTTCTGGTTATAATGGAACAACAGCATACTTAAGTTGGACTGAGCCTCAAAATGCAACAGGGTGGATTATTGAATATAAAACAACTGATGCATCTACTTGGAATCAAGTATCAGTAACAACAAATCCTTATACGATAACAAATCTAATTCCAGGAACAAACTATCAAGCACGAATCCGTTCTATATGTTCTACAACAGATACATCTTCTTTATCAGACATAATTGCCTTTCAAACTACTTGTACTGCATTAACAGTTCCAACAGTTAATCAAGAATTTAATACATTTCTACCATCTACTTGTTGGGAAAGTAAGTCTGGGTTACTTCCTACTACAGGGACTGCAACTTTAACATCAGACTTTTGGGGTTGGTACGGTGGGGAAATTCCTATTCAATCAGGTTTTGGAAATAATGCATGTCTTTATATGGGGACATCATATTCAACTATTAATAATTGGTTGATAACACCATCTTATAATTTAGGTGATGGCACTACAACATATCAACTTGAATTTGATGTTTTATTATCAAATTATGATGCAAACGAAACACCAAATACAGCAGGAGTTGATGATAGATTTGCGGTTGTTGTATCAACAGATAATGGTTTAACTTGGAACGTAGCGAATGCTACCATTTGGTCAAATCAAACAGGAGCAGCAAGAGTATTAAATAATTTATATCCATTACAACATATTATATTTCCATTAATAAATCCTACAACATCTCTTCCTTATTCTGGAAATATAAAAATAGGTTTCTATGGAGAATCAACCATTAATAATGCTACTGACTATTATAACTATTTATTTTTAGATAATTTATCTATATTGCCATTTTCAACATGTCAAAGACCAACATCTTTAATATCTTCAAATCTAACTTCATCTGATGCAACTATTGCATTTGTTGAAAACGGTACAGCAACTGCTTGGCAATATGTTATAACAGATGGAACTATTACTGATCCAAATAATGGTACTATAGTATCTTCAACAACAAATCCAATACAAATAACTGGCTTATTACCTCAAACTTACTATACTGTTTGGGTGCGTTCTGACTGTTCAACAGAAACTTCTCTTTGGTCTACACCTATTACATTTAGAACTGAAGCATTACCTGGAGTTCTTCCTTATACATGCGATTTTGAAAATCCAACAGAACAACTTGCGTGGAATAGTATTAGCTCAACCGTCAATAAATGGGCAATAGGCACTGCGGCAGGCAATGGTTCTTCTGCAACTGGTAATCAAGCAAATTATATCTCCAATGATAATGGTGCCTCTTATGCAATGAGTGATGGAACAATTTATTCTTATACATATAGAGATATTGATTTTGGGACCGTTCCAGCATCATATAACTTATCATTTGACTGGAAATGCCAAGGATACTTCTCAACATATGAAAGCACGTTGCATGCTGGATTAAAAGTATATCTAAGGGATCCTTCAGAGATTATTAATACATCTGACTTACCAATAAATCCAAACAATAATCTTGGTACATTCTACAATTCTTCAACATGGCAAAATGAACAATTAACTATTGATAATATATCTGGTGTTAAAAGATTAATGTTTGTTTATTTTGACGAATATTACAATCCTGCTCCTCCAGCTGCAATTGATAATATTTCATTAGTTCAAGCAAATTGTCCAAGACCAACTGACGTTGCAGCTTCAAATTTAACAACTACAACCGTAGATATTTCATGGTTACAAACAGGTGCTGATAGTTATATAGTATCTTATAGCCCAACTTCAGACACCACACTTATAGATGAAGCAGCAATAACATCTCCATATACAATTCAAGGTTTAACACTTGGAACACGATATATCGTTTCAGTTAGAGCTATTTGTGGTAGTGACACCACAATTTATTCTTCAACTATTACATTCCAAACTCCTTGTTATGATTCACCTATTTCAATATTCCCTTATACAGAAGGTTTTGAAAATGGGATTTCTTGTTGGTCAATAAATTCATCAACAAATGATGCTGATTGGATAAGCACATTATCTGGCGTTTATCCAACATGTACAACACATGGAGGGGCAAAAATGATTAAATTTAATAGTAATGGTTTAGACGCAGGAGAATGGTCAACAATTTATTCCCCATTATTAGATTTTCCTAATGATCAATACCAAGTTTCATTTTGGCTATTTAGAGGAGGTAATGACTATTTAACAACAGCAGATAAAGTAGAATTATATATTAATTCTACAGCTTCAGAAACAGGAGCAACATTACTTGGAACAGTTAATCGTAGTTATAGCTTAACCCCAATAGAAACATCTGTAGGCTGGCATCAATATTCATTTACTATACCAGCAGGAACAACAGGTAATCACTATATTATTTTAAAAGGTATTTCTGAAAATGGAAGGAATATTTATGTGGACGATGTCGATGTAACTATTATATCACCATGTTTACCTCCAACAGCATTAACAGTACCAACAACGACAATAACAAACACTACAGCAACAGTAAATTGGACAGCAGGGGATCAAGAAACTGCATGGCAAGTTCGTTTGGGTGTAAATGGCAATCCTATTGATGTAACAACAACATCTTATCAATTAACAAACTTAGTAGCTGGCTCAAATGATACTGTTTATGTAAGAGCTAATTGTGGAGGTACATATTCTTCATGGGTATCACAAACATTTACAACTACAACTGGACCACAAGCCCCTATAGTAACTACATCTCAAGAAACAGGGACAACTCAAACCTCAACAATATTAAATGGTTCTTACATTCAAGGTACAAATCCTATTTTAGTTAAGGGTTTTCAATGGAAACAATCAAGTGCAAGTGTATGGAATAATGTTACTGTTTCGTCTGGAACCTCTCCTTTTTCATATTCTTTGAATGGTTTAAATGTAAATACTCAATATGAATTCAGGGCTTATGTGGAAACGTCGTTAGATACAACTTATGGTTCAACTCTTCAATTCACAACTCTTGCAGCAACACCTCCTTCTGTAACAACAGAAGAACCAAATCAAATTACAAACACATCTGCAACCTTACATGGTACAATTACTCAAGGTTCAGAAGAAATTAATGCAAGAGGATTTGAATATAAATTACCAACTGAAGAATGGGCAGATGCAGTAGTTCTTTCTGCTACTGGAACAAACTCTATTTCTGCAGAAGCAAACAACTTACAACCTTACACAAGTTACAATGTAAGAGCTTATGCAAGAACAAATTCAAATACATACTACGGTCAAGAACTTAACTTCCAAACTTTAACACTAACTTCAATTGACCAACAACCTATAACCGTAATAATGTATCCTAACCCTGCAACTAATGAGACTAAGCTTATTGTTAGTGGTGTTAGTGGTGATACAAAAATAGTATTGAGTGATGTTCAAGGTAGAATTCTAAACACAATTAACACAAAAGCAGTAAACGGAGTAGTTGAACAAACTATTGATGTTAATAATTTGGCAAAGGGTGTTTATTATGTTAGAATTAAAAACTCTAATTTAAGTAGAACTAATAAGCTGATAGTAAAATAGAGGCTTTAGTTATATGTTAGTTTGTAGTGGTTGTCTCTTTTGAGGCAACCACTTTTTTTCTTAGATATGTACTAACTATAATTGAATATTAGTTTTGTATGAAAGGATTACAATAGGGATATGGATTGTTTTTCCCATAAAAAAAAGGACAAGATTGCTCTTGTCCTTTTGCATTTATGCAGATTTTGTATTGTTACATTTTATCAGCAACTTCTCTTCCTGCTCTTAAAGCATTGATATTTGCCATTACAACTTCTTCACCTTTTCTTCCAAAGATTGAACGAATTGCATTTTCGAGTTTTTCAATATCTATTCTTAGATATTTGGAAGCTGCTCCCAAAACAACCATATTAGTTCCTTTTGGATTTCCAAGATCAAGAGCTATTTTGTCTGCGTTGAAAACTATGCTGTTCTTAACCTTCTTTACTTCTGCCAAAACTACATCTTTTTCTGGATAGTTAGGTATGTTGATAAAAGGATTTTCATTCGTAATTACCCATCCTTCTTTTTTGTTAAGAAATGGTAAGTAACGTAAAGCTTCCATTGGTTCAACAGAAAGAATTATATCACATTGTCCTTCTGGAATTAAGTCAGAAGCAATTTCTTTATCAGAAAGGCGTAGATGTGATTGAACATCTCCTCCTCTTTGTGCCATTCCATGTGTTTCGGCTTGTTTCATGTATAAACCCATGTCTAATGCTGCTTGAGAAATGATAGCAGCTGAACTTAAAGCTCCCATTCCTCCTACTCCACATAATATTATATCTATTTTCATATTATTCTATTCTTTAAAATTACTACTTTTGTTTTTGTTTCTCTTCTTTACGTTTCTTGTTTAACCAAACCAAGCATTCTCTTCTTGGGATTACTACAGAAACTCCTTGATAAGCTATTTCCTCTTTCAAAACATTAACGTTTTCTTCGTGGAACTTCTTCAAAGGTGTAATTACTCTTATATGTTCTTTTGCTACTCCAATTCCTTCGCAAATTGATTCAATACGTCCTGTTGCGTTTGATTTTTGTGAACCTGTCATTGCTGTAATTGAGTTGTCTAAGATGATAATAGTAATTGGAACATTATCTACAACACAATCCAAAAGTCCAGTCATTCCTGAGTGAGTAAAAGTACTATCTCCAATAACTGCTACTGCTGGTTGGAAACCTGCTTCAGAAGCTCCTTTTGCCATTGTTATTGATGCTCCCATATCAACTGTTGTGTTGATTGCATTATATGGAGGAAGTGCTCCTAATGTGTAGCATCCTATATCTGCAAAAACTCTTCCTTTTGTATATTCTGCCATTGCTTCATTTAAAGCTCTGTAAGTGTCAGCGTGAGGACATCCTTCACAAAGTTTTGGAGGACGTGGTGCAACCAATGAAGGAACTTCAAGTCCTTCTGATACTTCCAATCCTAATGCTTTTCCAACTTTTGCTGGGTTAAGTTCTCCATCAACTGTTAAAGTTCCGTCCAAACGTCCCATTATTTTCTTTCCATTATTTAAAAAGCCTTTCAATTTCTCTTCAAATAAAGGTTGACCTTCTTCCAAAACTAAAATAGAATCACATTCTTGGTATATTTTATTAACCATTTCAGTTGGAATTGGATATTGAGTAATTTTTAGAACTGGATAAGAACATTTTGTTTGAGTAAAGTTTTCCATCAAATAGTTGTAAGATAAACCACAAGCTATAATTCCTAAACTCTTGTTTTCTCCATCAATATATTTGTTGAAAGGAGAGTTTTTTGATGCTTGTTCCAAACCATCTTGTTTAGCTAAAAGCTCTTTGTATTGACGACGAGCATTAACTGGAAGCAAGATAAATTGTTTTGGATTTTCAGGAATTGCTATTTGATTTTGTTCTCTTTTTTCTTTTCTTATTACAACCCCTGCACGAGAGTGAGATAAACGAGTTGTTATTCTAAGCATAACAGGTAAACGGAATTTTTCAGAAAGCTCAAAAGCTTCATGAATCATATCGTAAGCTTCTTGTTGATTTGAAGGTTCAAAAATTGGAATCTTTGCCCAAGAAGCATAGAAACGTGAATCTTGTTCATCTTGAGAAGAGTGCATTGATGGGTCATCAGCAGAAATATAAACTACACCACCATTAACACCTGTGATTGCAGAGTTCATAAAAGGATCTGCAGCAACATTCATTCCTACGTGTTTACAAGTAAACATTGCTCTTTTACCAGCATAACTCATTCCAAGAGCAGCTTCCATTGCAGTTTTTTCGTTAGTAGCCCAACTACTGCGTATGTTTTTTCCTTTAGCTTCCTTTGAAGCCTGTATGTATTCTATAATTTCTGTTGAAGGAGTGCCCGGATAGCCAAAAATGCCTGATAGACCTGCATCAATAGCAGCTTGAGCAATAGCTTCATCTCCTAATAGAAGTAATTTTTCCATGAAATATATCTTTAAATTAATTTTTTGTGCTTATTGTGTGCAAAGTTATAATTATAAATTGATTTACACAAATAATATCCGAATGAAATCCCCATTAATTGCCGTTTTCACTTTCAAATAAATGTACAATTAATAATTTAAAGATTGGTTTTCAACATCAAAATCTCAGAGTAAAAATCTTCAAAAAACAAAACAAGTCATTTTAAAGGCAAAATGACTTGTTTAATTCTATTTATAAAGAAGATTTCTTATTAGACTTTATAGACTACCTTTTCTTTGTTTTCTGGGGATAATATACAAACTCCCATTTCCTTTAAATCAAAAACAAATTTTATTCTTGGATTTTGTGTTATAAGAGAAAATGCTTTCTTCATTCCTTTTGACCATCTTATATCATCAAAAACAATTATACAATTGTCAGAAAGATATGGCAAAAGGGTTTCAAAATATTCTATTGTTGCATTTTTATCGTGATGTGCATCGAGGAAAACATAGTCAATAGGATTATTTTGTGATAATACTTTTTCTAAATTATCACTAAATCTTCCTTGAACTGTTTCAATGTTTATTAGTCCAATTTTAGTGAAGTTAGATACTGCTTTCTCAACAAGTGAAAGAGAGCCTTCCATTGTAATCAGCTTTCCTTTTCCGTTAATTGTCATTGCACTTGCTTGATATGATGCAGACAAACCTAAGCTTGTTCCAAACTCCAATCCTTTCTCTGGTTGAAATTCTCTAATTAATTTATGAAGGAATAAAGACCAAAAAGGAGACTTGCTTGCAAAAACTACATTAGAAACTTTTGTAGAGTTTACAACTCCAGTATACATTTCTTGTGGAGTTCTATTTTCATTTGGTGAACCAGCTCCAAAATCAGTAACAATTATTTCTTGTTCATTTTGTTTTAACTCTTGTCTTAATTGCTCTATGTTCTTAACCCAAAGTTTTTCTTCAACATCCAATTTGCCTTTTAGTGAATCTTTTAGTGCTGAAGCAACTTTTCTAATTGGCTCTTGTTCTTCTTTTATTCTTTTTCTTACCCAAAATATTGCTCTTATCTTCCATAGAGGAAAGAATATACGACGTAGTAATTTCATGTTAGTAATAGTTATTTGTAAAAATTATTTTGTAGCGCTTTTGATAAAGTCTTTTATCTGTTCTAAAATAATTGGTGAAATTGTTTGTTCTATTTTGCTATATTCATCAATCATTCCTGTTGTGCATTGTTGGAAAAGATGATTGTATCCAATAGCTTTATATGTTTTATAATTTTTATTCTTTGCTTTTTTTAGTGCTTTTTCAATTTGTGGCAAGTTGTACTGATACAATACTTGAACATCATTAGTTCCATTTAGAGCAAAAGTTGGTTGTTTTACTTTAGTTAGATAATCGTATGGATTTAACTTAAGAAAACTTCTCATCCAATTGGAAGATATTTGATTAATAAATTTTGTTCTTTCCATTGTAATTGCAAAAGGAGATTCTTTTCTTTGCTCAGCATTAAGTTTAGATAATTCTTTCTCAAACCAGACATTCATTCTTTTCTCAATCTCATCATTTGTATAGTCCTTCTCAATATATTTATACATTTGCTTTAAAGCAGACAGCTGCATATTCACTGCATGCTTAGGCATTTTAATATTTTTGAGAATTACTTCGTTTTGTTGCAAGAGAACATCTATTCCCTTTTGTCCTGTTGAAGCCAAAAGAATTACAAAACTTATGTTTGGATTTTCAGAAGCAGCTATTGATGTTATCACTCCACCTTCGCTATGTCCTAACATACCTATTTGATTTGGATTTATGTTAGGATGAGTTTTAATCATATCAAAAGCAGCTTGTGCATCAACTGCATAATCAAGAGTGGTTGCATTGGTTATTGTTGAGTCTGTTATATCTCCATTCCATCCTCTGTCATCGTAACGAAAAACAGCAATATTATTGCGTGTTAGATAATCAGCAATTACTTTAAAAGGCTTGTGATTCATTAATTCTTCATCTCTATTCTGGAGACCAGAACCAGTTACAAGAATAACACATGGATATGTTCCTTGTATTGAAGGCAAAGTAAGAGTTCCTTTGAAATCATAGTTAACTCCTTTAACCTTAAAACTTAATTCCTGCTCAATGTAAGGATAAGGTGGCTGAGGCTCTTGAGGTCGTTTTGTCTCAAAAAGCTCCTTTGTTTTAACCATGACTAACTTTTCAAGAAGCAAACCTTGTTTGAAAGAAGCAAATATTGTATCTTTTGTATTATTGAATCTGCCCTTAAAAACTACATTTAGGTTCTTCATTGAAAACAAAATAGAGTCTTGAGTAAAGCGTTGTTTTGTTACTGAAAACATCTCATTTGTTTGAGAGGGCGAACCCATTAAAATAATTGTAGTATCAGACTTTTCCTCTATCTTTAGTGTTATTGGCAATGTTGTTGAAGACACATTAAGTTCTCCATACCAAGTTGTTGTTTCCTGAGAGAAAAGATTGAAAGAAAACAGACAAATTAAAATTAGGCTAAGTAGTATTGTTAAGAAATTCTTTTTCTTATTCATAGTAATAAAAGCTTTTTAAATTAGTATCCAAAAATTTCTTCCAAAGTTAAGATTTGTACCTTACCAAATTTTTCTAATTTTTTCAAATCAACTTGATCTTTGTTTCCTAATACAATATATGTCTTTGGCTTATTTTTGATAAACTTATTATTAAAATCTACAACATCATTTATTGTTAAAGATGGCACTTTATTATAAATATCTATTGAACCATCTTGTTTTCTTCCCTTTTGCATATCGTTAATATAAGAATTGATAATTCCTTCTTTAGTTGTTCTGCTTGTTCTAATTGAAGAGATCAAACCTTCTTTTGATAAATCAAAATTTGTTTGTGAAACAGGCATTTGATCAAATAGTTCATTGAAAGCAGTAAAGGCATCAATAACCTTATCGTTTTGAGTTGCTATATGTGACATATTTTGATAAGTCATTCCCTTTCTGCCTGGAACAACAAAACGAGACTGTGCTTGATAAGCCAATGAACGTTTTTCTCTCATTTCTTGAAATACAATTGAATTCATACTTCCTCCAAAATATTGGTTATAAAGTGAAATGATTGGAGTAAGATTATCATCAAAAACTACTGAAGTGTTGAACTGACGACAATATGATTGCTTAGCATCATAGTTAACAAAATAAACCTTATTTTCTTTTGTTGGAAGTTTTTCCTTTAGATTAACATTTGGCTTTGCTTTAAGTTTTGAAGGAGAAGAGATATGCTCTTTATTTAAAGCATTTACTAAATTGTTCAATTCTAAATCTCCATAATATAATATTTGATGAGAGTATTTTGTAGCTTCTTTAATGTCTTGAATAAGCATTTGTGGAGTAATTTTCAAAAGTTCACTTTCTGGAATAAAATCATAGAAAGCTCCATCTTTTCCATAAACAGCATAATCTGCTAATGCAGAGAAACAACTTTGTTGATTCTTTTTTGCATCATTTCTACTCTTTTGAATATCCTTAATCATATTATCCACTGTTGATTGCTCAATATTTGGATTAGAAAGCAAGTCTTCAAACAAAGAAAGTGCCTTAGAAAAGTTTTCAGACAAGCCATCAACTCTTGCTTCAATATAATCTGGAGCTGGAGTGATGGTTATTTGACAAGCAATATTATAAAGTTCTTCTTCAAATTTTGTTAGTGTTGATGTTTTTGGATGAAGATACATTTGATAGTTCCATAATAGTCCAAGTCTTTTGTTAGATAGTTTCCCTAAATCATAACGATAGGTTAGAGAAAATCTTCCGTTTTCCTTATTTTGAACATATAAAACATTAGCACCATTCTTTAAGTTAGCCTTTGAAAGATCTTTATCATAATTCAAAAACTTAGGTTCAATAGGCTTAACTTCTACTTCTTCAATTTCTTTAAAGAAATCACTCTTTGCATCTCTATTAACATGAATAGGAGTAATTGCTGGTTTTTCCACTTTTTCAACTTCTGCATTTGCTCCTTGAAGTTTTCTTATTACTATATAATTATTATCTTGAAAAGTTTTTCTTGCAAAGTCAAGAAGTTCTTCTTTAGTAACCTTCTTCATTTCTTCTGTCATTCTAACAGTCTTTTCCCAACTTTCTCCTGAAAGATAAGAATAAACCATCTTCATAGCTCTTGAACTATTGCTTTCCAATTCTTTCATTTCGCTAAGTCTTTGTTGATTGATGGCTGCTTTCAATATGCTTTCATCCCATTTTCCTGCAACCAATTGATCAATTTGTTCTATCATCAAACGTTCAAGGTCTTCTAAACTTTGACCTGTTTTTGGAGTTGCTCTAATTGTAAATGCAGCATAGTCGTTTAAATCATAAACAGAAGAATAGGCATTTTGAGCCAATTGCTTTTGCATTACATTAACATCCATAATTCCTGTACTTCCATTATTAAGAACTCTATCTAAAAGATTTGCAAGCATTACTTCTTTTGATGTTGAACCAGCATTAATTCTATAAGCAATAATTATATTTTCAGCTTCTAAACCAACAATATCAACTCTCTTTACTTCTGTGATTGGCTTTTCATATTCAAACTTAAAAGGTTCAATTTTCTTTGGAGAAATTTTACCAAAGTATTTATCAATAACCTTAATTGCTTCTTCTGGATTAAAATCTCCACTTAGTACAATACAATAGTTGTTTGGAACATAATATTTATTAAAGTAATTGTTGATAGCAACCATTGATGGATTACGTAAGTGTTCAGCAGTTCCTAATGTGGTTTGTTGACCATAAGGATGATTAGGATAAAGAGCTGCCATCATTGCATCATTAGCCTTACGTCTATCATTAGTTAAAGACATGTTTTTTTCTTCATAAACTGTTTCAAGTTCTGTATGGAAAAGACGAAGAACTGGATTTTGGAAACGGTCTGATTGAATCTTTGCCCAATTTTCAATTTGATTGGAAGGAATGTTTTCTACATAGAAAGTAAAGTCATTTGAAGTTGCAGCATTTGTTCCTCTTGAGCCAATAAGTTTCATTAACTTATCATACTCATTAGGAATTGCTAACTTTGAAGCTTCAAATGATAGCTTATCTATTTCTTTATATATTTCGTTCCTTTTTTCTTTATCAGTTGTTTTAATATATACTTCGTAAAGTTCTTCAATTTGTTTTATATAAGTTTGTTCTTTTTTCCAATCGGTAGTTCCAAACTTTTGAGTTCCCTTAAACATTAAATGTTCAAAATAGTGAGCAAGACCAGTGTTTTCTTTAGGATCGTTCTTACTACCAACTCTAACTGCAATATAAGTTTGAACTCTTGGCTCTTCTTTATTTACAGACATATATACTTTCAAACCATTTTCTAAGGTATAAATAAATGTATGCATTGGGTCATTTGCAACCTTTTCAATCTTATATTCCGTTGATGGAGCTGCAACACTTATTGCAGGAGAGTCAGAATCAATTCTAACTTGAGCAAAGCTAATTTGAGATAGGAGTATAACAACTATCGCTAAAACAAACTGTATCTTTTTCATTACTATTGTGTATTAAAAATTTCTAAATAAGGCCCAAAATTACATAAAATATCTTAAAGATTGAATAAAGTAAGCATTTTTAAGAATAATGTAAGTATAGCAAAACTAATATTATGATATATAAGCCTTAATTTCTAAAACTTTTCAATTAATAATCTTATTAAATTTTTAGCAGAACAAAGAAAAAATCCTTTATATAAAGAATAAATCTTTTTAAATAAGGAATAAATTTTGCAAGGTGGCAGGATGTTGAGTGCATCATGGCAGGATTTAGTATGCAAGGTGGCAGGATGCAACATACATCCTGCCACCTTGCAAAAAATAATCCTTATATAATTAAATTATAATAAGGGTTTGATAAACTTCTATCAATCAAAATCAAATTTTTTCTTTAGTTTTATTTGAATTTTATTTATATAGTTCGAGAAAAATGAATTGTATATATAAAAAAGACGCTGATATTTAGTTAAAATAACAGCGTCATAATTTATGTAACAATATTCAAAAATATTTCTTTAGTCTGGATTGGAGTGAATGTAAGGGTTATCGTTGGTAAAAAAGCCTTGATCGTTAATATTAATGCTTGAACTTTCTCTTACAGAAGAATAGTTCTTAAAGTTAACATCCACATCATAAGCTTGATAAGCTGGTGTTTTTAGGACTTCTTCCAAACCATTTTTATCCTTCATCATTTGAGAAAATAGCTCCATTCTCCTTTGACGTTCCTCCATTAACTTTGAATGATTATCGCTATAATGAGGATTTGTAGATTGAGTTTCTTTATGCATCTTTCTAATATCAAATCCTTGTTCTAAACTTGCTGAGTTTTCTTGAGAAAATTCTTCATTCAAAGGTGCTACTTCAACATCTACGTCTACTTGTTTCTTTAGTTCAATTCCCAAAGAAGCAACTTCAACATTAGCTTTATATTCTATTACTTCTTGGGTTTTAACTTCCACTTGTTCAACAACAGTTTCTGGGAAAACATCTAAAGTATAACGTGTGTTAGTTTGAGCTTGTTGGGCAACTTCTTTCTTTGGTTCTTCTTTAGTTACAATATATGGAGCTTCAATAAAAACTTCAGGGGCTTTTACTTGCTCAACTTTAGCTATGTTTTCTACAATAAGAGCATTTGTTTCAATAGGTTGAGTTGAAAGAACAGTTTTCTTTGCTTGAATAACATCTCTTTGATAAGGGTTGTATATTTCTTTTTCTTCAAATCCTGTTGCAACTAATGTAATATCTATTCTGTCTTGATATGATTCATCATACTTTAATCCCCAAATAATGTCTGGTTCGTTTCCTGTTTGTGAATGCAGATAGTCTGCAATTATTGAGTATTCGTCCATTGTTATTGCATACTGATCTTCTGGAGATGTTGTGATATATAAAAGCATATTCTTGGTGCCTTTAATTTCGCAATCGTTCAACAAATCTGAAGTAGCTGCAAGTTTAATTGCTTCAAGTGCTCTGTCTTCTCCAGAGCCATAAGCTGTTCCTGTTCCCATAATTGCAACTCCTGAATGAGACATAACACTTTGAACATCTCTAAAGTCAACAGAAACATAAGAATTGCTTGTAATAAGTTCTGCAATTCCCTTTGCTGCTGTAAGCAAAACATCATCGGCCATTGGGAACATCTTAGGAAGAGGAATATTACCTCTTTCTCTTATCTTATCGGTATTTACAATAATAATTGCATCAACAACCTCTTTTAAGTTTTTTATTCCTTCTTCTGCTTGCTCTTTTCTTCTCTTTCCTTCAAAGGATAAAGGCAGTGTTACAATTGCTACAACCAATATTTCATCGTTATTCTTTTCTCCTTCTTCGTTTCTAAACTCAATTTCTTTTGCAAACTTTGCTATAACTGGAGCTGCACCTGTTCCAGTTCCTCCTCCCATACCTGCAGCAATAAAAAGCATTTGCGTATTATTGCTAAGCATTTGTTTAATTTCTTCTTCAGCCAACATTGCTGATGCTCTTGCCTTATCAGGGCAATTACCTGCTCCCAAACCATCTTTTCCTATCTTAATCTTGTTTTGAATAGGACTTGAATCTAATGATTTCTGGTCTGTATTGCAAACAATAAAATCTACACCCTCAATTCCCTTATTGTACATATGATTGATTGCGTTTGTTCCTCCACCACCTACACCAATTACTTTGATATAGTTAGAGTTTTCCTTAGGTGCTTCAAATTGTAACATTTATATATGATTTGATTTATTATTGATTGTAAAATTCTTTTATTATTTCAAGTTGTAAAAATAGTATATTATTTTTGGATATAAAAATATTACTATCATTACTTTTTAACAAATATATGTTTATAACTACTATTCTGGACCATCATCCTTAAAAAGTCCTTCTAGCCAAGATACTATAAAGCCTTTGGTCTTGTTATCTGAAGATTTTTTCTTCTCATTTTTTTCTTTTGAAGCTTCTTCTTCAACAATTTTTTCTTCTTTTTCCTCAACAATAGTATCACTAAACTTAGTTGCCATAGGAGTTCTATTGGAATTATCTTCTTTTTCTAACTTTTTAAGACCTTCCAAAATTAAACCTATTCCTGTTGCATGCATTGGATGGGTGATTTCTTCTGTAATTGTTCCTCCCAAATGGTCTTGAGGAGTTCCAACTCTTGATTCAATACCTGTTATGAATTCTGTTAACTGAACACAATCTCTCATCTTTGCACCACCACCTGACAAAACAATACCTGCAATTAATTTTTTCTCATACTTCTTACTCTTTATCTCAAATAGAACTTGGTCAATTATCATCTCCATTCTCGCTTGAATAATACCTGCAAGAGTTTTCATTGATATTTCTCTTGGGTCTCTTCCTCTAAAGCCAGGGATTGCAATTATTTCATCTTCTTTTGCTGATTCTTTAAGGCAAGAGCCAAAACGAGTTTTAAGCGCTTCTGCCTGAGTTTTAATTATTGAACATCCTTCTTTAATATCATCAGTTATGGCATTTCCTGCAAGAGGAATCACAGCTGTATGACGAAGAATTCCATCATGGAAAATTGCAACATCAGTTGTACCACCTCCAATATCTACTAAACAAACTCCAGCCTCTTTTTCACTTGCATTAACAACTGCTTCTGCTGAAGCAATTGGTTCCAAAATCAAATTCCTTACCTTACAATTAGCCATTTCAACACTTCTAATAATGTTCTCAATATTGGATACATTACCTGTAATGATATTGAAATTACCTTCCAAACAACTTCCTGGCATTCCAATTGGATTAATTATATCGCCATCTCCATCAACAATAAAGCTTTGAGGAACAACATGTATAATCTTTTCTCCTGGCTGCAAAACAAGATTTTCTTGATCTTTAATTAAACGCTCTCTATCGGCTTCTTTAATAATATGACCTTTTGTTTCGAGCATAATGTTTCCTCTATGCTGAATATTTCTAATCTGATTTCCAGCAATTCCAACAAAAACCTCTTTAACCACATATCCCGTTTTTTGCTCTACCTCTTCAACTGCTTTTTTAATAGAAATTGATGTTTGTTCAATATTCCTAACAATCCCTCTTTCAACTCCAATTGATTCGGACTTACCCATTCCAAGAATAATAGGCTTGCCTTGTTCGTCTTTTGAACCTATGAAAACTGCTATTTTTGTTGTACCGATATCGATACCAACTACTATTTCTCTTTCCATATTAATTTATTTTTATATTATTTTCTTATACTCAGTTTTGGGTTATTGATTAGTTAACCTTTTGTGTAGTTGTTTGAGTGCTATCAATTGTGGTTTCAACTCCTCCCTTTTTTGTACAAACAACCTGATGGCGAAATCGTAAATCAACCATGCTGTAATTATCCCAACCATTTCTTGAAAAAGCCTCTTTATATAAATATCTTAGTTTAATTAGCTCCTCTTCCAAATCTTTGTTTTCTCCAATTCTAATTATATAATTACCTATTTTGGGTATTAATTCATAGTTACCTTTTGCAGGAACATATATTTGATCTATTTGATAATTTAAAATAGAATCACTTGCAAGCTTTTGAGCGATATAATAGATATTTGATAGAGTTTTATCAAA
Organism: Bacteroidota bacterium; assembly: GCA_017860255.1. Classification (GTDB taxonomy): domain Bacteria; phylum Bacteroidota; class Bacteroidia; order Bacteroidales; family P3; genus UBA10566. The sequence goes on along the minus strand of JAFNAR010000014.1, from coordinate 34,254 downwards.
TCCTTTTTTGTTTTCAATATCAATTGCATCTAAATTCTTATCCAAATTGGAATTGTTTACATCAATATTTCCACTTGCAACCACAACATCTGTTAATTGATTATTATCAATCAATATAATTTTCCCAAACTTATCAATATAATATTCTTTATTTCTAAGTGTATAAATTCTTACAATTGGCTCTCTTTGCTTAATTTCAATATTTAAAACTCCCTTAAGAGTTTGATAAACCTGAGCTTGTTCTATATAAGGATTTCGCATTAAGAAATTTTCTATTTGCTTTTGATTTATATCTTTTCTTTGTTTTTGAAGGAAATCTCCGAACTCATTCTTTAATGATTCATTGATATTATTTGCAAGAACTATAGTGTCACTAATGCCATAAGAAACCTTAATATTAACCTTGCTAACATTAATCTTTCCTGCATAAATATTTGAGCATACTATTAAAACAATCAATAGTATAACTACAAATAATGACAACAAAATTCTTTTTCCCTTCTTACTCATCTTTAAATCTTTCTTCAATCAGTGGCACTAATTCAGAAATATCTCCAGCACCCATTGTTACTAATATCTCTGGATATAGAGCTTCCAACAAATCCAAAAGTCCTTCTTTTAAAGTATAATATTTATCCATCTTGTCAATCTTATACAACAATGCTTTGGATGTAACTCCTGGTATTGGTTTTTCTCTTGCAGGATAAATATCTAAAAGCACAACCTCATCCAATTTGCTTAACTCTTTCACAAAATCATCTTCAAAATCCTTTGTTCTTGAATAAAGATGTGGTTGAAATACACCAGTAATCTTTTTATCAGGATATTGAAAACGTACTGATTCTATAAAGGCTTTAATTTCATTTGGATGATGTGCATAATCATCAATATAAATAAAATTATCTCTTTTTATTCTTACATCAAAACGTCTTTGAGCACCACTGAATGAAGCAACGCTTTTTCGCATATCTTCTTCACTTACTCCACACATTAATGCAATTGAAATAGCCAGAACTGCATTTTCAACATTATGAATTCCACCATAGTTCAGGCAAATATCATAGTATATCTTGTCAGGAGTTCTTAAATCAAAATAATAAGTTCCATTATAATTTCTAATATTTACAGCAAAATAATCTGCATCAAATCCTTTAATTGTATAGGAATATGTTTGAGAAGGCATTTCTTCATCCAATTCTATTTCCAAACCAAATTTATAGAATAATACCTCGCTTGTTTGCTTTGCAAATTCAATAAAAGATTTCTTAAGCTCTTCCTTATTACCATAAATATCCAAATGGTCTGCATCTATTGAAGTAATTGCAGAAATTGTTGGGGTCAGATTTAAGAAAGATCTGTCAAATTCATCAGCTTCCACAACAACATAATCACTATTGTGATTAATAACATAATTAGAATTAAAGTTTTTAGAAATCCCTCCCAAAAATGCGCTGCAACCTATTTCACTGTTATGAAGAATGTGAGCGACCATGGTTGAACAAGTTGTCTTTCCATGTGTACCTGCAATTGCAATACATTTTTTCCCTTTTGTTATTTCACCTAAAATTTGAGAACGTTTTTTCATCAAATAATTATTCTCAAGAAAATAGTTATAAATATGATTTTCTTTAGGAATTGCAGGAGTGTAAACTACTAAATCAATATTTTTTGGTAATGCAGAAATATCATCTTCATAGGTAATTATCATTCCTTCCTTTTCCAATTCCTCAGTAAGTGGAGTTTTTGTTCTGTCATACCCAAAGATATTATTGCCTGATTGCTTCAAATATCTTGCAATGGCACTCATACCAATTCCTCCAATACCTAAAAAATAATATGTTTTCATTTCTTCAAACTTCTTTTAAAATAAACTCCTTCTTTTCAAAAATAAACGGCATCTTTTTTTAAATATAAGGCGACTTTTCTAAAAAAGTCGGCACTTATTTTTATTTATCCTTGATTTATTTTTTAATTAACTCTTCCACTATTGAAAGTATTCTTTTATCAGCATCTTTAACTCCTAAGTTAAGAATGTTATTACTCAATTCTAATTGTTTATCAGTATTCTTAATTAATGCATCTATCTCATTAACTAATATTTCTCTAGCCATTGAATCTTTAACCAATAATGCAGCATTCTTTTCGACTAAAGCCATAGCATTTTTAGTTTGGTGATCTTCTGCAACATTTGGACTTGGAACTAAAATTGTTGGTTTCCCAATAACACAAAGCTCACTAATGGCAATCGCTCCTGCTCTTGAAACAATAACATCTGCAACACTATATGCCAAATCCATTTCATATATAAATTCAAAAACCTTTATATTATTAGAATTGTATTTAGCTGCTTCCTGTTTTGCCTTTTCAAAATAACTTTTACCTGTTTGCCAAATTACTTGTATATTATTATCAACAAAATACTTCAATCCTTGAGCAATACTTTCGTTTATTGTTAAAGCTCCTAAACTTCCCCCAACTGCTAACACAGTTTTCTGATTTTCATTTAGTCCAAAATGCTTTAAAGCTAATTCTTTCTTATCTTTAATATCTACAATGTTTTGACGAACTGGATTTCCAGTAAAACAAATCTTCTTTTCTTCAAACCAACGAGTCATATTATCATATGCAACACATATCTTTGAAACTTTTTTAGCTAAGAGTTTGTTTGTTATTCCTGGATATGAATTTTGTTCCTGAATAAGAGTTGGAATACCAAGTTTAGAAGCAGCCTCAAGAGTAGGTCCTGAAGCAAAACCTCCTACTCCAATAACAATATCTGGTTTAAATTTCTTAATTATCTTTCTTGCTTTAATTGTACTTGAAATAACTTTAAATGGAAATGACAAGTTTTTCCAAGTAAGTCTTCTTTGCAAACCACTTATCCACAATCCCTCAATCTTATAACCTGCTTGAGGAACTTTCTCCATCTCCATTCTCCCTTTTGCTCCAACAAAAAGAATATCAGCTCCTGGATACTTTTCCTTAATTGCATTTGCAATTGCTATTGCAGGAAATATATGTCCACCAGTTCCACCTCCACTTATTATTGCTTTCATATCGTATTTATTTTAATTGTTCTGTTCTTTTGTTTCAAAATTATTTTCTGATTGATTTTCTTCTTTGCTTTTATTCTCTTCTGAAGTTAAATCAACAGAATCTTCTTCTGTTATATCTTTTTCCAATTTTTCTTTAGCTTGATCCTTATTAGCACTTGCACTAATACTCAAAACAATCCCCAAAGCTATGCAACTGAACAAAAACGAAGTACCTCCATAACTAACAAAAGGAAGAGTTTGTCCTGTAACTGGCGTTATACCAGTTGCAACAAACATATTAATCATTGCTTGAAATACAATCATTATTATTAATCCAATTGCACAAAAAGCACCAAAATAACCTTTTGAACGTCGAGCAACTTGTATTCCTCTATACAGTAGAATTAAATAAAGAGCAATGATTACTATGCCCAAAAGCATACCTCCTTCTTCTATTATAATTGCATAAATAAAGTCATTATGGCTTTCACTTAAAAATCTTGCTTGAGTTGTATGTCCCAAGAATTTACCGAAGAACCCTCCTGTTGCAATTGCCATTTCAGCTTGATTGGATTGAGTAATTGCAGTTTTATCATCGCTTAAATATTCTTCAATTCTATTCACCCATGTTCCTCCACGAGAAAGCAAGTCAGGGTTAGCTTTCAATATAGCAAAGACTGAAATTACAGCAATAATACCAACAATCACTATTAAAATTAAATACTTATTATTAATTCTTCCAATATACATCATAAAGAAGCAAATCAAGAAGAGAATGGTTGCAGTAGAAAAGTTTTCTGGAAAAATCAAAACACAGATTATGCAAATAGGAATCATTAATTTCTTAAATACTTCCATTGACTTAATATTATCTTGATATAAAGCTAATACTCTTGCAACATAAATTATAAGTATAATCTTAACAATTTCTGAAGGCTGAAACTGACCTATAAGAGGAATGGTTAACCAACGAGCTGCAGCCTTATCTCCAAAAGAACCTAAAATTAGAGTCAGGGTTAGAAGAATGAAAGAAACATATAAACCAATTTTGGCAAATCGAGAGAAATAAGTGTATTTAATATTATGGACAGCATACATAACACAAGTTCCTAAGAAAAGAATAAAGATATGTTTAGCAAACATCATAATTGGAGAGCCCCCTTGACGTTCATAAACAGTTTTTCCGATAGTACTATAAACCTCCATTGCTGAAATAATTATCAGCAAAAGGAATACCATCCAAATAACTTTATCTCCTTTTACTTTTATTTTAAACTTGCTTTTCTGCATACTATGCATTTAGTTTTTATAAATTATTAACTGCCTTACGAAATTCAAGTCCTCTTTTCTCAATATCTTCCTTACTACCATTGGCAGGAGAAAAAAGCACAACATCATTCTCCTGAGCAACAGCACTTGCTAAAATTACTGCATCATTAATATTATTTACAGGAAGAATAGAAGGAACTATTCCTTGAAAAGTATTTTTAAGCATTTCAATATTCTTTCCATAACAAATTAGAGCCACAACCTTTTCTCTACATGTACTAATTAGCCCATCATAATTCTGCTCAACATTGTCATTTTCCACAATCCAAACAATTCTACTTGAAATCTGTTCCATTGTAAACCAAGTAATGTTTGAGTTAATTGAAAATGCATCATTAATAAACTTTACATCTTTTATCTTAGCAACAACTTCTCTTTGATGTTCTTGTTCAATTTGAGGAGAAAACTGATTCTGCATTTCCTTTCTCTTAAACAAAATATCTTCATATGTTCTTCCTGCAAGATTTGTATATACCTTTTTTGCTCCTTGTTTTGCTAATAAATCTATTGTCATGTTTATCTTAGTTTAAGAGTTATTATTGAGACTATTGCTAATATTATTGTGATTAAAATAAATCTTGTAACAATTTTTGGCTCTGCATATCCTTTTTTCTGGTAGTGGTGATGTAATGGCGCCATAAGGAATACTCTTTTCCCTTCACCGTATTTACGTTTAGTTATTTTAAAATATGTAACTTGGATAATAACAGAAATACTTTCAGCAAAGAATACTCCACAAAGAATTGGAATAAGTAATTCTTTTCGAATCAATATTGCTATTACAGCAATAATTCCTCCCAAAGCCAATGATCCAGTATCTCCCATAAATATTTGAGCAGGATAGGTGTTATACCATAAGAAACCTGCCGTTGCTCCAACAAAAGCACTAATAAAAATGGTTAACTCTCCTGCATTTGGGATAAACATAATATTCAAATAATTTGCAAAAATTATATTTCCCGAAATCCATGCCAGAAGCCCCAGTGTAGAAGCAACAATTGAGGAGACGCCTGTTGCCAGACCATCTATTCCATCAGTTAAATTAGCTGCATTTGAAACTGCTGTAATAATAAAAATTACAATTGGAATAAATATAATCCAAGCCCAATTTCTATAATCATCGCCAATCCACTTCATAAGATAAGCGTAATCAAATTCATTATTCTTCACAAAAGGAATAGTTGTTTTGGTAGATTGCTTAGCCTCCTTAGAGAATTCTAATTTTGCTTTTTGATATTTTGTTTCATTTTGAATATTATGCTCCAATGCATATTTTTCAACTTCAGTCTTTTCCTTGATTGTAATATCTGGATGGAAATAAATCATTGCTCCAACAACAATTCCCAAGATCACTTGACCTATAATCTTAAACTTTCCTTTTAATCCTTTTTTATCGTGTTTAAAAACCTTAATATAATCATCCAAAAAGCCAATAAAACCAAGCCAAATGGTGGTAAGAAGCATAATGATGATATAAATATTGTCTAATCGAGCAAATAGAAGAGTTGGAATAATAATTGCTGCTAAAATAATTATACCTCCCATTGTAGGAGTTCCTTCCTTTTCCTTTTGACCCTCCAGTCCAAGTTCACGAATAGATTCCCCTATCTGCTTTCTTTTAAGAAAACTAATAATTCTTTTACCATAAATTATTGTAATAAACAATGATGTTATTACAGCCATTGCGGCACGAAATGAAATATAATGAAAAGCTCCAGCTCCAGGGACTCCAAATTCTAAATCTAACCATGTAAATAAGTGATATAACATAATCTTATATTTATTATTTATTACTAATATTTCAATACTTCTTCTTTATCATCAAAATGATGTCTAACTCCATTTACTTCTTGATAAGTTTCATGTCCCTTTCCTGCAACAAGAATAACATCTTCCTTATTTGCTAATTGACAAGCCAACTTAATTGCATCATGACGATTTACAATTGTGAAACTTTTCTTTTCTGTAATTATATCCAGTCCTGATTGCATATCTTTTAATATTTCTTCAGGCTCTTCTGTTCTTGGATTATCACTTGTAAGTATTAATGTATCGGAGTTTTCAGCAGCAATTTTTGCCATAATTGGTCTTTTAGTTTTATCTCTATCTCCTCCACAACCTACAATAGTTATCAATCTTCCGTTTGATTGTCTTATTTGGTTAATAGTTTTTATCACATTGATTAAAGCATCAGGAGTATGAGCGTAATCAATAATAGCTTTTGTCCCTTTTGATGTTGAAACAGCATCAAATCTACCTTGAGCTGGCTCCAATTGACTAAGAACTTTTAAAACCTCATCTTTTTTTAATCCTAAAAGAATCGCTGTTGAATAAATAACTAAAACATTATAAGCATTAAACTGTCCAATTAATTTAGTCCACAATTCCACTCCTTCAATATTTAGAAGTTGTGCTTCAAAATCATTTTCCAAAACAATTGCATGAAAGTCAGCAATAGTCTTTAAACTATATGTGTATTTCTTTGCTTTAGTGTTTTGAAGCATAACCATTCCATTTTGGTCATCAACATTAGTTAGAGCAAATGCTTTTTCTGAAAGATTATCAAAGAAAGCTTTTTTAGCTTTAATGTATGAAGTAAAAGTTTTATGAAAATCTAAATGGTCATGAGTGATATTTGAGAAAATTCCTCCTTCAAAATTAACTCCAGCAATCCTGTTTTGAACAATTGCGTGAGAACTTACTTCCATAAAAACAAATTCACATCCTTCAACAACCATTTGATTAAATAATTTGTTCAATTCTATAGCATCTGGCGTTGTGTGAGTAGCCTTTATTTCTCTATTGTTTATCTTGTTTACAATTGTAGAAACCAAACCAACTTTATAACCTAAAAGCATAAATAAATTATGCAAAAGTGTTACAGTTGTAGTTTTCCCATTTGTTCCTGTTATTCCTACAATCTTAAGTTTTTTTGAAGGGTTGTCATAATATTCAGAAGCAATATATCCTAATGCTTTACTGCTATTCTTAACAACAAAAAACAATATCTCATTATTCTTTTGAGATAATTCTTCCACTTCTTCTGGAATAAATTCACAAACTACATATTTTGCACCTTTTGAAATTGCAGTTTTAATAAATTTATGTCCATCAACATTTGTACCTTTTTGAGCAATAAAAAGAAATCCTTCTTCTGCCTCTCTTGAGTCAAAACAAATTCCTTTAACCTTATTGGACTTAATTAAATCAAATATTTCTTTATACTCTTTCATTATCTAATTCAAGTTAAGATGTATTTTATTCCCTTTTCTAAAACTACTGCCAGAAGCAATTGATTGGCTAACAACCTTTCCTTTTCCTTCAAAAGTTACTATTAAACCTTGTTTTTCTAACAAATACTTAGCATCACGAATAGTCATTCCTACAACATTTGGAATAGTTTTTATTTCTTTATTTGGATTCCAATTTGATTCTATCTTATTATTCTTCAAACCTATATTTTGACAGAATTTGTTGTAGTTTTCAATATTTCCTTTTACGTAAGTAGGAGCTTGTTTTTGTAATGAGGATGTTTTTTGTTTATATGTAATTCTTGTTCCCACAACTCTATCTGAAAGATCTCTAAATACAGGTGCAGCCAAATCTCCTCCGTGAGTTGCATTTTTTTGAGGTTCTGATACAACAACTATACAAGAATATTGAGGGTCGTCTGTCGGAAAATATCCTGCAAATGAAGCCCTATGTTGAATTGCAACAATCCCCTTTTTACTGTAACCAATCTCAGCTGTACCTGTTTTACCTGCTATTCCGTAAGAAGTTTTTGAAAGTCTTTTACCTGTTCCTTTCTCAACAACTCTTTTTAATATATCTTGTAAGATTAATAATGTTTCTTTCTTACACATCTTTTCTTTAATAACAATAGGCTTAAATGTCTTTATCGTTTGTCCATCTTTCAATACATTAGAAACAAACATTGGCTTAACCATTACTCCATTATTTGCGATTCCATTATAGAAAGTAAGTAATTGCATTGGAGTCATTACAGTAACATATCCAAAACTTAGACGAAGAATATCATCAACAGAAGTTCCTTTTTGATTAATGTATGGTTTAGGTTCTTCTATCTTTATATCCATATTCAACCTATCGTAGAAGAAATAATCCATCAAGTCTTTTCCAAACTGTGTTCTTTTACCTTTAGAAATATAATTATCATAAACAACTTGACTTAAACCAACATTGGAAGACATTTCCATTGCTCGTGCAAAACTAACTCTACCATGATTTACCTTACCCACATCTCTGATATCTGTTCTTGCTCCAGGGAATCGCTTTTCAAAAGTTGGAACAACAGAACTTGAATCTATCAATCCCTTATCTAAATAGAGCATTGCACTAATTGTCTTAAAAGTTGAGCCAGGCTCAAAATAACTACTTATTGCAATATTTGAATTTTCAGCATATTCTCCATCTTTATTCTTTTGAAGTGAAGCAATTGCGCGAACATAACCTGTCTTTACTTCCATAAGAATTACACAACCACTTTGTGCATCATTTGAGTCCAAACATTTTCTCAAACTATTTTCTGCCAATTCTTGCAAACGCACATCAATAGTAGTTACTATATCTTGTCCATCAATTGCTTTAATTTGTTCATTGTCATCAACTGGTATCCAAATGCCTGGATTTATTTTCTTTTCTTTTCTTACTCCAGTTTCTCCTGCTAAAAATTTTGAATAATATCCGTCTATTCCATCATAACAAGTATCACATCCAGAAACAGGAACTCCAATTGTACGACGAGCCATTGGATAATAAGGATAATATCTAACATTTCTTTCTACAACATTTATATAGTTAGTAAGGAAGAACTTCCCTGAGTGAACTATCTTACCTGTTGATTTTGATTTTCTAACTTTTTCTTTAGAAATTAAAGGAAATTTACGAAACTTTTCCCATTGCTCAAGAGTAATATTTTTTTGAAGAAGCACATAACGATTCCCCTTTCCCATTCTTCTAAACTTATTCAGATACTCTCTATACTCATTCTTGGTCTTTGAATCATTTTGTCCGTAGAATAATTTTGCCATATTTTCACAAAGCAAAGGCATATCCTTTTTGTAAATACTATCAGCAATTACTCTTTCTCTTTTCTTTTGTTTAGTTTTTGGATCAATTAAGTAGGTATATCCCAAATCTATATAAACATCATATTTTGGCACATCGGTTGCCACCATCAACAACTCTCCACTATCAGAATCAATGCTATATATGCTTCCTCTTTTTGCCTTAACAGGACGCAATTCCACATATCTTTCTTCTGCAAGTTTCTTCCAAAAACTTCCTTCAACAATTTGTATATAGGCGATTCTACCTAAAACGCATAGAAATCCTAAGAGTATAATTGCATATACCCAAAAGAATCTAAACATTATATCTTTTTTATCGCCTTCCATTTCTATTTATACCTAACTATTCTTAGTCTTCTTTTTTGTTATTTGAATTTTCAGGAATTAGAATAATTTGCTTTTGTTCTTCCTTACTTACCTTAATACCTTTTTCTGCTAAAACCTTTTCAAGTTCCAACATTTGAGTTTGCTTTTGATATAATCCCTTCTGTTCGGAATGTTTCTTTTGCAAATACTCTATCTCTGTTTCCAACTTATCAATTTCTTTAGCTGTTTTTTCAATATTATACCTGTTTGTTATATATAAAATGATAAGAATTAAAACCAAGAATATAACTGGCAACCAGCCAATAAAACTTTGCTTTACTAAAAAAGTTCCATCAATAAAATCCTTAGTTTTAATATTTTTCTTTTTCATTTCTTGACAGCAATTCTTAGTTTTGCACTACGTGAACGAGGATTTTCGTTTTGTTCCTCAGAGCTTGCTTCAACAGGTTTTCTGGTTATCATTTCTAATGGGGAAAGTAAATTTCCATAGAAATCTTTCATTGGTTGAGCCTCAAAATTTCCATACTTCATAAAGTTCTTAACTAATCTATCTTCTAAAGAATGGTAACTCATAACAACTAATCTTCCATTTGGTTTTAGCAGGTCAGCACTTTGTTCCAACATCTTTTTCAAACTTCCAAGTTCATCATTAACCTCTATTCTTAAGGCTTGAAAAACCATAGCAAAGAATTTATTCTCTTGATTTTTTGGAGCCAAAGGCATAAGCAAGTCTTTAAGCTGGAAGGTTGTATCTATAGGATTTAATGATCTTTGGTCAATAATCTTCTTGGCTATCAAACTGGCATTTGTAAGCTCTCCATAAGATTTGAATATTCTTTTAAGGTCTTCTTTTTCAAATTGATTAATTATTTCCTTAGCACTTAAAACTTGCTTTTTGTTCATTCTCAAGTCCAATGGTGCATCAAAACGAGTTGAAAAACCACGCTCAGGAGTATCTATTTGAAAAGAAGAAATTCCCAAGTCTGCCAAAATACCATCTATTTCAAATTCTCTATAAAGTCTTAGATTATCATTAAGTGCAGAATAATTATCATCAATAAAGACAAACCTTGAATCCTCAATTATATTTCTTTTTGCATCATTGTCTCTATCAAAAGCATACAAACGACCATCCTCATCCAGCAAATCCAAAATAGCGCGAGAATGTCCGCCACCACCAAAAGTTACATCAACATAATGTCCCTTTGGATTGATGTTCAAACCATCCAAACACTCTTTAAGCATTACCGGATTATGGTAATCAGTCTTTAAGTAATTCTTCTGCTGCTTTAACATAATCAAATCCATCATTATCTATTGAATTATAAATAGAAGTATCCCAAATTTCCATACAAGAGGCCGCACTGACAATAACAATATCCTTATCAATATTTGCCATTGTGCGTTGCTCCTTAGGAATTAGAAATCTGTCTGAAGAATCCAATTCAACGATGTTTGATTCTGTTAATTTTCTGAAAAGTCTCTTAGCTTTTGGATCATAAAGATTAAGCTTAGCCTTAAGACTTGCAACTTCATTCTGGAAGGATTGGTAGGTAAATAATTCTAAACACCTATTGTAAATGGAGCATCTTACAACAAATCTCAGATCATCAGTAATGGAAAGCTGTTTCTTCAATGCAACAGGAAGCTTGAAACGCCCTGTTGTATCTACTTTGCAGTTTTCTATACCGATAATTGATGACATAATTTTCTCCTATTTATATTCAGTGTTCAAAATTACAATAAAAATTCCAAAAACTCCCAATTGTTAGTAACTTTTTTTCTTTTTTATCCCAATTAATCCCATTTTTTCCAGTAATACGTACAAAAATAATTAATGTTACATTATTTAAAACATTAGTTATTAACAGCGAAAAAGGGAAATTGGGAAAGAAAAAAAGAGGAAAAGTGATTATTATTTAAAATGGGAGATGAAATAAGCTAAAAAAAAGATATTTATCTCCTATTACCTGAAAATAAACTTCTTTTAGGGAAATTTTATGCCTTATATTCAAAAATATCCTTGATATATTTCTGCGTAATCTTGATATATTTTCAATTAATCAAGACATAATTCTACGTAATCAAGGACTTTTTATGCGAAAGATGTGCATCTTTCAATGCAAAAGATGTGCATCTTTTTTTTAAATGAATTTTATGAGGGATTTTTGTTTAGAAACTTAGAGAACTAAGTATTATTGATTTAATAATGCAAATATACGAAATTTTTCTTGATAAACAAACATATTTTTGAGAGAATTTATAAATAAAAAATTCACCTACAATTTGATATTTATAAACTGTGATTTTCTTTGTTTTGAATAACTTTTTGGAATTAGAGGGTCATTCTTGAATAGGTCTTGGGAATTGAGAAAGGCATTTCTAATTTATCGTTAAGTTTTTGTTTTTCAAACTTTAGATTTACCTTATATGTTTTATTCGAGAACATAATTACATTTATTGTTTGTGGAAGCTTAATTTTATTAAAAGGAAGGTAGGTTGAATAGTAGATATCCATTTTTTGTTTTGAATTAAAGAGTTCAAAGTAGTTACGATTGACAACATTAAGCATTGTATCTAAATAGATTTTTTGTTTTAGTTGTGGGAAGTTTTGAGCATTTTGTTTGCTTTGCCTTTTTTCAAATTCAAAAACAATTAAATTCTCTTGCTTACTATACTTAACATCATTAATACCATAGTTTTGAAAATCTTTCCCAAGAATAATTGATTGAAGCATATTATAGCTTAATCCAAATCCCAACAAATCATAAATAAACTCATATCCTCCCAAAAAATATTCTCTATTTATCTTATTTAACATCATCACAGTGTCTTTTGTTAGCAATACTCTAACTCCTTCAATGCCGAATTTTCCCAAAGAAAGCCAAATGGCACTATCAGAAATCATTCTCATTGAGCCACTAAAACTATTACCCTCATATTCTATTGAGAGTTTGGAAGAAAGTGTTTTAAATTCTGGTGAGACAAGACTAATCCCTTCCAATAGAATCTCTTCTTTGGATTTTACTTGCTTAATTTCTTTGGGCTTTTCTTGTTTATTTTCTTTTGAAGGTTTAATAATATTTTGCTGACTCTTACAAGAAAACAACATAAATATTAAAGGTGTGATAATTATCAAAGCAAGATATTTCTTCATAGTTTTTATTTAGAATATACATTTAGGATTTAGGAAAATAAACGCTATAACCTAACTTAAAATTGCTCTATATAACTCCTCTGATTTCAGAAATATGCTTAATATTATGTCTTTGCAAATAGTCTTCCATTCCTTTTACAATTTCCTCTGTTATTGAAGGATTAATGAAGTTGGCAGTTCCTACTTCAATTGCTGTTGCTCCAACCAAAATAAACTCAATTGCATCTTGAGCATTCATAATTCCTCCAATTCCAATTATAGGGAGTTTTGTTTGCTTGGCAACTTGCCAAACACAACGAAGGGCAACTGGTTTAACTGCAGCACCTGAAAGTCCTCCAGTTATTGTTGAAAGCAATGGTTGACGTTTTTCACTATCAACAGCCATTCCCAAAAGAGTATTTATCATTGAAAGAGAATCTGCTCCAGCATCTTCTGCAGCTTTTGCTATTTCAACAATATTTGTTACATTTGGAGATAACTTAACAATTAGAGTTTTATCATAAGCCTTTCTAACTGCTGAAACAACCTTAAAGGTCATATCTTTATTTGTTCCAAAGGCCATTCCTCCTTCTTTAACATTAGGACAGGAAACATTTAACTCTATTGCTGGAATATTTTCTAAAGTATTTATTTTAGAAGCAACCTCAACATATTCCTCCAAAGTAGAGCCAGAAACATTAACAACAACATTAGTGTTCTTATCCTTAATTTTTTGGTATATATTATCACAAAAATAATCAACTCCCTTATTTTGCAAACCAACAGTATTGAGCATTCCTGAAGGAGTTTCTGCCATTCTTGGATATGGATTACCCATTCTTTCCTTAATGGTTGTTGCTTTAACTACAATACCTCCTAAGGAATCCAAATTAATAAAATCTTCAAAATCGTAACCATAACCAAAGGTTCCTGAGGCTGTCATTACTGGGTTTTTCAACACCATATCTTTGATTTGTACTTCTAATTGCTTGGATGTATTCATAGTTTAAAAATCTTTAAGGTCAGATGTTAGAAATATTGGTCCTGTTACGCAGGTACGTTTATTGCCTTGATTAGTTTCTGCAACACAACATAAGCATACACCAATACCACAAGCCATTTTATGTTCAAGTGAAACATAGCAAGGGATATTTCTTTGTTTTGCATATTGAGAAATTGCCTTCATCATTGGAGTTGGGCCACAACAATAGATAACATCAAAGTCTTCATTAAGAATTGGGTGAGCAGTAACAAAACCTTTTTCTCCAAAAGAACCATCTTCTGTTGTTACATGAAGATTTGAAAGTTCTTGATATTCTTTTTTGCTAAACAAATGATTTATGTCTTTGCAACCAATTAAAATATCCGATTTAATATTTTGTTGTTTGAGAACTCTTAACAAATAAAGAAGTGGAGCTGCTCCACAGCCTCCTCCTACCAATAAAACTCTCTTTCCCATTACTGTAAAACCATTTCCTAAAGGGAAAATCAAATTAAGTTTATCGCCTTCCTTAAGCTTTGATAATTGAGAAGTTCCTTTGCCAACAACTTGAACTAAAAGAGCAATTTGATTATTTTCTTTATCAACATCATGAATAGAAATTGGTCTTCTAAGAAAAACATCTTTTTCTCCTTCAACTAATATTTCAACAAATTGTCCTGGTTTAATTTCTGGAAGTGTTTCGGGGTATTGAAGTCTTAAAATATATAGTGTAGGTGTTATTGTCTCATTCTTTACTACTATAAAGTCCTTACAATATTTCATTTATTTGGGGTGTTTATACTCTCTAATTGAGTGGTGATTGACTTGCAAAATTACATATTTTTGCTCTTTCTCCAAAATTCTTGTGAGAAAACAAATTATTTAATACCTTTGCAACTCAATCTTAATAAATAACATGAAAAAAAATTTAACTCTTATTATTGCCCTTATCATAAGCATAGTTACTTTAAATTCTTGTGATGTAGAATTTGATCCCAATGGCAAATGGCAAGAAACAACCATTATTTATGGAGTTTTAGATCAAGATGCTGACACCAACTTTATAAGAGTTCAGAAATGTTTTCTTGGAGAAGGAAACTATATAGAATTTGCAAAGCAAAAAGACTCTATTTATTATCGTCAAGACGAATTGGAAGTTAGCCTCTATGGATTCTATGAATGGGAGTCTTCCGGCTGGGATACTATCAATAATGCAAGACAAAAAATATATTTAAACTATACAGAGAGTTACACTAAACCGGAAGGTGGATTCTATTCCAATATTGCACCAGTTTATTACACAACAACAAAACTAATCCCCGATTTTGTTTACTATCTTGTTATCAAAAATCTAAAAACAGGCAATGTTGTTACTTCAACAACAAAACTTGTTGCAAATTATACTGTAAATGAACCTTCAAATAGTAGATTTGAATTCAAATATAGCGTTCCCTTCAAACAAAACATTTTGGAATGCAAATGGATAAATCAATCTTTAACTGCCAAGGGAATAATGGGACGTTTGTATCAACCTGCCATAAAATTTAGTTTTCTTGAAAATGGTCAAGTGCAACATATTTTTATTGATTTCTCTACAGTCTCAAATCCATTCTTTGATGCAGATAGAACAATTTCATATATTGCAACAGAAAGAGAATTTCTTTCTCAAATTAAAGAGAAGATTGGGAAAAGAGGTGTGGCAGAAAGAAAGTTTCTTTTAGATGAACCAACCTTTGAACTTTATGTTTATGCTTGCAATGAAGATTTAAAAGCATATATGGAAAACAATACTCCTGAAATATCTCTTTCAGAAAGACCAATTTATACCAATGTAAATAATGGGGTTGGAATTTTTGCCTCACGTCGTCTACATGTAAAAAGGAGTTACTCAACCTGGAAAGAAGTAGTTGAGGGTAATATTGAAGATTTGGGCTTAGGATTTGTCAATGTAGTACAACCATAAGTACAAATACTTAAAATTATTGCAGATAGATTGCAAAATTATTGTACCTTTGTACCCTTATTTTAGAAATTTTTAAAGATAATAAAGCATAGAAAATGAAAGTAACTAAAGAAAACACTGGTAATTTAACAGCAGTTTTAAAGATTGATATTGCACAGGAGGATTATACTCCAAAATTGGAAGAACAATTAAAATCTTATCGCCGTAAGGCTAATGTTCCTGGATTTCGTCCAGGTCAAGTTCCAATGGGAATGATTAAGAAAATGTATGAAATTCCTTTAAGAGCAGAAATTATTGAAAAAGCAATGTCAGATGCAATGTATGATTACTTAGATACAGAAAAAGTAAGAATAATTGGTTACCCATTGGCAAATGAAGAAAAAACAAATATTGATTGGAATACTCAAAAGGAATTCACTTTCTATTTTGACATTGCTCTTGAACCTGAGTTTGAAATAAACTTAGAAAACATAGAAGAGACATATTACGAAATTGAACCTTCTGAAGAAATGTTGGATAACTTTGTAATAGATATTCAAAGAAGATTTGGACAATTCTCTTCTCCTGAAGCTATTGAAGAAGCTGATATGGTTTATGGAAAAATTATTGAAGTTGATGAAGAAGGAAACCAAAAAGAAGGAGGAATTAAAGAACAAACTTCTATTTTTATTGATAAGATTGCGCAAAAAACAATTCAAAAGAAATTTATTGGCAAACAAAAAGACTCTGAAATTATTTTCAACCCTTCAAAGGCTTTCCCTAAGGTAGAAGACAAAGCATTAGTAATTCGTTTGAAGAATAAAGAAGAAGTAAAAGACTTTAATTCTGATGTTAAGTTTGTAGTTTCTTCAATAAGCAGAATTGTTCCTCACGAATTAAATGAAGAACTATTTGAAAAGGCTTATAAGGGAGCAGAAATCAAAAATCCTGAAGCTTTCCGTCTAAGAGCAAAAGAAGATCTTTCTCAAACCTACAAAAGAGAAACAGATACTTTTTTTACAAACGAAATAACTAAAAAAATTGTTGAACAAACAGCTTTTGAACTTCCTGATGAGTTTATGAAACGTTGGATTGCTTCAAACAGTCAAGGAAAACTAACTGTTGAAGAAGTTCAAAACAACTATCAACAATATCAAGACAGTCTTAAATGGCAATTAATTGAATCCAAATTAACAGAAAAGTATTCAATTGAAATTACCAAAGAAGATGTTAAGGAATATTTGAAAGAAGCTGTTATCAAGAACTACTTCCCAACATTGGAAGACCAAACTCCTGAACAAGAAAATGAACGTATGGAATCAATTGAAGGAATTGCAGAAAACATGCTTAAGAACCAAGAACAAACTAAGCAAGTTTACGAATACCTATTTGACCAAAAGTTAACTTCTACTCTTTTAGAAAAAGCTAAAACAACAAAAAAATCTGTTTCTGTTGAAGAATTTACAGAATTAGTTCAAAATCAAATTAAAAAATAAGCCATTTTGCATAAAGCAGGATTTGTAAATATAATAGGTAATCCTAATGTAGGGAAATCTACTCTTATGAACCATTTGGTTGGAGAGAAGCTTTCTATCATTACTTCTAAGAGTCAAACAACTCGACATAGAATAATGGGGATATATAATCATGAAGACTTTCAAATAGTATATTCTGACACACCAGGATTGGTTATGCCACACTATAAGCTTCATCAAAGTATGATGGGCTTTGTTAAATCTGCCCTGCAAGATGCTGATATTTTTCTATTAGTAACTGAGATTGGAGAAACACTGAAGAATCACGAAACCTTGGAAAAGGTTATTGCTTCCAATATTCCAATTATTCTCTTAATAAATAAGATTGACCTTTCTACACAAGAAGATATTCTGGAAAAGGTTAATTATTGGAAGGAAGTAATCCCTCGTGCTACAATTATTCCAATCTCAGCTACAGAAAAATTCAATTTAGATTTAGTTCTTAATACCATCATTGATTTTCTTCCTGAGAATCCTCCATTCTTTCCTAAAGATGAATTAACTGATAAACCAGTTCGTTTCTTTGTAAGCGAAATAATAAGAGAGAAACTTCTTCTTTTTTACAAGAAAGAAATTCCTTACTCTTGCGAGGTTGTTGTTGATTCATTTAATGAAGAGAAAAACATAAATAAAATTTATTGTACCATTTTTGTTGAAAGAGAAAGTCAAAAGGCAATTATAATTGGACACGAAGGCTCAATGCTTAAGAAAGTGGGGACACAAGCAAGAAAAGACATTGAAGCTTTTACTGATAAGAAATGCTTTTTAGATTTAAGAGTTAAAGTTCTAAAAGATTGGAGAAACGACTCTACTTCTTTAGGACGTTTTGGTTACGAAAACAAATAAATGTACGATACAATAATAATTGGAGGTGGTGCCTCTGGATTAGTTGCAGCAATTGTTGCAATTAAGAATAATGAAAAGGTTTTGCTATTGGAGAAGATGCCACAATGTGGTTTGAAACTCCGAATTACAGGCAAAGGAAGATGCAATATAACCAACACTCTCCCATTAAAAGAATTCTTAACTCATTGTGGTAGTGAACCACGTTTTCTCTATCCTTCTTTTTCCAAATTCTTCAATACTGAACTAATAAGTTTTTTAGAAGACTTGGGACTTGACGTTGTTATTGAAAGAGGAAACAGAGTTTTCCCTGCTTCTGGCAAAGCTCAAGATGTGTTTTTAGCATTAATAAAATATTTGGAAGACAACAATTGCGCAATCATTAAAAACACAAGAGTAACCAATCTAATTGTTAAGGAAAATAAAGTAATTGGAGTTGAAACAAAACCCTTTGGGGATAAATCATCAAACAATAAAACCTCAACCAAAAACTTCTATGCATCAAAAGTAATTCTTGCCTCAGGTGGACAAAGTTATCCAAATACAGGAAGCGATGGAGATGGAATAAAGCTTGCACAAAGCGTTGGACATACAATCGTTGAAACCTTCCCTTCTTTGGTTGGTCTTAGGTTACTTCATTATAATGCCAATGATATTTATCCAAGACTGATAAACTTTGAAACAAAGAACGTTGAAGCAGTTATTAAGAATAGTCAAGGAAAGATTATTGCAAAAGAGTTTGGAGATATAATATTTAGGGAAGATCATATTGACGGACCTATTATTCTTACCATTAGCCGTCAAATTGCACATCTTTTGGGAAAAGAAAAACTTTATTTGGAATTAGACCTTAAGCCTGCCATTGAACAAATTACTCTTGACAGAAAACTTCAAACCGAACTTAATCAAAGAGGAAGAGAAAGCATAGAATCCACTCTTAGAGCCTTTCTCCCTTTAGAAATAATATATCTTATTAAGCATAAGACCAAAATTAATTTCTCTAAGCCTTCATCTCAAATCAATAAGGAAGAAAGAAAAGAAATCTTAGCTCTTTTAAAGAATCTTAAATTTGAGATTATTGACAGCATGGGCTTTCAAAGAGCTGTTGTTACCAAAGGAGGAATTAGTCTAAAGGAAGTAAATCCAAAGACAATTGAATCAAAACTTATAAATGGTTTATACTTTTGTGGTGAAGTATTAGACCTTGATGCTGATACAGGAGGATATAACCTTCAAATTGCATTCTCTACAGGATATCTTGCAGCACAAAAACATTCTCAAGAATAAAGATCTAAATAAAAAAGCCTGACTTTCATCAGGCTCACTTATTATTTAAGTGCGGTTTCTGAGATTCCTTCGCCTTTAAGTTTTAGTTTGTCGAAATAGGTTGGGGTTTCTTTTCCTAAGAGTTTATCTACATATAGTTTTGCTATGTATTGGGATAGCATAAAGCCATGACCTCTCATTCCTACAAATAGACCTAATTCTGGATCTACTATGTAACGTGGTTCTGTATAGTAACCTGACCAAACGGCTTGGAAGCTTACGTTCTTTAGTTCTGGTATCCAGTTTGAGAATATTTCTGATGCTATTTCTAAGAATTCAAGAGATGTTACCTTTAGTTCTTGTGATGCTTCTTGAGAGTCAAACATTGGGGAAGCGCAACCTATTATCTGTCCTGTTTCATGTAGCTGTTGTCCATAGATTGAAGAGAAACCTTTATATTGACGGCGGTCTATTACCATATCTAATATATTACCTTCTTTTCCTAACATTGGCAAGCGTTTTGTTATAAATGCTTGGTGTTTTACTGGATAAAGACCTGTTTCTATTCCTATTTGTTTTGCAAACTTTTCTGCTCCATAGCCTAAGGCATTAACAAATATATCTGTTGTATATTCTGTATACTCGTTTCCTCTTTTAACAAGGGCATGGAATTTCTTTCCTTCTTTTGTTAGTTCAATTAGTTTTGCTCCTTCAATAACTTGACCTTTGTTTTCTTTTCCAATCAATCTTAATAAATCAATTGTCTTTCCAGGAGTAGCTTGCCAGCATTGATTTGTTATTTGGGCTGCTATATAGTCGGTATTATCTTTATTAAAGTAAGGTGATATTTCTTTTTGGAAGTCTTTTGGAGAAACCATATAAGCATCTGACCATTTCATTGCTGATTCCAATCCTTTATAAGAGGCTTCATCATGAGCAAGGTTTACATATCTTGTTGGATAGTAGTCAATATTTGATTTCTTGTTAAGTTCAACAAACAATTCATGGTTATGCTTTGCTATATCGGCAAGTTCTGGATTTGAAAAGGCTGGTCTTCCTCCTGCAATATTTCTCCATGAAGAACCTCTATCGTAATTAATAAGAATAGGCTCTAAACCTGCTTCCGACATATATCTAAATAAAGAACTTCCTGCAATACCTCCTCCTGCAATTAAACTCTTTACTTCAACCTTCTTTGTATTATATGCAATAAATATATCTTTCTTTTCATCATTTCTTAACTCTCCAAGTGATAATTGATTTGAAAGAGGAGCTCTTGGTGTTGCGTCATCAGTTACTTCTATTCCATAAGAGCGAAGAACTTGTTTTGCTCTTGGAATACAACGCTTGCCTCTACAATCTCCCATTCCCATTCTTGTTGTATGCTTTAATTCATCAACAGATATTATCTTTCTATCTCCAATTTGTTCTAATAATCTTTCTAATGAAACATCTTCACAATGGCAAACAAAAGTCTTTTCATCTATTTCTTCTAAAAGAGAAAACTCTAGAGTTTCTGGAAATTTATCAGGAACAATAAAGCCTTTGATATTTAATAATTCTTTTTCTTCAATATCTCTTACATTAATTCTTGCAACAGAAGTCTTGTTTTCGTTTTTCTTTATCTTTTCAATTCTTCCAGTAGCTAATTTCTTTCCGTTATTATCAACCAAGAATACATCAATTCCTTCTTCTACTTCATATTCAAATGGAAGATAAACCTGTTTCTTCTTAGTGTTGTATCCAAAAATAGCTAAGCCAGGACATTGATTAACGCATTCCATACAGCCTATACATTTATTATAATCTATTTCAGGGACAACAGATGTTGAGCTTTTTGTTATTGCTCCATACTTACAAGCAAATTGACAAGGGTTACAAGCAAAGCCATACAAACATTCCAAACGAACAAAACTACGCTTATCCATTCTTTCTTGATTAGGGCTATATGCTTTTTCTAATATTTTAATAGGGTGTTGTTGTGATTCAATATAACTCTTGCTTGTATCTAAATAATCATCGTAATTATATCTTACGTTAAGCATTTGAGCTATTTCATAAGCACATTGTTTTCCTCTAAGCACAGCAGATGTTCCTTCTCCAATTCTTACAGAATCTCCAACTCCATGACAATTCTTTCCAAATAGAATATTACCTTTAGTTAAGAGTTGATTGTCGGGGATTAAACCAGTGCAAACATTAATTACATCAATTCCTTCAATCACTCTTTCGGTTCCAGGAATTGGTTCAAAGTTTTTACAGTCTGCAATAACAGCTCCTTTAATTCCTGTTCCATCTTCATTTGGTATTGCTTCTAAAAGAATAGTAGAAGTAAGAATTGGAATGCCTAAACGCCTTACTCTATTTGCTTGAACAGGGAAGCCTCCTTCATTTGGCATTGCTTCAAGAATTGCTACTACCTTTGCTCCAGCTTGAATTGCTTGATAAGAAGTTAAGTATCCAATATTGCCAGCACCAACAGTTAATATGTTTTTTCCTAAAAGAGTAAGCTCTGAGTTCATCATTTTTTGAACAACAGCAGCAGTGTAAACTCCAGGTAAGTCATCATTTTTAAATACAGGCATAAAAGGAACTGCACCAGTGGCAACAACTAAATGCTCTGCATCAATATAAAATATTTCTCCACTTAAAGTATTCTTTATTCCAACTCTATTTCCTTTTAATATATCCCAAACAGAGCTGTTAAGAAATATACCTTCATTAGATTCTCCTGCTAATGTTGTTGCTATATCAAAACCACGCATTCCTCCAAACTTCTTTTCTTGTTCAAAGAAAAAGAATTGGTGAGTTTGCATGATAAATTGTCCACCTATTTTATCATTAGCATCAACTACAATATTTTTAATTCCAAACTTATTTAACTCTTCTCTTACAGCTAAACCAGAAGGTCCAGCTCCAACTATTAATACTTGAGTTTTATAAATCTTGGTTTCTTTTTGAGGTGGTGAAGTTTTTTCTGCCAAGAAGTCCTTAGGTATTTCTCTTACTTCTTTTACATCATCAACTTTAGTTATGCAAATTCTTTTTACATAACCATCAACTAACATTTCACAAGCTCCACATTTTCCAATTCCACATTCCAAAGAACGATTTCGGCCATTTATTGAATGTGAGTGTACAGGAAATCCTGCTTGATGTAATGCAGCAGCAATAGTAAAGCCTTTTTGTCCCTTTACTTCTATGCCATTAAACATAAATGAGGTTACATTATCCTGAGGAATCTCAAGGATAGGATGAGAGTTAATTTTGAACATTTGTTAAAATTTTAGGTTAATTATAATGTGCTTTATGAAAAGCGTCCACAAAAATAATTAATATTTTTTTAACTACATATTCTTTTTAGGATTAATTTTATCAAATCGTTCATTTCATTGTGGTAGCTTTCCAAAAATTTGCCTTTCATTCTATTTGCAATTACCAAACAAACCGTAAGGCAGTTATGCCCTAAATTCTTTCCTAAAGCATAAAGAGCTGAAGTTTCCATTTCATAGTTTGTAGCTTTAAATTTATTAAAAGAAAAAGCAGAAAGCTTTTCATTAATATCTGAGAAAGCAAGAGGCAAACGTATTTGTCTTCCCTGAGGGCCATAAAAGCCAGGAGAAGTAATGGTAATTCCTTTTTTCATATCAAAAGCAAGTTTTTCCATAAGCTTTTCTGAACATCCAACTCCATAAGGTTTAGGTAAGGAATTATCCCAATTCATAAAAGAAATAAAACTTTGAGTTAGATTTTCATCAATAACACCTTCTTTATTTTTATAGAAATACATTATTCCATCAATTCCTACAACATATCTTGAAACAACAAATTCTCCACAAGGAACATCTTTCTGCAAAGAGCCACAAGTTCCCAAACGAACAACATTTAGCTTCCTTTGTCCATTATTAAACTCCCTTGTTTGCAAGTTAATATTTGCACAAGCATCCAATTCAGTTAAAACAATATCAATATTATCTACACCCATTCCAGTGGAAAGCACAGTAACACCAACGCCATTAAACTTCCCAGAATGAGCAAATATCTCTCTGTTGGAGGTTTTAAAATCTATTGAATCAAAATGATTTGAAACCATTTCCACCCTTTGAGGGTCGCCAACCAATATTATATTATCATTAAGTTGATGTGGTTTTAAGTGAATATGATAAAGACTTCCGTCATTAGCCAATGTCAATTCAGAAGCTGCTAATTTGTTTTCCATACAATTAAATTCTAAGAGTTAAACTACCTGCAAATATAATGATAAGTTAGAAAACAAAGAGAAAACAAAAGTTTAATTCTTCACTATCTTATAGCTTCCAATTCCCTCTTTAGTTATTTATTCGTTAATATATAAATCTAATGTATCATGTCTTGGAACAGTAAAGTTATAGACTGTTACAGGATAAGAATAATCACCTACACATTCTCCTGCATGTGTCTTATAAAAAAGTATTTTATATTCGCTATTAGATGTCTCAGAAATTAAACCTCCTACAAATAAGGGAAATTCATAACTACCTTCATAATTGACATTAGTATACCAATTTTTAGTTCCATTTATTGGCACAAATACTTTTAAATAACCATAAGAAGAGGCTTGAATATCTGATCTGACTGATGTTTCAATAAATGGCTTACCTTCCAAGTTTTCTCCAATATCAAAAATTCCCACTCTAAAATTATAATCTGGTATATTTTGAGGATTGACATTTAATAATGTAAATTTCATTTCTTTATTGCCTTTTGGAATTCTTATTTTATAATATCCTCTTGAATCTGTCTTTGCAACATCTTTATAAATAAATACTCTACCAGGAGGAACAAAACCATAGGTGCGTTCTCCACAATGAATATCAAATGAAACATTTCTTAATGGTTCTCCAGTTTGCAAATCGGTTACATAACCCTCCAAAGGATAAGGATAAAACTCCAAATCCTCATAATCTTCATCTACATTACAAGAAAAGAATAACGGAATAACAAGTGAAGTTACTAATAAAATTAGTAATTTATTTATGGAAATAAAATTCTTTTTCATTCTTTGGTTATTTATTAGTTTATAGATTAATCTAATAGTTTAACGCGACAAATATAAAAACTTATTTCTAACTTGCAAATAAAAAGGAAATAATTTCTACTTTTATTTCCGAATATTTATGCTCTTATTTAATGTAGTAAAGGCTTGGTTGGTTATTCTGCTTATGATGTCTCTTTCTCTATTTTAATGCTATTTGCTTAGTTATTTTATGAATTATTACTCTAAAAAAGAATCTATTTTTATAAAAGAAATCTAATCTAAATATAAGTGGAATAAATCAAGACTTAATACTTAATAAACAAGACTATAAACTCAAAAGATAAGCTTTAGAAAAAATAAAACCTTATCTTAAACTCAGTATAATGGCATTATATTCTTCATTTAATGCCATTAAACCAAAACTATAATGCCATTAAATCATAAGTATAATGGCATTATACTGAGATTATAATGCCATTATATTGAGAACTAAGTCTTGTTTAATTTTTTCTAATCCTTATTTACTTAGTTCTAAACTTGATATGGAGAGTAAAACTTCTTGAATAATTTTCAACAAATAGGTTATCTATCTCCTTAAAAAAAGAAATAGAACAGTAGTTTTAATTTTATTTTGTGGTTAGCCTTATTTCCCTTCCTTAATCCAGCTTAGAAGCATTGCAAAGGCTTGGTTGGTTGTTCTGTTTATGAAGTTTTCTCTGCTTGAATAGAAATTGAACTGTTTGGAAAGGCATTCCCCTTTTGCATTTGCAACTGCTATCCAAACTGTTCCTACTGGTTTTTCATCACTTCCTCCACTTGGTCCTGCAATTCCTGTTGTTGAAACACAATAGTCTGTATTAAGTTTCTTAACTCCCTGTAATGCCATTTGCTCCGCTACTTCTTTGCTTACTGCTCCCTGATTTTGGATTGACTCTTCTTTAACTCCCAAAAGTTCTGTCTTTACCTGGTTGGCATAAGATACAATTGTGCCTTTATAATACTCAGAAGAGCCTGCATGAAGTGTAATTGTGTGAGCAATATTTCCTCCTGTGCAGCTTTCAACTGTTGAAAGGGTTTTGTTTTTTTCTAATAATAGTTTGCTGACAAGAACACTTAAATCGCCTTCATCAAATCCAATAAAATAGTCTTTAATAAGTGGCATAAGTTTTTCAACCTGATTATCCAATTCCTGTTTTATTGCCTTTTCATCTTCTCCTCTTGCTGAAAGGCGAAGTCTTAAAAGATTTGCGGCAGGAAGATAGGCCAACTTTATGTATTTAGGTAATGCCAATTCAAATTCTTCAATCATATCGGAAAGAAAACTTTCTCCCACTCCTTGAGTTATTATTGTTTTATGAAATATTGCAGAAGGTTTGTAGTGTGAAAGAAGAATTGGGATAACGTGCCTTTGCATCATTGCTTTCATTTCAAAAGGTACTCCAGGCATTGAAATAATTAACTTGCCTTCTTTTTCAAAACACATCCCTGGTGCTGTTCCAACCAAGTTTTCAATAACCCTGCATTTCTTTGGTACCAATGCTTGAAGACGATTTGTTGGCGTAAGAGTATATCCTCTATGGTCAAAAATTCTTTTAATATTAGCCAAAACATTCTCATCTTCTTCCATTTCGCTTTCAAATATCTTAGCTAAAGTGTATTTTGTAATATCGTCTTTGGTTGGTCCCAAGCCTCCAGTTATCAGAATGCAATCAGCATGCTCCAAAGCATTGAGAACAGACAATTCAATTTCATTTGCATCGTCAGCAATAGTAGTTACCCTGTTTACATTTAGCCCTACTTTGTTTAACTCCTCTGACATAAAGGAAGCATTGGTGTTAACTACTTGTCCAATTAGAAGTTCGTCGCCAATATTTATTATTTCAATATCCATTTTGTTGTAAGTTTTAAATCCATTTAAAAAATAGTTGTGCAAAATTAATGATTTGTTTCATTGGAGTGAGAATTAGCAGAATTAAATTCAAAAAATGGCTCATAATTATTGTAAATAAATATGCTTTAATGGTTGAATTAGTGAAGAAAAGAAAGGATAAGGAAAGTAATTTGATGAAATATTGTATCTTTGTGCAGAATTTGAGTTAATTATAATTGCATTTTTGTGATATGAACATGTACGATTTAATCCCTAAGGAATATCTTTTAAAACATATTGAATTATCTTTAAGTGAGGATATTGGAGATGGAGACCATTCTTCTTTAGCTTGTATTTCAAAGAGCGAAACCAATAAGGCAAAACTTGTTGCAAAGCAGGAAGGAATTATATGTGGTATTGATATTGCAAGAGAAGTTTATGCTTTGGTTGACAAGAGCATTAAATTTACTGCAATGATGAAAGATGGAGACAGGATAAAGAAAGGAGATATTATTTTCAGGGTTGAAGGCTCAGCAATTGGTATTTTAACTTCCGAAAGAACTGCACTAAACTATATGCAAAGACTTTCAGGCATTACAACCTCAACTAATGAATATGTTGAATTGATTAAAGGAACAAGAACAAAACTTCTTGATACAAGAAAAACCACTCCTTCAATGCGTTTATTTGAGAAATATGCAGTTAAAGTTGGAGGAGGCTACAATCATAGAATTGGACTTTATGATATGATAATGCTTAAGGATAATCATATTGACTTTGCTGGTGGAGTTGAAAATGCAATAATTAAAACCAAAGAATATTTAAAGAACTTGGGGAAAGAATTGAAGATTGAAGTTGAGGTTCGTTCTATGGAAGAATTGGAAAGAGTGCTTAAGATTGGAGGAGTTGACAGAATTATGCTTGATAATTTTACTCCAGAATTATTGCAAAAGGCTGTTGAAAGAATTGGAGGAAAATATGAAACAGAAAGCTCTGGAGGAATAAACAAAGACACCATTCTAAGCTTTGCAAAAACAGGAGTTGATTTTATTTCTGTTGGTGCTTTAACTCATCAAATTAAATCTTTGGACTTAAGTTTAATTGCTGAAGATTAATAAATAAAATTACATACTTTTAGTTTTCTAATGCCAAAGAAACAAAATAAATTTATTAGACATTTCCTTTACTGGAGACCCATCAGGAATGCCTTGCATGTTTCAAGGCTTATTGTCCTTCCTGGGTTTCAGGGGGTTCCTTTGTTTGATGTTTTGTTTTTCTTCTTTCAAGGATTGGCAAAAGGTTTTATTAATCAAAGAGCAGCAGCATTGGCATATCACTTTGTTTTGGCTACCTTCCCTCTATTGCTTTTCTTCTTTACTCTTTTGCCTTATGTTCCCATTGACTCATTATATCTTCAAATTATAGAACTTATTAATACCTTAGTTCCAGAATCCATTTCCGGAAAAGTTACTTCTGTTATCAATGAAATATTTCTAAAAAAACATCAAGGGCTTATGTCTTTAGGGTTTATAAGTTCAATTTATGTTGCCTCAAGTGGTATTAATGCAATGATGATTTCTTTTAACAGCTCAAAATATGTAACTCAAAAGAAGAAATGGTTTAGAAGAAGATTAATAAGTATTGGATTAGTTTTTGCAATTGGATTAGTTGTTATTTTGTCCTTTACATTAATAATAGGATCTACCGCATTTTTCAAATTCCTTTTAGAAAACTCCTTTATTGAAGAAGGTATAATATTGTTTCTTTTGAAATCGGCAAAATGGTTATTATTGGTTGCTTTAGTCTATATAATGTTCGTTATGATTTATTATTATACCCCTGCAGATAAATCAAACTTTAAATTCTTTTCAGCAGGAGCAACCTTAGCTACAATTCTTTTTATACTCTCTGTTTCTGGATTCAATTTCTATATCTCCAATTTCTCTCACTACAATGCTCTTTATGGCTCAATTGGAGCTTTAATCATATTTCTTTTGTGGTTCTATTTAATATCCTATATTTTAATAATTGGCTACGAGCTTAATGTCAGCATAGCCTATGCCGTAAAAGAAAAAGTATCTAAAGACAATGAAGACAATGAAAACACAATTAAATTGAGTCGTTCAGCAGGGAATAAATCTGTTTATAGGAGATGGAGAAGAATTATTAGCAGAATAATGATAGTATTGAGAAAAATAGGCGAAAAGAGAAAACAATAAAACAACAAAAAATAGAGTAATAAAATAAATAAATATAAAAATATATGGGTAAGATTGTAGCAATAGTAGGAAGACCAAATGTGGGGAAATCTACTCTTTTTAATAGACTGACAGAATCAAGGGATGCAATAATCCATGAAGTGCCAGGTGTAACAAGAGATCGTCATTATGGGAAAAGCTTTTGGAACGGAAAAGATTTTTCGGTAATTGATACTGGAGGATACATAATGGGTAGTGATGATGAGTTTGAACATGAAATTAGGAAACAAGTTATTTTGGCTATTGAAGAGGCTGATGCAATTATGTTTTTAGTTGATGTTAAGGAAGGATTGACGCCAATGGATGAAGATGTTGCAGATTTGTTAAGAAAAACTCCAAAGAAGGTTATTTTGGTTGCCAACAAAGTTGATAATACTCAAAGAGCAAATGACCACGCCGAGTTTTATTCTTTAGGACTTGGAGAAATTTATAGTATTTCTGCAATCAATGGTTCAGGAACAGGAGATTTGCTTGATGAACTTGTGAAGGATTTTGAGGTTGAGGAAGAAGAAACCGTTGATATTGATTTGCCAAAGATTTCAGTTGTTGGAAGGCCAAACGTTGGTAAGAGTTCAATGATAAATGCTTTAATTGGACAAGAAAGAAATATTGTTACAAACATTTCAGGAACAACAAGAGATTCTCTTCTTACAAGATATAATCTTTTTGGATTTGACTTTATGATTGTTGACACTGCTGGAGTTAGAAAAAAAGGTAAGGTTTTTGAAGATGTAGAATTTTATTCTGTTATGCGTTCCATTCGTTCAATTGAAAGCAGTGATGTTTGTATTTTGATGCTTGATGCTTCTCAAGGTTTGGAGTCACAAGACTTAAACCTCTTTAGCTTAATCCAAAGAAATAATAAAGGAGTTGTTATTGTTGTAAACAAATGGGATTTGATTGAAAAGGAAACAAATACATCAAAAGACTTTGAAGCAAGAATTAGAGAAAAAATTGCACCATTTGATGATGTTCCAATTATATTCACTTCAGTAATCAACAAGCAAAGAATTTTCAAAGTTTTGGAAACTGCAAAAATGGTTTATGAGTCACGCACACAACAAATTTCCACATCCCGTTTAAATGAAACAATACTACCAATTGTTAAGGAAGAAAATCCACCACCATCATACAAAGGAAAACATATTAAGATTAAATATGTAATGCAACTTAAAACTGCTTATCCTCAATTTGTATTCTATTGCAATCTTCCTCAATATATTCGTGAACCATACAAAAGATATGTGGAAAACAGAATGAGAGAAATTTATAACTTTCACGGTGTTCCAATAACTCTCTATTTTAGAGAAAAATAAAATATGTCTGTACGTTTAGATAAGTGGCTTTGGGCAGTTAGGCTTTACAAGACAAGAGCTTTAGCAACGGATGCATGTCGATTGGGTAAGATTACTCAAAATGGCATTATTGCTAAGGCTTCAAAAGAAGTAAAGGTTGGCGACAGGTTTGAAATAAACATAAATCAACTTCACAAAGAAATTGAAGTAAAAGAATTACTAAACAATAGAATTCCTGCCAAAATGGTGGAGAACTATATGATTGACCTTACTCCAAAAGAAGAGTACGAAAGAATTGAAGTTGCTCGAAAATTTGCCTTTGAGAAAAGAGATAGAGGTGTTGGAAGGCCAACAAAGAAGGAAAGAAGGGATATAAATACTTTTAAAGATTAGTTTTTTAATGGTTAATGATCAGTGAAAAGGTAAAAGAGAAAAGTGTCTTCCCCTTTAGGGGAATGAGAGGTGTTATTAGTGGTTAATGATTAATAGGGTTTAAGGAGTTTAGGGGCATTAAGGTCTTTAAACTCCTTATTTAGTTTTACTGAAATATGGTTTTATTTTTTTACTTCAATAATAATTTATTGAGATCTCTTTTCTTTATTCAAAAACATCTTTTTCTCTTTGAAAAATATAGTTTTTCAAGTCCTTTTTGAGAAAAGAGAGTTAAATTACCTGAATTTTAATTCACTGATAATAAGCATATAAATATTTTAATATCACTTTTTATATTAGATTATTTGGTTTATAAGAAAACTTGTACTACTTTTGCACTCTGAAACAAGACGCGGGATGGAGCAGTGGTAGCTCGTCGGGCTCATAACCCGAAGGTCGTAGGTTCGAGTCCTTCTCCCGCAACAAAGGTTAATTATAATTGTTGAGAATGGGACAACTTTCGAGTTGTCCCTTTTCTTTTTTATATCGTTTCACACTAATTTTTAATCCAAAAATTAGAAACAAAACAATAATTCACGTATTTTTGCACTTTATTTTACAATTTTAATAGTATGAGTACAGAACTTTCTGAACAAGAGATATTACGCCGTCAAGCTACAGAGGAAATGCGTAAATTAGGTATTAACCCCTATCCTGCCCCACTATATGAAGTAAATGCTAAAACAACAGAGATATTAGAAAAATATCCTCAAGACAATTCCCTATTTCAAGAAGTAAGTATTGCGGGAAGAATTATGTCTCGCAGAATTATGGGAGCTGCTTCATTTGCAGTTATTCAAGACAGTGTTGGAAAGATTCAGCTTTATATTAAGCGAGATGAAATTTGTCCAGAGGAAGACAAAACAATGTATAATACTGTTTTCAAGAAACTTTTAGACATTGGAGATATTATTGGAGTTAAGGGTTATGTTTTTGTAACTCAAATGGGAGAAACATCAATTCACGTTAAGGAACTGACTGTTCTTTCAAAATCCATTCGTCCTCTTCCAATTGTTAAGGAAAAGGATGGAGTTGTTTATGATGCCTTCACTAACCCTGAACAAAGATATCGTCAACGCTATTTAGACCTTATTGTTAACCCTGAGGTAAGAGATGTGTTTATTAAAAGAACAAAGATTATAAACACAATACGTGATTTCTTTAATGAAAAAGGATATCTTGAAGTGGAAACACCTGTTCTACAAAACATACCTGGAGGTGCAGCAGCAAGACCATTTATAACACATCATAACGCACTTGATATTCCTCTTTATCTTAGAATTGCAAACGAATTATATTTAAAACGCCTGATTGTGGGAGGTTTTGAAGGAGTTTATGAGTTTTCTCGTAATTTCAGAAATGAAGGAATGGACAGAACTCATAACCCTGAGTTTACTGCAATGGAAGTATATGTTGCCTTTAAGGATTATTTCTGGATGATGGATTTCACAGAAGAAATGATTGAAAGAGTAGCAATAGCTATTAATGGAGGAACTAAAGTTGTTTTAGGAGAAAAAGAAATAGACTTTAAACGCCCTTATAGAAGAGTGAAGATGAGTGAAGCTATTTTGGAACATACAGGTTACGATATAACAAATATGAGTGAAGAGGATTTATTCGAAGCTTGTAAGAAGATGAATATCGAAGTAAATAGCACAATGGGTAAAGGAAAACTTATAGATGAAATTTTTGGAGAGAAATGTGAGCATCACTATGTTCAACCAACATTTATCTATGATTATCCAAAAGAAATGTCTCCACTAACAAAAGAACATCGTGAAAATAAAGACTTGACTGAACGTTTTGAACTTTTTATTAATGGAAAAGAATTAGCAAATGCTTATTCAGAACTAAATGACCCTATTGATCAACTTGACCGTTTCCAACAACAACTTCAACTTATGGAAAGAGGAGATGACGAAGCTATGTTTATAGACTATGACTTTGTTAGAGCATTGGAATATGGTATGCCTCCAACATCAGGAATGGGAATAGGTATAGATCGTTTAACCATGTTTATGACTAATACTCCTTCAATTCAAGATGTACTTTTCTTCCCTCAAATGAAGCCTGAAAAGCAAATAGAAGGATAATAAATAAACCCAACAAAGATAAACTCGAAACAAATGAACAATAGAGCAAGAACTCCTTTAATTATTGCTATTTCTTTAATTATTGGAATAGTTTTAGGATATTATATCATACCAAGCAAGGAGTCTAAATCTACATTTGTTTCTTCCTCCAAAGCTGCATTGGCACAAAAATTTGCCTATATAATGGATTTGATTGAAGATGATTATGTAGATGAAGTTGATTTTGATTCAATTTCCGACAATTTCATTCTTTCTTTTCTTCAACAGTTAGATCCTCACTCAACCTATTTGACAACAAGCCAATTAAAAAAAGAGCAGGAATCACTTGATGGAGGCTTTGAAGGAATTGGAGTTCAATATAGAATAATTGATGATACAATTGCAGTTATACAACCCGTTAAAGGAGGCCCTTCTCAAAAAGCAGGAATAATGGCGGGAGATAGAATTGTTACCATTAACGATAAACTTTGGGTTGGAAAGAAGATAGATAATGATGATGTTATGCGACTTCTTAAAGGTCAAAAAGGAAGTACAGTTAAGTTGGGCATTAAGCGTCAAGGCATAACTAAACTAATTCCTTATTTTATAAAAAGAGATATTATTCCTACATATAGTGTGGATTATTTCGGAATGATAGATAGCAAAACAGGATATATTCGTTTAAGTCAATTCTCTCAAACAACTTCCGAAGAAGTAAATAGAGCATTAAACGATTTACTTAGAAGAGGAATGAAACAATTAGTTTTTGACCTTAGAGGAAATGGAGGAGGATATTTGGAACAAGCCTATAAGGTTGCTGACGAATTCCTTCCTGTTGGAGACTTAATTGTTTATACCAAAGGAAGAAAAAGAGATAGAAATGACTTGTTTGCAACTCGTGGAGGAATGTTTGAAAAGGGCAAGTTAATAATTTTGATTGATGAACTTTCTGCTTCTGCCTCTGAAATTGTTAGTGGAGCTATGCAAGACAACGATAGAGCAATGATAATTGGCAGAAGAACATTTGGCAAGGGATTGGTTCAGGAACAGAAACTATTGCCCGATGGTTCAGCCGTTAGAATAACTGTTTCACGCTACTATACTCCTTCTGGAAGATGCATTCAAAGACCTTATATAACTGGAAACCCTGATCAATATTTTGAAGACTTTATTAATCGTTATGCCACAATGAGCAAGGGTGACAAAGACACAATTGCACATCCAGACAGCTTGAAATTCAAAACAAAGAAAGGAAGATTTGTTTATGGTGGTGGTGGAATTGAACCAGATATTGAATTACCATATTATAATTATAAAAAATCAGAATTCTACACTCAAGTTTTAAGAAAAGGACTTCTTTATAAGTATTGTTTTGACTATGTTGACAAACATCGTAGTTTATTTAAGAAATATTCCAATGGAGAAGACTTTATGAAGAAATTCAATATTGAACAAGGAATGTTTGATTCTATGATAGAATATGCCAATAAGAATGGTGTTAAACAAGAAACTCCAAAGGGCAGAGAAAAGTCAGAAATTATGCTTTTAATGAAAGCCTACATTGCTCAATCATTATACGAAGACAAATACTATTACTCAATTTTCCTTAAGATTGATGATGACTTGCAAAAAGCACTGCCTTACTTCGGATACATTAATTAAGTGAAAAGCTAAAATGAAAAGTTGGGTAGCTCATAATTGGGTTGCCTTTCTTTTTTTGTTGGGGTGAGTGTCTTGTACTGAAAAAAGTTGACACTTTTTATACAAAAAAAGTGTAACAAAAATGGAGAAAAGAGGCAAGATTACGGATGCAATTCGTATAGAG
>JAFNAR010000064.1 GCA_017860255.1 Bacteroidota bacterium | reverse complement strand
CTACTTTGTAGCGAAATGCATCAGTAATGGGTTCTTTTCTTAAATTTTTGTCCATGTTGATTTGGGTTTTTGTGTCAACTTTTTTCAGGACAAGTCATAAAAAAGAAAAATACATAAAAGAGAAGAATTAAGAATATATAAAAATATTTCCCTACCTTTGAACTTTGAAAATAAATAAAAAGTTAGTAATGAATAGGTATAGGATTATAAATACTAATAATAAAGAAGTGTGGAATTGCTTATCCTATAAAACGAAACTACAAGTAACTGAAAAATGAAAATAAAAGTCATTAAATATAAAACTATTAGAATAATAGAAAGAATATTATTTTTTACTTCATTTGGAATGTTGTTTTTTATGGCACTTATCTATTATAATCATATATTGATGATTATTCTTGCATTGATAGCAATTCTTTATTTGATATTATATTATTTGCCTAAATACACTATTATAGGTTATTTAACAATCGAAGATAATTTTTTCAGTTTTGAAGATAAAGAAGAGGAAATAAAAGATATATATATGTTTTATGGAGGATATGATGGCGAAATTGTTGAATCATTTGAGATGATTTTTACAGGTAAATGGTGGAGAACAGGTGATCAGAATTATATTGTTATAAATAATAAAGTATTTCCTTTTTATCTTGGGAGCAATTCACAAGCTAAAAAACTTAAAGACACCATATTTGATTTAGAGGATAAAGGAGTAAAAGTAGAGTGGAATAATACAATATTTGGGAAAAGGTTAAGCAAAAAATATATGTTATGAGAAATATTATTATGTTTCTGTAGTGCGGGATTTCTTGCTTAGCAAGCGACAAAGTCGATAAGTAATCCTGCACTATGTTATTATAAGGATTTGTAATCCGTAAGCTATACATTATTAAAGCTATGCAGAT
Source organism: Bacteroidota bacterium (assembly GCA_017860255.1). Classification (GTDB taxonomy): domain Bacteria; phylum Bacteroidota; class Bacteroidia; order Bacteroidales; family P3; genus UBA10566. Next base: position 6,366 of record JAFNAR010000064.1, on the reverse strand, counting down.
ACAAAAAATCTAAAAAGGAATTGTATTTTTATTGTATTGGAGCAAGATAAAAGTAATTAAATAATGTTTATGAATAGGAATCAGATTGAGAATTCTAAATCCTTGATCCTATTTTCTAATCTCAATTAGACGAATTTCAATCCTTCTTTCATACATTGCATTTATCTTGTAAATAGATTTTCTTCTTTCTATTGCATTTTTTGGGTTATCGCTTTTGCTTTCCAATTTACCCATTGCAAGTGTTTTAATATTTAGAAAAGGAAGATTGTCGTTTGCTTTATTGGAAAGGAATGGTTTTAGTTTCCCATCGTTCCACTTACTTATATAATTTATAATTGTTCCAATTCTTCTTTCTGAAAGGGAGTAGTTATACATATTATTATGTAGTGCTGAAGAATAGCCAATAATAGAAATATCAATCTTTTCTCCTGAAAGGAGTTTATTATAAAGATAATCGCACATATGATTAAGCTTATTCATTCCTTTATCTATGTGGATTTGGAAGAAGTTTTCAATGCTGTCTATTATAATGCTTTCGGTTGAGTCATTAATATAACGAGTGGCTTCAGCTTTATAGATATTGCTCATTGATTTATATTCCTTATAGCACTCTTGGTAATCTATATTTGTTGTTGTTAAATTGGAGTTTGGGTTGGGTTGGTCATTGTGAAAAAAGAGTTGAAGAGGTAGATCAAAGACAGGGGAGAAGCTTGTTTTATTTTTAATTTCTTCCATGGTTGATACTTCTGGCATTCCAGCCATTTCAAATCTATAAATATCATTACAGCAAGTTTTATTGTTGTTGGCATAAGAACCTTCTCTGTTTGAAGTTAGGTATCCTTTTTCTTCTGGTTCAACAATTACTGGGAAAATATCATTTGCTGGAGAATTAATAGGTTGGAGTAAGTTTTTGGGATTAGTCCATCGTGTTGCCCAACCTTCTGATTGAAATATATCGTAGCCTCCAAAACCTAAATGATAATTGGATGAGAAATAAAGAGAATTATCTTTAATAGAATAGAATGGAGTAATTTCATCTCCTTCGGTATTAATGGTTGGTCCAAGATTAATTACCTCATTATCCTTTCCATCCAAAACATAGTAGTAAAGGTCATAACCTCCATAGCCTCCTTCACGGTTTGAAGAAAAATAAAGTATTTTCTCGTTATTGTATATCCCAATATTTGGCTGAGTATTATTAAATCCTTTAAGATTAATCTTTTTATTCAGTTTTTTAGCTTTTTGATATTTACCTTCTTTTAAAACAGATGAATAAATAAAACATTTTTCATTATCGTAAGAACTGCAAAGAGTGAAATAGGCTGTTTGGTCTAAAATATCAAAACTTATATTTGTAATGTTTCTTTTCTTTTTATTGATTTCTTCAATGTCGTAATGTTTTGCATGAGAGTGAGAATTGGAGTCAATTATGCTTGTATAAATTTGTTGATACATATCCTTGTAGTAGGTTATGTTGTCTTCAACAATCTTCTTGTAATCAATATTTGTAAGAAAAAGGATTGAGTCATTTAAAACAAAATGTGATGTTTGAGAGGATTCATTATTTACATTCTTCCCAAGATTTTCAACACTGTTACCATAAACAAGTTTATTATTATCAATAATCCATTCAATTTCTTTTAATTTATGTTTGGCTTTTTGAATAATAGTAGAATCTTGAGCTTTGATTAAAAGACTATCTAAAATATCTCTTGCTGAAAAAAGATTGCCATTTGATATGGAAACTTCTGCTAAATTAAGGTTAAGAAAAGGAAAATCTTTAATTAAATCGTTTGTATCGTTTTCTGTGAAGACTTTTTGATAATAAAATTCTGCTTTATCGTAATCTTTCATTACTCTGCAAGCATCACCACATTTATAAAATAGTCTTAAAGGAGTTTTGAAAAACTTTCTTGCTGTTATGTATTGCTTAAGTGCCATTTCATATTCCCCTTGCTCCATCAATATATCTCCCTCTTTCTCATAAGCAAGCATATATTTCTCCTGAGTAAATACATTTGTTGTCAAAAAAAGGAGAAAACAAGCAATAAGGACTATTTTGTTTAAAAGGCTGGACATGGAATAGAGGTTTTTGCTTTTTTGTAGCCAATAGGATTAAAGCTATAAAGTAACCAAATTTCAACACCACCATATGATTTTGACGCAGGAGTTAGTCTGGAGAGATTTACATCATAGGAAATGCCAACATTGAAATTATTAAATTTATATTTCCCCATAACAATTAAAGCATCTGCCGTTCTGTAATAAGCTCCAAAAGAAAGTATTTTAGTATCTAATGCCGTTTCTGCAATATTAATGCAATAGTCTGCTCCAATCAAAAGTTCCATAAATTCTTTTTGAACTTGGAAAAAAACAGTTGGCTTAATAAAGTTATCGTACTTAATCATTATTAAATCGGAAAAATAAGCATTAAAACGAAGTGGAAGTATTATATCCGAGTTTTCGTAATAAGAAAGACTTGGTTGGTTAATATGAAATAGAGCTAAGCCTGCTTGAAGATTATGTTTATCGTTTGCTTTCATTTGCCAATGCGTTCCTAATCCAAAGTCATAAGTTCTAACATTATTTAAAAGAATCCCTTCTCTATCTTCTGGATATCTCCCAAAAATTGAATTTGCTAAATCATAACTCCATGTAGAAGTGTTCCCTACAATCCCAAAAGAAATATAGTGTTCTTGCATTGCATTAATTGCTTTAAAATAGGAGGCATATAAACCAATGCTCTGCTGTCCGTATCTTAATGTTCCAGCAATATCAGCCAAAAAACTAACTCCCAAACCAATTCCTTGCTTTTTTATCCTGCTACTGTATGGCAAAACTTCAGCTGTTAGAAGATAGGAATTATAACCTTGAGAAACTGTTGACCATTGATTTCTGTATATAGTACCTGCACGAAACAAATTGCTGCCAAAAGCTGTATTGGCAGGGTTTAATAACATTGGGTTAGCGTCAAAAGTGGAAAAATGGACATCTTGTCCGAAAGAAAAAGTCGAACAAAAACTTAAGGTAAAGACAATAAAAAACAATTTAAGTTTTTCCACAAATCATATAATAATAAGTTCTTTAGTCTCAAAGTGTGTTTTGTTTTGCTAAGAGGTTTAAGTTTTCTTTATGTAAGCGAAAAACAGTCCAATCATCTAAAGGAAAAGCACCAAATGACTTATAAAATTCTATTGAAGGTGTGTTCCAGTCCAAAACAATCCATTCGAAACGAGAACAATCTTCCTTTACAGCAATATCAGCCAAGTATGCAAGAAGTTTTTTGCCATAACCTTTTCCTCTATATTCTTCCAAAACAAACAAGTCTTCTAAGTATAACCCTTTCTTGCCAGTAAATGTTGAGAAATTATAAAAATATAATGCAAATCCAACTTCTTTTTCTCCTTCCATTATAAAAATAACCTTTGCATTTTGTTCAACAAAAAGAGATTTATGTAAGGTTTGAACATCAGCAGTCACTTCATTTGGCAACTTTTCATAAATAGATAATTGCTTAATGAAATTTAATATTAAGGGAGTATCATTTTCGTTTGCTTTGCGAATAGAAACCTTAGACATGATTTAGTATTTTATTAATTAAGAAAACTAACGAAGCTTTGCGCTTATAGCTTGATAATCTTTTTGGATTAATTCTTTAACTTTAATTAAACCATCTTCCAAAGCTTCAGAAGCACACTTGCGTTGAAATTCATAATAACCATGATAGGCAGCCATATAAGTTTTAGCAGTTCCACGTTCAGAGAACTTAGCAACAAGGTTATTTCTTAAATCATAAATTTCAACAATTACTTCAATTTCAGTTTTATTAGATGCCATAGGCATCCCCATAGCATTAAAGATTCCAAGAGTAAATGCTGAAAGCCAGCTCCATTTATAATTATTCTTTTTATAAGCATTTCCAAGTCTTATAACAATATTCCCAGTTCTCTTTCCAGTTTGATCCATAATATTGTTTTGAACATCATTTACCCACAAATTACATCCATCTTGAATTCTTTTCTCTGCAGTGTAAATTTTTGTTTTATTATCAACCATAAATACACCCTTACCATAAGGACTTTCAGGTGAAGTTGAACCATCAGCAGAATATGAATTAGCTCCGTATGCGTTTTCAAAAGAAGGTACATCAAACCAAATATCCATTCGAGGAAGAAGGTTTGCATTTTGATAATCAGGTTGAAAATCAGCAGGCTTTATTGTTTTACAGCCAGCAAATGCAATAGTGATAATAATTACTAAAAAGGATAATTTTTTCATAAAACAAATTTATTCAAGGCACAAATATACAAAAACTAATTCAAATTGCATATAAAAGACTAAAAACTATAAATATTTTCAAATGCTAATCTAACATTATTAATTTCTCCAAGATAAAATCAAATTAAAGGTATTAATAATACATAAATTGATAATTTAATTTGAATAGTTTTCTAAAATCCATTCCCAACACTTATCTCCTCCCAGCTTTATTTCGTCAATTGTTGGATATATCTCAACACTTGGCAGAAGTTCCAATTCATTACAAAGGCTTTTATCAGGACGAGCAAATATTTTATGACTAATAAATCCTTGAGTTTGCGTATTTGGTAATTCCCACGCTAGCAAATCTCCATAATTACAAGGTCGATAAGTACTTTTTGTCCCTATAATTTTACCAATTTTATTATCGTAAGCATCTATGATTAGTGTAGCTGCACTGCTCCAAGTTGCTTCTCCTTGTATGAAAATTATATTACCTTTGAAAATATCACCATTATTCATTCTAAAATACTCCTCATTGCTTGGAGAAATAATGGATTTATTATCTAATTCAAAGTCTGTTAAATAGTATAGACTTCCTTTTTGCAAAATCGTGTTCTTTCTGTCAAATATTGATTGATACTCTTTTGCTAAATCGGGATAAAACTTTGCCCATAAATCAGAAATACGAATTTGTGATACCTCTTCATTAATTTGTTTAGATAAATAAGACAAAAGCACATTGCACAAAACACTATTCCCTCCAGAATTATGTCTTACATCAATAACCAATGTTTTGATGTTTTCTGATTTAATCTTAGAAAACATACTCTCCATTGTTGTATCAAAACGTGGTATTTGAGAAAGCTTAAGTTCTATTTCTGGGGAAATATCTTTACCACTCATATTATTTCTTATTCTTATATCGCTTTGGTCTTCGCATTTATTAAATTGCAGATAGCAAATACTTTGCTCAGGCAAAATGTTATAGAAAAAAAGAGAATTCTTTCTTGAAGTTATTAAATCCTTATTTTGTCTTTGTTGTAAGGAAACGAGATTTTTTTTATTGAATGGTTCTGGCTTAAGAATAAGGTCAGAATTATCAGCAAAGGATATTACAAGGGTTGAATCTTTCCTTCCCAACTCACTATTGTCCCAATAATAAAGTGATATTAGACGTTGAGCAAGCACATAATAATAATGAGAATTATTTTCATAACTTATACTTCCCTTAAAGCTATCTAATACCTCTTTGACAGGAGTATGATTTATTTTTGTTATCCTTTTCCCAATATAATTTGCATTATTTTTTGAAGTAAGATTTAGATAAAAATCATTACCAATAGTTATAAAAGAAAAAGGATAAGTTAATTGAAAATCTATATCTGGCATTACCTCTGTATGTCCATCATTCAATAATGAAAAAATGGACTGAATATATTTTTTAAAATAAGCCTTTGAGTCACAATTCTTCATTTGCAGATAACCAACGTTTGCTATGCTGTCTATATTAAATGGATGTAATATATTATCAGCAAAGGCAGGATGAGTGCTTTTAAGCATATCTATAAATAATAGATAATCCTTTTGATAAATATTGCCTTCTTGATATTTAATCGAGCCTTCTAATTTAATATTTGAATGCTTAATATGTTGAAATTTTTGAGCTGATAAGGAATTTGTTAGGCATAGGAACAAACCTATAAATAGAACAATTGCTAGCTTTTTCATGTGTTATATATTTATATTAATTTTGACACGAGATAATAAGAATAGTGATTTGGATAATTATCTTTATAACTACTTTAACTTCTTTTTCTTGTGTGTTGATTTCGCAATGAATTTTTATGTGATTAATAATATCATTTTGATATTGCAAAGATATATTATTTTATTAATAATCCAAGAAAAATAATGGAAAAATAATGATTTTTTTATTTATACCTTTAGCTTCCTCTTTTATATCTATAATATATATTAGCACCAGATATTGAAGATATTGATTGGAAATGTCTTGTACTGAAAAAAGTTGACACTTTTTATACAAAAAAAGTGTAACAAAAATGGAGAAAAGAGGCAAGATTACGGATGCAATTCGTATAGAGA
>JAFNAR010000049.1 GCA_017860255.1 Bacteroidota bacterium | reverse complement strand
ATAGAAAATAAGAAAATGGATTAGAGATAATCCTTCATAGACTTTATATTTGAGCTATAAATTATAGAACAAATACTTTTCGCTACTTTAAATTGGTTTCTTTTTTATAAATAGTCTCGTAGCTCAGTTGGTTAGAGCACTACACTGATAATGTAGGGGTCGGCGGTTCAAGTCCGCCTGAGACTACAAAAGCCGTGAGGCTTTTTTGTTTTCATAATTGTGGATTAGCGTGTGGATTATTTCTACACGCTTTCTTTTTATATATAAAGGATTAATTATTCCTCTAATAGAGAAATAATACAATTCAAAAAGTAATAAATAATATTTCTAATCCTTTTCGAATTCCAAAAACATTGATTTAAACTCTTCGGGAATTACCATTGATGAATTATTTGAGTGGTTGAATCCTGAAAGAATTGTTTGACAAATGGACTTAATATTTCCTGTTTGAGTGTCAATCAAACGTTGTAATATTTTCATGCTTTTATTCCCAAAGCTAATAATTTTTGTTTCTACGTTTATCTTGTCGCCTTGAAATATTGGTTCTAAAAAATCAATTTCAATGTGTACAATCACTACCATTATTTTACTCCAATCCACCTTGCTGCCCATTACAGCTTCAAAGTAATTTATTCTCCCAACATCAAAGTATTGAGAATGGTAGCTATTGTTAACGTGATTTAATGCATCCAAATCGCTAAATCGTATTTGGATTGGTATGCTGTGTTTGTATATATGTGTTTGTTCCAAATTCTATTGTATTTTCGGCAAAATTACAATATTTTGATTTGTTTTTGTAATTTTGTCATCATTTAAAATTGATTTATGAGTTCTGTTTTAGTTAAAGATGATGATTTTTATATGAATGAGGCACTAAAGGAAGCCAAATTTGCCATGAGTTTAGATGAGGTTCCTATTGGTGCAGTTATTGTGTGCAGAGATAGAATTGTTGCAAGGGCTCATAATCTTTCTCAACGTTTAAATGATTTCACAGCTCATGCTGAAATGCAGGCTTTCACAGCTGCTGCAAATGCTTTAGGGGGGAAATATTTGAACGATTGCACTCTATATGTTACTTTAGAGCCTTGTGTTATGTGTGCAGGCGCAAGTTATTGGACTCAAATAGGAAGGGTGGTTTATGGAGCGAAAGATGAAAAACGAGGTTCTTCTCAATGTGGGGTAAATTTATTTCATCCTAAAACAAAAATTACATCAGGGGTTATGGAAGATGAATGTTTGGCTTTGATAAAAGAGTTTTTTAAGAAAAAAAGAGATATTTAGTTGTATGTATATTATTGATGAAGATTTAGAGAGGGTAGAGATACTTAAAAGATATAAGCATCTTATTAAATTAATTTCTTCTACTGCTTCAAGAGAAGAAAAAAGGCAGGTAAGAAGAGCATTTACTGTTGCTCTTAAGGCTCATAGTGGTGTTAGAAGAAAAACAGGAGAACCATATATTTATCATCCTATGGAGGTTGCCAGAATTGCAGCTGAGGATTTAGGACTTGGACCAACTGCTGTTGTTTGTGCTTTGCTTCATGATGTTGTTGAGGATACTGAATATTCTTTAGAAGATATTAGAACTATATTTGATGATAGAGTTGCTCAAATAATTGATGGTTTAACTAAAATTGAAGGAGTTTTTGATTATGCAACAAATTCAATTCAAGCAGAAAACTTCAAAAAACTTTTAACCGCAATGGGTGATGATGTTCGTGTAATTCTTTTAAAGTTATGCGACAGACTTCATAATATGCGTACTTTAGACTCTATGAGAGAGGATAAACAATTGAAAATTGCTTCCGAAACGCAAATGCTTTACGTTCCTTTAGCTCATCGTTTGGGACTATATCAAATAAAGAGTGAGTTGGAAGATTTGGCAACACGCTATATTAATCCAAAAGGTTATAAAGAAATTATCGATAAACTTAAAGATTCAGAAGAAGAAAGAGAATCGTTTATTAAAGAGTTTGCCGCTCCAATTAAAGAAGCTTTAACAAATAATGGTTATAAATTTGTTTGTTCTGCAAGAGTCAAATCCATAACTTCTATTTTGGGAAAGATAGAAAATAAAGGAGTTCAGTTCAATGAAATCTACGATATTTTTGCAATAAGAGTTGTAATTGACGTTCCAATTGAAGTAGAGAAAGTATCTTGTTTTTCTGTATATTCAATAATTAACTCAATTTATCAAGAACAAAAACACGATAGACTTAGAGACTGGATTTCAAAACCTAAGAGTAATGGGTATGAAGCATTACACTTCACTGTTCAGGCAAATAATGGACGTTGGGTTGAAATTCAAATTAGAAGTCAAAGGATGGATGACATTGCGGAAAAGGGACTTGCAGCTCATTACAAATACAAAGAAGTTAAGGAAGGAGAGTTGGATGAGAATTTGGATAATTGGTTAGAGAAAGTTAGAGAATTATTAGATAATCAATCTGCAAATGCAATAGATTTTGTTAATGACTTTACTCTTAATTTAGTTACAGATGAAATAACAACCTTCACTCCAAAGGGAAAACCAATAATTCTTCCAAAAGGAGCAACAGTATTGGATTTTGCTTTCAATGTTCACACTCAACTAGGAATAAATTGTATGGGCGCAAAAGTAAACTATAAGGTTGTTACTCTTGACCATCGACTTAAACCTTCTGATCAAGTAGAAATTATTACTTCTAATATTTCATATCCTAAAGAAGAATACCTTTCATTTGTAAAAACATCCAAAGCAATACAAGGGATAAAGAATTATTTAAGAGATTACCGAAGAGGATTTACTGATGAAGGGACTAAAAAGCTTCAAGCAATTTTTTCAGAAATAGAAATTGAATATAATCAGGAGAACATTGATAAACTTTCAAAGTATGTGGGAATTCCACAAAACATAGATTTATACTACAAAGTTGCAAAGAATGAAATAACTGAGGAAGACATTAGGCATTGTTTTGATAAAAAGAAATCAAAGAAGTCTACATGGATGTTTTTGAAAAATCCTTTTGCTCCTAAAAGAGATAAAGAACAAGGAAAGCTAACACTTAAAGAAGAGATAGAAAGACAAATTGAAAGAAATCCTGAACAGGTTGTTATTAAACAAAATATGGAGAATATGAAATATATAACAGCTCCATGTTGTCGTCCAGTTCCAGGAGATGATATTGTTGGATTGATTAGAGAAAATTCAATTGAGGTTCATAGAACAACTTGCAACAAGGCTATTGATGAAATGAGCAAGTTTGGTCATAGAATCATTAAGGCTAAATGGAGAGAAAATGAAAAGATTACTTTCTTGGCAGGGATAAAAATAAAAGGAATAGATAGGAAGGGGCTTTTACAAGAAATAACTGGTGTTATTTCAGAAGGATGGAATATCAATATTAGAGGTTTAGTAATGGAAAGTAGTGAAGGATTGTTTGAAGGAACAATAATGGTATATATTTACGATGCCGAACAACTAAGCCGCCTAATAAAAAATATTGAAAGCATTGACGGAATTGATAGTGTTAGAAGAATATAAGTAATAAACTTAAACAATAAATTATGATTAACGTCTCTAATATAAAGAAGTGCAATTTTTTGTATTTATTATTGATAAGTTTATTTATCCCAAAAGATATTTATCCTCAAGATAATAAAATTGAGTGTGAGAAAATAATATTAGATGCAGATAGTTTATTTAATAAGGTAGGTGACTTAAAGAAATCTATTTTACTATATACCCAAGCTTATTATAAATGTGGGAATAAAGAGGTTGAGTTTAATCTTTCAAAAGCTCATGCTTTATTAGGAAATAAGGATTCTGCTTTTTATCATCTAGATAATGTATTTGAGAAAGATTCAACATCTGAGTTATTCGATGTTGGAGAATATTATTTATTAATTAAGGATAAGAGATGGGAAACTATTATTGATAAGCAATTGGATAAAATACAAGCTAAGAGTGGTAAAATAAAAAAAATAGACCTTGCTAAGAAACTTATTAATATGAGGATTAAAGATCAATCTTATTATTATTATATAGCAAAATTACCTTATAGCAAGGAACTAAGTGATAAGTATTGGCCATTAAAGGATAAGATTAACAAGAAAAATTTAAAAGAGCTAAAAGAATTAATTCATGAAAATGGAGGCTGGCCTAAGATTTCTGAAGTTAGCTCAACAGTTAGTGGAGCAGCATTTTTAATAATTCAACATAGTGAACCTAAAACAATGCAGTATTATTATAGTTATTTTAGAAAATGTGTAGAGGAAGGAGAAGCAGAAAAGCGTCATTTAGCATTAATGACGGATAGAATGATTGGTAATTTAGGAGCAAAACAAATTTATGGAACTCAAATTAGTTTTGATGAGCAAACAGGTATTTATTATTTGGATTTGAATGAAGTAATTGATCCAATAAATTTAAATAAGAGAAGGGCAGAAATGGATTTAAAACCAATTGAAGAATATCTAAAGAATTGGAATGCTGAATTAAGAAATATTCCTGAATGAAAGATGTTTTAATTTAAAATAGCATTGACGGGATTGATAGCGTTAGAAGGATATAGAGTTAAAGCTTGAGTTTTGAATTCAAATTTATTATAGATTAAAGTTAACTCCACTGGTTAAAAAATAAACGGGACTTTTTTCAAAAAAGTCGGTGATTAAATTAAAAAAGTCGGCATTTATGCAAAAAAAGTCGGTGATTAATTTTGATTAAATAGGGACTTATTTTTTTTGGTTTTGATATAATAATCTTTTATTGAAAATAATTTAGCTAACTATTCGTTAATCATAGTGTTTTGCCTTAATTAGAATTATAAAATATATTACTGCATGAATTCGAATGTACTTATGAAAAAGAAATTCCTTGTTCTGCTTATGCTGCTTTTAAGTTTATCAACTTATGTTAATGCTCAAAGTCAGAAATCAAAATATATTAGGATCAGTGGTTATATGTTTGATGATAAGACTAAAGAAACACTGATTGGTGCAACCATTTATGAAATGAAAAGTAAATTGGGAACTACAACTAATAATTATGGCTTCTTTTCATTGGCAGTTCCTATTGGAGAGGTTGAGTTTTTTGTTTCTTATATTGGTCATGAGAAAATTTTAATTAAACAAAAACTTAATCACGACACCACATTTAATATTTATTTAAAACCTTCTTCTTCTACTCTTCAAGAAGTTGTTATTGAAGATAAGAGTAGTGCTCAACGTTTTATTGAAGACCCAACTCCAGGAAAGATTGTGATTAATCCTTCAACTGTAACATCCTTGCCTTCATTAACTGGAGAAAGTGATTTACTTAAATCATTGCAGCTATTGCCAGGAGTTAAAAGTGGAACAGAAGGAACAACAGGATTATATGTTAGAGGAGGAAATGTGGATCAAAATCTTTATTTGATTGATGGAATTCCAATTTATAATCCTAATCACTTAATGGGATTTATTTCAACATTTAATACCGATGCAATTAAGAATATTGAATTTTACAAAGGTTCTTTTCCTGCAAGTTATGGAGGAAGAGTTTCTTCAGTTGTTGATGTTAGGATGAAGGATGGTAATAATGAAAGAATTCAAGGAGAAGCCAGCATTGGATTAATTTCTGCTAAATTAAATCTTGAAGGACCAATTATTAATGATAAAACAACATTTAGTATTTCTGGAAGGAGAACATATATAGATATATTAACAAAACCACTTGTAGCATATATGAATAAAACTAATGATACTGATGTTGATTTTGGATATTTCTTCAGTGATGTAAATTTGAAATTAAACCACAAATTTTCTCCAAGTAATAGATTAACTGCCAGTTTGTATTGGGGAGAAGATAAATTTACTTTTAGTTCAGAGGATGTTTACAGCAGTTCTACAGATAAAAGTACAGCAAATGTTAATTGGGGAAATTTGATTGGTACAATTGATTGGGCTTACGAAATAAACAATAGACTCTTTTCTAATTTTTCTTTTTCATACAATAGATATCGTTCAAGTATGAATTCAATATTTGAGAGTAATTATGTTGAAAATGGAAGTAATTATGATTATAACTATGAGTTTGACTTTCTTTCAGGAATTGAAGACTGGTCAATGAAAAATAACTATAATTTCTATTTGAATGGATGGAATTCTTTGAATTTTGGAGTTAACTATACTTACCATACTTACTCTCCTGAAATAACTTCTGTTTTGGCAGTTGACGGAACAACGATTGATGAAAAATATAATGTTAATAACAGAGTATATGGAAATGAGCTGATATTCTATTTGGAAGATCAAATGAACTTTACTGAAAAGTTTTCAATAACACCAGGATTACATTATAATTTATTTAGAGTAGGTAACTCAACCTACCATTCTTTTCAACCAAGATTTTCATTACGATACTCTTTATTAAAGAATTTATCTCTAAAAGCAGGATACTCAATGATGAATCAAAATATTCATCTTCTTGCAAATGGAATTCTTTCACTTCCTACAGACTTATGGGTTCCAGTTACTGATAGAATTGCTCCAATAACTTCTCATCAAATAAGTACAGGAGTGTTTTATCAATTGAAAGATTGGGTAAATTTGAGCTATGAAGCTTACTATAAGAGATTAAATAATGTAATTGACTATAAGGATGGCGTATCGTCTTTTAATAGTAGCTCAGAAAAATGGGAGGATAAAGTTGCTCAAGGAATAGGTGAAGCTTATGGAATGGAGTTTTTGGTTCAAAGAGATAAAGGAAATACAACAGGTTGGGTTTCTTATACACTTTCATGGGCATTTAGAGAGTATTCAAATGGAGAAATTAATGCTGGAAAAAGATTTTACGATAGATTTGATTCAAGGCATCAAGTTAATATAGTAGTAACTCATAAATTTAATGATAATATTGATGCAACCTTATCATGGGTTTTTAATTCAGGAAATAGAGTTTCTGTTCCAATATCATCTTATTATGATCCTTATAATGTTGAAGATCCTAATAATAATTATTACTCTCCAAATATAATAGAAGTATATGGAGAAAGGAATAATTATGTTATGCCTTCTTATCATAGATTAGATGCAAGTGTAAACTTTCATAAGAAGAAAAAACATGGAACAAGGACATGGAGTTTGAATATTTATAATGTTTATAATAGGAAAAATGCTTTCTTGATAATGACAAGTAATGATCCAAACAAACTTACGGCTTATAGCATTATGCCAATAATCCCAACAATTTCTTATACCTATAAATTAAAATAAGATGAGGACAATTAAATATATATTAGTAACTTTAATAGTTATGTTCTCTCTTTATGGTTGTGAATATGAAATAGACTATAAAGGGGAGTTGCCAAAAGACAAATTAGTAGTTGCATCTTTTATTGAGGCTGATAGTGTTATATCTTTTGCTTTATGTAAAAGTGCTAAGCCTGGAACATATTCCAATGATAATTGGGGATTAGATAAATTGAATAATAATCAAAAAAATGTACTTGAATCCTTGGTTGTTGATGCTAAAGCAGAATTATATATTGATGGGATATTAAAACAAACTCTCAATCAAGCTACAGACTTTAATTATTATACTTTTTCAACAATTCCAAGAGACAATCAGAAAGTTGAAATAAAGATAAGCTATAAGGATTATGATCAAGCAATAGGTAAGGCGAATCTTAATTTACCTATTCCTCAAATTGACTCTTCCAATGTTATTTTGCAAAGAGGAACAGACCAATATGGTAATACTTATTATAGACTTGTTGTTTATTTAGAAATTAGAGATAATGGCAATAAAGAAAATTACTATCAAATTGAACCAAATATAAATTATGATGATAACTATTATGTTAGCAAACTAACTCTAAGTAACTCTGAACTATTGTGGGAGAATATTCAAGGAGTATTCCAAGAAAATTCCTCCACTTTTGAATCAAATATAAATCGTTTTGGAGTTATTTCAAATAAGAAGTTTAAAGGAGAGGTTTATAAAGTAAAATTTGCTTTGGAGATTTATGATAATACTTACTCAGTTGAAAAAGCAAATGGTAGAATATATGGAGATATAAGAGTTTCTTCAATTGAAAAACAAGCTTATAATTATCTTTTTACTTTAAATAGATATTATAATTCTTCATATATGAATGAACCGGTAATTATTTTGGATGGTATAGAAAATGCTTATGGATTTATAGGAGGGAAGAAGACAAAGAAGGTGAAAAATGTTAATTTGGTGTTTTAAATTGTGAGATTATGATTAAGCGTTATTTATTAGTTCTTCTTTTTTGCGTAACAAGTATTTTTCTTTTTGCTCAAGTAAAGCCTGAAATTGATTGGGTAAGGGTTGAAGGAGGAAGTTTTATGATGGGATGCGAAGAGAGTGATAAAGAATGTTATCCAGATGAACAGCCAAAACATAAGGTAACTATTTCTACTTTTGAGATTGGTAGATATGAAGTAACTGTTGGAGAGTACAAACAGTTTTGCAAGGCAACCAAAAGAAGTATGCCAAGTCCACCTCCAATGGGTTTTATTGATTCTCATCCAATAGTATATATTACATGGCAAGATGCTATGGACTATGCTAAATGGGTAGGAGGAAGACTCCCAACAGAAGCAGAATGGGAATTTGCTGCAAAAGGAGGAATAAATAGTAAAGGATACACTTATTCGGGAAGTAATAATTATGATGAAGTAGGATGGTGCTATGAAAATTCTTCAAATCAAACTCATCCTATTGGTCAAAAACTTCCAAATGAATTAGGAATTTATGATATGAGTGGAAATGCTTGGGAATGGGTAGCCGATAATTATGAAATATTCTACTATAAAACAAGTCCATCTTTAAATCCTAAAGGACCCAAAAAAGGCTTAGGCAAAGTTAATCGCGGAGGATGTTTTAGTTTTGACTATAACTTAATGCAAACTTCTCACCGAAGAGGCTCAGGTGAAAACACTGCTGGTTATGGAACAGGATTTAGAGTGGCAAGAGATGTTAATGCAAAAAAATAATCCTATCCTTATTGCATATTATGGAAGACATTGACTACATCGTCATCATCTTCTAACTTTTCAATTAATTTTTCAACTTGAGCTTGTTGTTCTTCGTTCAAAGTTTTTAAATCATTTGGAATACGTTCAAATTTAAATGATTTAATTTCAAAATTATTTTCTTCAAGATATTTTTGAATAGGACCGAAGTTAGCAAATTCAGCATAGATATTTATTTCTCCATCTTCTAAAAAGCAATCGTCAACACCAAAATCAATTAGTTCTAATTCTAATTCTTCAATATCAAGTCCTTCTTTAGTTAAAACAACAAAATTACATTTTCTTTCAAATAAGAAGTCGCACATACCAGTTGTTCCTAAAGAACCTCCAAATTTTGTAAAGTAACTTCTAACATTTGCAACAGTACGATTAGGATTATCAGTTGCAGTTTCAACAACTACAGCAACTCCATTTGAAGCATATCCTTCATATACCATTTCTTTATATGCTGATGTATCTTTAGAAACAGCTCTTTTAATTGCACGCTCAACATTTTCTTTGGGCATGTTTTCACTCTTAGAAGTTTGGATAAGTAGTCTTAATCTTGAATTAGCTGTTGGATCAGAACCACCTTCTTTTACTGCCATTTCTATTTCACGACCTAAACGAGTAAAAACTCTTGCCATATTTCCCCAACGCTTAAATTTTCTTGCCTTGCGGAATTCAAATGCTCTTCCCATAACTTATTATATTTAATTTAGATTAAAAATTACTTTTAGAATGAAGATGCAAATTTAATATAATTACTCCAATTCAAGAAAATTTATTTCCAAAAACTATCATTTATTGTCCAATAAAACTATGAAATTAAGAATAAATGGCATTAAAATAAAGAGTTTACGAACGTTTATAGCGTTTTTATGAACTCTAAATAAGGAGTTGATGAATGCGAAATGGCATTTTGCATTCCTAATATAAGGATTAAGGTTCCTAAAATCCTTGTTTTAAGGTCGTCTAAACCTTATTCAGACAAAATATTTTACAGTGTCTTATTATGTAAGAGATATGTTTTTTAAAGACTTAAAATAGTGCAAAAACAAAAGTTATTATAAGCCAAAGCAGGCTAAAATGATAATAGTTTAACTTTCTAATGATTTGTTTGACCAATAACCAAAACGGAAATATTAATATCTTTTACTTTTGAAAGTGTTTTAATGCAAGAGTTTAGTGAAGCTCCAGTGGTAACCAAATCATCAACAAGTAATATATGCTTTCCTTCAAGTATGGTAGAGTTTTTAAGTTTGAATATATTCTCAACATTAGTCCATCTTTCAGTTTTAGACATTGATGTCTGACTTTTGTTATTCCTAATTCTTCTTATGCAGTTAGTCTTCATTTCTATTGAGAAATTTTTACTTACTGTTTTTGCAATAACTTCAGATTGATTAAACCCTCTTTTTAATTTTCTTTTCCAATGTAGTGGAAGAGGAATAATGTAATCTATTTCTTTAATCCATTCTTTATCTTTCAATTCATGGCATAAGATTTTAGTTAGATATTTCCCTATAATAATATCTTCTTTGTACTTAAACTTGTGAATTAAATTGCTTGCTAAACAATTTTTGTCGTAGTTAAGAAGTGAAACTGCATTTTTTACAGGGAAATATATTGAAACTCTATTGCTTAAATCATTATTTGTATCATATATGCTATAACTTTTATTAAGTTCCATAAAACATTTTGTACATAATACCGTTTCATAATTAACCAGAATATCATTACAGCCATAGCAATAATGTGGAAATATAGTTTCAATAATAATAGAAAAAATGTTAATCATAATGATAGGTTAATAAATAGAATTATCTTTGCAAATATAAATAAAATAGATGAGAAAACTTACAATTGGTAATTTAGTTGCAAATTACCCAATAATCCAAGGCGGAATGGGAGTAGGAGTGTCACTGTCTGGATTGGCTGCAGCCGTTGCTAATGAAGGTGGAGTGGGAGTTATTTCCGCAGCAGGCTTAGGTCTTTACTACATGCAAGAAGCCAATAATTATATAGATGCTTGTATCTATGGACTAAAACAAGAAATCCAAAATGCAAAAGAAAAAACTAAGGGAATAATTGGAGTTAACATTATGGTTGCTCTTAATAATTTTTCCGATATGGTTAAAACTGCAGTAAAAGAAAAGGCAGATGTAATATTTGCTGGAGCAGGCTTACCATTAGATTTGCCTAAATATTTGGAAGAAGATTCTGAGACAAAATTAGTGCCAATTGTTTCTTCTGCAAGGGCTACAAAAATCTTATGTGAGAAGTGGACATCAAATTATAATTATGTTCCTGATGCAATTGTTGTTGAAGGGCCCAAGGCTGGTGGACACTTAGGTTATAAGATTAACGATTTAGAAAGTAAAGAATATCAGTTGGAAGAAAACTTGCCAAAAATTATTGAAGAGGCATCTCGTTATGAACAAAAGTTTGGAAAGAAAATTCCTATTATTGCAGCAGGAGGAATTTATACAGGAGAAGATATTTATAAGATAATGCAGCTTGGGGCTTCTGGAGTTCAGATGGGGACACGTTTTGTTACAACTTATGAGTGTGATGCTTCCGATGAATTTAAACAATCCTATATTAATGCCAGCCAAAAAGACATAATAATTATTAAAAGCCCTGTTGGAATGCCAGGTAGAGCCATTAATAATTCATTTCTTCAAAGTGTTTTAAGAGGAGAAACACATCCTAAGAATTGTGCATTCCATTGCATAAAGACTTGTAATATTGAAACAAGTCCATATTGTATTATGAGGGCTCTTTTAAACGCTTATAAAGGTAATGTTGAAAAAGGTTTTTGTTTTGCTGGAGTCAATGCTTATAGGGCTACAGAAATTATTTCAGTTCATGATCTGTTTTTGAAATTAATCTCTGAATATGATTATTATGATTCTCAAACTGAAAATAGATTAAATTGAAATCCAGTCTTTAATAATATAAAAGTTTAGTGCTGATTTTTTTGTATATCCTTTAATTGTTAGGTAGAAAACTTATTCATAACTTTGCAAAATAATTTTGGAACTACAAAATCACAATAAATAAAATGAAAACTAAACATATCTTTCAAATATTTATATTATTACTTATAGCTTCTTTTTCTCTTCAAGCACAAACCACTTGTCCAAGAGGACTTGTGAATTGTGAAGGTCAATGTGGTCGTTTTGTTGATGAAAATGGCAATGGTATTTGTGACCCTTCTGAATTAAAACCTGAGGAAACTCAAACCAATGCTCAAAATGTTCTTAAAATTAAAAAGAAGAGTGGAGATAGTAGTGTTGAAACTATAAATTTGAATGATTCTATTTCTTTTGTAGAAGATTCAATGATTAATGATGAAGATATTGTTGTTGAGGCTGATGTTGCAGAGATTGTAACTCATAAATCAAATAAAGAAAAATCACTTCCTCAAACCGAAGAAGAAAATGTTAAGGAAGAAAAGCCATATAGATTAGTAGGAATAAGTGCTATTACATTAATTTGTTATTTATTTACTATGCTTTTGGTTAAGTTCAAAGTCATAAGAAAAATTATTCATAGAAAGATTTGGAATACCATACTGTTATTAACATTCTTAATGTCTTGTCTTTTAGGCTTAATATTAGTAATTCAACTCAACTACAATGTATTTCAATCCATTTATCTAACAAATTTAAAGCTCCATGTTGAGTTTGGAATAGCAATGACTTTGATTTCTATAATTCACATTCTTTGGCATTTGCCATATTTTCTAAAACTATTTCGCAATAGAAAGGTTAATTAATAACCAATTATAAATGAATAAGCGAATATTAAGCTTAGCTCTACCAAATATTATAACAAATATAACTATTCCTCTTTTAGGAATGGTTGACACTGCAATTGTTGGACATTTAGACTCTGATGGAAGTACAATTGACTATATTGGAGCAATTTCTATTGGAACAATGATATTTAACTTTATTTATTGGAACTTTGGATTCTTGAGAATGGGAACAAGTGGTTTTACTGCTCAATCCTATGGAGCAAGAGATTTAAAAGAGTCAATGAATATATTAACAAGAGCTTTATTTATAGCAATTCTAATTTCTTTAAGTCTAATTGTTCTTCAATATCCAACATCTCTTCTAATAAGAAGTTTTATTGAGAATAAAAATGGAGTGTTAGATTTGGGTCTAAGATACTTCTTTATATTGATTTGGGCTGCACCTGCAACACTTGGTATGTATGCTTTGAAGGGTTGGTTGATAGGTATGCAGGATTCTAAAACTCCAATGTTTATTGCAATCATGATTAACTTAGTTAATATTTTCTTTAGCCTTTTGTTTGTTATTAAATTCAAAATGAAGATTGAAGGTGTGGCTTATGGAACTCTAATTGCTCAATATTCTGGATTAATAACTACCATTGTGTTTTGGCAAGTGAAATATGGCAAACTAAAGAAATACTTCAACTTAAAAGAAAGTATTAATTGGGATAAGATGAAGCTATTCTTTAAGGTAAACTCAGATATTTTTCTTCGAACTTGCTGTTTGATTCTTGTAACAACCTATTTCACCATTGCTTCTTCAAAAATGGAGTATCCTATTTTGGCAGTTAATGCTTTGCTTATGCAACTCTTCACGCTCTTTTCCTACTTTATGGATGGTTTTGCCTATGCTTCTGAAAGTCTTTGTGGAAAATATTATGGTGCTAAAGATAGCAAAAACTTAAGAAAGAGTATTAAATACATATTGAGTTGGGGATTAGGAATAAGTTTGGTTTTTATGGTTTTGTATTTCTTCTTTGGAGAAAATCTACTTAGACTATTGACAGATAAAGAACATATTATTTTGGCAGCAAAAGACTATATGGGTTGGGTTTTGCTTATACCATTAACTGGTTTTGTTGCTTTTCTTTATGATGGTATTCTAATTGGAATGACAAAGTCAGCCATAATGAGAAATGCAATCTTTATTGCTACAGCTCTTTTCTTTATTCTTTTCTTTACTCTTAACCCTTTCTTTTCCAATTCAGCTCTTTGGATAGCATTTATAACTTATCTATTGGGAAGAAGTGTGTTAATGGCAGTTTTCTCACGTAATCTAATTTTCAAAAAATAAATTATGAAAGTAGTACATATTGAATTTACAGATCAAAATCTAATGAACGAAGCCAAACAAATTCGTGTTAAGGTTTTTGTCCAGGAACAAAACGTTCCTTTTGAAGAGGATTGGGATGAGGAGTACTCTGAGAATTATTTGATATTAAATGATGAAGAACAAGTAATTGGAACCATGCGTTGGAGAGATTTGGGAGAGAAGATTAAGTTGGAAAGAGTGGCTGTCTTGGAAAAATATAGGAATAATGGTTATGGAGAAAAGCTTGTTAGAGAAGTTATTAAAGACATAAAATCAAAAACCAATAAGCAAATAACCCTGCATTCTCAACTCAAAGCAATTCCCTTATATGAAAGAATAGGTTTTAGACAATATGGAGAACTTTTCTACGAAGCCGATATTCCTCATTATGCAATGAAATTAGAGAAATAAAAAATTATCATTGACTTAATTGAAAATATATCAGATATAAATAAAAATATATCAGACATATTTTTATTTATATCTGATATATTTTTTATTATGATTGAGCTTTTTCAAAAAATAAATCACCTGTTTTTATATTAGAAATTATAATGTATTTCTAACTTTCTATTTCTTCTTTTTCTTTATTTGGTTTAATTTGATGAATAAGGATTTCCAAAAAGAAGAATACTATTAAAAATAATGCTATCATTATATCTCCTAAACTTATGGTTTTTAACCCAACAAAGAGTAAAGGGATAATTATAAGGAAGATTTGTGAGATGAAAAATGAATAATAGCCTGTTGTAAAACCTCTAAACATAATAACTAAACTGCTTACTAAGAATATGTTCAATAATGATTTTATAATAAAATATGCTCTACTAATGGAAAGAATATCTAAAATTGTATTGCGATAGAAATATAGATAGGATGGGAGGTTTGAGCTTTGAATCATTTCTTGTGAAGCGTGGTTAAAAATGCCAATAAAACCATTTAGTAATGCTGAAAAACCAAATCCTATTATGCAAATTAATAATATTATTCGCATAAGTATTGTAGGTCGATAACCTTTTTCTAATTGTTTGAGCCTAAATTTCAATTTAACTATCATAAACTTTTGATTTTAATAAAACTATTCAACCGTTACTTCATCAGCAAAGCAATGTGCAGGATAACCATAACCTGGATGTCCTTCTGGGCATGTCTTTATTGATTTAGCTTCTATTTTAATATAACGAGCTAATGTATCCTTATTGTCTTCTGTTTTATATGTAAATATGCTTTCCTTAGATTTTAATGTTTTAGTATCAATAGAATTTATTTTTTGCCATTCTTTTCCATCTTTAGAAACATAAAATGAAACTACTGTTGGAGCAAATATCCAAGAGCCATTATCATCCAAGAAATTTATTGATATATTATTTATTTTTGTTTCTTCTTCTAAATCTAAGCTTACAACATAATCTTGTCCTAATGTTCCAACCCAACGTTCATAGCTTTGTTTGTTTCCAAATAAACCATCAGTTAAGGAATATTTTGAAGAACCTGAATATTGAGGATTAATATTTTCCATTTTATATTCTTTTCCTGTGGCTTTATTAAGAGTGTAGGTTTGTTGGAAAAGAGGAGATATTAATTGAGGAGTATCTTCAAATGATTTATTGCTTTTACTTATTGCTCTTGCTTTAATTGTTGTAGTATTTCTTAGAATTATTGAGTTTGTGTATTTAATATCTTGCCTTGTTGGATTTTCTCCATTTAGAGTATAATAAATATCAGCATTTTTCATTGGAGAAGATAATAAAACTTGAACTTGTTTTTTTATTTTATTCCAAGAAGTTGAAGCTTGAACTGCATAATGTGAGATTGCATAATTATATTCTAAACAATTATATCTTTCTATTTGTTTTTCTAATCGGTTTAGAAAGTCATCAAAGTTTTTATTTTCTTTTTGAGACCAAGCAATTTCACTTAAGGCAGAAAGACGTGGTAAATCCATATATTGAAGTTTTTTATAAGAGTCAATATATTCTGTCCAAGTGCAAGCTTGAACACCTATTATATGTTTAGCTTGTTCCTCATTTAGTTCTTTTGGAATAGGTTCATATAAATAAACTTTCTTTAAAGGCATATATCCTCCAATAGCTAAAGGTTCTTGATTGGCTGCACCTTGATGGTTATTAAAATAAAGATAAGCTGAAGGTGTCATAATTGCATCATGTCCTGATTTTGCAGCTGCTATTCCTCCTGCTTCTCCTTGCCATGACATTATTGTTGCATTTCCTTTTAATCCTCCTTCTAATATTTCGTCCCAACCAATAACTTTTCTCCCCTTGCTTTCTAAGTATTTTTCAATCCTATTTATAAAATAAGATTGTAATTCATATTCATCTTTAAGATTATTATCCTTAATTACTTTTTGACAAACAGGGCATTCTTTCCAACGAGTTTTTGGACATTCATCTCCTCCTATATGAATATATTTTGAAGGGAATAATTGCATAACTTCATCTAATACATCTTGAAGAAAAGTAAAAGTTTCTTCTTTTGTGCAAAATACATCGTCAAATACACCCCAAGTGCATGCTGTTTCAAGTTTTTCTCCTTTGCAACTAAGTTCAGGGTAAGCAGAAAGAGCTGCAAGTGCATGACCAGGCATCTCAATTTCAGGAATAATAGTTATATATCTATCTTCTGCATATTTTACAATATCTTTTATTTCTTCTTGAGTATAATATCCTCCATAAGGAGTAGAATCAAACTTTTGTGGAAAATTATCAGAATAATGACCAACTAATGTTTCCTTTCTTTGAGAAGCAATTGTTTGAAGTTTTGGATATTTCTTTATTTCAATTCTCCAACCTTGGTCATCTGTTAAATGCCAATGAAAAGTGTTTAGCTTATGAAAAGCAAGAATATCAATATAATCTTTTATTTCTTGAGGAGTAAAGAAATGACGAGAACAATCTAAATGTTTTCCACGATATGAAAAACGAGGATAATCAATAATTCTTCCCGTAGAAAGTTCACATGTAAGCATATGTTTAGAGCTTTCTTTCTCATAAGGTTCAGAAGGCATTATCATTTGAATAAGAGTTTGACAACCATAGAAAAATCCTGCATTTTCATTAGCAGAAAGGACAATTCTATCTTTCAATATATCTATTTGATAACCTTCTTTACCCAGTTTTTTATCACTTGAAAGAACAAATATAATTGAGTTAGCCATATTATACTTTGGATTATCTCTTTTAGCAAGAATTGGTTTTATCGAATAATTAAAAACTTGTAGTTTAGAGTGAAGATATTCAGCAACAGAATATTCTTTGCTGTCGATATTACAAATTATTTTTGTATTGTTGTCAAATATAAATTTAGAAGAATTGTTCAATTTAACACTTACCGGCTGAGGAATAATCTCAATATTATTATTTTGTCCAAAACAAATTGTGGATAATATTAATAGTAAAAGTGATATGGCCTGAATTTTACTTTTCATATATAAGAGTTTATGAATTAATATCTGCAAAAATAAGAAAATAAGTGTTAATAAGAATTTGGTACTCATATTTTATTAAATTTGCACTCTAATTAAAGAAAATTTTTTTGATGAAAAAAGCATTCTGTCTTTTTATTATCTATTTATTATTAATATCTATTCATTCTTATGCTCTAAATGATGTGTATACTAATATAGATACGTGTTTGGTAAATATTTTACCTGGCGATACAATAATTTATTCAAATTCTCCCATTCAAATTCAATTAAATATTTCTCCAGAAGCAGACACTTGTCATTGGACTCCTTCAACAGGTTTAAGTAATGACACAATTCCAAATCCAATTGCGACAGTAAATAATACAACCCAATACATTGTAGAATCATATTATTTAATAGATTCTAATTTGGTTTATAATGGAGACTTTGAGTTAGGAAATACTGGTTTTTTAACACAATATACTAATTGGACAACAGGAGGATTTATTTTTGGAAATTATAAAATAACAACTAATGCAAATACAATAAGTACAGGTTTTACTCCTTGTGATAATGGAGGGAAATATATGGTTTTGGATGGTATTGGAACTCCAAACACATATTTCTTTCAATCAACAGTAAATGTAGAACCCAACACCTTATATGAATTTTCAGTACAATCAGTATTCTTAGCATTTACAGAATTAAGTCCTGCTTACTATCCAAGATTAAAATATTATATAAATAATCAACAATTAGGAGGAGTGGATGTTATACCAAACTATAATTGTAATTGGCATACATTCAAATATAAATGGTATAGTGGGACTAATACAACAGCAACAGTTAAAGTTGTAGATGATAATACAGATGGAAGTGGTAATGACTTTGCAGTAGATAATATCCTATTAAAGAAGATTTGTAAAGCCACCGACAGGAACATATTTGTATAATTTCTCAACAAATAATATTATTGATAGTACATATTTAATTCACTTTAATGTACTTGAACCATATATAAACACAATCAATGCTACAATTTGCGAAGGAGAAACTTATACAGAAAACGGATTTAATCAAAGCAATTCAGGAATATATACACAAGAACTACAATCAATCAATGGATGTGATAGTACAATAATATTAGACCTTGTAGTAAAACAAGCATATAATACAACAATAAATGCATCTATTTGTGAAGGAGAAACCTATACAGAAAATGGATTTACAGAAAACAATCCAGGCAATTATACTAATACCTACACCTCTTTCAATGGATGTGACAGTACAATAACC
>JAFNAR010000048.1 GCA_017860255.1 Bacteroidota bacterium | reverse complement strand
TTATATAAGGTGTAAACTAAAAATAGGACGATAAATCAAAAGTGTAAATATCATTTAGTACAAATTAATAATTTGTCAACCTTATTCAGGACGGGTCACAATCTATTTAAACGAAGCTTTAATGTCTGAATCATGGCATGATATTTTTAGATTCATGGCATGAATTACTCAATTTCATGGCATGAATTGGTTGATTTCATGGCATGATTCTTATCAATTCATGGCATGATTCCGAGTAATTCATGTCATGAATTGGAAAACATCATGCCATGAATTGGAGATTGAAGTCCTATTTAATTAGTTCTAAGTCTCTTAAAAATAGTTTTAAAACTGATTATTTTAGCTATAAATCTTATTTTTTTCTTTCCAAACAAGATTTATTTAAAAATTGTCGTTTTGTAAATAATTGCTTGTTTCTTTTTGTGTGTTTATGCCTAATAATACAGAAATTATAAGTAATTTTGTTTCTAAATTTAATGCTATGTACGAGTTTATTGAAGGTAAGTTTGAATATAAAACTCCCTCTACTTTGGTTGTAAATGCCATGGGGGTTGGCTATTTGGTTGAAATTAGTCTAACAACCTATTCTGACATTAAATCAATGGATAGTGGAAGAATATTAATTCATTTTGTTGTTAGAGAAGATGCTCAACAATTGTTTGGTTTCTTCACTGCTAAGGAAAGAGAGTTGTTTCGTTACTTGATTTCTGTTAATGGTGTTGGAGTCAATACTGCAAGAATGATGCTTTCTTCAATGAATACTGGCGAACTGCATAGTGCAATTGTGAAAGAAGACATTAATGCACTAAAGCAAGTTAAGGGTATTGGTGCGAAAACAGCACAAAGAGTTATTTTGGAACTAAAGGATTCTTTATCTAAATTGGATATTGAAATTTCAAATACTAATACTGCAAACAATAAAAGCAAAGAAGAGGCGTTATTAGCATTACAAACATTGGGCTTTAGTAAGTTAATTGTAGAAAGAGCATTAGACAAGATAGTACAGAGTAACCCCGATGCAAGTGTGGAACTACTTATTAAACAAGCATTAAAAGTATTATAGTAAGATTTTTTGAATGAATAAAAAAAATAGTAGCTTAGGACTTTCTTGTCTTTTTGTTATCTTAATTTCAATATTTTTTACAACTCAAGGTTATGCAAATGCGTTTCCCTTGCTAACTATTAATCCTGACAGTACTCGTTATGGAATTGATGGCACAAGTCCTTTGCATCTTCAAAATCCTTCCAATATAACAACAGAAATTCAATACGATGAAAAGAATAATGAGTATATTCTAATAAAACGTATTGGAGATTTAGTAATTGAACGCAGGGTTTTGTCTTTTGCAGACTATCAAAACTATGATATGGATCAGATGATTAACGATTATTGGAAAAATCGTTCAGCTTCATCAAAAATCACCACCTCTAATGAAGGACTATTAGATAATCTTATACCTCAACTAAGAATTAATTCAGAACTATTTGAAACAATCTTTGGAGGACAAACCATTGACATTCGTCCTTCTGGAAGTGCAGAACTACGATTTGCAATTGTAAACAATAACCGTGAGGACCTTTCCATTCAAGAAAATCAAAGAAGTACAACACGTTTTGACTTTGAAGAAAACATACAATTGAATGTTAATGCAAAGATTGGAGAAGCAATTTCCTTTGGATTAAATTATAATACAGGAGCAACATTTTCTTTTGAAAACGAACTTAAGTTAAAATATGAAGGAAAGGAAGACAACATAATTCAATCAATTGAAGCAGGTAATATTTCCTTTGCCCTTCCAACCACACTAATTCAAGGTTCTCAAACACTTTTTGGAGCAAAAACAAAACTCAAGTTTGGAAAACTATACTTAGATGCTGTTTTCTCTGAACAAAAGTCTGAAGCAAACAACATTACAGTTGAAGGAGGAGCTCAGCTAAGAGAATTTAATCTTAAAGCAGATGAATATGAAGCCAATAGATACTATTTCTTATCTCAGTATTTCTACGATAACTACAACAATGCAATGGCTTCTCTCCCACTTATTAATTCAAACGTAAACATTATAAAGATTGAAGTTTGGAGAACAAATGTTGGAGCAGCTGTTTATGAAAACAGGAACTTGGTTGCATTTGCTGACCTTGGTGAAAAGAATCCTTATGGACAAAATCCTTTTATAGAAAACCCTTCAGGGTTAAATTATCCCGATGGGAACAGATCTAATAATTTACTTACAGCAGTTAATGTAAGCAATATTAGAAACATCAATAATATTAGTTCAATGTTGCAAGGTATGGGCTTTGTTGCAGGGCAAAACTATGAAAAGATTGAAAGTGCAAGAAAACTTAACTCTTCTGAATATTTTTTTAATTCCCGTTTAGGTTTTATATCATTAAATCAACCTTTAACTAATGATCAAGTTTTGGCTGTTGCTTTCCGTTATCAGATTATTGGAGACACAACAATCTATCAGGTAGGAGAATTTTCCGATGAAGGAATAAATGACCCAAACACATTGGTTGTAAAACTTTTGAAGAGTTCAACATTAAATGTTAGAAATCCTATGTGGAAACTGATGATGAAAAACATTTATTCACTTCAATCATACCAAATTCAAAGAGAAGACTTCCGATTAAATATTCTTTATCAAGGAGATGAACAAGGAATCCCAATGGGATACTTTAATGAAGGAGTAAAAAAAGGAGTTCCATTAATTCAATTGTTTGGATTAGACAGAATGGACAACCAACAAAACCCTTATCCCGATGGTGTTTTCGATTTTATGGATAATGCAATTACGAACAGTGGGACCATTGTTTCGGAAAGAGGTATTATTGTTTTTCCTTTTGTTGAACCTTTTGGTAAGGATTTAAGAAATCTTTTGGGAGATAATGATATTGCAAATAAATATTGTTTCGATTCACTTTATACTCTTACAATTTCTCAAGCTCAGCAATATCCCGATAAAAATAAATACTATCTGGAAGGAAGATATAAATCAGAGTCAGGCTCTGAAATATCTCTTAATGGGATGAATATTCCTCAAGGCTCTGTTAGAGTTATGGCAGGAGGAATAACCTTAACAGAAGGCATTGACTATACCGTTGACTATGCAATGGGAAGAGTTAAAATTATTAATCAAGGATACTTAAGTTCAGGCACACCAATAACAGTTTCTACCGAATCACATCAGCTATTTAGTATGACAACAAAAAGAATGATGGGATTAAGAGCAAGTTATGAATTAAGCAAAGACTTTAACATTGGAGCAACCCTTTTGAACCTTCATGAAAAGCCAATAACCAACAAAGTTAACTATGGAGAAGAACCAATGAGCAATACTCTTTGGGGATTTGATTTCAACTATAAAAAAGAAGTTAATTTCATCACAAAACTTGTTGACCTTCTTCCTTTCTATTCAACAAAATCTCCTTCCAATCTTTCCCTAACTGGAGAATTTGCACATTTCATTCCCGGCAATCCAAGTGTAATTGGTAGTACAGGAACAGCTTACATTGATGACTTTGAAGCAGCAAAAACATCCATTGATTTAAGAGCAATTGGAGCATGGTATTTGGCAAGTACTCCTCAAGACTTTTCTTCTGCCAATTCTCTTTTCCCTGAAACAAATCCAAACTTAGGATGGGAATATGGTTTCAACAGAGCAAAGGTTGCATGGTATAGCGTTGATGATATTTTCTACAGTAATGATGCTCCTTCCAACATTAATAAGGAAGACCGTTCTCAACCTTATGCACGTCAAATTTTGGAAAGAGAAGTCCATCCAAACAAAGAAATTGCCTCTGGTCAGCCAACAAATATTAGAGAATTTAACCTTGCTTTCTACCCTAAAGAAAGAGGACCATATAACTACGACACAACAAGTTTGTATTCTGCAGGTTTAAATGCAGATGGTAGCTTAAAAAATCCAGAAACTCGTTGGGGTGGTATTATGAGAAAGATTGATGCTACAGATTTTGAAGCTGCAAACATCGAATATATTGAATTTTGGTTAATGGATCCTTTCATTGGTAACGAGAATGCAAGAGGAGGAAAATTATATTTTAATATTGGAGATATTTCTGAAGATATTCTAAGAGATGGAAGAAAGAGTTTTGAAAATGGATTACCTTCAACTTCAACAGTAGTTGATGTTGATTCCACAATTTGGGGAAGAGTGCCACGTCTTCAAGCAATTGTTAATGCTTTCAACAATGACCCAACCTCTCGTCAATATCAGGATATAGGTTATGATGGACTTTCTTCAACTGATGAAAAGTCTTTCTTCAATAAATTCTTAAATATTGCTCAAGGACAATTAAATGCAGATGCTTTTGCATCTTTAGAAAATGACCCTTCTGCTGATGATTTTAGATATTTTAGAAGCACCTACTACGATAATAATAATGTAAAGATAGCCGAAAGATACAAACAATTCAATAACTCGGAAGACAATTCAGCTGTAACTGACAATGCTTCATTATACTCTTCTCAACAAACCTCTTTACCAAACGTTGAAGATATTAATCAAGACAACACCCTTAGTGAAGCAGAAAACTACTATGAATATGAGATTGACTTAGATCCAACTAATTTAATTGTTGGGCAAAACTACATTACTGACATTCAAAACGCAACTAATATAAATCTTCCAAATGGAAAGACAACTGAGTGTAAATGGTATCAATTTAAAATTCCTATCCGTAATCCTCAAAAAACAGTTGGCTCAATTCAAGGCTTCCAATCAATAAGATTTATTAGGATGTTCTTAAAGGAATTTGAAGAACCTGTCATTTTACGTTTTGCAACCTTTGAACTTGTTAGTGGTGATTGGAGAAAATATACCGATAATCTTCTTTCTCCTGGAATGTATCTTACTGGAACACAAACCGAAAATACCACTTTTACTGTTGCTTCTGTTAATATTGAAGAAAATGGTAAACGCTCCCCTATTCCTTATGTTTTGCCTCCAGGAATTGACAGAGAAAAAATGTATAGTTCTACAAGCTTCCAACAAATGAATGAGCAGTCTTTAAGCATGAAAGTAACTGATCTTTCTGATGGAGATGCAAGAGCAATTTACAAAACTTCAGAATTGGATATGCGTCAATACAAGAAAATTAAGATGTTTGTTCATGCTGAAAAAATGCTCGAAAAAGACAATTACAAAAGTGGAGAAGTAACTCTTTTTGTTCGTCTTGGCTCCGATTTTACAAACAACTACTATGAATATGAACTTCCCCTTAACTTTACACCATGGTATACAGGTTTAACTGACGATAAGGCAATTTGGCCAGAAGGAAATAACGTTGAAATTGATTTAGAAAAGATTGTTAAGGTTAAGGAAAGTAGAAATAGAAAAGTTCGTTCAGGAGATAACAGCGTTTCAGGACTTCTACCTTATCATGAAATTGTTGACGGAAGAAAGATAACTGTTTTGGGTTCTCCAAGCATTAGCAATGTTAAGGTTTTGATGATTGGAGTTAGAAATCCTAAAAAGAATAATGAACAAGACAATGATGATAGTGAGACTAAAAGCGTTGAAGTATGGATAAACGAATTGCGTTTAAGCGACTTCAACAAATCTTCTGGTTGGGCTGCAACAGGTTTTGCTCGTACCAATTTAGCTGATTTGGGAGATGTTTCTTTTTCTGGTTCATATCGTTCAGCTGGCTTTGGCACATTAGAACAATCAATAACTCAAATATCTCAAAATGATGTTAGTTCAATTGATATTTCAACCAATATTGAATTAGGTAAATTCTTCCCTAAAACATCAGGAGTTAGACTTCCTATGCACTTTGACTATTCTCAACAAGTTTCCAACCCACGCTATAATCCATTAGACCCTGACGTAAAACTTAAAGACGATCTTCTTTCTTATAGAACAGAAAGAGAAAAAGATTCAATAAGGAATATGGTTCAGGATTATACTTCTCGCACCAACCTTAACTTTATGAATATTAGAAAGGATAAAACTCCAACTGCTGATTCAAAACAATATGTTTTAGGGCTTGAAAACTTCGATGCTTCTTATGCTTACTCCAACATTTATAGAAGAGATGTTGACATATCTTATAATTCCAAAACTCAACACAGAGGAGGAATTAATTATAACTATAATTTCAAAACAACTCCTATTCGTCCTTTCCTTAAATCAAAAATATTCAAACCCAAAGCTTTTGCACTTATTAGAGACTTATCCTTCCACTACAAACCAAAAAGTTTAACATTTAGAACAGAAGCAGTAAGAGATTTTGAAGAAACTTTAATAAGACCAAAGAGTAAAGGTATAATTATAATGGAGCCATACTATTTCAAACAATTCTATTGGAATAGGGCTTATAATTTTGCTTATGATATAACTCAAAACCTGAAGATTAACTACAATGCAACTATGAATGCAAGAATTGATGAGCCAAGAGGAAAAATTGACACTAAGTCAAAAAGAGATTCAGTTTGGGAATCAGTTTTTGAACTTGGTAAAGCACAACAATTCAGACAAAAAACAGATATTACTTGGAATGTTCCAATCAATAAGCTTCCATACTTAGATTGGGTCAGACTTACAACTTCCTATAATACAGAATATATTTTCACTGGTTCCACTCAAGCCTTGGAAAGATTGGGAAATACAATAGAAAACCCAACAAGTATAACTGTAAATACTAATTTCAGCTTTACAACTATCTACAATAAAATACCTTTTATAAAGAAGGTGCTTAACCCTACCAAAACTTCTCCAAGACAAATGCCTACTTCCAAACCTCAACCAAAGGACAAAAATAATCCTGATGACAAGAAAAATCCTAATGACAAACAAGATACAGTTGAATCCACAGCAACTAAAATTTTTAAAGCAATAGGAGAATATTCCGTTAGACTGCTTACAAGTGTTAAGCAGGGAAATATTAATTATTCCCAAAAAAATGGAACTTATATCCCAGGATTTATGCCTGTTTCAAAATATTTTGGAATGGATCCAAACACAGGTTGGGCACCAGGATTTGGATTTGTATTTGGCTCTCAAGCAAACATAATGGACAAAGCAATTGGAAAAGGATGGCTCTCCAAAGATTCTTTAATGAATAATGCTTTCCAACAAAAAAGCACTACAACTATAAATGGACAAATAAGCATTGAGCCTCTTCAAGACTTTAAAATAAACTTACGTTTCTCCAAAAATCAATCGGAAACCTACGTTGCATACTATAAATTTGACCCAACAGAAAATACAGTTATTGGTCCACTCTCTCCAGCAATTACAGGAAATTATAGCACATCAATCATAACTATTTCTACCTTTTTCACTCCTATCAACGAAGATAATTCAAGTTCTGTATTCAACAAATTCTTAGACTATAGAGATATAATTGCAAAAAGATTAGCTCAGGGTAATCCAAACTATAGTGGAAATATGATTATGGATACTAATAATGGTAAATTATATCCTGATGGTTATGGTGCAACCTCTCAACAAGTTCTTATTCCTGCTTTCTTAGCTGCTTATGCTGGTACTGACCCAAATACAAGAAGCTTAAATCCTTTCAATAAAATACCTCTACCTAACTGGAAGATTGAATATACAGGACTAAGTAAAATAAAACTTCTTCAAAAATGGGTTACTTCCATAACTCTTTCTAACGATTATACGTCAACTTATAATATTGGAGCTTTCCGTTCAGACATTAGAGTCCCAACAAGAGATGCTCGTTATGATTATGGTACAGAATGGATAAGAAATGAGATTAATAATAACTACATAGCTAAAGATGTAATAGATAATATTACCATAAATGAATCATTCTCTCCTTTAATCAAGGTTGAAGTTAATCTTAAAAACTCATTCCAAGCAAATTTTGAACTTCGTAAGGACAGAAACCTTTCAATGAGTTTTTCTAATAATCAGCTTACTGAAATTAATCGACTTTCCTATGTTATTGGTGGTGGTTATCGTTTTAAGGATGTTAGACTTAATATTCGTGCGGGCAATAGCACAAGAGAGCTAAAGAGTGATATTGATATTAAAGCCAATTTCAACTGGAACAAGAACACAACAATACTAAGAAAGATTGACCAAAATGTTAATCTTATGTCTTCAGGTTCTGATGTTCTAACATTTGATGTTCGTGGAGAATATGCCTTAACAGAAAAAATTATGTTTACTGTTTTCTTTGAAATGACTATCAATACTCCTTATGTATCGAATGCCTATCCTAATTCAATGACTCAAGGAGGTTTCAAACTAAGGTTAATGCTATAAAACCTTATTATAATTTTATAAATACTTGTTTCACATTAAGTGGAATAACAAATGGAAGTATGATTAATAATATTTCAAATAATATTCGTAAGTTTGCAGCTTGCAAAAAGACTTATTTTTATAATAAATATCAGTAAAAGAATGTATGTATTGTTTATAAAAGAGCTTAATAGCTTCCTTTCTTCTTTAATGGGATATATTACCATTATTGTATTTTTAGCTGTTATGGGATTATTCCTTTGGGTATTGCCTATGGAATTTAATGTAATTGATTTTGGATATGCAGGTATTGATGGCTTGTTTATTATTGCTCCTTGGGTTTTTCTTTTCCTTATTCCTGCCATTACAATGAAAATGATTGCTGAAGAAAGAAAAAACGGAACTATTGAACTTCTCTTAACAAAACCTCTTAGCGATATTTCAATTATTATGGCTAAATTTTTGGCTGGAGTAACTCTTGTTTTTCTATCCATTTTGCCAACTGCTGTTTATATAATTGCAGTATATCAACTTGGAATGCCAAAGGGTAATTTAGATATGGGAGGTATTATTGGCTCTTATATTGGTTTAATTTTACTTGGAGGTGTCTTTGTCGCAATTGGAGTTTTTTCCTCTTCCATAACCAATAATCAAATTATTGCCTTTATTGTTTCTGTGCTTATTTGTATTTTTTCCTACATTGGATTTGATGCAATTGCAAGTTTGGGAATTTTGGGTAATGCCGATTTAGTTGTTAAATCAATTGGAATTAATCATCACTATGTTTCAATTAGTCGTGGAGTGATTGATTCAAGAGATGTTATATATTATTTAAGTGCAATATTTTTCTTCCTTTTGCTAACAAAGATTAGTTTAGAAAGTAGAAACTGGAAGAAATAAGGAATAGTTTATGAAGATATTGAGTGTTATCAAAGGGCTTTTGGGAAAAACCGATGCCAAAACTGATGTAAAGAAATCCCATATATTACAACTTGTAATTGGGCTTGTTATAATAATTTTCTTCAATGTTGTTGGGTTCTATTTCTTCAGTAGATTAGACCTTACAAGCGAAAAACGTTATACCCTATCCAAATCAACGAAAAAACTTCTTAAAAACGTTGATGATATTGTTTTCATTCGTTGTTACTTGGAAGGTGAAATTCCTGCAGATTACAAAAGATTGAGAAATGAAACTAAGGAAATGATTAACCAGTTTCGTTCTTACAACAAAAATATTCAGTTTGAGTTTCTAAACCCTAACGACTTTAAGGATAAAAAAGACCAAGCACAATTTTATCAACGTTTATTTGAAAAAGGTTTTCAACCAATTTTAAAGACCTCTCAACAAAAGGATGGTCAAGTTAGACAATATATGTTTCCTTATTTGGAAATATCATATAAAGGAGAAACAAAAATCATTTCTCTTATTTCTACAAAGGGAACTGGAGAACAAGAAATTCTTAACAGTTCAGTTCAAAACTTAGAATATAACATTTACTCTGCTCTTAGAAGTCTAACAACTTCTTTCAAAAACCGTATTGCAATCATTAGAGGTCATGGAGAATTGGATTTGCCTTATATGTGGGATTTCATTGCAAGCATAAATGATTTCTATGCAATTGATACCGTTACTTTAGGAGAAAAACTAAATGCAGTTACTGATAGAGCTTATGATTCTTTACATCCTAATGAAGTAAAATTCAGAAACATTTACAAAACTCTAATTATTGCAAATCCTACAAGTGTATTTTCATATAAGGATTTCTATATCTTAGACCAATTTGTAATGCATGGAGGAAGAATTCTTTGGCTTGTTGATCCTTTGCAATGTTCTATGGATAGCATTCAGAATAAAGGAGAAACCTATGCCATTACCAACATGACTGGAGTAAACGATCCTCTTTTCCGCTATGGAGCCAGACTAAACACTAATTTGGTTATGGATATGCAATGCTCAAAAGTTCCTATAATTACTGGAGTTTATGGTGATAATACACCTCAGTTCACATTCTATCCTTGGAATTTCTTCCCTGTTTTAAGCCCTAACTCCAACCATATTATTTCTGAAAAGATAAATCCTGTAAAGATGCAGTTTGCAAGCAGCATTGATACAATACAGAATAATATTACTAAAACTCCTTTACTAACCACTTCCAACAACACCCGCATTATAAACGCTCCAGCAATTGTTTCTCTTGAAATGCTAAAACAAAAGCAAGACCCAAGACTTTTTAACCTTTCCAAATTAAATGTTGCTATGCTTTTGGAAGGAAAATTCATCTCAGCATTCAAACATCGTTTGGCACCAGAGATGTTAGAGAACCAAATGATTGCTTATAAAGAAACATGCGACACAACAAATTCAATGATTGTTGTTGCTGATGGAGATATAATTAGAAACGACTATGTTAACGGACAACCTTTGCCTTTGGGATATGATAGATTCACAAGGGAAATGTACGGAAATAAAGAATTTTTGATAAACTGTGTGAACTATCTTTGTGGAGATGAAGATATGATTCCTCTTCGTTCAAGAGAAGTTGCAATGAGGAAGTTGGATAGTGTAAAGGCTGAAAAGGAAAAAACATTTTGGCAAATAATCAATATTGGATTGCCAATTGTTATTGTTCTTATAATGGGATTCGCTATTTCTTTCTTTAGAAAAAGAAAATACATTTACGCTCCAAAAAGCCAAAACGCACAAAAACAAAACCACTTCAATAGAAAAAAAGATAAACAAGCATGAAACAATTAACAAGAAAACAGAAAAACTATATAATTATTGGAGTAATTATTCTTCTTTGCATAATTACTGCTGTTGTTCTTTTAACTCGTGAAGACTCTACCTTAGAGCAAAATTTCCATATTGAAGACACAAAAAAGATTACACGAATAGTAATGGAGGACAGAGATGGAAATAAAACTGAATTAAAGAAGACTAACGATAGCGTTTGGAAAGTTAACAACGATTTCCAAGCAGCACCAATGATGGTTAACACCCTTTTGGAAACTCTTAGAGATATGAGAGTAAAAGGACCAGTTGCAAAGGCTGCTCATGCTAATATAGTAAAACAACTATCAGCAAGAAACGTTAAAGTTGATGTTTACCTTCAAAGCTACTATATCAACATAGGATTTATTAAGCTATTCAAAAAAGAAAAACTTGAAAAGACAATTTATGTTGGCGACCAGACAATGGACAATATGGGAACATTTATGATGGTTAAGGGTAAAAACAATCCTTCCGTAATTCATATTCCTAACTTCAGAGGCTATCTTTCAACACGTTTTACTGCAGATCCTAATGATTGGAAAACTCACACAATATTCAAATACAATCCTAAAGACATCGCTTTAATTAGAGTTGAATTACCTCAACTTCCAGAAGAAAGTTTTGAAATATACAGCGAAGGAAACACTTTCCATTTTAAGCTTTTGAAAGAAAAAGAAAGACTTTCATCTTTTGATACCATTAAAGTTACTGCACTTATTTCAAGTTTCTTCGATCTTAACTTCGAAAATGTAGCAAAAAATATTCCAAAAATTCAAGTAGATACTATCTTCTCTAAATCTCCAAGCTTTATCTTTACTGTTAAGGACAAAAAAGGAAAAACCAAAAGCCTTAAAACCTATATGAAACTTAACGAAGGCACATGGGTAAGCGAGAATGACAAGGATAAATTCTACGAAATATTTGATATAAACAGAATGTATGGAATTATGGATGGAAGCAAAGACACATTAATATTACAATATTTTGCCTTTGATAACCTTCTAAAACCAGCCTCCTACTACTTCCCAAGAAAGAAATAGAAATAAAAAAATAAATGTTTAGCTAGCTTGTTTTAGCTAAACATTTTAATCATAAACCACTTTGAGTTATAATCTAATTTGGAAGCATATTTTAATTACGCAGATATTTTTAACTATCTGCGTTTTGGATATATATGCAACCCCTCAAATTCACGATAAACTTATATACAAAGGAGATACACTCTATGTATATTTACATCTACCTGATGAATTTTATAAACCAGACACCGTAAGAATTGATTCTTTTGTTTATGTCAATAGAGAACTAAATATTAATCTATTTGGAGGGAAAGAATCTTGTGTGAGCACAGCATGTGGTAATGGATATAGTTGTACTTGGGAAATTATAGATAATCAATTATATTTAACAGGTATATATAGTTGTTGCTATGATAATGATTCTATACAAGCAGATTTAAACTTATTATTTAAAGAAAGATTTATTGATGGTAAAGTAAAAGCTACTTGGATTGATGGTAATTTTACTTCAAGAAAAGGGGAAAGACTATTTTATGACCATGATTTATTTGATGGAGGTATTTTTGAATATGATTTAGAACTTAATTTTGAGAAAGGTATATTAAAAAATACATATCTTTATGATAATAGAAAATCAAGATTATCAGAATATAGCACTAATTCAGAAAAGTTACAAAAACATATTTACAGCAATATAAATTGGGACATTATACCAAAGCAAGATAGCACTATAAGAGTTTGGGTTGAGTTTTCAAGCAATATTGAAGGGATAATTGATGAAGTTAAGGTCAGAAAAGGATATAACGAATTATACAATCAAGAAGCAATAAGAGTGATAAAATCCATACCTGAATGGAATATTTATTTAGTAAAAGGAAAACTTCTAAGACAGAAATGGACAATTGCAGTAGTTTTTAGTGAAGAGAGAAGAAATAAATTCAAAAAATAGTTTTCTCACAAATTCACTTTATATAATTTTTGAAACAAGTTATCTTGAACATCAAGGAAAAGGATACTCCTCTTCTAAACTAAACTTTGGCAACACTAAAACTAAGTATTTGTGAATTTATACTTCGTTTTTACGAATTTTAATAACGACTTTATGAAGGTGAAATGCCATTCCATTTCAGCGAAATGCCATTTCGCCTTCATAAAGTCAAGGAATAAATTCATAAAAACCTTATTTAGTGTTTATTAAACCTTAATTTAGCTCCCTCAAATTTAAGTAAAAAATAATAGGTAAAAATCTTTATTAGTTGCCTACCAAATTAAAAACATTTCTTATAGTCTTTTTGAGATTATAAATTTGAATATTTCTCTTCTTATCTTTTTGAAATAAAACCTTGTTGCTTTATGATTTAAAAAATTTTGTTTGTAGAATAAGGTTATGGATGGATGATTGACAATTTTGTTGATAAATATTTTAATAGCAAATTGCATACTATTAGAATTTGTTTTACTTTTGCTTATTAATATTATGATAATAATTTAAAAGAGAGAAAAGATATGAAATTTATTGTTCATGGTGGAACCTTATCACGTTCCCTTCAATCAATCTACAGTGTAATTACAACAAATAATGCTGTACCTATTTTAGAAAACTTCCTTTTCCAATTGGATGAAAAAACTTTATCAATTACTGCTTCAGATATTGAAACTACAGTTACTGTTAAATTGGAACTTACTGATGCTGATGCTTCAGGCTTAAATCAAATTGCTGTTCCTGCTAAAATTCTTTCTGATATTGTTAAGACTTTTTCTAATGTTCCTCTTAGCTTTGTTGTTGACGAAGAAAATTATTCAATTGAAATTACTTCTGGAGAAGGTAAATATAAGTTAACTGGTCTTTCTGCAGAGGATTATCCTCGAATTGCAACAATTGAGGATGCTTCAAAAATAACTATTCCTTCTTCCCTATTGGTTAATGCTATTTCAAAAACAATTTTTGCAACAGGTGTTGAAGAAACAAGACCTCAAATGACAGGTGTTTTCTGCGAACAAACAGAAAATCATATTACTTTTGTTGGTACTGATGCTCATAAATTGGTTCGTTATAGAAGAACTGACTTTACAAACGACACTCCAACTAATTTCATTTTACCGAAGAAACCTCTTAACTTAATGAAGAATATTCTTGTTTCTTACAAAGAAGATGCAGATGTTTTGATGGAATATAATGTTAAGAATGTTGCTTTCACTTTCGAAAACTATTCAATTGTTTGTCGTTTGATTGAAGGAAAGTATCCTAATTATGAAGCTGCCATTCCAAAAGAAAACCCTAATAAATTGATTATTGACAGAATTGCTTTTCTAAGTTCAGTTAAGCGTGTTTCTCTTTTTGCAAATCAATCAACTCAACAGGTTCGTTTGAAATTGTCAGGAAGTGAATTAATAATTTCCGCCGAAGATATCGATTTCTCCAATGCTGCAAAAGAAAAGCTTTCTTGCAACTACGACGGAGAAGATATGGAGATTGGTTTTAATGCTAAGTATTTGTTAGAAATGCTTAATAATGTTGATACAGAAAATGTTTTGATTGAAATGTCTCAACCAAATAGAGCTGGTATTTTGTATCCTTATGAAGAAAAAGCAGAATC
Source organism: Bacteroidota bacterium (assembly GCA_017860255.1). Taxonomy (GTDB): domain Bacteria; phylum Bacteroidota; class Bacteroidia; order Bacteroidales; family P3; genus UBA10566. The sequence goes on along the minus strand of JAFNAR010000048.1, from coordinate 4,293 downwards.
AACTGCAGAATCAATTCTTATGCTTGTAATGCCTGTAATGTTAGCAAATTAAAATTTAAAAATAATATGAAAAGAGTATTTATAACTATCATTGGCTTGTTGTTTATTGGAACAACTGCCTTTGCTCAAGATCAAAAGAAAGAAGAAGAAAAAGGTTATACCTTTACAATTACAAAAGAAATTCCTTCAACACCAGCAAAAGACCAATCTCGTTCAGGTACTTGTTGGAGTTTTTCAGGAATTGGTTTATTAGAATCTGAATTGCTTAAAGCTGGAAAAGGGGAATATGACCTTTCTGAAATGTGGATTGTTAGAAATGCATATATGGAAAAGGCAGAAAAATACCTTCGTTATCATGGCTCAAGTAATTTTGCTGCTGGTGGTGGTTTCCACGACATAACAGAAATGATTAAGAAATATGGTATTGTTCCAGAAGAAGCTTACAAAGGACTTAACTATGGAGAAACAAAACATAACCATGGAGAAATTGATAAGGTTTTGGAAGCTTTCTGCAAATCTTTAGTAGGTCAAAAAACACTTTCTACTGCTTGGAAAACTGCTTTTAATGCAATTTTAGATGCTTATTTTGGAAAGATGCCAGAAAACTTTACTTACAAAGGAGTTAACTACACTCCAAAGAGTTTTGCTCAAAGTTTAGGTTTAAATTTAGATGATTATGTTGAAATTGGTTCTTACACTCACCAACCTTTCTACAAACCTTTTATTATTGAAATTCCTGACAACTGGATGATGGGTTCAATTCAAAACGTTCCAATGGATGAAATGATTCAAATTATTGATAACGCAATTGAAAATGGATATTCAATTGGATGGGGAGCTGACGTTAGTGAAAAAGGATTCTCTTGGAAAAATGCTGTTGCAATTGTTCCAGATGAAGACAAAACTGACCTTTCAGGAACAGAACGTGATCGTTGGGAAAAGCTAACTGCCGCAGAAAAAGCAAAATCAGCATATAGTTTTGATGGAACAGCTAAAGAAAAAACCATAACTCAAGAAATGCGTCAAGAAGCTTTTGACAATTACAACACAACTGACGACCATGGAATGGTTATTGTTGGTATTGCAAAAGATCAAAATGGCAACAAATTCTACAAGATTAAAAACTCTTGGGGAAATGAAAGCAAATATGATGGTTATTTCTTTGCATCAGAAGCTTTTGTTAAATATAAAACAATTGATTTTATGATTAACAAAAATGCTTTATCAAAAGAAATGAAAAAGAAACTTGGTTACTAATCTAATATTTCATTAGTAAATTAAAGGATAGACTTTTTAGTCTATCCTTTTTTTATGCCCTAAAACTAACAATTTGTAAGAAATAATATCCTATTTTTGCAATATTTGAAAATATTATCAGTTCTTAATGTAATAAACAAAAAAATTAACAAGTTAACCTTAAACAAAAATTTTATGAAAAGATTAAGTTTAATAGCATTAATGCTAATTGTCAGTTGCATAAGTTTAAATGCACAAACAGCAACAACCCCTAAAGCAGTTGTTGAAACAACAAAATTTCAAATTCTTTACAGAGGAGTTGATAACCCTATTTCTATTGCTGTTGATGGAATATCTAATGAGTATATCAATGCAGAAATTACTAATGGAAGTGCCGCAATTAAAAAGATTGACAAAGGTTCTTATATTGTAAATATTGAAGACAACACAACTCTTGTTAATGTAACTATTGACAGTACTGACACTAAAGGTAATTCTTATACTTTAGAAAGAACTTTAAAAATACCAAACAACACTATTGGAATTGGTGTTTATTCACAGATAGGAAAAGAGAAAGTTTATATAGACACAACTTACTTTTATGTTAAAGATTTCGTTTTCCCTAAAGTCAAAGTTGATAAAAACGATGGAGGATTAATTGATAAAAAAGACTTATTAAAGAAACCATATATTAAATTAGAAGTTGAAGACTTTGATTTCGAAGTTGAATGTTTTATTAACTATTTCATGATGACTTTCAACACTGGTAAGAATGGAGAAGCTCCTTTAATTTCCAAATCAAATAAATTTACTCCTGAAATGATTGAAAAGATTAAAACATTAAAAAAGGGAGACAAGATATATATTGAAGGTATACATGCTATTGGAGATGATAGTAAAGAAGTGAAGGTTGCCAATCCAGTAATGATTTTCACAATAAAATAAAACAAATTCTTATGCAATTCAAGTTAGCCCTATTGGCTGTTAAAGATATAGAACGGTCAAAAGAATTCTACAAGGATATATTTAATCAACAAGTTGTTGTTGATTTTGGAAAGAACGTAACATTTGATGGAGGATTTGCAATACAAGAAGACTTCGATTGGTTGACAGACTTACCAAAAGAATCAATTGTTGATAAATCAAATAATATGGAATTATATTTTGAAGTTGATGATTTTGATGAGTTTATTGATAAATTATCTAAACGAAATAATATTCAATATGTACATCCTCCAAAAAGATACGATTGGCAACAAAGAGTGATTAGAATTTACGATCCCGACTTTCATATAATTGAAATTGGAGAATCAATGGCTTTTATTGCAAAACGTTATCTAAAACAAGGACTAAGCGTTGAGGAAACTTCTAAACTAATACAACATCCAATTGAATTTGTTGAATATTGTAAGAAGGAAATCGCAGAGTAAAATTTAGAAAAGATATAATTTAAATTTGATAAGGTCGTGCTTTAGTATAAATAAGGTACGACCTTAATAAATTATGTTATAAATCTCAGTTTACACATTTAAACAAATATTAATGCAAATAATATAATTATATTTGTAGCCTAAAAATCAAATAAATGATAAGTTATGGTTGAGATAATTGAAACTGAATTAAGCCAGATTGAAGAAAGTAGAGAATTATATTTTTCTTCTCTGCCTGAATGTCAAGAATGCTTTATGGAAATGTTGTTTAAAGAAGGTAAATACTATATTATCTCTATTAATTCTCAAAAGGCAGGTTATGTAATAACATCCATTGATAAATTTATTGCCAAAACACCTGAGAAATTTTTAATTGAATTCTATTTGCAAGATAGATTTATTAATCAATCAGAAGATATATTCTCAAAAGTATTGAAAGAACTTTCTATTAATAAAATATATTGCAAATCCTATGATGCCCTCCTACTTAGTTCTTGTTTTTTGAAATCAATGCCTTATAAAGTTTTCGGAAGACTTTTCAGGTTATCAGATTCAAGCACAAAATATCATATCCCTCAATTATATAAACATAGACTTGCAGAAATAGATGATTATGATTTTTTGCTAAGTCAAGGAGATGATCTTTATGATACTCCAGAGGAGTTAAAGGATTTAATTATTGATAAAACTATTACTCTTTTCTATCTTAACGATGAATTGGTTGGCTGTGGATACAAAATACCTTTTAACTCAAAAAAGGAAATTTTTGATATAGGTATGTGGACAAATCCAAAATATAGAGGAAAAGGAATTGCAACATATATAATATCATTCTTAAAGTATGAATGTATTGAAAACAAAAAAACTCCAATATGTGCTTGTGCAAAGGATAATACATATTCAATGAAAACCCTACAAAAGAATGGATTTATAAGCAAGTATAATTTAATTGAGTTTGAGAACAATTTATAAGCTGAATAAATAATTAATAAAACAGAATAAATGAATACAGCACTTATCTTAATAGATATTCAAAATGATTATTTTGAAAATGGTACTATGAGACTTACTGGCTCTGAAGAAGCTTGTAGAAATGCAAAAAAAATTCTTAATAAATTCAGGACAGATGATATGCCTGTAATACATATAAAGCATATTGCGAATAAGCCAAATGCAACTTTTTTCTTACCCAACACTATTGGAGCAGAAATAAATAAAGAGTTAAAACCTCTTCCAAATGAGAAAATCATCATTAAGCATTCACCAAATAGTTTTAGGGATACAGAATTATTAGAATATTTGAATTCTTTAAATATTACTGATTTAGTTATTTGTGGAATGATGACTCATATGTGTGTTGATGCAACTACAAGAGCAGCTAAGGATTATGAATTCAACTGCATTTTAATTGGAGATGCTTGTGCAACAAAAGACCTTGAAATAAATGGGAATACTGTTAAAGCTGAATTTGTTCAAAATAGTTTTTTAGCAGCATTAAATTATTTCTATTCAACTGTAAAAACAACAAATGACTTGTCCTGAAAAAAGTTGACACAAAAACCCAAATCAACATGGACAAAAATTTAAGAAAAGAACCCATTACTGATGCATTTCGCTACAAAGTAGT
>JAFNAR010000063.1 GCA_017860255.1 Bacteroidota bacterium | reverse complement strand
GGATAAAAAACAAGTTAAATGGAAAGAGCCCAGTGCAATACCGAGCTCTTATAGAATCAAATTATTATTAATCTGTCCAACTTTTTGGGGTCACTTCAATTTAGTATTGCCTTTTTGTGTATTTAGAAAATGTTTGTTCTAATCAAATATAAGTTCGCCTTTTGCTTTATCTAATTTGAAGCGTCCAAAGTTCGCTATTCCATTTTTGTTTACAATCATTTTGTCTGTCATACCTTTCTTAACCAAAACTTCGTATTTGTCAGCATAGTGTTTACCAATGTAAGCTGTTTTGAAGATTAGTACTGATTCATCCAAAATATTACCTTGAGCATCAAATGCTTTATCTTTGTCTTTGAAGTCGTCTTTAGTTATTCTTCCAGTTAGCAAGAAGTTCATTGCAACGTCCCAATCCAATACAGCTGCATCTTTGTATTTTTCGTTGTAAATAGCTGGTACATTTGCACCATTAAGTATAATATATAGCATGGATTTATCTCCATCAATCATTGTTAGTTTTATGTTATTGTCGGTATAAATGATTGGTACGGTTGTAATAGGAAGTGGTTTATTGCCTTTTACCATATCTACAATAGGTTTCTTTTGAGCAAGGTCTTCAATTGAGTCTAAGTATTCGGCTGGAACATAGTCTGTTCTTACCACTCTAAATTCTGAACGACGATTTAGTTGGTGAGCTGCTTCTCTTTCTCCATAGGTTTTTAAGTTGTTAATATAACTTTCTGTAAGGGTTACTCCCTTAGGGAACAGATATGTTTTGCCGTTAAATTCGGATTTTGTATCCGCTGTTAGTGTTCTTGGTATTCTATCACCATATCCTTTTGGTATTAATCTGTCACGATCAATTCCTCTTGCAAATAAGAAATCTACAACTGATTCTGCTCTTCTTTGAGAAAGGGTGTCGTTAGTTAATTGTGGGAAAGGTCTTACGTCGGTGTGAGAACGTAGTTCAATAACGTAAGAAGGATTATTAACCAAAACAACTAATAGGTCAGAAAGAGAATCTAAATATTGGTCTTTTAAATTCCATTTTCCTAAATCATAACGTATTTCTGGAAGTATTACTGGATCTTTTGCTATTGGTTTAAGAACAAAGTCACGTACTAAGTCTTTGCTTGTAGTTAATCCAATGGTTGTTTCGGTTGCTTCTTCATTCATATAATCCACTTGTGATACTTGAATGGTGTATTTTACATTATATTTTATTTGTTTATTTGTAAACTCGTATTGTCCATTGCGGTCTGTTCTGGCTTCTTGTGTTGTTTTGTCTGAACCAATAATTTTTACTTTTGCTCCTTCAATTAATTGCATTGATTTATCATCTCTAACTTTTCCTTTTAGAGTGTAAAGCATTGGTGCTCTATAGAAAGAGTAAATATCATCTCCTCCAACTCCTCCTTGACGGTTAGATGAGAAAAATCCTGATTCTTCTGCTGCATCTGATTCGTCTTCGTTTGGATTGTATATTATTCCAATCTCGTCATATTGAGTGTTAATAGGATATTTTAGATTAACTGGGTCTGTCCATTGGTCATTTTCATATTCAGTGTAGAATATATCATATCCTCCTAAACCAGCTAATCCATCAGAAGAATAATACATACGTTTATCTGTGCGTAGGAATGGGAATTGTTCTTTCCCTTCAGAGTTAATATGTTTTCCCAAATTTGTTATGTTGGAGAAAGGTTCGTTAATGTTTTCTCTTGATGCTTTCCAAATATCATAATCTCCTTGTCCACCTGGACGGTTAGAAGAAAAGTATATTGTTAGTTCATCAGATGTTATTGCTGGATGTAAGTAGTTGTATGCAGTGTCACCTAAATCAAGTTTAACGAAAGAAGATTCATCATCTAATTGGTTTGATGTTTGATTGTTGGCAGAAACACCACCTGTTCCTTTTTGAGGCATTTTCTTTGTTGGAGCACCACCTTTTTTGCCTTTTCCTTTTGCGGGTTCAATAGGTTTACTATAAATGGCACAATTAAGGTCTTTGTTTTCCATTATCTTACATCTTGAGAAATAGTAGTTCTTTGTTTTACCTCTACTAACAATTACTAATTCCCCTTCATTTGCTTCATCGGAGTTTACATCAATTTCAGAGAAAAAAGTTGCTTCTCCCAACTCTCCTGATTTGAGTTTTAGAGCTGTATATATGTTTGATAAATATTCTCCAGTCCAAGCGTCTTTTAAAGACATTTCATCTAATGGACGAGAAGAAGTAAACATTATTTCATCTGTTTTGTCTGGAAGAATGAATTTTGGAGCCCAATCATTCCATTCAGTATTAATATCTTTTTGGTTTTTAATTTGATGTTTGGTTGGGTTTTGCATCCATTCTTTTGCCAATGCAATTGAAGAAAGTCTTCTTTTAGCCAATTCATCATTAGGAATTAGCTTCAAATATTCTTTATAGTTATATTCTGCATCATCCCATTCTCCTCTGAAGCGTTGGAAATCTGCCATGTGAAGGAAAATTTTGGGTTGAGCTTTATAGTATTGCGCCTTAACAAGACGTTGGTATGTTTTAATTGCTTGAACCTTATCGTCCATATAACGATAACATTCTGCTTGTTGAAATAATATTCTGTCTCTTTCCTGGCGGTTCAGCTTAACATCGGCATAAGCTTCTTTATATAGGTCAGCAGCAATTGTGTATTGTTTTGCAAAGAAAGCTTCATCAGCTTTTTCGGTTAAACTCTGTTTTTGAGCAAAAGCTCCAAAACTTAAACAAATTAGCGTTAAAACAATAAAAACATTCTTGAACTTCATATATCTATATTTATTTATCTTCTATATAATATTATCAACCTACAAAAATACAATTTTTTTTGTATATTCCTAATTATTAATTACGTTTTAATTCAATTATTGTTTCCAAATGGGCAAGTAAACATTAAATGTTGTGCCTTTATTCTCTTGTGATACAAAATCTATCTTTCCTCCAATCATTTCAATTATGCTTTTAACAATAGAAAGTCCAAGTCCACTTCCATCTTTTTTTGTTGTAAACTGAGTGGAGAAAACTTTGTCAATATTCTCTGGTTTAATGCCACTCCCATTATCCTTTATTGAAATCTTGCAAAGGTCTTCGTCTTTTTCAACAAATATTTCTATTAAACCATCTTCATTATTATATGTTGCTTGAATGGAGTTTTTTATTAGGTTATTAAATATTCTAATGTATTGTTGCTTGTCTCCAATAACTTGGATTGGATTTTCATAAGGATTGTAATATTTAATCTTTACATTATCTTGATTTTCAAATATATTAATAGTTGTTTTTAGGCACCAATCAATATTTGTGATTTCTCCAAGATTAACCTTATCTTTGGCATAATCTGAAAATTCAGAAGCAATTTCTGAAAGAGTATTTATTTGTTCAATAAGTGCAGGAGTAACTTCCTGAAAGAGTTCATGGAACTTAACTATATCGGTTGATTGTAGTCTTTGGAGTTGTTGAATGGAAAGTTTCATTGGAGTTAGAGGGTTTTTAATATCGTGAGCTACTTGTTTTGCCATTTCTCTCCATGCTCCTTCTCTTTCTTTCTTTATTAATAGTTTTGCACTCTCATCTAATTTATCAATCATAGAATTATATGAGAGAATTAAATTGCCAAGTTCATCTTTTCTCGTCCATTTAATCTTTTCGTTCTGTTTATCCAATTTGACCAAATGAAGTTTTTCTTGTAATTGTCTAAGTGGTTGAGTAATAAAATTGGATAGTAGTATTGAAATAATTAATGCAAAAGTTATCCATAGGATATAAATGTTTATAAATGCAGAAACAAATTCTAATATTTTATCTTCTAAATTCTTTTGCTTAATAATATAAGGTATGTGAAGATAACCAATCTCTTGTTGGTCTTTATCAACTATTCTCATATATGAAGCATAGTAATCTCTATTGCCTATTCTTTCCTTTTGATAAATTAGAGGACTTGAGCTTCCTTTTAATTGTTTAAGTGCATCACTATTAATATATCTACTAATTATTCCTTGAGAAAAAATTGTTGGACGCGATGTGTTAAGAAGAAAACCTTTATTGTCATATAGATTAATATCTGTTAGAAAAGTATTGGAGAGATTCACCAATTCATAATAAATATCTTCGTTGCTCAATTTTGGGTTTGCGAAAATATCCTTAACTTCATAACTTATTGATTGTGTTTTTTCAATAAGAATATCTTTATTTGTTTTTTCATTTAGTTGGTTAAAATACTTTATTGCAATACTTCCAAATACAATAAAGGATATTAAGAAAATGCTGATTAAAGTTATTTGCAAACTATTACTTAGCGTTAAACCTCCAATAGAGAATATTCTTCGTGGATTTGAAACTAAAATAATTAATAGCAATGTAATGGATGAGAATAAGAAAAGATAGGAAGGGATTGAGAGTTTATCGAAAAGTGTTTGTTCTTTTATACTTCCAACCCAAATGGTGTTATTCCTCAAATTATTTACAACATAATGTAGGTATCCATTTTCTTTATACCAGTTGTTTGGAGTATAATTCAAGTTCATTGAATAATTATAATTTCCAAACTGTAAGACTAAGTTATTATGTTGATATACCCCATAATAATCCAAATCCATCTGTGAAGACTTGTCCTTTGCCTCTTGATTTATAAGTAAATCAGGATACCCCATTTCCTTTGATGCTTTCTTTTCAATGCAATCAATAAATATTAATCTTGTTCTATTTTTTTGACTTAATTCAAAGTAACCAATGTATGCTTTTTCAGTCAAATCGGTACTTTCTCTATATATTGACTTACTATTAATAACTAATTTTGAGTCTTGAAGTCTTGTTTTGAAATACTCCTTACTATTAACATGTTTACCTATAGGAGGAATAAATAAAGCTTCATCAGCATAACATACAATAATATCTGTACTATAAATCTTATTCAACTCCTGCAAATAATTATTTAGAATATAGGTTTCAAGTTCTTTGTTAGTTCTATTAATTTCAATGGTATTGATTTGTTTGTCGGAGTTAATCTTTTTTTCAATTTTCAATAGTATTGCTTCAACCTCTTTGTCTTCGCTCTTAGAAATCTTGCTTATGGCAGTTTTTAGAAAATCCATTTCTTTATGAGCATTATAGGAATAAAGAATTACTCCATTAATTATTGAAAATAAGATTAGAATTATAATATAATATAGAATAGGAGAAAGTTTTTTCTTTAATATTTCTTCTTTATAAATAGATAGAAACAAAACATAAAGAGAAATAAGAATTGTAAGTATTGATATGAATGATAGTTTATTGATTAAAAATATTATTGAGAAAATTGAACATAGTATAAAAATTAAATATGTCCATTTGCTAAACTTGCATGAATTGTTGAATTGAAGAAGAATCTTTTTCCCTACTGTATATAATGTATATGAGCCCAACATTATTTGGAAAAGCAATATGATAACTTGACCATCAAAATTAATTATATCAGCTAATGAAATAGTTTTATTAAAGCTTTCAAGTAAAACTTTAATTAAATAAAAATAAATCCATGTAATTGGAATTAAAAGTGTCTGAATAAATAATTTGGCTTTATCGCTTTTTAATTTTAAATCAAGATTTGAAAATATAAAGTAGATTAGAATTTGTAATGTAAATATTTCTATAACGCTAAAATCAATGTTATTTACAACAACTAAGAGTTTAGAGAAATCAATATTGCAAATAAGAGAATAGATGTTAATTAATTTAAGGCTAATAAAAAGAATAAGATATGCTAAAATAACATATATCCATCTTACAAATTTTCTATTAGGATTGACTAAAGTTAATATTAATTTAGAAATTAAGAAAACGATAAATAAGTAAAGAAAAGAAATAATATAACTTAGAAAAGAATTGGAATGATGATTGAAGTTTGAAAAATCCAAATAGAATATCTTTTCTTCATTTAATTCAATTGGATAATTGGTTTTATAAAAGGTGATAGCAATATCTGAATTGTATTCTATATCAAATTTTGGGTTAAATTCGTTTCTTAAATAACTATTGTTTAAAGGATATTGTTTTTTTACAAGTGATACATATACTATTATTGAATCATTCTTCTTATCTTGGTTAATGATATAATATCCATTTGATAACTTAATAAAATTACTTTTAAGAATAGGAGAAAGATCTTTTGGTAATGTAATATTATTGTCTGTCCATGAAATAAGATTTCCCTTATAATACACAAATCTCTCTCCTTCAGATTTAAGGCTACTAAATTCTTCACTAACTTTGTTTTGTATTTTGTGTTTTATGAATTTAGTAGAATGATTTTCAAGATCAATCAAATTCAATAAAGAAAACAAAACAATCATTAAAGCTATTCCATATAATAATAACTTCTTGTTTGATGAATATGTAATTTTTATTTTCACTCCAATGATTTATTTTTAGCAAAAATAATAAATATATTATTAGTTTAGAGAAAACACATATAAAAAGAATATGCTTTTATATAATATCTGTCCATTTTTAGAGAAAACTCCTTTAATTGGATGATTAAAATAAATTTTTTATTCATGCAATTATACTATTTTAAAAATAGGTCAAAAGTAAGTATGTAAAAATTTGATATTGAAAAATTTCTTTTTTCTTTTGTTGCATTATCATAAGGGATATATAGCCCTTAAAAGTAGATTTCTTTCTCAAAAAAATAAAAATTTTATCAAGTTTTTTTGGTAGTAAATAAAACATTTGTATCTTTGCACTCCCAAATAAAGAGGGAAAACATAAAAATACAAATAATGTACGCAATAGTAGAAATCGCAGGACAGCAATTCAAGGTTCAAAAAGATCAAAAACTTTTTGTTCACCGTCTTCAAGCAGAAGAAGGAGAACAAATGTCATTTGACGCCGTGATGCTTAAAGATGCTGATGGTTCAATAACCATTGGTACTCCAACAATTGAAGGATCTTCAGTTAAGGCAACCGTTCTAAAACATTTAAAAGGAGATAAAGTTCTTGTTTTTAAGAAAAAGAGAAGAAAAGGTTACCAAAAGATGAATGGTCATCGTCAATATTTATCACAAATTCAAGTAACTGAAATTTTGTAATAAAGTATTTTTATTAGTATTAACATAAGATAAGAAACAAAATATTATGGCTCACAAGAAAGGTGTCGGAAGTTCAAATAACGGACGCGAATCCCAAAGCAAACGTTTAGGTGTTAAAATATTTGGAGGTCAATCTTGCATTGCAGGAAACATAATAGTACGCCAAAGAGGAACCGTTCACAATCCAGGAAATAATGTAGGAATAGGAAAAGATCATACTTTATTTGCATTAGTTGATGGAGTTGTTGAATTTAGAAAACGTAAAAACAACAGATCATATGTATCTGTAAATCCAATAGCATAACAATAATTTTTAAATGATATGACTTATTGGTTTATTCAATAAGTCAGCAAGGTTTACTTTTAAAGTAAGCAAAAAGATCTTTGACATTAAGGGCATATAAGAGAAGAAACGAGAGAAAGAGAATAAGAGCGTACGGGGGATGCCTGTGGCTCTCAGAGGCGAAGAAGGACGT
>JAFNAR010000013.1 GCA_017860255.1 Bacteroidota bacterium | reverse complement strand
ACTACTTTGTAGCGAAATGCATCGGTAATGGGTTCTTTTCTTAAATTTTTGTCCATGTTGATTTGGGTTTTTGTGTCAACTTTTTTCAGGACAAGTCATTGATGTAAGGCTTTTTTAGATTAAAGTCTGATTCCATTAGATTAAACCTCCCTTTAAAGTCAAAGATAAAGGACTTACAAAATGCAATTTTTCCTCTTTTATGGACCAATTGAAAATATTATGCCTAATTTTGCCGAATAATTTAAAACAAAAAAAATTATGTCAACAGCAAATAAGTCAGACGTGAGAAAAGTTACCGTTCACGTTTTACAATCCATGAAGCTAAAAGGCGAAAAAATATCAATGCTCACAGCATACGACTATACAATGGCAAAATTGGTTGATAAGGCCAATATAGATATAATACTTGTGGGAGATTCCGCTGCAAATGTAATGGCAGGATACGAAACAACTCTTCCAATAACATTGGAAAACATGATATATCATGCGGCTTCAGTTGTTAGAGCTGCCGATAGAGCATTAGTTGTTGTTGATTTGCCTTTTGGTACATACCAAGGTAATTCAAAAGAAGCTCTTTGTTCAGCAGTGAAAATTATGAAAGAAACGGAAGCCAATGCAGTAAAGATTGAAGGAGGGCATGAGATATTGGAATCAGTAAACAGAATACTTACTGCAGGAATACCAGTAATGGGACATTTGGGACTTACACCTCAATCCATAAATAAATTTGGAACCTATATTGTTAGAGCAACAAATGAAGAAGAGGCAAAAAAACTAATTGAAGATGCCCATGCCTTAGAACAAGCAGGCTGCTTTGCTTTAGTTTTGGAGAAAGTGCCTGCAAAATTAGCACAAAGAGTAGCACAAGAACTTCGCATCCCAGTAATTGGTATTGGAGCAGGAGGGGGAGTAGATGGTCAAGTTTTGGTTATTCACGATATGTTGGGAATGACACAAGAATTTTCACCTCGATTCCTTAGACGTTATCATCATTTAGGAGAAGAAATAACTAATTCAGTTAAGCAATACGTTGCAGACGTAAAAAGCCAAGACTTCCCTAACGAAAAAGAACAATACTAATTTTTATATTTTAAAGAAGATTCTAAACAAAATTAGATAGCAGATTAATCAAAATTTGCAAATAAAAAAAGAGACGAAGCCATTTGGTTTCGTCTCTTTGTGTTTAGAGTGGATGATAGTTTCTTTTATTTAGTTACTACCATTTTCTTGGTTATCTTCTTGCCTTCAAATTCCATTGCATAGTAGTAAATGCCTTGAGGAAGGTTGAGTTTATCAAGTAGAATTTCATGTTTACCTTCAGAGTAGAACTTGTTTTCACTTATGATTAATTGTCCCATGTTGTTAATTACCATAAATCTTGTATTGCCTGCATTTGGAAGAGAGAATGAAATAGTAGTTGAATTGTTTAGAGGGTTAGGAACATTTTGGCTTAATGTGAATTCATTAGCCTCAGGTTCATCATCCAATCCAATAATGTCAACAACTTTGAATATCATTGTTGTGTCGTTAGAACGGTTAGCATCAAATGGATAGTCAACCCAAGCAACAATATTATATGCTCCATTGTCAACTCTTGGAATTCTTTGTGCAAAGGTCATGTAGTAAATTTGATTTGAGTTAGGTTCTCCAAATGTCCAATCGAATGATTGTACTACTGGATTTAACCAATCTCCATTTATTACATATCCAGCATTTACCATAATTGGCACTCCAAGTGTTCCAATATTTCTTGCTCTTAATTGAACTTTAGACATTATATTAGAAGTGTTTTCAATATGAATTGTATCTGCTTTTGCATCTCTAATTCCCATATATAGAGTACAAGTTGTATCGTTTTCTCTATTATTGTCATTACCTATCTTCACATATCCACAAATTCCATGATAAGGAGCATTAGCTCGAGGAAGTGTTTGTGCAAAGTAATGGTGTCCCATTTGTCCTGAAACTAAAGTACCATTATTACGGAAGGTTTCTTCGTGAGCATTTGTCCTATCTCCATTGTAGTAGTAACCAACAGTAATGCTATCAATACCAACAGAACTATTATTTGAGAAAGATAATTGAACTCCTATTTGATCAGTTCCATAATCATCAATTGTTACATATTTTGCTTCAATATCTTGAGTTGATATTGCCCCTAAAACTCTTCTAAATAAAGTATCATTATATCTGTAATAGTCTCCATCAAGTGCTGTCCAAACCTTCAAATTAGTTGTTCCGTAAGATGAATGGAATGGAGTATTGAATGTGTAATGATATTCTTCGTTCCTGAAAAGTGCAGGACTAAATGTAATTGTTTCTACAACGGCATCATGTCCTGGAAGTTTATAGGCAACAGGTAGTTGATTTATACCATCAATTCCTATGTTCTTGATGTGAATAACAACATTTATGTCATTATTAGCAACAACTTGTTCTGCAGGTTCTAAAATTTCAATTAACTTAACATCTCTTTGAAGAGGTCCAATACGTTTGACTTCACATAAGGAGTCATTATCAGAATAAAGGTCAGTTGGGTTTAGTCGTGTGAAAGCACAAATATTAAAATTATTAGGTAAGCTGTCAAATACAACCCTTCCTCCAGCAAATGTGTATACTGCAGTATCTTGAGGATTAATGCCAACAGTATCAAATACATCTTCGCATCTTGGGATATGCATTCCGTATGCAGTATAGCACACGGTATATTTATGTATTTTTTCAGAACCGTAGTTTCTTACTATAACTTTTGGATAGAAAGTTGAACCATAAGTTGGTGTTTCACTAGGAGTAAGGTTAATTTGAACAACTCCAGCATCTTGAGGTCGTAGAGCTCTCTTAATTTCAAAGTTATCTATTGCAACACCATCATTTACAGATGTGCTTGAACGGAACACAAATCGGAATTGAACGGAATTACCTAAGTAACGATTGATACTTTGAAGAGAGAATAAGTGTTTAGTCCAAATTGCATTTCCTTGGAACCTATTAGAGTCGTTATTGTACCAATTTTGAGCTCCTGGGTCGCTAACTACTCCTAAACGTGCCCATTCTCCTTCAATACCATATTTTTTGTAATCTACATATATAAAAGTACCAGTATTCATTGCTCTACGCATCATGAAAGTCATAGTATCTGGTTTTATAAGTCCTATATCAAAAATTGGAGAGTAAAGAATACTTTCATTATTTTCTGGATGTCTTCCAGTAAGTTTTGTCTTCCAGCAATTTGGAGTTGAATAAGGTCCATTGATTGTTGTGTTTGCAGGGTCAGGAGTTCCAAATTCCCAGCAATTGTCAGGAAGTAGAGGATTGCTATTTGGAGCATAGAAGTCATCATATCCTTCATCGTCAAATTCTGTTTTGTAAGGTACAGTAAAGGTTTTAATAATATAAGTATTTTTTCTTATAGTATCATTTAGATGATAAGGATCATCTACAGCATCAACCCAAGCAACAAATTGAGTAAGACCAGTTGGAATTATTGCATTTGCTCTTAAAGTAACTTCAACTCTTTCTGCAGGAGCCAATGAACCATTCCAGTTAAGAACATCAGGAGTTCCGTTCATTGTCCAATTAATTGTAGCGCTATTAAGAGTTGATGTACCAGTATTTCTCAACACAACTCTAATGTCGTTATTTTGTACATTTAAGAAATCTCCAGGTTGAGTGAATTTAACTAATTCTGCATTTATAGGAGTAGTATTTCTAACTAATACTTTGTAATCTTCAACTTCACCAAGTGTTGGAGACTCATCTGCACCATACGGCAAATTACCTCCTCTTCCTTGCCAAATCATAACTCTCATTCTTGTATAACCAGTTAGAGTATTTGCAGGAACAATAACTTTTCCTTTTGCTAATGAATCTGACCAAATTGTGTCATCGAAAACTTTTTCTGTTGGTTCAAATATACCATTTCTATCCCAGTCAATAAATACTCTTGTCCATCCACCTATAGCATTTTCAGATTCAAGATTAGAAGGTTTGTCACAACTAATGTATATTGAGTCATAAATTCCTTTAAATAATGTTACTGGAGTAATTGTGTTAGTATAGTCGGTATAAGCTATACCAGAGTTATTAGATGCATTATCCATGTTTCCCATTTGTACTCTTGTGATATCTAATGAGTTTGCATTTTGTGCAACAGAATTAGGATAAATAGTATTACCATTTTTAGCTTTTACTAACCATATTGAAGAAGTATCATTAACAGCAATTGAGTCATTAGGAACATCAACCCATGCACGTATTTTATAATTTGTTATAGCACTAAAGTCAGCTAAAGAGTCAAACTTATAAATCAAATGTCCATCTGGAGCAACTGCTTGAGTGCAACGTTCAGTTACATTTATTATAGGAGAATTAGCAGGAGTTGTTTTTTGAATACTATATGTAATGTCAAAGTTTTGCATTGGCATAGTTCCATAATTAGAAACCTTGACTTTAATGGTGTCTGCAGCAGTCATATAAACCCAACCATCAAGAGGTGGTTCAACAGGTCCTTGTCCTTCTAATCCAATTGCTGCGCCATCAATATCCGAACGATCTAATAGAGTTACCCTTATTGGAGTATAGTAGCTTTCGCAAGGGAAAGAACCACTTAAATTAACTCTCAAATAGAATGTTGAGTCTGTGAAGAGTTGTGAAGTTCTGTATTTCATTGATTGAGCATAAGCAGTTGGAGAATAGAAAGGAGTTGAGGTTGAATCAGCATACCATTTAATTGGAAGAGAGTTTATTTGAGAAGCCCAAGGTTCAGCCCATGTTCCATAGTGGATTGCAGTGTCGTGAGTTATTGGTTGAGGGGGAGAAACACGTGAGTTAACTGTAATATATGCAGAAGTATCGTTTACCTTAACATTATCTTTGTTTAAAGAAACTATTGTTCTTAATCTCCAAGTTGTGTCAGTAAGTCCAAGCGGATAGAAATTAGCTAATGTATTAAATGTATAAACAAGTTGTTGACTCTTCTGTATTGCATCCCAATTAGTTGTTCCGTCATTATAAGGAGTGGCAGTAGAAATCAATAATAATTCCCTTGCATAAATGTCAGGTCTACCTTCAACTTGGTAGCTCATCCACAATGAGTCATTTAATCCAATAGGTTTCTCTCCAACGTTCTTAATTGTTATCTGAACAGGAGTGTGGAATAATTTACATCTATCAGTTATAGGAACAGTGTTGAGTGCTTGCATGTTATATGCAGGTATAATAATTATATTGGAATGAATAGTGTCATTTATTCGAATTGTATCACCATAAACTGTTGTATAAATACATAAATGTAATTTATTATTTACGCTTCTAAAATGAAGCGGAGGGTATAATTTATTTGTAAGTGTGAAGTCTACTGAAGTCAATGATGAAATGTTTTGAACAAATGATTCTGATATGCTTTGAATTATATTTGTAGTGTCTGCATTATATTTAAGTACAGCAGTTATTCTTAAGCTATCAATTCCATATAAACCAAAGTTTTTAACTCTTACAGAAACTGTCATAGGATCATTTTCTAAATAACTTGTAATAGAGTCAGGAGCAAGAATGCTTGTTGGACCAAAGTCAACATTGGAGAATAGGAACTCATAAGCTCCAATTGTAGGTCTTGGAGACATAGGTCTAAAATTACCTAAAATATCTTCAACTAATCCATCCAATGGTTCAGCAGCACGAACTACTTCTGAAGGATATATAATATTAAGTACAGAATCTGATTCAAACGGATTATATGCAGAAATAGACATTGCATCTTGTGAGTTTGCAGTTTGTAGTGCAGTAACTGTTTGCTTGTTTCCTGACCAATAAATTGGGTTTAGACCATTTGAAATATAATTATTGTTATTTGAAGCCATAACTTGAGTTGAAGGATTAGTTACATAGTATGCAAATCCTTTTCCTGAGTTATCAAGATTATTATTTAGAACTTTAATTCTTGAACAGTTTGTCCCAATATTTAAACTCTTAGAATTTCCACTATTATTACTTGCTCTTACCTTAATTGTGTTGTAGTATATATTAGTATTTGAAACAGAGTCCATATTTAAACCAACATAATTTAAAGCTGTGGTTGCGTATATTCCACTTAGAGAGATTGAATTATTAGCTATTAAGGCAGGAGAAAGAACAGATACATCAACCTTTTTAATATCAAAACCTATTCTTACAGCAGTTCCTCCCTCAAGATATACATCATTCTTTAGAATCTCTAAAATATTTGATATATTAGAAATTGCAATTGCTGATGAAATGTTAGCATTAGCATATTCTCTAAATTTATTTTGAGTAATATAAAGTTCTTTTATACCTTTTACATCTATACCTTTATAAGCAAATGCTTTAAAGAATGAATTTGTTATACTTAGCTTGCTTGAGTTTGAATCAGGAAGGTCAGAAGATAAACCAACTGCTCCTCCATTGAACAACATATTATTAAATGAAAGGTCATTGTTTATTCCTGTAATATTTATAAGATTAGTCACTTCATTATTTGTCTTAATTCTTGGAGAAGATGAAATGACAACTCCATTAAAGTTAATATTTGAAGAATTGTTTGCAATTTCTACAACAGATGTATAAATTGTGTCAAAATTATTAAATCTAAGATTTTCAAATCTAACGTTAGAAGTTCCATCCAATTTTAAAACATATTTATCAGTGTTTGTTCCTGCATTGTAAGTTATAAATACATCATTACTATCAGGTGCATTCCCTCTAAAGGTTATAGTATTACCATTTTCTGTTCCTGCGATTAATGGAATTGTGATTTGTTCGTTGTATCCATCAACTTTAGGGTTTATGTCAAAAACAACATGTCCACAAATTCCAGAACTAATCAATGCACTTACTGCATCATTGATTGTTGTATAATTACCTCCAGTACCTATTGTGAAGTGAGATGTGTCGGTGCTGTTTCCAATACATGCAGAAAATTCAAATTCTACAGTATCATTTGAGTAAATAGAATCACAAGCAAGATTAGTCCAAGCTTGAATTGTGTTTATTCCAGATATGAAAGTATGGTTTCCAATATTTACAGTTTGAGTGTCTCGTGGGGCTAAATTACCAGTCCAAGTATAAGGAGTTTGTTCAACATCATTTATTTTCCAATGAATAGGAGTTGATGTTAAAGCTGCAGAACCATAGTTTTTCAATTTAACATCTATAGGAATAGAAATACCTGACATTACAATAGATGTTGAAGGATTTACAATTTGAGTCAATCCTGCTTCACAGTCTGGAGCTGGAGCAACATTTACTGCAACAGGAGTTCTAACACTTGAGCATCCAAACTTATCAACGTTAAAACGAGTATTTGGTCTTAATCGACTGGGTTGAGTTGGAGAACCAGTCCAAATACATGCGTTTGTTGATGCATGTCTATAAGATAATACTGAATTAAATGAAGTTGCTGAATATTTAGTACTTACTTTTCTGGCGTCAGATTCTTGTCTTGAAAAACAAATTTCAATAATCAAATTTGATGTTCCGTCATAATAAAATGGATCAGCGAATTGAAGGTTTCTCCATCCATAATTTGCACTTGAATTTGTAATTTGAACCGTATCATTAAATACTTCTGTTAATCCTGTTATCCATGTAGTTAAAGATTCTTCGTTAGTAGTGCCAATCTTTATGGAGTAGTCTGTTAATGTAGCAACTCCAGAAGCACTTAAGATATCGAACATTATACTATTTATATTACCTTCAGTTAAACCTAAATTGCTTAACTCAGAAGCTTTGTATAAATATTGTTCTTTAACGTTTTTAACATTTCCATTAAATGGAGAAGGGTAGGCAGTTAATGCATTTGCAATATTTGAATCTCCAAGTTGAATTGTGTCATATTCTAAAAGCATTGAACCTACATAGAAAGTATCATTTTCATATAATATTGGAGTAGTATATGTAATTCTGTCTAATTCATGATTTGTGAAATTTGAATTATACCATATCAAAACATCAGTTGGATTAACTCCAGTAGCTGTTAGAGTTGCAGTTGTTGCATAAGGAATATTGACAGTAGATGCAATTGGAGAGTAAGGAGTTTTTAATGAAGTAATTTGCATTCTTGCTGTATCATTCAAATGAATTACATCTGCACTATGATTAGAATGACAAACTAAATTAAATGTTTTATCAGATGTATTAGAAGCTAAATTAATTGTTTGAGGTATAATATAAGTTATTGTATCATTAGGAGCTACAGTAACATTACAAGTGTCATATACAGTATTAACTAAAGTTGTTCCATCATAAACTTTTAATAATAATGGAGTAGAGGTACAAGGACTTACCCCTGTATTTGTAATTTCTACTTCAACTTGTTCATCTGTTAGAGTACATACAGACGTTCTATTAACTCCAACTAATTTAATAGAAGCAACACCAGGGTCAATTGTAGGAATACCACTAACAGTAATATTATATGGAGCCTTAAATCCGAAACAACCATTATCTCTTTTCCATATTTGCGCAGTATCTAATGTTGAAATTGTCAATGGAGTTGTGCTTATTGAAGGAGTCCAACCATTTGAATCGACTGCACTTCTATTTGTTCTAATTAAACCAGCAGTATTATTCGGTATCATTTTACCAGGTCCAGTCCATACTGATGTTGGAACATTAGTTGCTGTGTTGAATGTAGCACCATTATATGTTACAGCATCAATAATTGTTCCTGTTGCATCTTTAATTAAGAATCCAGCTTTTTGAGCTGCAGTAAAACTAATAGAACCAATATATAATGTTTTTAAAGAATCAGGAGTTGTTCCTATTGGGGCATTTGCAAATTGTAAAACAACAGATGTGTTAGGATATATTAAATAATCACCAAATGTTACAGTTTTTGTCATAGTTGCAGCTAAAGCAACACTATTTCCCGAAACAAATGATAACTGATGCCCATTAAGATTAATTGCTCCATTACCATAGTTAGATAATTCTATTGCACAGTTAGCAGTAACCCAAGCTGGAAGGTTTGCAGTTTGACCTATTGCATTTGCTGCTTTTGAAATTTGAATTTCTGAAATCTTAAGCATAGGTATTTCTTCTTTTCTTGAGAAATAGAATGTTGTATCATTATATAATCTATTAGTTTGGTATGTGTGAGTTTTTAAGACAGGAATTTCATCAGTATTTCTTAAGAACCAGTATATAGAATCATTAGATGTAATTGATAAAAGAGCAGAATCTCCATAATTAATTGGAAGATTTTGTGCAGGTAATGCAGTTAGCTGAATTCTTGAATTTACATAAAAGACAGCAGTATCATTAGTTCTAATTGTGTCTGCTGCTAAAACAGAAAATGCTGTAACTTTAAACTCTCTATCTGCAGTTGTTACTCCAAAGTTATATGGATTTCTAAATCTATAAGTGTATACAGAATCAGGAATAACAAGGTAATGGATAGTATCTTTTTGAATGTTAGGAATAGTGAGATTATCTATCTTATACCAAAATTTAAGGTTATTCGCTAATATTGTATTATTACTAATATTCTTAAATTGAATGTTAATATATTCATTTTCTAATCCACAAGCAGAATAAATTGTATTTCCATCTGAAGCAACTAATACATCTCCTCTGTCAATCCATGCTTTCATTACATATATATTACTTGGTGGAGGACTAAACTCGTCTGCTCCAATACAAGGTTGAGTTGTATTACGTGCTCTATAATTATTGTCGTCTAATACTTCTGAAATAGGAGTTCCTTTATAACAAACATAAGTGTTAGTTGTTGAAAGATTATCAAATGAAGGGAATAGTGGTCCATAAATTGTACTTGCTAAATCGCCACTGCCTCCTAAAGCAGCATTCCATTCATCAAGAGTAGAACAATTTGTAGTATTATATCTCCATAAAATTGTACTTGAAGGAGATATCAAAGTATTTAATTTGTAATAAATATTATTGCTAAAACTGATAATTGATTGAGTTGTTGTTTTAGCATGTACACCTACTCCATAACCATCGCTAACAACAATATTATTTTTGATAGATATATTTGTTAGAGGTTGGTTTGTAGAACCATTTCCAATTGCCATACCAAAAGAAAGTAGTCCATCAGAATTTAAATCACGAGCATAAATATTATTATATGCAATTTTAACATCATTACCTGACATAAAATTAATACCAAAAATATTTGATGTTGAAGGAGATGTATTATTGTTATGAATGCTAATTTTATTATTAGCTATTACTGAAGGTGTAGTGGAAGCAAGAGCAAGGTTAACACCAATTGCACTTACATTATTTATTAAAAATTTATTCTTGCTTATAGAGAAGTTCTTAGAAGAAGAAATCATAATATTATAGTTAGTATTGGAAGATGTAGTTAAATTATTTATAAATTCATTTTTTTCAATAACAACATCTTTAGAATAATTTATAGATATTGATTCATTGCTGAAATTGGTAAATGTAGATTTTTTTATGGTAATTCCTTCAGTTAAACTTGTTGGAGAATTTCCTTGAATAATAATATGGTTAAAAACAGCTTTCCCGTTAATTCTACAACTATCGATAGTTATATATTTTGCAGCTCCAATATTAACAAAATAATATGGGTCAACATTATTAGAGTTTGGATTTCTCATAAAACCACAATCTTTAAACTCAATGTTTGATGATTGATTATTCATTTCTATAATATTTGCTGTCCCTGGTATTAATGTGTCATTTACAACAGCAAAACTATCTGCAGAATAAAAATTAAATTTCTCAAATTTTAGATATTTAGCACCAGCAAAATCGTAACTCTTATTTGTTGTACGTATAGGTTTCAAATTTACATACTGTGCTGGAGAGGCACTGGTGAACTTTATATAATTTGTAATTGAAGCACCGACAATGTTAATTGGAAATACTAATGTGTCTGTATAGAATGTCCCTACAGGTAGATTTAAAACTTTAAATGTTACTGGTCCTGATATTCCACAACCTTTTAGCATTGCAAATGCTTCTTTGAAATTTCCAAATGTTCTATCAGTAGTAATCCCTGTAACGTTTCCAATCGCATATACTCCATTAAGAGGTCCGTTACATGATACTATTCCGAAATATCCACTTTGGTATATAGCAGTATCATTTGTAGGTTCCCAATCTATTTGATTAATAATTGAATCTGTCCATATTTTTACATGACGATATCCAGGAGTAAATGTTAAACCTGAAGGCAGTGTATAGTTAATTGAACTATATGGACGACTAGTTGTATCTGGAGGTAGCATACCATTCCAAGTTCCTGCAAATAGAGAAGCGTTGTCATCTATTTGTGTGTAAATTCTTACAGCATTAAGAGTGTCAGAGCCATAATTGTTTATTTTGATTGTAATAGGAACATTGGTGTTGGCATTAACCACCATGCTTGATGGACTAACTAATGTGTCGTTAACTCCAGCATCATAATTTAATGTACAATCCTTCTTGAATATAAACTTAAAATTAGGTCTAAACCCAATTTGTCCATCAGAAGTATTGAAAGGTGCATTACATGCTCCTGCAAAACCAACAGTGCTGTACATCTGTCCTGATAAATTTCCTGCTGGAGCAACAATACTTTCTATTTTTGTTGTTCCTCCTGTTGTGTTATTAACTCCATTATCCCAACAGGTTTTTATTAAAATATCACTTTCACCATCCCATATAAAATAATTATCAAATACCAACTCCTGTTCTCCAATTGGAGGTGCAGACATTAAATCTGGCCCCATTACTTGCTGGAAATTCCCAGCATAAGGATTGATTCCAGAAAGAACAGTTGAAGGATTTAAATTTGTTATATATACACTAAAGTCTGTCATATAGAAAGGTCCAGATGCATTAGTGACTTTATATCCTAATTTAAATAATTTTCCTGCTTTAAAGCCTTTATTTCTTAGCTCAGAAGCTTTATATCTAAATTGATACATACTTCTTGCAGAGTTAGTTTTTATCATTATTTCCTGATTGGAAATACCTGTAGTTTGAAGAGTCATGGAAGTGTCTTCGCTTCTAATACTTTTAAAAGAATTCCATTTGTTAAATGAATATGGATATGTTGTTTTGTTGTATTTTACGTCATTTGCTACAATTCTCCAATATGTTATGGAATCAAATCCATTAAAAGGTATATATCCAATATAATGTCCGTTTGTATCTCTAAGAGTAGATTTGCTGATTGTTGAATTATTACCAAATTTATATTCAACATAAATAGAGTCAGCAACTGTTGGAGCTGAAGATTGAAGGAAACCAATAATAGCATCAATCCTTACATCTGTACAATTAGGATAGTTATAAACTCTTGGAGCAAGAATATTTCCGCTTTGTAATTGAGGGATTCTAACATTATTTCCCGCAGCAGAGCCTTGATATACTCTAAAATCATCAATATACCATCCTGAAAAAGTATTTGCAAGTGATGCTTGACCAATTTTAAATCTTAATTTGAATGTAGTCGCTTCTCCTATTATTGAGTTAAGGTAAAATACTTCATGTCTCCAATATGTGCTATCTAAGTTCTCTTCTAAAATATTAGTATTTCCGCCCCAGTAATTTGTTTTAAAAAAACTACCTCCCCAACTAGGAATTCCTCCTCCATAAGTAGGATCATATCCAGTTGGAGAAGTAATACCTCCAGTAAAGGTTATAGGCATCCATGTTTGACCGTTATTAATGGAAATTTGAAATTCACCTTGACCTTCAGGGTTTTGAAGCATTGGAATATGATCAAACTCAATCCTAACTTTACAACCAGTATTTCTGGTAAGTGTTGGAGTTTCTAACCAAACATCTCCACTTGTAGAATTTTTAAGCCTGATGCTTCGAGCTCCACTGTTTTTAAGGGCTGAGTTTACAGTAACATTTGTAGAATTGTTAGTATTCCAGCCAGTAGGAACCCCACTTTCAAAATCTGCATAAGTAATTAATGAAGGTTGAGCTATAGCAGCAATTCCCCATAATAAAATACTTAACCAAAGTAAAACTACTTTTTTCATAAGAATTATCTTTTATATAATTAATATTTTTCCGTATCTATAACATATTCATACAATTAATGTATAATTGTATGTGAAAATCAAATTTTTTGTAACCTACAAATATACATTATTTATGGAATACGTTCCAAACATTATAACAACTAAAAAAAACAAAAAGTAAACAACTTGAGAAAAAAATATTAAATTTGCAAAGTTAAAACAGCCATAACTAACAAATTATTAAAATAATAAAGGTATGAAAAAGTTAATCCTTTCATTTGTATTAATCATAATTTCAGCATTAAGCACAAATCTTTATGCTCAATCTCCAGAAGAAAGCTGTCAGATTATTGAATCGGAAATAAAGGAAGGAGTTTACACTAAATTTTCTGTAAATTCAAATGGAATTTTAACCTATGTTTGGACAGATAATAAAAGTGATTCAGAAACAATACTAACAATTGATCTAACGAAAATAACTGTTAGTAAGGATGTTTCAAGTAGGGGGTATAGAGTATTTATCAATTGTATTGATGGAATAGATTGCATTAATGAAAGAGGTAAATTAAGTAGCGACGAAACATATTATGCTGATTTTTCAAAAACATATTTACCTGCAAAAGATGAAAAAGGCATGGTTACAATCTACAACCAAATGATGTTCCTTTTGAAATTAGGTAACGCAAACAGATAATAAAATTTAATTTCTTTAGAATACCCAATTGTCAGAAAAAAGTGTTATATTTGCAATATAAATCATTAAAGAAAATATTTATCTATAATAAGTCCTATCGCAAGATAGATTTCTTAAAATAAAAGATGCACGTCTTTACACCCAAAAGATGTGCATCTTTTTATATGAAAGATGTGCATCTTTCTGGAATTATATCCTTGTTTTAATAATTTATATCCTTACTTTATCAAAATATAACCTTATTACAAAAGAATATATCCTTGTTTTATTTTGTTTTAAAAAGAAGTTGTAATTTTAAATGTTTTGGGAAGAAATTTATTATGTTTTTACATCCATTGCTTCTCTCAAACCAGAGCCAAGAAGAATAAAAGCTAAAACCAAAATCATGATTGCAAGTCCTGGAATAATTGCCATATAGGGTGCATCAAGAATTATATATCCATAGTTTTCTTTAATCATTGTACCCCATGAAGGCATTGGAGGTTGAACGCCTATACCCAAAAAGCTAAGACCTGCTTCTTGCAAAATAGCTGTTGCAAAATTTGATGCAGTAATAACTGTTGTTGCTCCAACAACATTGGGAAGTATATGTTTAATAATAATTCTTGAATCTTTAAAACCTAAAGCTCTTCCAGCTTCAACAAACTCTTTCTCCTTAAGTGAAAGAATTTGCCCTCTAACCACTCTTGCAACATCAACCCACATTGTTAGTCCTACTGCAACAAAAACCTGCCAAAATCCTTTACCTAAAGCAAAGGTAATTGCAATAACAAGCAATATTGTAGGTATTGACCAAACAACATTTATTAACCACATAATCAAATTGTCAACCCATTTGCCATAATAGGCTGCAATAGCTCCAAGAGTAACTCCAATAAGCAAAGAGATAATGATGGAAATAATGCCAACAGATAGACTAACTCTTGACCCAATCATAAGTTGAGAAAGCATATCTCTACCATATCTATCTGTCCCAAGAAAAAAAGTCTTTTGCTTGATTTTAAATTCAGTAGTATTTTTATTTATCGCAATTATTTCTCCATTATTATTGGCTTCTCCAGTGTAGGTTTCGCAATATAATGTATCTCCTTTCTCCCAATGTTTGTAAATAGGAGTGGAGCTATAAGGGTTTTTAGAACCGAAGGCTAAATGTTTAAAAAAGTTTCTTTTGGGAGCGTTTTTATTGTCGTATATTCTAAGAAAATCTACTTTAAAAAAAGGTTTTTTTGCAGCAATTTCTAAATATTGTTGATTAGCAAAAGGAGTTTGATCTGGAGTTATTGTATAACCCAGAACTGCAATAAGAACAAAAAAACCAATAATAAACAAACTTAACATAGACATTTTGTTCCTCTTAAGTTTTTTCCATACTTCTGAATTAACAGAAGAGTAGTTTATTTCTTTAGGTTTTCTTGATTTAAATAACATTTAGAATGCTTGGTTGAAGATTAATAAAAACTTCCTATTTATTTACACTCATAAAAGCTAAAGCGTAGAGTTTAATTTGCTTTACCATTGCTACAAGTCCATTACTTCTTGTGGGTGACAGATGAGTTGAAAGTCCAATTTTTTCAATAAAAAATACTTCAGAATCATAAACATCTTTAGGAGTTTGATGATTAAATACCCTTAACAATAGAGTAATAATTCCTTTAGTAATTACTGCATCAGAATCAGCCTTTATGTCCATTTTGCCATCAATCAATTCTGCATTAACCCATACTCTCGATTGACAACCCTTAATAAGGTTAGCCTCTGTTTTGTCTTTCTCATCAATAATTGGGCATTCTCTACCTAATTCTATAAGGTAATTATATTTATCCATCCAGTCTTCAAAAATTGAAAACTCCTCTATTATTTTGTTTTGTATTTCATCTATTGTCATAAAAAATTAATTTTTTAATTTTAATAATTCGTCAATGTATTCTCTTGTATTGGAAAGTCTTGGAACTTTATGTTGACCTCCTAATTTTCCTCTTCCTTTTAACCATACATAAAAAGAACCTTTTGGAAGATAATTAATCTTAGGTTTCTGAAGAACTAAATTTTTATATCTTTTGGCTTCATAATCAGAATTGAGTTCTTGTAAAGAAGTATCTAATATTTCTTCAAATTTCTCATAATTATTTGGCTCTTTTTCAAATTCTATAATCCATTCATGATACCTTAAATCACCTTCAATATATGGTCCTGCAGAATATTCATTCATAATAGCATCAGTAGCCTTACAAGCTATATCCAAAGCCCTATTGGAATTATCTGCAATTAGTTCTTCACCACAAAGATTAATGTAATTCTTGGTTCTTCCTGTTATTTTAAAACGATAGGGCTTTGTTTGAGTAAACATAATTGTATCGCCAATCATATATCTCCATAATCCACCATTAGTTGAAATAACCATAGCATAGTTTTTGTTTCTTTCAACCATTGAAAGATTTATTATTTTAGGATTAGCTTTTTCTATGTCTTCAAAAGGAATAAATTCATAGTAAATGCCATAGTCTAACAAAAGGAGCAAAGAGTCCATGTCGGTTCTATCTTGAAGCCCAAAGAAACCTTCAGAAGCATTGTATGTTTCCATATAATTAATGTTTGAAGGCAGTATTTCACTAAATTGAGATATATATGGAGCAAAGCTCACTCCTCCATGAAAATACACTTCCAAATTAGGCCATACTTCTTGTAAAGTTTTTCCTGTATGTTCTATAACTCCTTTAAGCAAAACCAACATCCAAGAAGGAACTCCAGAAAGAGAAACAACGTTGCTTAAAGAAACATCTTCAATCATCTTTTTTAATTTCTCTTCCCATTCAGGCATAAGAGCAATTTCTTTCTTAGGAGTACGGAAAAACTCAGCCCAATAGGGTAGGTTGTCAATTAAAATTGCTGAAACATCTCCAATAAAAATATCATTTTTATACTCGTTCTCTTGTTCTGAGCCTCCAAGAGCAAGTGAAGCTCCTGAAAATATGTTGCTATCAGTATGATTGTTAATGTATAGAGCCAGCATGTCCTTTCCTCCCTTATAGTGACACTCTTGCAAACTCTCTTCACTAACAGGAATATATTTGCTTTTGTTTGAAGTTGTTCCAGAAGACTTTGAAAACCACCTAATATCACCACTCCAAAGCACATTTTCCTCTCCTTTACGTATTCTTTCAAAAAAAGGGAGTAAAGTATTGTAATCATTTAAAGGAACTCTTCCGTTGAAATGTTCCCAATTTCTTATTGTTTGATAATCGTAATACTTCCCCCAAATGGTGTTTTTCGATGATTGAATAAGAGAGTTAAAAACATTCTCTTGAACCTCAAT
This sequence comes from Bacteroidota bacterium, assembly GCA_017860255.1. Taxonomy (GTDB): domain Bacteria; phylum Bacteroidota; class Bacteroidia; order Bacteroidales; family P3; genus UBA10566. The sequence continues at coordinate 42,815 of JAFNAR010000013.1, read as the reverse complement.
TGGATTTTCCATAAAATACTCAATTTGAGGTATTCTTGTTTTAATTATTTTATTAATTAACTTATTTACTATCATACTTACTACTATTTAGGTGCTTTTTTCAATAAGTATAAACCAATAAAGGTGAAAAATATTATTGGAATGAAAACTGAAACTATAGGAGGTAGATTTCCTTTAATTGAAAACACAGAAGTAACCTTCATCATCATAATAAAAGCAAAGGCTAAGGTTATTCCTGCTGCCAAGTGCATACCTGTTCCTCCTCTTGTTTTTCTTGATGAAAGTGAAACTCCAATAAGAGTTAATACTATATAAGCAAGAGGATTAAATAGTCTTTGATATTTTTCAATTAAGTAATTATTAATATCTTTAGAACCTCTTAATGATTCTTTTTCTATGAAATCATTTAGTTCTGAAAAAGTCATTGTTTCCACTTTAGCAGTATTTATATTAAATTCCGAAGGCTCCATTTTTAAATCTATCTTCATGCTGTCACCAACTATCAAATTCTCTTTCAAACCATTAATTTTTCTAATAGAATAGTTTACTAAAGTCCAATCTTTTTTTATAGAGTCATATATAATATTGTCAGCAGAAATCTTCTTTGTCAAAACATTCTTATTATTAAAGGTTTCTTTAGTAAACCTATATCCTGTAGAATTAAGATTATTAAAACTTTGAACATAAACTAAATTGTTCCTGTCGGTTTGAATATGAATATTCATGAGTTGATTCTTGTAGGGATTTCTCCAATAAACTTTTTCAAACTCAATACGAGGTTTATTTACTTGCGGAATAAGAATGTTTGTTAGATAAATATTTATTGCAGCAATTAAGATTGATGAGATTAGAAAAGGTCTTAAAAATCTTTTAAAGCTAACTCCTGAGCTCAAAATTGCAATAATTTCTGTTCTTGCAGCCATTCGTGATGAAAGATAAATAACTGCAATAAAGAAAAAAAGATGACCAAAGAGATTTACAAAATAAGGAATGAAGTTAACATAATATGTAAATATTATGGCTTTCATTGGAGCTTCTCTTTCTAAAAAGTCATCAAGTTTTTCTGAAATATCAAAAACAATTACAATTAGAATAATAAGAGCAATAGCCAAAAAGAAAGTGGCTAATAGTTGTTTGATTATATACCAGTCAATCTTCTTCAACATAAATCTTATAATCTATTTGAGACTTTTTCAACCATTTCTTTTTTCCATACATTAAAATCTCCTGCAATAATATGTTCTCTTGCTTGACCCACTAACCAAAGGTAAAAACTAAGATTGTGAATAGTAGCAATTTGAAGAGCTAAAATTTCCTTTGCAACAAATAAATGTCTTAGATAAGCTTTTGAATAAACTGAATCAACGTAATTAACTCCCATAGGGTCAATAGGAGAGAAGTCGTTTTTCCATTTTTCATTTTTCATATTCATTGTACCTTCAGAAGTGAAAAGCATACCGTTTCTTCCATTCCTTGAAGGCATAACACAGTCAAACATATCTATTCCTAAAGAAATACATTCAAGTAAATTGGCAGGAGTTCCAACTCCCATCAAATAGCGTGGCTTGTCTTTAGGTAATATTGAACAGCAATAATCAGTCAATTCATACATATCTTCAATTGGTTCTCCAACCGATAGCCCACCTATAGCATTTGCCTTACAGTCATAAGACATAACTCTTTCACAACTTTCTCTTCTTAAGTCTTTATAAACAGAACCTTGAACAATAGGGAAAAGAGTTTGAGTGTAACCATAAGGACATTCGGTTTCGTTAAATCTTTTAATACATCTGTCTAACCATAGGTCAGTTAATTTAAGAGATTTTTTTGCATATTCGTAATCGCATGGATAAGGAGTACATTCGTCAAAAGCCATAATAATATCAGCACCAATAGCCCTTTGAATATCCATAACCCTTTCAGGAGTGAAAATATGTTTGCTTCCATCAATATGAGAGCGAAAAACTACACCATCTTCAGTAATTTTTCTATTATGACCTAAAGAGTAAACCTGATATCCTCCACTGTCAGTAAGCATTGGCTTATTCCATGAGTTGAATTTTTGAATGCCTCCAGCTTCTTTAATGATTTCAATGCCAGGACGAAGATATAAATGATAAGTGTTACCCAAAATAATTTGAGCTTTAATATCTTCCTTCAATTCTCTAACATGAACAGCTTTTACACTTCCAACTGTACCCACTGGCATAAAAATTGGAGTAAGTATATCTCCATGAGAAGTTTTTATTGTTCCCGCTCTTGCGTTACAATCCTTTGAAATAGCGTCAATAGTAAATTCCATCAATAGTTATTAACAAAAAATGTTTAGAAATATTTTGACAAAATTAATATTAAAATGTGGATTTTTGATACTTTTGTTTGTTTTTATATTAATAATGACATGGATTTTTTAGATTATCAGTTTAACACAGTTGGTTTTTACTTTGCAATAATATTAGGGATAATTATCTTGTTTCAAATTATCTACTATCTCATAGTTTATGGAAGAGTAGCATTCTTTAAAGAGAATAAATTAACTACTGATGAAAAGCAGAAATACTGCCCTTCTGTTTCGGTTGTTATGTGTGTTAAGGATGATGCATATAATTTAGAAAAGAAACTCCCAATCATTTTGGAGCAGGAATATCCAAACTTTGAAGTTGTGGTTGTAAATGATGCTTCAAATGATGAAACAGAATATATGCTTAGAGTTCTACAAGAGATATATCCTAATCTTAATATTGTGAATTTATACAATAATGTAAATAGATTTTTAGGTAAGAAATACCCTCTTTCATTAGGAATAAAATCTGCAAAGAATGATATTATACTTCTTACTGAATCTGATACAATGCCTCTCAACTACAATTGGATAAGTACAATGGTGAAAGGGTTTAATCAAAAGAAAGATATAGTTTTGGGCTTTACCAATTTTGAACAAAAACCAACCTTTCTCAATACTCTTATGCACTATGAAAATCTAATCTCAGCCATGAACTACCTGGGCAATGCAATGCTTAACAATCCATATATGGGACAAGGACGCAATATGGCCTATAAGCGAGAATTCTTTTTTGAAATAGGAGGCTTTATATCTCAATACAATGTATCTGTTGGAGAAGATGATTTATTTATTAATAAAAACGCAAATTCTAAGAATACTTCAGTTGTACTAAATAGAGATTCAATAAATCTTGCTTCCCCAAAAGAGAAAAGAGAGGAATGGGTAATACAAAAGAAAAAGCATTTCAAATCTATGTCTCATTTCAAGTTTAAAGACAAAATTATTTCAAGCTTAATGCCTTTCGCAACCTTTTTCATTTATGTTTTAGTTGCTTTAAGTATAGTTTTTCAATTCCCTTGGCAGTATGTTATTTTGCCATTAGTTCTTAAATATACTTTTCAGATAATAGTTTGCTATAAATCTTCAAAAACGTTAGGAACAAAACAAGTAGCATTTCTTTCCCCTCTTGTAGAGGTCTTATTTTTATTCATTAATACTACAATTAGATTTTTCACGTTATTCACAAAAAAGATATAAATGGAAGTTTCATCAACCAACCTTACAGAAAAAGCAATAAGGGATTATCAACTTGTTTGTCAAGCAAGAGACCATGGTAATCAAAAGGCTTATGCTGACTTGATGAATACTTATCGTGAGCCCATATATTATATGCTTTTAAAGATGACTAATTCATCAACCGATGCTGACGATTTGACAATTGAAGCATTTGGCAAAGCCTTTAAATCACTTGGACAATATACTCCTGAATATGCTTTTTCAACTTGGCTATTTCGCATAGCAACAAATAACTGTATTGATTTCATTCGCAAAAAGAGAGCTAAGATAGTTTCTATTGACAACATATATACAAGTGCTGATGGAGAGCAGATAGGAATTGATATTGCTTCTGAAACCTTAGACCCTGAGGAAAAGATAATTGAAAAACAAAAAATCATAATGATGAGAGAAATTGTGAGTAGACTAAAGCCTCACTATAGAACTCTAATAGAATTGCGTTATTTTGATGAACTTTCTTATGAAGAAATAGCACAAGAGCTAAACCTTCCACTTGGAACAGTTAAAGCTAAATTATTCCGTGCAAGAGACCTTCTATATAATATTTTCAAAGAGTCAGAAGATAAGATATAAAAGTAATAATGAACTTTGAGTCTTTAAAGAATTCTAAGCATATTTCTTTTGCTAAAGAGATATACAACTCCTCTTTCCCTTTGGATGAGAGAAGAGATTTTGATTTAGTGATTGAAATGGTGGGGAAGGAAGGATTTGATTTTTATGTAATAAAAACATCTTTAGAGGATGAAACTCCGATAGGGATAATTAGCATTTGGGAGTTTAATGATTTTGTTTATATAGAGCATTTTGCAATTGATTTACCTCTTAGACAAAAAGGATATGGCTCAAAGGTTTTGAATGAAATCATAAATAAATACTCTAAACCTTTTATTATAGAAGTAGAGCCCCCAACAAACGTAGAGGCTCTAAAAAGAATCAACTTCTATAAAAAACTAAACTTTTCTCTTTTGGACTTTAACTATCTTCAACCTGCCTATTCGCCAACTCAAAACGCACTCCCAATGAACCTTATGACAAATAATATTCTTTATTTTACCAATGAAAATATCCAAAAGGCAGTTAGTTTAATTCATAAAAAAGTATATAAAGTACTATAAATTAATACTAACACCACAAATTACCCAAAAGCCTGCTTGTGGAACATTCCCTAAGTCAAAATACTTAGTGTTGTAGATATTATTCAGATTACAATATATATTGAAGTTTTTCAAATTGTAGTTTATGCTAATATCCATTGTTGTAAATGCTGGATAATCTACTTTTTGTGCAGGTTTTAAATCTTCATATTTCAAATATTGTCCCATTCTTTTTTGATAACGAAATGAAACTGTTGTACTCAATTTATCTTTATATAAAGGCAAATAAAGCTGAGCTGTCAGTTTTTCTCTAAGATAATTTAGAGCATAATTGGATATGTATTCATTCTTAATAACTTCTTGATGCATTCTTGAATAATCAATCTTAAGGGTAGTAGGATATTTCAATGAGCTAATCATTTCATTCAAAAATAGCTTAACACCCACTTCAAGCCCAAACTTACTTATTTGAGTTATGTTTTTTGACTCCCATTTATCATCAGGATTTTTCTTAACCCAGTCAATCATATTCTTACCTCCAAGCCAAAAGCCTGAAACATAAGATAGGAAATATCTGTTTCTATACTTTGAGCCTAACTCCACACTTTCCGATTCTTCCTGTTTTAAATCAGTATTTCCAATATGAGTTTTTGTTGTATAGTAAAGGTCAGTAAAGGTTGGCAATCTTGAACTTTGAGAATAGGAAGAGAATACATTTATATTATTATTTATCTTATAATCAACACTAAGGCTTGGGTAGAGTTTAAAAGCTTGTTTAAAAGCAGTGTTTTCAAAACCCAAAACACCCATAGCCATTGTAAAACCTTTATATTTAATATTATGTTGAAGCATATAGCTCAGGTTTAAACGATTATCTTTTTTAGTGTAATCACCAACAGGAGAAGACATCATAAGACCTAAAACATTGCTTAAAATACTTTCATTTCTTAGTTCCAAACCAAAATTAGTTAACCCTAATTTCGAATGATATTGCATATTGAGATTGCTCCCCAATACATCGCTTCTATGATTATTGCTTTTACCACTGTTCTTAATCAGTTCAAACTTATCATAATGCCTGTTCCAGTAAATTGAAGGCAAAAACTTAAGCTTGGAACCAAATTCTCCCTTAACTGAAGCCAAAACCGATGAAGTGTTGTCAAATTGATTTGGATAAGCAGCAGAATAGAAAGTGTTAGCACCATAGTTTTTCTTATTGTAGCCCAATTGAATATCTATTTTATTTTCTTTTAAATTTACCCTTGAGCCATAGAGCAAATTAAATATTCTATAATCACTGTTATTTATATAACCGTCCGATTGTTTGTAGCCAAATGAAAGCCTGTTGTCAACATTTTTAATCCTGTAAGCTCCACCAATCTCACCAGCAAACAATCCATAAGAACCACCTTCAAGTTTGGCTGAAAGTTCTTTTTCTATGTTTTTCTTAGTAATAATGTTTATTCCTCCCGAAAATGCAGATGCACCATAAACAATGGCAGAAGGAGAGTGAAGAATTTCTATTCTTTCGATGTCGGAAATGTTGATTGGAATGTCAAAACTGTAATGACCTGTCTGGGGATTTGAAATATTGATACCATTCAGCAAAATTGCACTCTGGTCAAAAGAACCACCTCTAATAGAAACATCGGCTTGAACGCCATGAGAACCCCTTGTTTGAATATCTACTGAGGCAGCGTAGGAGAGAAGGTCTTGAATACTTTGTGGCCTAAGCCGCCCAATTTCTTCTCGAGTGATTGTTGTAACAATCTTTGCAACTTGATTTACAGGTTCATCAGCAGAAGCCCAGATAACCACTTCATCTAAGTTTTTCTCTGCAATCTGATTAATCTTAATGGTGTCTTTTCCTTGAGCTACAGCCTCTTTTTGAGCTGCACAAGTCAGAGTAGCAAAGCTCAAAACACCAATACTAACAATCTTATGCATACTGTTATATGCACTGTAAGACTTGTTAGCAAAACGTTTAAATCGAAAGATACTCTTTCTCTTTAAATAAGTCTTGTTCATGTTTTTTGTTTTTAATTATTAATAAATTTAATTAAATTTTGTCTTAAGGTTCTGAGAAAACAAAACCTCGAAACAAGGTGCAAAATTAAAAAAATAAGCTTATTATTTTGTCTATTTAATAAAACTTTGTACTTTTGCACCCTCAAAAGGCCTCGTAGCATAATTGAATAGTGCATCTGATTACGGCTCAGAAGGTTGCAGGTTTGAATCCTGCCGAGGTCACAAAACAAGAACGCAAAGTATTGAACAAATATACTTTGCGTTTCTTTTTTATCTGTTTTATCACCTTATCCGCACCACATCCCCTTTTACAGAAATTAAGTTTGTGTAGGGGCGAACCTATGTGTTCGCACAATAATAATATTCGTTGTGTGGTATATTTCGTTGTGCGGGATATGCTACCCCACACTCCTTTATTATTAGGATATGTTATCCGATATGTTGTTGTAAATGAAGTTACGGATTAAAATCCTTATAGTAATATAGTGCGGCATTACTCATCGACTTTGTCGCTTTGCAAAGAAATACTACACGAAGAAATTTATTCATTTTTAATTATTCCTATACGATTTTGGGGTACAGATTCATTATTTTCTTCTTCTCTGATTTCAACTCCCAAAAGGTAATGAGGGAAAATCATTTCTTCACTATAAATATCTCTATACTCCAATACTATATCATCAAAATTATTATAATTAAGTACTATCGTATAATCTTCGTTTAAATTAAAGTTAAGGATAGCTTCTTTTAACATCTTATAAGATATATTCTTCCCTATATATTTATATTCCATAATATTAGATATAGTATTTTTTTGTTGTATGGGATATATTATATCCCATGTTATTATTGAACAATAAGTTTCTTAGTTTGATTTATGCTTTCATTTACAATTCTAATAGAATAAACTCCCTTTGCATAAGTACTTAAATCAATCTCTAATTCATTCATTCCTTTATTGATTTTATGCTTTAGCATAATCCTTCCAATCATATCATAAACCAAAACATCAGCCTCAGAGGTTAAGCCTTCAATTTCTAATTTAGATTTATTATTTGTTGGATTTGGATAAAGTCTTGTTATTATATTATCTGTCTGAACATTGTTTAATCCTACATAAGTCTTACAAATCATATTAGTAAATACACTTTCACATTCTTCATTTATTGATTTTACTTTATAGCAATAAGCTTGACCATTAGTTACAGCATAATCCAAATAAATTGGCATTGTTGTAGTTGTAAGAGAATCATTATTTCGATAAATAACATAAGAACTACCATTATCTTGCCAAGATACTTCAATGAAATTTGAATTAACTTGAACTGCTAAACTCTCTGGAATAAGAGGTATTGGCTTAACAGTTAAATTTAAAGCTATAATACTATCACATCCATTATTTGTTTGCATGTTTTGAGTGTATCTTCCAGTGGTATCAGCTGTAAAGCTAAATCCATAACTATTATAAATATTTCCTTGACATATTGTATCATAATAAGTTGTTAACGAAATAGGGTTTAGTACAAGACTAAGATTTACAATACTATCACATCCTTTGGTCGTCTGTAAGTTTTGTGTATAAAAGCCTGCTGTATTTTCATTAAAGCCATTTGCGTTGTAAGTTTCATTACTACATATCTCCGCAATAATTGTATCATTATAGTTTAGATTTAAAGTTAAACTCAAATTTACTATACTATCACAACCTTTTATTGTTTGAAGAGATTTAGTGTAAAAACCTGTTACATTTTCAACAAACCCATATTGAGAATAAGTTTCTCCTTGACAAATCTCTGCAAAGATTGTATCATGGTTAGAAGCATTGACTAAAAGATGAAGATTAATAATACTATCACAGCCTTTTCTAGTTTGTAAGTTCTGAGTATATAATCCAGAAACATCAGTAATAAAATTAAATCCATGATTATTATAAACCTCTCCTTTACAAATAGTATCCCAATAATCTATTTGGAAACTTGGATTAACAAATAATGACAACATCACACTATCACATCCATTAACTAAAATATGATTACCAGCAGTATTAATGTTGACACCATAATTAGTATAAGTTTGATTACTACAAATAGTATCAGAAATAAATTGAGCCGTTTTTAAACCAACATAATTTGTAAAACTGCTCCAAGTGGGTGCTGATTGATAGCCTGAAACTGAAGCACAAGGTACATACAAAGTAATAGCTCTACTAACATTGTCGAATTCATAATAATATACAATTGGTGGATTAATAGCTTTGCATGTTATTGAGATTAATCCACTACAATTATAAAATGCATAGTCTCCAATAAAAGTAACAGAGCTGCCAATTGTTAGTGAATTTAATTCAGTACAATTAAAAAAAGCTTGCTCTCCAATTGAAGAAACTGAATTTGGAATTATTATTGATGTTAAACCAGTACAATTCTTAAAAGTTTCATTTTCTATAAATGTAACAGCATTTGGAATTGTGATTGAGCTTAAGCTATTACATCCTAGAAAAGCAGCACTACCAATTGAAATAACTGAATTTCCCATTGTTACTGAGGTTAATCTAGAGCAAGATGCAAATGCAGAAGGAGGAATGTTAATAACAGAATCACCAATTATCAAAACAGATAAGTTATTACATCCATTAAATGCAGGAAAATAACCTCCCATTATTGTGCAATTTACTGCATTAAAATATACAGTATCTAAAGACAAGCACCCATTAAAAGCTCCATTGCCAATATAATTAACAGAGGTTGGAATTGTAAGTGAAGTTAAATTAGAACAACTATAAAAAGCATTTTCAAAAATTGAAGTTACAGAGTTTGGAATTGTAACTGATGTTAAACTAGTACAATTTCGAAAAGTATTTTTATCAATTGTCGAAATAAAGTTTGGAACTGTTATTGATGATAATCCAGTGCAATTAGAAAATGCATATTCGTTAATTAAAGAAACAGAGTTTGGAATTATCAGTGCAGTTAATCCACTACAACCTTGAAAGGCACAAAATCCAATTGAAGTAACAGAATTTGGAATTGTGATTGAGGATAATCCACTACAATATTCAAAAGTATTTTTTTTAATTGAAGTAACGGAGTTGGGAATTGTTATAGAATTTAATCCAGTGCAATTATAAAAAGCTTGCTCTCCAATTGAAGTAACGGAGTTTGGAATTGTTATAGAATTTAATCCAGTGCAATTATAAAAAGCTTGCTCTCCTATTGAAGTAACAGAGTTTGGAATTGTTATTGAAGTTAATCCACTACAATTACCAAAAGCACCATTTGCAATACTCAAGGTTCCATTTTGAATATTTATTGATGTATTAGTAGGCATAGTGCCTTTATATTTATATAATACATTATTAATATATACTAAGCCATCTGGTTTATTATTGTAATAAGGAGTGTTGTAAAAAGCTTGCTCTCCTATTGAAATAACAGAGTTTGGAATTGTGATTGAGGTTAATCCAAAGCAATTATAAAAAGCTGCATTACCAATTGTAGTAATAGAGTTTGGGATATAAATGGAAGATAATCCACTACAACTCTCAAAAGCTCTATCAGAAACAGATACTGTTCCTTCTAACACATTAATTGATGTGTTAGAAGGCATAGTGCCTTTATATTTATATAATACATTATTAATATATACTAAGCCATCTGGTTTATTATTGTAATAAGGAGTGTTGTAAAAAGCATTATAACCAATTGAATTAACAGAGTTTGGGACAGATAACCATGCTAAATTATCACAATAACTAAAAGCTTCTTGACCGATTGATAAAACTGAATTTGGAATTGTGAAAGAGGATAATCCATTACAATTTCGAAAGGCCCATTCTCCTATTGACTTAACAGTATTAGGTATTAAGATTGATGTTAATCCACTACAATTATTAAAAGCAGCATCACCAATTGAAGTAACCTTATAATAATTAGAATTATAAAGCACAGAATCTGGTATAATAAAAGCTCCCGAATAAGAGCTTGACCCACTACGTATTAATTCAACTGTTCGTGGATAAGTTGAGGATGTAATGCTATAATATATATTATTCCCATTATATACTGTTGTAAAGTCTTCGGCTTGTGTGTTGAGATTTATTGCAAAGATTAATACAGCTAAAACTAATAATACTTTTTTCATTCCCCTCTTAATTTTTTGAGTTAATAAATAAAATAGAAAATAGTGCTTGAGATTGTGAGCTGTCTTGGTTTAGAAAAAACGTGGGACAGTTACAATATTGGATTAAGAGGTACGACCAAGCACCCACACATCTAAACAAGTAAAGCCCACGCATATCGTGAGCATTTTCCTTATTGTTTAAGATGTGTATTATTTAAATTGGTCGTTTTCTTAATACCTCAACAATAGCAAAACGCTATATTTCTATAAAAACAATTAAACTTCTTCGTTTAATATCGCTGCAAATGTACAAATGAATAATGGAATAAAAAAATATATTTGACAAAAAATTAAAAAATAATATATACTTATCATTATTTTTTGTAATTTAGCTGCATTAACATTTAAGTATATTGGATATGGAAAATGACATACTTACAAAAAAGGAACTGATCAATTATTTATATTTTGTTTTTATAAAAGATAGACAATCAATTGAAAAATTTAATGACAAATATAAATATAATTTTCTTGACAATTTATATATTAAAAAGTCTACTAATAAATCAGTTGAACTAATTAACAACACATTAGATAAAGAGTTTATTAATTTAGCTAAAGATAATTCAGAGGATAGAGAAATTCTATTTTGTATCGATATATTGATTAAAATAATCTATAAGTATAATTTTAATATTAATATATTTGAAGAAAGCAAAAGAGAGAATGTTATTGATATATATAAATTTTACATCTATAATTCTTTAAAAAATGAATCGAAAGAATTTTGTTGTGTTGATAGTAATGATATAAGTAAACACTTCGTAAGATTAAATTTGGTTGATTGTTTTAAAGTAGCAACCATTGATTTATATATTGGTTTTTTAGACTTATTATTACTAAAAGAAATCACTGATATTAATATTCATAATAAAGAAGTAACATCTTTTCATTTCAATTTAGATATATTAATTAATGAAATCCCAAATCTAAAAATATATGAATACAACGAAAATCCACTTCCATTAATTAATCGTATAGTTTATCCAAAAATTAAACACTCTGAATTATTAAATATCTCAAAAATTAATAATAAAAAACTTGAGTTAGAAAATGAATCAAAAGATAATTCAAAAGCAAATACTGATTATAGTAATCTTGTTGATAAAAACAAAGAAATATTATTAAAAATTCACACTTTAGTAACAGATAAAGAAGTAATTGATTGTAATATTTCTGAATTTTTACAAGCTATTTCTAATGCAGATTTAAGTGGAATAAGAACAAAAAAAACAGTAAAAAGAAATTATCTAATATATAGATTATCAGAAATTCTTAATGACAAATGGTACACTCAAATTTGTGAAAATATGAATTTAGAAAAAGGCAGATGTTCAGGAGGTAATGTTAAAAATGATTATTTTTTTTATAAAGAGATTAAAAAATTAACTACAAAATCCAATTCTTAGTTCAATTTAATACTTAAATAGCTCTTACCCCAAATTCACCCCAAATTCACCCCAAAGATTTTTTATATCAATTTTATAATAAGCTGATAATTATTTTATTGGCTTATTGTTTTTTTTGTCAAATAATATTTATACCACAACGACCACAATCTATCTTTGCAATGTCAAACATCAAGAAAAGTTCTTGTTTGATTTGGCTCTTTGAAAAAGGAAGATGGGTAAGAAGTAGCTACTCTTATCTAAGTTAATTTAAAAGGCAAGATGTACATAGTCTTTTTTATTAATGGAAATAAACCCCATCTCCCTTAAGCAAGGATATTATTTAACAAATAAAATTTAAAGATTATATGGTAAATAACAAGAAAAGACAGACCTACATCTTAAAAGATAATGGTCTAAATAAAAAAAGATATGGCTGGGTTAATGAACTTACCAATGAATGGGAGGTAGAGCCTATTTACGATTACTTTCATGCAATTAATTTCGACTTCGTAACTTACTTTAAGGAGTTGAAGAAATTAAAAAAAGTGGCTGTAAAAAGGGCTATGAAGAGCAAAAGATTTAAAAAAGACTTGCTTAATTCTTATAGAGAAAACATTTCTCAAATTCAATCTTATTTTGGGGTTAGTTTAATTAAACATGCTTGCGACAATTACGATGAAGAGTATTGTTTTAACAGCACCAACTTACAATGTATTAAATGTGAGTATAGATTTAATAACTTTGGGAAATTTGAAGAAAAAGGAGGTTGTAATGAATAACAAAACACAAAATATGGAAACAAATGAAAACGCTAACCCACAATTAGCAAATGAAAACAAAATTAAAAATAATCTTGGAGAGCAATTGCTCTCTGAGGTTATTGAAAAGGAAACTAAGGTAGAGGTACCAAATGAAGTAGTTGCTACTGATGTTAAGGTGCAAAGTAAAAATGCTCAATTTTCTCCCATTGCTGAGGAGTTTGAAAAATTGAAAAGGGATGTTGCCAAAAATGAGTTTGTTGAGGAGATTGAGAATGAAATTCCTAATGCTACTGGTATGGAGTTGCTGAATGATGATGTGGAGGAAATACCAAAACTTGTTGACCCCATTTTGCAGAGGGTAGGTCTTGCCTCCTTTATTGGCTCCTCTGATGTGGGTAAATCGTCTTTATTGAGGCATTTGTGCATTTGTGTAGTTTTTGGGTTGAAGTTCCTTTACTGGGAGGTGAAAGCCTTATATCACAGGGCAATTTATGTGTCAACGGAGGATGACCGTACGTCCATTTCCTCACTGCTTAAAAAGCAGAACAAGGACTATGGGCTTATTCCTGAGGATTTGGAGGGTTTGCTTTTTATTTTTGAAACAGACAACTTGCTTGAAAGGTTGGAAAGGGAATTGAAGAAACAGCCTGTTGACCTTATTGTTATTGATGCCTTTGCTGATATTTTCAGTGCTGAGCTGTACAAGACAAACGAGGTTAGGGCTTTCTTAAACCAGTACAATCAGCTGGCTCAAAAGTACGGTTGCTTGATTATCTTCTTGCATCACACTCGCAAGTCAAGTGAGGAGCTTATGCCTTCAAAAAACAATTCTCTTGGTTCACAGGGCTATGAAGCAAAAATGAGGTTTATGGCTGAGGTGAAATCAAATGTTCAATTTCCTGACAAAAAGCATTTCTGTATTGTTAAGGGTAACTACCTTTCAAATGATTTTAAAACTAAGAGTTTTGATTTTGAGTTTACCGAAAACTTAACCTTTAACAGCTTGAATACCCGTACTCCATTTGAAAAACTTAACTCCAAAGAGGAATCTTTTGAAACGCTTGAAGCAGAGTATAACGAAATTATGTCACTCTTAGACAAAGGTTTAAAATACAGAGATATTGCATTAAAATTTGGGGTTTCTCATACAACTATTTACCGAAAGGTTAGGAAGTTTGAAAAGATTAGGAGCTCAAATAATCAAGAGGAAAATTAATTGCTAAGTTATTGAGTGTACTCCCCCATAAATTTCATTTGGGGGGTACTCAGTAACAATTAAACTTTGGAACGTTTGTCACATATATAGGGATTTGTTACAGCGTTACAAGATTTTTTATATAAAATAAGTTTAAAATGAGTATAGAATTAGAAAAATATAAAGGACAATCAACAAGGTTTACTTGTCCTAAATGTGGAAGAAAACATTCTTTTACAAGATATATCGACACAGAAACAAATATTTATATTGATGAAAAAGTAGGTATTTGCAATAGAGCAATTAAATGCGGTTATCATTACACTCCTAAACAATTCTTTGAAAGTTCAGGAGTCCACAGATTTTCACAGATTAGCACAAATAATTTAGCCTATAAAATTCATAATAATATAAGCAAAGAAAAAATCAGTGATAATTTGTGTCAATCTGTGGATAAAAGAAAAGAACTTATCCCAATTAAACAAATTGATAAAAAATATCTCTTGCAAACCATTTCAAAACCTTCCAATTTCCTTACTTTTCTTTTAAATAACTTTCCAAAAGATGATGTTGAAAGGGTTATGTTGGATTATTTTATTGGAGGAGCAAAAGATAATAGAGTTGTGTTTTGGCAAATAGATAGCATGCTTAGAATTAGAACTGGAAAGATTATGCAATATAATGCTCTTACGGGCAGGAGAGTGAAAAGTGGAGTTTCTTGGGTGCATTCTGAATTGAAAAAGCAAAACATTTTATCTAATGATTGGCAACTGACACAATGTTTATTTGGAGAACATTTATTGATTAAATACCCTGAAAAATCTGTAATGTTAGTCGAATCGGAAAAGACTGCAATAATAATGTCGCTTTATCAACCCAATTTTAACTGGATGGCAACAGGTGGATTAAACAACCTGACGGAGAATAAAATCTATCCTATAAGAAAACAACAAATAACAGCCTTTCCTGACCTTAAATGTTTTGAGCTATGGCAAAGTAAGGCAGAGGAAATAAATCACAGGATAGGCTCAAAAATTGAGTTATCGCATATATTGGAAGAGTTAGCCACAAAGGAAGATAAGGAAATGGGGCTTGACTTGGCAGACTATTATTTAGTGGTTAATGATTAATGGTTAATTTTCTACCCCTAAATCCCTTAAAGGGGACTTGGTTGACGAATTCTCAGTTCCCCTTTAGGGGTCAGGGGTAAATTTAAGTGAAAAACATCAATCATAATGAAAAATATGAAGGACATATACAAAAATATAAAGGACATATTTTGAAATATAAGGGACATAAATATAAATATAAGGGACATATTTTTAATTATGATTCACTTTTTTTTGACTATGTAAAATTAACATTATTTAACTATAAAAATATGCAAATAAATACGATTTAATATCCTCAATATAAATATTTTTAGTATCTTTGTAATGTGAATTTGAGGAAAATATTATTCCAATAAAATCCACAATTATGTAAAACTTAAAAACCTCGCGATAGTAATTTTAAAGGTAATCGTACTTTATTATGTTCAACTGGACAATTATTAAGAAAAAGATCTCTGTAGGTGCTGTACCTGGAGAAAAGCATTTGGCAGTTATTTCAAGAAACGGAATAATGACCGAAGAACGCTTGATTGAAAGAATTGCTGGTGCATCTTCATTGGCTGAGAATGATATTCTTTCAGCAATTAGAGCCTTGCAAATGGTTATTACCGAAGAAACAATGAATGGAACTACCGTTCAATTGGATCAGCTTGGTAATTTTACACCTTATCTAAGTGCTAAAGCTATGCTTACTGCTGAAGAAGTTGATGCTTCAACAATTAGAGGAATTAAGGTTAATTTCAAACCTAATGTTCGCTTTAAGAACAAACTCAAAACTGCTTATTACGAGTATCGTAATCCAATGCCTAAGGGTTTGGTATTACCAGCTGCTGATGCTCCTGTAGCTCCGTAATCTTTTAGAGTGAAAAGTGAAAAACTAAAAGTTAAAAGTGTCTTCCCCTTTAGGGGAATGAGGGGTAATTGAAAAGTTGGGGTGAGCTATGTGCTTGCCCCCTTTTTTTGTCCACAAATGAACACGAATGTACACAAATATTTCACTTTTTATATATTCATTATTAATTTATTATTGTAAGTTTGCAGTGACCTTAATAATTCAATATTTTCCTAAATATAAAAAAGTGTTATTATGAAAAAGTTATTTCTTTATCCTGTTTTGCTCTGCCTGACTTTATGTTTTGGGGGATGTAATGATGCGGATTATTGCAATGAATGTGATGGCTTATGTTGTTACAAAGACTTTTCTTCTCCTGTAAAATTGAATGATGAAATTGAGTTGGATATGGATTCGGATGGAGAGGGTGATGTTCTGATTAGGGATGTTTCCAATTATGTTAGTATTAAGGGTATGAGTTCAAATGTTGAGGTTTCAACGGGTATAATGCCACTAACTTTGCCTTCAAGACCTTATGCAACTATTTATGAAAATGCAATGTTGAATTATGGTTGGGAATGGAAAAGTAGTTTAAACGCTTCTGTAGATGGAAATATTAGAGTGGGAGATTATATTGGAGTAAGGTTTAAGGGTACCGATTGTTACTACTATGGTTGGATTAAGGTTGGCTATGTGTCTAAATTCAAAATTTATTCTTTCTATTTGTATAAGGGAGTTAATGACCCAGTTTATGCAGGAGTTCAAAATCCTGATTGTAATTAAGAAAGGAGGCTTTTATGTATAAGAAATTAAATTTAATATTATCAATTTTTGTTGTATCAATAGTATTTATATTCTCTTCTTGCGATGAAGATTCTGAATTTGCTGATGCAACTTATGGTAATTCTCCAGAGAGTTTTATTTCAGCACGTTTATGCAGGGATAATCAAGCTAATTATAATCACTGTATTACTTTTAGTAATGGAAGATTTAGTGACCCTGTATTTCGTTTTCCACAAGAAACTTTAGATACAACTTCCTACACATACCTCAAAACAGGTGATAGTTCTGCAACCTTAAAAACCTTCTTTATTGTTTCTGACCCGTTGTATCATTATAAATATATTTATAGTGATGTTTATGAACTTATTTTTTCAACTGATACAAGTGGAGTTTACAATATGACAAGTAAGCGTATTTATATACATGAAGATTCTGATACTAATTATTATCAATCAGAATATCATGGAACATTCCTGTTCAAAGTATTCCAATAAATTTTGTTTAGGTTTTTCTCTTATCACTTATCACTTTTCTCTTTTCACTTTTTTTTCTTCTTCCTTCTTTTTTTCTTATCAACTTTTTCTTGATAAAAAGTTGCAAAAATCAAGACTGTTCACAAACAAGCTAAAAATCGCAGTCTTGACCTAAAAGTTTATAAACTCGCTTCGCTCAAACATATAAACTTTCTTCACGTTCAAAACTCCAATTTTCTTTACGCTTATTTGTAAAAGGTCAGGGGTTGGGTTAATGGGTTTAGGTGTTTAGTCGTTTAGTTGTTTAGGGGAATGAGGGGTAATTTAAAAGTTAAAATTACAATTTACAATTACTGTTAACGTCTCAACTCCTCAACTCCTCAACATTTTCACTAATTTCCTTGTCCTTTAAAAAATAATCTGTATCTTTGAAATCTTAATTTTATTGGTTTTAATTTAAAAAATATACTATTATGAACAATGATTTAATGGCTTTGGAGCCTAAGAAAGTATTTGAATTCTTTGCTGAAATATTGCAAATTCCTCGTCCTTCAAAAAAGGAAGATAAAATTATTGAATACCTTTTGAAATGGGGTAATGATAGAAAATTAGATACTCAAAGAGATGATATAGGTAATGTTTTGATTAGAAAAAATGCTACTAAAGGATATGAAAACCGACCTTGGGTTTGTTTGCAATCTCATATGGATATGGTTTGTGAAAAGAATAGCGATAAGGTGTTTGATTTTGAGAAAGATTCTATTGAGACATATATCGAAGAAGGTTGGTTGAAAGCAAAAGGAACAACTCTTGGAGCTGATGACGGTATAGGAATGGCAATGGCTTTAGCTATTTTGGACAGTGATGATATTGAACATGGAAATATTGAATGTTTATTTACTGTTGATGAAGAAACTGGACTTTCAGGTGCTGAAGCTCTTAAACCTGATTTCTTAAATAGCAGAATACTTATCAACTTGGACTCTGAAGATGAAGGAGAACTGTTTATTGGATGTGCAGGTGGAAAAGATACATTGGGAAAATTACCATACGAGTTAGAGCCTTGTACAGAAGGTAAAGCATACAAGATTTCTGTTTTCGGAGGCAAGGGAGGCCATTCAGGAGATGATATAAACAAAGGATTAGCTAATGCTAATAAAGTTTTAAATCGTATTCTATGGACTTTAAACGATACTCTTGTTTATGCTCTTGCAAGTTTTGAAGGAGGAAACTTAAGAAATGCAATTGCAAGAGAGGCTAATGCTGTTGTGGTTGTTGATGAGGAGAATGCTAAGGAAATGATTGAAATGGTAAAGAAATACAATGACGATATTCGTTTTGAGTTCCGTTCCACTGAACCTAACCTTGGAGTTAAAATTGAGGAAGTTGAATGTCCAAAAGAAGTTATTGACCCAATGACTCAAGAAGACCTTTTGAATGTTTTATATGCTATCCCTCATGGAGTTTTGGCAATGAGTAGAGAAATTCCTAATTTTGTTGAAACTTCAACTAACCTGGCATCAGTTAAGATGATAGATAATTGCTTTGTAATTGCAACTTCTCAACGTTCTTCAATTGAAACTGCAAAAGATGCAGCTTGTGATAGAAATGCAGCATGTTTACGTTTAGTAGGTGCTGATGTAACTCATGGAGATGGATATCCAGGTTGGGTGCCTAATCCTCAAAGTAATATTCTTAAGATTGCAGAACAAAGCTATGAAAAACTGTTTGGTAAAAAGCCGATAGTAAGAGCCATTCATGCAGGATTGGAATGTGGACTTATTGGAGAAAAATATAAAGGAATGGATATGATTTCTTTCGGCCCAACTCTTCGTGGAGTTCATTCACCTGATGAAAAATTAGAAATTAAGACTGTTGAGATGTGTTGGAGACATACTTTAGATATATTGAAGAACGTTTAGTTTAGAATTGATAAATAAATAGATTATGTTTAGTAAAAGTACCTACGTTAATCGTAGAAAACAATTAGCAAAAGATATTAAAGATGGTTTAATTCTAATTTTAGGAAATTCAGACTCACCATTTAATTACCTTGCAAACACTTATACTTTCCGTCAAGATTCATCATTTCGTTATTTCTTTGAATATAATCTTCAAGACCTTGCAGGAGTAATTGATGCAAACTCAGGAGAAGATTATTTATTTGGCGATGATGTTGAAATAGATGATATTATATGGACTGGTCCAGTTGCTTCAGTTAAAGATAGAGCAGATAAGATAGGAGTGAAGAACAGTGGTAGCAGAAAAGACCTTTCAAATCTTTTGGAACAAGCCATTTTGCAAGAAAGAAAAATACATTTCCTTCCTCCTTACAGAGCTGAAAATAGAAATTTGCTTTCTTCACTTTTGCATATTAAGAAAGACCATGTTGAAAAATTTGCTTCTCTTGAACTTCGTAAGGCAATAGTTAAACAACGTTCAATTAAGTCTTTGGAAGAGATTGCAGAAATAGAAAAGGCAATTGAAACAGCATATAAAATGCACACTACAATGATGCGTATGGCAAAGAATCTTAATACTTATGAGTACGAGATTGCTGGCATTATGGAAGGTATTGCATTAAGTGGAGGCGGTCCAGTTTCGTTCCCAATCATTCTTACAACTCATGGTGAAATTCTTCATGGACACGACCATAGCCTGAAACTAAAGAAAGGAAGAATGTTAGTTTCTGATGCAGGTTGTGAAACTCCAAGTGGATATTGTTCAGACATTACAAGAACAGTTCCTTGTGGAGGTAAGTTTGATGAAAGACAAAAAGCTGTTTATGAAGCTGTATTGAATGCTAATTTAATTGCTCAAAAATCAATTAAGCCAGGCATTGAATATAAAAAAGTTCATCTAAAAGCAGTTAAAGAATTGGGAGAAGGCTTGAAAGCAATTGGATTAATGAAAGGTGATATTGAAGAAGCTGTTAAGGAAGGAGCAATGGGATTGTTTATGCCTCATGGCTTAGGTCATATGATGGGAATGGATGTTCACGATATGGAAAACTTTGATGAAACTATTGTTGGATATGATGAAAAGACTTCCCGTTCAAATCAATTTGGACTTCGTTCATTACGTTTTGGAAGAAAATTAGAGCCAGGACATGTTATTACCAATGAGCCAGGATGTTATTTTATTCCTGCACTAATTGATAAATTTAAAGCAGAAAAGAAATTCCTTTCATTTGTTAACTATAAAGAACTTGAGTCTTATAAAGACTTTGGAGGAATTAGAATTGAAGATGATATTTTGGTTACTGAAAAATCAAGCAGAGTTTTAGGCACTCCAATTCCTAAGACAGTTAAAGAGATTGAAGAAATAATGTTATAAGATGAGAAGAGGCTTTTCCCTTATTTTCTTTTTCTTGATTTCATTAACTATATTTTCTCAAACCTATTGGCAAGAGAAAGTTTATAGTCCATTAATCAAAAGCGTAAAATTTGAGTTAGAGGGAGTGGATTTTTCACTCCCTGTAATTCGTTTGGGTACAGACGATAAGCTAATACTTAGATTTGACGACTTGGTTGAAAACACTCAACGATATAATTATTCAATAATCCATTGCAATTACGACTGGACTCAAAGCGAACTTACTCCTCAAGAATATATTGAAGGTTTTGAATCAGGATATATTGAAAATCATTCAAATTCAGTAAATACTATTCAACGTTATGTGCATTATTGGCAGGAGTTTCCTTCTTCAATGATGCGTTTTCTGGTTTCTGGGAATTACATTATTAAGGTTTATGCTGATGACAATCCTGATAAGGTTGTTATGGTTAGAAGGTTTATGGTTGTTGAAGATGGGGCAAATATAAGAGCAAATCCGATTATGTCTCGAAGTCCTCAAACTCAAAGAACAATGCAGGAGGTAGATGTTTTTGTGTCTCCAACGTCTAATATGTCTTTTGCTGACCCAAACAGGTTTTTGAAAGTTGTTGTTTTGCAGAATCAAAGAAGGGATAATGCTTCTCTTTTAAAGCTAAGGCAGTATAGAGCCAATGAATTAGAGTATTCTTTCGATAATGCAAATTTGTTTGAGGCTGGTAATGAGTTTAGAAATTTTGATTTTACAAGTCTTAGAACACGTTCTCAAACAGTAAGTAATTTTGATTACGTTGATGAGCAAAATGTTGTTATTTTGCGACCAATTATAAATAGAAAAAATATTGCATATACTACCATTGGCGATTTGAATGGAAACTACTATGTTAGAAGTGAAAGAGCAGACAACTATAACTTGGAAGCCGATTATGCATGGGTTAATTTCTATTTGAATGCACCAGTAAGTTTGGAATCAGACTACTATGTTTGGGGTGAACTTTCTGACTGGTATTGTAATAATCAAAATAAAATGACTTATAATCCTACTTACAGAGCTTATACAGCAAGTCTTTATCTTAAACAAGGCTTCTATAACTATATGATAATGTCTTCTCCAAAAAACAATCCTTCTTCATTTAATTTAGATGAAATGGAAGGAAATTTCTCTGAGTCTAATAATTCTTATAATATATTCGTTTATTACCGTAAACCAGGGTATAGCTATGATAGTTTAATAGGTTATTCCAAGGTTGATATAAATAAATAATAAACTAAGGATAAGTAAAGAAAAGACTTTCACAATTCAAATATAAATAATGATACGCAAACACATACCAATAATCTTAATTTTTCTATTAGTTTCAATTCAAGCTTTCTCACAAGGAAAAACAGCACTTATTAAAGGTAAAATCACTAATGAAAAGAACGAAGGATTGGATTTGGTAAATGTTGGGATTATTAATCTTGATATAGCAATTGGAGCTACAACTAATCAGAAAGGGGAGTTTTCTTTTACTGCCCCTGCAAATAAGGATTTAGAATTAGCAATTTCCTATATTGGATATGCGACCAAGCTATATAAGGTTAGACTTAAACCTAATGAAGTTAAAGAAATCAACTTTTCACTTATTCGTTCAAATACAACACTAAAAGAAATTGAAATAAAGGAAGATAATTCAAGAGCAGAAGGAATAACAAGAATAAAAACTGATTGGGCTAAGAATGTTGTAGGTCCAACCTCTGGAATTGAAGGTTTAATTAAGACTTTTGAAGGAGTTAGCTCCAATAATGAACTTTCTTCTCAATACTCTGTTCGTGGAGGAAATTATGATGAGAATTTGGTTTATGTTAATGATATTGAAATATTTCGACCTTTTTTAATACGTAGTGGACAACAGGAAGGATTAAGTTTTGTTAATTCTGAAATGGTAGGAGATATTTTATTCTCTTCTGGAGGTTTTGATTCTAAGTATGGCGATAAACTTTCTTCAGTGTTGGATATTAAATACAAAAAGCCTCAAGATTTTTCAGGAAGTGCATCAATTAGTCTTTTAGGAGGAAGTGCTCATCTTCAGGGCTTAATTGGCTCAAGAATGACCTATCAGATTGGATATAGAAACAAAACTAATAAATATATTCTTGGCTCATTGGATACGGAAGGAAGCTATTACCCTGTGTTTAATGACCTTCAAGCATATTTGACTTACGATTTAAATGAAAAAACAGAAATAGCTTTTTTAGGTAACCTTTCAGATAATAAATATCAATTTATTCCTCGTACAAGGGAAACAACCTTTGGCAGTGTTTATCAATCCTATAAGCTGAAAGTATACTTTGATGGTCAGGAATTAGATAGGTTTTCTTCTATGTTTGGAGCTTTAATGCTAACACATAATCCAAGCAAGAAACTTCAACTCAAATTTATTGCTTCTGCTTTTGGAACTGATGAAAAAGAGTCATACGATATTCAAGGTCAATATTGGCTTTATGAAACACAAATGGGAGAGTCAGAAGCAGACAGTAATCTTTTTGACAGAGGAATTGGAACTTATATTGAACATGCAAGAAATCGTTTAGTTGCAAATATTTATAATATTGAACATAAGGGATTGCGTTTTTATGATAATGGACATCTTTCATGGGGGTTAAAATATCAATATGAATTGATTAGCGATAGAATGAATGAATGGAAGATGGTCGATTCAGCAGGAACACCAATAGGAACATTACCTGATATTCCAGGAGAAATAAATCCGCAAAATCCTCCAATTCTTCAAAATATATATAAGTCAGTAAATGATATATCTTCTTCAAGACTTTCCGCTTTTGCTCAAAGACAATGGACTTTCTATAAAAAAGAAGGAGAATGGTATTTGAATGCAGGAGCAAGAACTCAATATTGGACATTCAACAATGAAGTTTTGTTTTCTCCAAGAGCTTCAGTTTCCTTTAAGCCTAAGTGGAAAAGAGATTGGTTATTCCGCTTTGCAAGTGGTGTTTATTCTCAATCACCTTTCTTTAGAGAATATAGAGATTTTGAAGGAAATATAAACCATGATATACGTTCTCAGAAATCTGTTCATTTGGTACTTTCTTCCGACTATAACTTTAAAATGTTTGACAGACCTTTCAAACTATTAGCTTCAGCATACTATAAATATCTTTGGGATTTGATACCTTATTCAATTGATAATGTTAGAATTCGCTATTCAGCAGAGAATAATTCAAAAGGTTATGTATCAGGAATGGATGTTCGTTTGTTTGGAGAATTTATTGAAGGAATTGATTCTTGGGTAACGATGTCATTGATGCAAACTAAAGAAGATATTGAAGGAGATAATCATGGATTTATACCTCGTCCAACAGATCAACTTTTCAATATGAATGTAAGTTTTCAAGACTATGTTCCAAAAATGCCTTATCTAAGAGTTTATCTTAATTTCAATTTCGGTACAGGTTATCCGTTTGGTCCTCCAAATTCAGAGAGATGGCAACAGGATTATAGAATGCCTTCTTATATGAGAGCAGATATTGCATTCACATTTAGAATAAAAGACGAAAATGCCAAATGGGCACAGAATAATTTTATGCGTCATTTAAAGAAGATTTGGCTTAATATTGAATGGTTTAATGTCTTTGGCAACAATAATGTTATATCATATATGTGGATAGGTGACTACGATGGACGCTATCATGGAGTACCAAACTACCTAACCCCAAGCCAAGTCAACGCAAAACTTACAATTGAGTTTTAAAGTCATTATTCTTCTTTTTCAAACTCTTTTAATTCAGAAAGACTTTTTTGAAGGTTTTTAATCTTGCCTATGTCCCATCTTACTATCAGAAAAGTAAAGGCTAAAGCTCCTAAAAATATCAGTATAACTAACCAAAATAATTTTGTGCTAAGTAAAGCTGGATTAAAAAGAATAAAGAAATATCCTAAATAAGGAATAATAAAAACATAAGAACATATGTAACCATTAATGGTGTTTTGACGATATTTTATAATTGTTTTTTCTGCACTTATCAAATCTTGATTATAATTTTTTGCTTTTAAGAGTATTCTGTAATTGTAAATATCATATAACATAAAGCAAAAAACTGCAATGGCTCCAATATAAAAATAGGTAGTTACATCAGGCATGCCAATAGTAATATCTGAATAAATCACGAAAATTATTGCAAAGATACTTAATGCAAATCCTAACCAATTATATGAAATTAATCCTTTAAGTTTTTGATTAACTACATTATCCATTAGTTTTTTATTTATAATTTTTTGCTTTTCAACTTCTTTTGAGAGTATATCCCATTTTTGTTTTAATTCTTCAAGTTCCATTTCTCTTAATTATTTATTCGTTAGATAATTCTTTTAATTTATTCTTAATACGCATTAATTTCACAGCAACATTTGAACGTGTAAGCCCTGTTATTTCAGCAATTTCATCATAGTTTTTCTCTTCTAACCATAACAAGATTAGGGTTTTCTCCATTTTCTCCAACATATTGATTAGTTTGTATAGCTCTTCAATTTCTTGTTTATTAGCTTCAGAGTCTTCAAAAAGTGTTACATCGATTGAAAGAGGAGTTGTTGAGGGTTTACGTTTCTTTTTGCGAATAAAGGTTATGCAGGTGTTCAGGCTTACTTTGTAAATCCAAGTAGAAATCTTACTCTCACCTCTAAACTTGGGGTAGCTGTTCCAAAGATTAATCAAAATCTCTTGATAATAGTCGTTTATCTCATCTTTATCTTGTGCGTAAACATAACAAACCTTATATATTACAGCCTTGTACTCTTCAATTATTTCAGTAAATTCACTTTTTAGATTCATAAATTTGAAAGTAGTTTTGTTTATTAGTCGCCCAAAATTACAAAAAGTTACAAAAGGATTTTATTATTTTAATTTTAAATTAGTTGATTCGAAAAAAGTCAATCATAATTAAAAATAAGTCCCTTATATTTTCAAATATATCCCTTATATTTTGAAATATATCCCTTGTTTTTTTAAATTATGTCCCGTTTATTTTCTTTTTTGACTTTCTTTTTTTTCTCTAAAACTTTAATTGATTAGTTTTTTCTTTATTTTTGCATATAATTGATTATTAATTGATCAGATTTAAGCAAAATTATAAATGTAATTCAGTGGTAGATAATTATAATATTACATTTATGCTAATTAATACAGAAACTCTATAAATAATTCAAAAAGTAAAATTATGAAAGTAAAATTATTATATTTATTACTCTTTTTTTTCTTGGTTAATGGGCAAAAAACAATATCTCAAAATAATACTCTCAAAAAAGATAGTATTAAAGAAAAAACAAATTTTCGTGAATTTAAAGATAAAACGATATTTGAAGACGATACATTTAAAAGGGAAGACGATACATTGAATGGGAAAATCAAAACTATCATACAAAATACTTATGCAGAAAATTTTGATAACTCAGATGTGATTTATACTTTTGATGAATTTGGTTTTAAAGTAAGACGTCAAGGATATGGACAAGATATTTTTGAATATTATGAGAATAACAAAATAATAAAAACAAGTATTTGTGATGCTGATAACGGGAAAGAATATAGAAGAACTGAATACCTTTATGACGAAAGGGGTAATTTAATTAAACGCATAAATATTGTTGATTTACCTAAAGACAAATACACTACAACTATACTTTATTTTTACTCAAATGATGACAAAATTATAGAAATAAGAGATTTAATAGAAACGATAAAGTATCAATATGATGAATTGAACGATTGTGTTATTGAAGAAAGATATGATGAAGATGTTTTAGGAGAGAGGATAGAAAATAAGTATATAAATCACAGAATAGTAGAAAAGGTTACATGGAGATTGTTTGAGGGAGAAGAGTATTATGTGAAGGAAATATATAACTATAATCTAAATGGCACGTTAAAATCCATTACTTATTATTATTCTCATACAAAAGAGTTTCCAAAAGAAAATGACGGAATAAGATATTTCTATTATACACACGACAAGAAAAATAGATTAGTAAAATTCCAAGCTTTTCAAAAAAAATACTACAAAGAAACAATAATTTACAGCGATTTTGATAAAAATGGAAATTGGCAACTGAAAAAGATTAATCAAAATGGAAGAAAGAAAAAGATAAAACGAAGATATGACTATTTTGATAATTAAAAACTGAATAAAAGCAATCAATTGTAATAATTTCCTTATATAACTTTCTTTTTTTTCTCTAAAACGTTAATTGATTAGTTTTTTCTTTATTTTTGCATACTTATCAATAGAATATGGTGATTTATATATGAAAAATAATTTTAACTTTACTCTTCCTTCCTTAGAGGCTAAAAAATACGTTTTAGATAATGGCTTAAAAGTTTATTCTTTTGAGAATGACAGTATGGATATTGTTAGGTTGGAGTTTTATTTTGAAAATGGGGGAGTTATGAATCAATCTCAAATCTATTCTTCTGTTGCTGCCAATTCTCTTATTTCTGAAGGTTCTTCAAAGCATTCTGCCATTGAAATTGCCAATACAATTGATTTTTATGGTGCCTTTATTGAAAAGACTGTTGATAAGGAAACTTCAAGTGTGTGTTTCTATTTTTTGAAAAAGCATCAAGATAATTTAATACCTTGCTTTGAGGAAATTATTAAAGATCCTGCATTTTCACAAACTGAATTAGATACATATCTTCAACGTCTCAGAAAACAGTTTTTAATTAATCAGCAAAAAACTGATCATCTGGCAAAGAACAATTTCTATGAGTTGATTTTTGGTAAGGAGCATCCTTTTGGTAAAATTGGAACATATGAAGATTTCGACTTATTAGAAAGAAAACATTTAGTTGATTTCTACAATTCATTTTATTCTTCTAACAAATGTAGCATTATTCTTTCTGGAAATGTTGATGAAAGGTTGATTTCTTTGCTTAATAGATATTTTGGAGCTAACGATTGGAAGGATAGGGGAGATATGAAGGAAAAGAATTTAGTGTTTGGAGCTAATGAAAAGATAGTGAAAACTGTTGATCTTCCTTCTGCTGTTCAAGCCTCAATTAGAATTGGATTTAAAACAATTAGTGTTAAGCATGAAGATTATATGAACTTGTTAGTTTTAAATTGTTTGCTTGGGGGTTATTTTGGTTCTCGACTTATGTCTAACATTCGTGAGGATAAGGGATATACTTATGGAATTAGTTCAATTTTATACTCGTTTAAAGATATTGGAGTGTTTTTGATTGGAGCTGATGTTAAACAGGAAAATTGTCAGGATGCAATTGATGAGATTTATGTTGAGATTGAGAAATTGAGAAACAATATGGTTGATGATTTTGAATTACATAGGGTAAAGAACTATATGATGGGTAATGTTTTAAGGAGTTTGGATGGTAGTTTTGAACTTGCTGATAATTTCCGTCCTTTGTTGAAATTTGGTTTTGAAAAAGATTACTATGAAAAATATCTAAGAGTTATAGCTCAAATTACAAAAGAAGAGATTATAACGTTGGCACAAAATTATCTAAATGTTAATCAAATGATTGAACTAAGGGTTGGTAATGCAACAATAATTAAATAGATTCGTTTTAGAGTTGTAAGTATATGAAAAGAATATTGTTAATAGTTTTATTATTCACTTGTTCAAGCTTTCTTTTTGGGCAAGTGCCTGATATTCTTTGCACTCAAGTAAATGAAGACGGCTCAACCACCATTTACTACAACACTGTTAATTCTCCCAATTTTGCAGAATATACAATTTCTTCCTTTAATTCTACTTCAAATTCTTACGTTAGAATTGATGGAGTTACAAGTATATCTCAAAGCATTTACACAGATAATTCAATTGTTAATAATTCCAATGCCAATCAAATAAAATACAGTGTATCGTCAGGAGCTGTCAATGTTTCTTATGCCAACACTATGTATTTAACAATCACAAACCTCACCAACTCTTCCTTTAGGCTCAAATGGACTTCTCCTCATCCTTCATCTTCTTCGCCATTAGTTGGCACAAATGGACAATCATATACAATTTATAGAATGTTTGCAAGCGAAGGGCAATGGCAACAGGTAGGCACTACTTTAGACACAATTTATACCGATAATTTTCTTTTGCGTTGTTCAGATACTGTAAGTTATAGAGTTGAATTGCCAAATATTTATGGGTGTTCATCTGTTTCAAATGTTAAAAAAATAATTATTGGAGACCATGAAATTCCTTTAGAACCAGTTTTGCTTTCATCCTCTGTTGATGTTTCGTCTCAATCTCTTAATTTGGAATGGACTCCTTCAATTTCACCTGATACTTGGGGTTATATAATATGTATGGGTAATCCTTGTATTGCAATTGACACCATCTGGGGTTCAGAGATAAGCACATATAATTGTTTAACTTGTAGTGTTGAGCAAATAAACTCTCTTGCAATTATGGCTTTTGATTCATGTTACAACACTTCTCTTAGAACAAATCCTCATAATAATATTGTTCTTTCTTATTCAAGAGAGGCTTGCAGTTCAAAAATTAATTTAAGCTGGTCTAAGTATTTGGCTGATCCAGTAAATGTTATTCTTTATGAAATATATGTAAGTCTTAATAATGGAGATTTCAATCTTTATCAAACTTATAATCAAGATACAGTTTCATCTGTTTTTATTGCAGATCCAAATATAATTAATTATTGTTTTTACATTAAAGCAACCTTAAATAATGGACATCAAGTAAATTCCAATAAAGTTTGTACCTCTCAGCCACTTCCTAAGCAGGTTGATTTTGCTTATATTAGAAGTAGTGTTGTTGATTTGGAGAATGAGAAAGTAGACTTGGAGTTTTATGTTGATGCTTCATTGCCAGTTAGAGGTTATGATCTATATCGTTCTCCAAATAATATTGATTTTACATTAATAAAGACCTTAGCTTATACAGGAAGTAATACATTCTCATTCACAGATAAACCACCAATCACTTTAAATAAGACAAACTACTTCTATAAACTCCACGTTCCCGATGAATGCGATTTGCTTTACACTCCTTCAAACACTGTTTCAACTATTAAAATATCAATTGATGTTTCAAATCCAGATATTAATATTTTAACTTGGAATCCTTTCATTGGTTGGGATGCTGTTGAGGGTTATGATATTTATCGTGTTGATGGCACAAATCCATTAGGATTTCCTCTTGATAATGTTCAATCAACCTCAAATAGATATGAGGATAATATATCTTCAATGGTTTCAACTTCCGATAAAATAACCTATTATATAATTGCAAAAGAAAGTGGAGCCTCTCCTGATGGAACTCTAACAGAATCACGCTCATCAACAGCTTCTATTGTAAAAGAATCATTGGTTTTTGTGCCAAATTCATTTACTCCTATGGAAAATGTAAATAATGTATTCAAACCTTTCTGTTCATTTATACGTTTGGGAACATATCGTTTTAGAGTTTTTAATCGTAATGGAGAAATTCTTTTTGATACAAAAGATCCTGATGAAGGATGGGATGGGACATTTAAGGGAAAAAACTGCCCAACTGCCACCTATGTTTATAAGGTTGAATTTATTAATTCTCAAGGAGAGAAAATAAACAAAGCAGGAACGGTTAACTTAATTAACTAAAAAATTACAATGAAAAATAATCAAAGCTATAGAAAATTAGAAGTAATATTTACTCCTTCTCTTTTTGAGTACAGACAAATTAAAGAAAACTATATAGTTGTTATTGTTGATATTTTAAGAGCAACAACTTCCATTTGTACGGCTTTTGAATGGGGTGTAAAATCAATGATTCCAGTTAAAACCATTCAAGAGGCAAAAGATTATAAGGATAAAGGATATATGGTTGCAGGAGAGAGATTGGAAGAAAGTTTTGAATTTGCTGATTTGGGTAATAGTGCATTAGAATTTATGACTCCAAAGATTAAAAATCAAGACATAGTACATTCAACAACTAATGGAACAGTGGCAATAACAATTGCTAAAGAAGGTATGCCAAATGAAATTCTTATTGGAGCCTTCTCAAACATTTCCACTTTAAGTGACTATATACTAACAAAAAAAGAAAATGTTTTGCTTCTATGTTCTGGATGGAAGAATTGTTTTTGCATTGAAGACACTGTCTTTTGTGGAGCATTAATTGATAAGCTAATTCAATCTAATGAGTTTATAAATCATAACGATTCGGCTAATTGCAGTCTTGAATTGTGGAATGCTGCAAAAGATAATATTATGGGATATATGGAAAAAGCATCACATTTTCATCGCTTAAGAAAACATAAAATGGATGATGTGTTTGACTATACATTCACTTTCAACGCAACAAAGGTTGTCCCAAAACTTTATGGAGATAGATTGAAAGACGCTTTAAAAGAAGAGAAATAAATAAAATTATGGAAGCACAAAGATTTGATAAAGATATTATTAAGTCTAAGAAGTTAGGGGGAGAGGATATTCAAATTACATTTATTAAGCATGCAAGTTTAATGATTGAATATTCAAATCAATTCATATATGTTGACCCTGTTGGAGAGTTTTGCAATTTTGAAACTATGCCTAAGGCAGATTTTATTTTAGTAACTCACGACCACTACGACCACTTCGATGCCAAAGCAATTCAAATCATAAGAAAACCTTCTACGAAAATTATTGCAAACAAGCTTGTTATAGATTCTTTAAATGAAGGTATTGCATTAGCAAATAATCAAGAGGTTGATCTTTCTCAAAATATTCATGTTCTTGCTGTTCCTGCTTACAATACAACAAAAGGGAGAGATAAGTTTCATCCTAAAATAATAAATAATGGCTATGTGTTAACAATAGATGAAACTGTAATTTACATTTCTGGAGATACAGAACACATTGACGAAATGAAAAATTTGGAAAATAAAATTGACATTGCTTTTCTTTCAGTCAATCAACCCTACACAATGACAATTGAACAAGCAACTAATGCAACAAAAGATATAAAACCCACAATACTTTATCCATATCATTATGGACAAACTGAGCAAATAACACCAATTCACCAATTAATTCAAGCTCTTAAAGAAGAACATGTTGAGGTAAGGATTAGAAATATGGAGTAAAACCTTATTATTTTATCTTTATAATTTCATATTCTATTTTTTCTTTCTTATAAATCTTATTTTTGCATCAAAAAAGGAATTATTTTCTATTTTTATTGGAATTTATTTTCTTTTTTCTTTGAAGATAAAATGTAAATAATCAACATATTAACCCTTTTATTCTAACCTTTCGTAAAATAAATTTGTTAAAAAATTTGTTCCAAGGGAAAATATGTTGTAGTTTTGCGTCGTTAAATAGAAAATATTAATTCAAGAAATAAAATAAACAATATAAAACTACAAATATGAAATACTTAATTGTTGGTGGAGTAGCTGGAGGAGCAACAACAGCAGCCAGAATAAGAAGAATAAGCGAAGAAGCAGAAATTATCCTTTTTGAAAGAGGTAAATATATCTCTTATGCAAATTGTGGTTTACCATACTATATTGGAGATGTAATTAAGGAAAGAGATAAATTATTCCTACAAACTCCTGCTTCATTTGGAGGTAGATTTAATGTAGATGTTAGAGTTGAAAATGAGGTTATATCAGTTGATAAAGAAAAGAAAGAAGTTGTTGTTAAAAAAGCTGATGGAAGCAGATATAAAGAAACTTACGATAAATTATTGCTTTCTCCAGGAGCATTTCCAATTGTTCCAAATATGAAGGGAGTTGAAAATGATGGAATCTTTGTATTGAGAAATGTTACTGATACAGACAGAATAAAGAATTACATTAATACAAATCATGTAAGGAGAGCTGTTGTAGTTGGTGCTGGTTTTATTGGTTTGGAAATGGCAGAAAACCTGCATGAAATGGGTGCAGAGGTTACTATTGTTGAAAAAAGCAATCAAGTAATGGCTCCTATTGATTTTTCAATGGCTTCATTTGTTCATCAACATCTTCTTCAAAAAGGTGTTTCGTTAGAATTGGAACAATCTGTTGAAAGATTTGAGAAAAAAGGATATAATATCAATGTATTTTTAGAAAATGGAAGAGCAATTGAAACTGACTTAGTTATTCTTTCAATTGGTGTTCGTCCAGAAAATACATTAGCTAAAGATGCTGGATTGAAGATCGGAGAAACTTGTGGTATTTGGGTATCTGATTACTTGCAAACATCAGATGAAAATATTTATGCTGTTGGTGATGCAATTGAATTCCCTCATCCTATAACTAAAAAACCATGGCTAAACTATTTAGCTAATCCTGCAAATCGTCAAGCAAGAATTGTTGCTGACAATATGGTAATGGGTAATACTATAAAATATGAAGGTGCTATTGGTACTTCAATTGCAAAAGTATTTGACTTAACAGTTGCTTCAACTGGACTTGCAGCTAAAAAATTAAAACAATTAGGTATTGAATATTTAAGTTCAACAACTCATTCAAATTCTCATGCAGGTTACTATCCTGATTCACTTCCACTTTCAATTAAACTTCAATTTGAACCTAAAACTGGAAGAATATTTGGAGCACAAGTTGTTGGATATGATGGTGTAGATAAAAGAATAGACCAAATTTCTCTTTTAATTAAGAAAGAAGGAACAGTTTATGACTTAATGGAACTTGAACATGCTTATGCACCTCCTTTTTCATCAGCAAAAGATCCAATTGCAATTGCTGGATATGTTGCAAGCAACGTAATAAATGGCAGTATAAAATTGGCATACTGGAGAGATGTTAAAGATATTAATAAAGATGAATCAATCCTTTTGGATGTAAGAACTCAAATGGAACACTCAATGGGAAGTATTCCTGGTTCAATAAACATTCCAGTTGATGATTTAAGACAAAGAATTAATGAGTTACCAAAGGATAAAACAATCTACATTTATTGTGCAATTGGTTTAAGAGGTTATTTAGCATATAGAATCTTAACTCAAAATGGATTTAAAGACGTAAAGAGTCTTTCAGGAGGATATAAAACTTATTCAACAGCAATGGCTCCAGTTAGCGATATAAATAAAAAAGTTATTGAACAAAAACACGAAGACCACGAAGATACTAAGTTTGAAAAAACTGAAATGAAGATGGTTAAAATTGATGCTTGTGGCTTACAATGCCCAGGCCCTATCATTAGATTGAAAAATGCAATTGATGAAATTCAAGATGGTGAAAGAGTTCAAGTGCTTTCAACAGATGCTGGATTTGCAAGAGACAGTCAAGCATGGTGTGACAGTACTGGAAATATGCTAATTTCTTCAACAGTTAATAAAGGAGTGTATGAAGTAATTATTGAAAAAAGCCCTAAAACTTGCGAAGTTGTAACTACCTGTCAAGAAAAGGGAAGAACATTTATTGTTTTCAGTGATGATTTAGATAAAGCACTTGCTTCAATGGTATTGGCTAATGGTGCAGCTGCAACTGGAGATAAAGTAACAATATTCTTTACTTTCTGGGGATTGAATGTTATTAAGAAAACAAATAAACCAAAGGTTGAAAAAGATATATTCGGAAAGATGTTTTCAATGATGTTACCTTCATCATCTCTTAACCTTAAACTTTCTAAAATGAATATGTTTGGAATAGGAAGTAAGATGATGAGATATATTATGAAGAAAAAGAATATTGAGTCTTTGGAATCATTAAGAGATCAAGCTCTAAAACAAGGAGTTGAATTTATAGCATGTCAAATGTCAATGGACGTTATGGGAGTTAAGAGAGAAGAACTTTTGGATGAAGTAACAATTGGAGGTGTTGCAACCTACATGGATAGAGCTTCAAGAGCGAATGTTAACCTGTTTATCTAATGTTATATGAAAAAGATGTTTAAACAAAATTGGCTATTATTGGGAGGAGTTATATTTGGAACTACTGCAGGATACCTTTACTGGTATTTTATCGGATGCAATAATGGTACATGCCCAATAACTTCTTCACCTATGAATAGTTCAATAGCAGGAGCATTATTAGGAGGATTAGTTTTTACATCTTTTCCTAATAGCAAAAAAAATGAAAACAAAAACGAAGATAAAGAAAAAGAATAAATGATTGATCACTTCCAAAATAAAGCAAAAGAT
The DNA here is from genome assembly GCA_017860255.1 of Bacteroidota bacterium. Classification (GTDB taxonomy): domain Bacteria; phylum Bacteroidota; class Bacteroidia; order Bacteroidales; family P3; genus UBA10566. The sequence continues at coordinate 7,974 of JAFNAR010000013.1, read as the reverse complement.
TGGGATAACCCGATGCAGATTGAGTTGACTTCAAAATTTGTCAATCAGCTCAGAAATAGCATATTTATTTATGAACAAGACATTTATGCTGAGGTTGGTTGTGGAACAGGACTTGTGGGTTTGAGTTTTGCAGAAGAAATTAAAAAAATATATATGATTGACAACTCACCCTCAATGATTAATGTGTTAAAAGAAAAGCTTATAGACAGTCCAATTGCTGATAAAGTTGAGATTATTGAAAACGAATTTGAAAAAATTTCCTTAAAAAATATCTCTGGTGTAATAAACTTTTTATCTTTGCATCATATTGAGGATGTTTCGAGTTACATTAAAAAAGTAAAAGAGAGCCTTAAAGATAATGGCTTCTTTGCAGTTGGTGATTTGGTTAATGAAGATGGATCTTTTCACACTAATAACATTGTCCCTCATTTTGGATTTGACCTTAGAAATCTTGCAACTAAGTTGGAAGAAGAAGGTTTTATTATTCTAAGAGAAACAATTTATGATAGGATTTATAAAAATGATAAAACCTACCCATTATTTATACTAATAGCACAAAAATGAAAAGAAAAATTATATTAACACTGATGCTTGCAACCATAACATTTATTTCTTGCGGCAACAGTACAAATGAAGAAAAACAAAACAAAGAAGAACAAGAAAATAGCACAATTAATAAAAAAGAAAATAATATGAAAACAATACATTTAACAAAGTCAGAGTTTCTGTCCAAGGTTATGAACTACGAACAAAACCCAAAAGAATGGAAATATTTAGGCGATAAACCTTGTATAATTGATTTCTATGCAGATTGGTGTGGACCATGCAAAATGGTAGCTCCAATACTTGAAGAACTTGCAAAGGAATATGATGGAGAGATATATGTTTATAAAATAGATACAGAAAAAGAACAAGAATTGGCACAAGCTTTTGGAATCCGTTCAATTCCTTCACTACTTTTTGTTCCAATGAATGAACAACCACAAATGATTATGGGAGCATTACCTAAATCTGAATTTAAGAAAGCAATAGACGATATATTATTAAAGAAGTAAATACAAACCAACAAACACATAATATTATGGACATAATTTGTAAAATCAGGGACATCTACAAACTTATAGGAGAGTTTGAAGGTCAATTCGAAAAAGATTTCGGAATTACCCTAAATGAAGGAATGCTACTTTGCTCATTACTTGAGAAAAAAACACTTTCATCAACAGAACTTGCTAAAAATCTTGGCTTAACATGTTCAAACACATCTAAAGTAATTAAGAGTGTTGAAGAACAAGGCTTTGTTGAAAGAGAATTAGGCAAGGAAGACAAACGTCAAATGTACTTTACCCTAACAAAAAAGGGTGCTGAACATATAATGTCTGTCAAGAACTCAAAAATTAACATTCCAAAAGAACTAAAAAGCCATTTAAGATAAGAATAAAGCAATCTCATTTAAAAGTGAGAGAGCTTCTTATTTTATTTATTTAGTTTCTTTTAGAAGAATTACAAACACTTGAAAAACAAGCTAAACACTTGTTCACTTCAAGGTGTCCTGATATAGTATTATCTAAAAAATTAGGCAATCTAAAACGGATTGCCTAATTTTTTGTCTAAGAAAAGCTATTATAAGAGAGCTTAAATAACCATATGTTAAACTATAATTGCATTATAAACTTTAAACCCTCTAAATCCTTTAAATCATAAAATTATTACATTTTAGAAGTCGAGAAAAACATCAATCATAATTGAAAATATATCTGATATAATTTTATTTTTGACTGACTTATTTTCAATTATGATTGATGATTTTCTGAATCCTTATTTCATTTTACTGAAACGCTGTTTTATTTTTTTTTTCTTTACTTTAATAATTTCTTTCTTGATTTCAGTAAATTCTTTCTTCGTTTTATTTTACTGAAACAAGGTTTTATTTTTGCAAAGTACTCTAAGGACTTTAATGTCCTTAATGTCTTTAAACTCCTTAAATTAATTCAAGCTTAAAAAGAAAAACAAGGTGATTTATTTCAAAAACTCATTGCCTTAATTTTTGAACACAAAAAAAAAGAGTAAATCATTTATTTGATTTACTCTTTTGTATTTTAGGTGTCTTTGCTTTTATTTTCTTATTGCTGCTTGTGCTGCTGCTAAGCGTGCAACTGGTACTCTAAATGGTGAGCATGAAACGTAGTTCATTCCTGCTTTAAAGAAGAATTCAACTGATTCTGGATCTCCACCATGTTCTCCACAAACTCCAACTTTTAGGTTTTGTTTGGTTGAACGACCATTCTTAACTCCCAATTCAACTAATTTACCAACTCCTTCTTGATCTAAGGTTTGGAATGGATCAGCAGGAAGGATTTTCTTGTCTTTGTATTCGCTGATGATTGCGTTTACGTCATCTCTTGAGAATCCAAAGGTCATTTGAGTTAAGTCGTTTGTTCCAAATGAGAAGAAGTCAGCTACTGTTGCTATTTCGTCTGCAACTATTGTTGCTCTTGGAATTTCAATCATTGTACCATATAGGTAGTTGATTTTAGCACCCATTCTTTTTTCAACTTCTGCATGAACTTTGTCGCAAATGTCTTTTTGGTGTTTCAATTCACTTACTGCAACAGTTAGTGGTACCATTATTTCTAATCTTGGATCAAATCCTTCTTTTCTCAATTCTGCTTCAGCTTCAAACAAAGCATCAAATTGTGTAGCTGTGATTTCAGGATAAACAATTCCTAAACGAACTCCTCTTAATCCCATCATTGGGTTAACTTCGTTCAAAGCTTCAATTCTCTTAACAATTTCTTGATGTGTTATTCCAAGTTCATTCGCCAATTCTTTTTGTTTATCAGCTGTGTGAGGTACAAATTCATGTAATGGTGGGTCAATTAGACGGAAAGTAACAGGTTTTCCGTTCATAACTTTCATTGTTCCTTTAACAGCTTGTTTGATGTATGGGTGAAGTTCAGCAAGATGTTTTTCTCTTTCTTCAGTGTTTTGAGAAAGAATCATTTTTCTTAATACTGCTAATGGTGCTTCAGAGTTTAGTCCATAGAACATGTGTTCAATACGGAAAAGTCCAATTCCTTCTGCTCCAAATGCAATTGCTTGAGCTGCATCTTCTGGTGTGTCAGCATTTGTTCTAACTCCCATTGTACGATGACGGTCAACAATATTCATAAAGCTTTGGAATAATGGGTTTTCAGTTGCGTCAATCATGGCAACTTCTCCTTCATAAACAAAGCCTTTTGTTCCGTTTAAGCTTAATGTATCTCCTTCTTTATAAGTTTTTCCTGCAATTGTAACTGTTTTGTTATCCATGTTAATATGAATAGCTTCACAACCTACAATACAACATTTTCCCCAACCTCTTGCAACAAGTGCAGCATGTGAAGTCATACCTCCTCTTGCTGTTAAAATACCAGTTGCAGCTCTCATTCCTTCAACGTCTTCAGGATTTGTTTCTTCTCTAACAAGAATATTTTTAATTCCTTGGTTATCCAAACGCATTGCTTCTTCACTTGTAAGTGCAATTGCTCCAACTGCTCCACCAGGACCTGCTGGAAGACCTTTTGCGATAACTGTATGTTTTGCTTCTGCTTTAGAGTCTAAGATAGGGTGAAGAAGTTCATCCAATTGAGCTGGAGTTACTCTACGAATAACTTCTTTTTCATCAATGATTTTTTCTCCTAACATTTCCATTGCCATAGTCATTGCAGCAACACCAGTTCTCTTTCCAACACGGCATTGTAGCATATAAAGAGTTCCTTCTTGAACAGTAAACTCAATATCTAACATATCTTTGTAAGCTGTTTCCAAAATATCACGAATATCACATAGTTCCTTATAAGTTCCAGGCATTGTTTCTTGCATTGAATGAAGATGAGCATTTTGATCATTCTTTGTGTCATCATTCAAAGGGTTAGGTGTACGAATACCAGCAACAACGTCTTCACCTTGTGCATTAACTAACCATTCTCCATAGAATTGGTTTTCTCCAGTTGCTGGGTTACGAGTGAAAGCTACTCCAGTTGCAGAGCTATCTCCCATATTACCAAATACCATAGCTTGAACGTTTACTGCAGTTCCCCATTCGTCAGGAATTCCTTCAATTCTTCTGTAAGAGATAGCTTTTTTACCATTCCAGCTCTTAAATACAGCTTTAATACCACCTTCTAATTGTTTAGCAGCATCATCAGGAAATTCAACACCTATGGTTTCTTTTATTGTTTTCTTAAATGTATCGGATAGCGCAATTAAATCTTCAGTAATTAGTTCAGTGTCTGATTTATATCCTTTAGAATGTTTATATTCATCTAAAATATCATCTAAAATTCTACGAATACCAACTCCTTTTGCAGGTTCCAATCCTTCAGCTTTTTCCATAACAACATCTGCATACATCATAATTAAACGACGATAAGAGTCATAAACAAAACGAGGATTATTAGTTTTCTTAATCAATCCAGGAATTGTTTGAGAAGAAAGACCAATGTTCAAAACAGTATCCATCATACCTGGCATAGAGCTTCTTGCTCCAGAACGACATGAGATTAATAAGCAATTATCTTTATCTCCAAACTTCATGCTCATTGTTTCTTCCGCTTTTTTCATTCCTTGCCAAACTTCATCCATCAAACCATTAGGGAGCTCGCAATTATGTGCATAGTAATCAGTACAAGCCTCTGTTGTAATGGTTAATCCAGCAGGAACAGGAAGTCCTAATAAGCACATTTCTGCCAAATTAGCTCCTTTTCCACCTAATAAGTTTTTCATCTCTGCGTTACCTTCAGCAGTCTTTCCACCAAAAGTATAAACATACTTCTTTACGTTTGTCATCTTTTCAATATTTAAAATTATATTTCTATATCAAGTATTTAATCTAAAAACATTTTGAGTTTTAGCGTGCAAAGATATACAAAAAAAATAAAAAATGTAGAGTTAAGGAACAATTTAATAGAGAATTAATATTGGAATGAAGATTTAGGTCTTTCTTATTTCCTTGTAGCAATTGGATAATATTCGTATGCACCTATTGTTGGAGGGTATTGACGAAAGTTTCCGATTATATCATTAGGATATACAGCGTTCCAACTTCCATTGCCTCTACCAATGGCAGGAGAAGTAGACTTAATTCTAAAATCTCCTTCTTGAGGATTATTAAATAATGGGTCTTGATTGAAAATGCAATTGCTAACCATAGGTGACTCATTTCTAACAGATTTTGTCAATAAAAGACAGCTTTCAAACATATAGTTTAATTCAGCACCTTCTTTTTTGTCAATCATAATTTCATCTTCATTTGAACCATAAATGATTGTATTGTAGAAATTACACTCTGTAATAGGTCTTAAAATTAGGTTGTTATACTTGTCGTAGTAGTAGTTTTGAAGAAATAATGTTGTGTTAGATCTTCTTGTGTTGTAAGACCAATAGTTAGCAAAAGTACAATTTACAAATTGATACTTTCCTCCAATTGTAAGTGCAACGGTTTCCTTTCCTGTATTTTGAACTAAGGTATTTACAGCATTAATATGTCCACCTCTTGACCAAATGCCATAAACTGACATATTCTCAATCTTCGTGCTTTGAATATCAACAGTAGGTATATCATTTGTAACACAACTGTCAACAATTATTCCAATTGTTCCATTTTTAATTGTAACATTATTCAAAACATTATTTTTGCTGCCAGCAATATAACGAATGCTTTCCCATTGACCTGGCAAAGTGGTATAATAGGAGTCTTTTCTCATTCCTTGAAAAACAATATTATTCTGAGTGGAGCCATTTGCTTTCAGCGAAGCATTAGTCCAAACATAGAAAACTGATTTAGGATTAAGATGAACTTTTGTTCCTTCAGAAAGAGTAAGGGTTTTGTTCGAATTAACTATAAGAGAGCCAAAAATAACATGAGGCTTATCGTTTTTCCATTCCAAAGAGTTCCCATTTACAATACATCCACTTTGTTCGCCTTTATCTTCTGCTAAAGAATAATGTATGCTATCTATTTTTTCTCCATTTTCATTATAATCATATGCCCATTTGTCTGCAACATGATAATATGCATCCTGCCCATAGGCTTCCAATTGAACATATTGTTCCTTTCCGTTGAAAGAGAATATAATTGAGTCAGAAACAAGTAAAGGATTGCTTTGATTGTTAGGATTAATGGTAACTCTAACAAAGATAAACATACTGTCCTTTGCATTTATAACAACATCATTAACAACAATATTTGTGCTTCCATCAACATTTAATCTATAAAAGGAATTTGCGCCTGCTCCCAAACGGATTTGGTCGATTTTAATAGGTTTGCTTTCTTTGTTGTATACTCTTATTTGCTTTGTTACAGAGCCTAAGGTAGTGAAGATTGTGTCAAAACGTATTGTGTCGTTTGAAAACTTAAGATTTACATTTGTAGAATCTGCATAATCTTCTTCCGTTACGCAGGAAGTGAAGCCAAGTCCTGTAAGAACAAAGAAACTAATTAAATAGATTAAATATCGAAGTGGATTATTCATTTATAATTTTATTTTAACTCAACTAATTTATACTTTCTTGTTCCCATGCCAAGCTTTTGAGCATATTCAACTTGACCTAAACCGCTAACGCCACTTTCTTTTAAGAATGCATCATCGCAATGATGTCCTTTTGCAACCAAATCATGTGAAGCTTGTTCAATGGCAACAATATCTTTTGATGCTAAAATACCAATATCTTGGGTGAAAGGAAGTGGAGCTCTTGCAGAACAATCGCATGAAGAAGAAATATTGGCTAAAACATTAATGAAAACCATCGGTTTTTTAGATTTAAATACACAAGCATATTCAACCAGACGTTCCAAGAATACATTAGTTTCTATATCTTTCTTTTCAGGTTTAATAATTCTCTTTGGACATTCAGCAATACATTTTGCACATCCTATACATTTGTTTGAGTCAATTGTAATAACACCATCAACAAAGCTTAAAGCATTAGCAGGACAGTTATTTATGCAATTAGAGCATTTTGAACACTTGCTCGCATCAGTTATTTGAGGAACATCAGAAGCATGTTGAGCCATTTTTCCACCAGGAGAAGCAAAACCCATAGCTAAGTTTTTAATTGCACCACCAAAACCAGCAGAGCCATGACCTTTAAAGTGAGAATAGATTATAAAATTATCGTAATTGTCGAAATGTGAGCCATATTTTATTTTCTTATAGTGCTTAAATCCCATACCTTTAGTAGAATATTCAGCTTCAGCTTCCGAATCTAAAATATCAATTGGAGCAAAAGTAAAGCCATGTTCCTTTGCAAGTTTTATATGAGTGTCAGTGAAGCGTCTTTTCCCAACATATAAAACATTTGTTTCAACCCAAGTAGCTTTAGTGTATTGCATTAGTGGTCTTGTAAGTTCAGGATTAAGAAAGTTTTTATTTCCGTCTTCTCCAAAATGAATTTTAACACCAGTCTTTCCTTTATATTCAACTCCCATAGCCTTATAGAGCTTTAAAACATTTTCAGGAGTAATATCTTTTATATAATAAACAATAGCAACGCTGTCGCTTTCAGAGTTTGTGGAAGTAGGGTTTTGAGAAAATACATTTAAGGAAGAGAAACTAAAAATTATCAGTATTAGAGTTAGAATTTTTTTCATATAATTAATTTGTTCTTAGAATTGAAATTGAGTGCAAAAATACATATTTTAAATTTACATATTGCAAATACACAATTTAAAGAACGATTTAAAGCAAAATTTATTACAAATTAATCACTAATCATTACCTAAGATATATTATCTGATACAGAATTCTTATAAATGAAGTTACGGATTAAAAAATCCTTATTATTTTGAAATTATATAGGGAATAATTCTCCCTAAACGGCGAATAAATCTAAAAACTCTGACTTGTCCTGAAAAAAGTTGACACAAAAACCCAAATCAACATGGACAAAAATTTAAGAAAAGAACCCATTACCGATGCATTTCGCTACAAAGTA
>JAFNAR010000012.1 GCA_017860255.1 Bacteroidota bacterium | reverse complement strand
ACTAGAGAAATTATTTTCAATTTCTCTTCAATTGTGTGTTTGGACATAAATAATAAACCCCAAAAGTTTTTTGTCTAACTTTTGGGGTGCACTTCATTTAGGTAGCCTTTTCCTTTATAAAAATATAAATTAATGAAGCATTATTGATGATATAATAAATATTTATACCCTTAATGCTACCAATTATTGAAAAACTTAATTAACTTTGCTTTCTAAAACCAATTAAAACTAAACGCAATGAAATCAAAAACAATATTTTTAGCAATTTTAGCCCTTTTATTTTCTATTAAAGGATTTTCACAAGAGCAAGTTGGTCCTCATTGGTCAGACATTCCTAATGGAATATATAAATTAGTTGTAAGCGGAGATGTTAGGGTGATAATAAAAAAAGACAGTAAGAAAAATCACTACGATTTAGGAACCGATGTAAAAGACTACATATCCTCAGGACAAGAAAAAGAAGGAAGTAGCTTTGTAAATAATGGAACAATTACCATAACAAAGGAAGATTTAGGTTCATCACAACAATTAAGACTTTTCATTAAAGATCAAATTATGGATGTTGAACTTAGCGATGGAGCATTACTAATTTATGAATCAAACATAAGCAAACCATCAATGAAGGTTAAGCTTAACAATGCAAAATTCTATTCAGAAAAAAAATTATCAATAACCAATTTTCTTTTAGAAAGTAGAAAAGGAATTGTTGATTTAAAGAAAGCAAACTTCAAATCAGCAATATTAAACATAACACCAAGCTCCGAAACCACAATATCAGGAAAAGTAAGCAATCAACAAATACATGTTATTGCTGAATAAAAAAAGAGAAAGATAGCTATTTTATTTATTTATTTATTTATTTATTTATTTATTTTTTCTCTTATCCAAATTATTCTTATTCTTATATACATGAATAGAATAATATTTTATTAAGAATATACCCCACCTTATGTAGTCTTCAGGTGGGGTATATTAGTTTCTGGATTTTTACATTGAGCCTTTAATCTTATTTTGAACTTTAATTCTTGTTTTTATTAATAATATCTGTTTTTATAAAGTCGGATTTAAGGATAGGGTTCCAATTATAGTCTTTTATTTCTTTTGCTGTGAAGTTTTTATTTGGAGGTGTAGCTTTTAGAAATTGTGCATATTTTTCTTCTAATTTTCGAAGGTCTTGTAGTTGTTCGTAAGATAGTTTTTGTTCTATAGCAAGGTTTCCTAAACTGTCAATTACCATTGGCTTTACTCCTTTATTTCTTATTACTTGAATTGTTTTCTTATTATCAATTCTTTGAATAATATATAATCCTTCAAAATCATTACTTACATAAAAGCTATTATACTGGTATCTTCCTCCTGTAATGTAAATTGCAGCATCAGTAAGGCAAGGAGATGGTTTACTAATAACTCTTGTATTAGTTCTGTCAATTATTCCATCAGGATAAAGCTCTTTCAACCCCACTTGCAGTGCTTGCATTCCTTCAAGTAAACCATCACAAGAATGCCCATGGAATTTTATCAAATCATAATAATTAATTGTTTGGACATTTTTTAGTTGTCCTTTTGAAAAGTCAGTGTCAATAACCTTTATTTCTTGAGCATTTATAACATTAATAAAAGCAAAGTTCAATAAAACTAATGTGATTTTGAATATTTTTTTCATTTAGATTATATGTTTTTTGCTATTTCATAAATAGAATCTATCTCTTCTTCATTAGTTGGCGTTTCTCCCTTTTTATAGTTTAGGTCAGATAAGCGCAAATGATTAAAGTCAGTAATTCTTGCTCTTTCTAATATTTTTTTACTACAATCTCCAGAACAACCATCTATTGCTAATACGTTGGCTTGTTTATAGGTTTCTATTAAAGATGTATTGCCATTAGCAATTACAGCTAAACAGTTCATTCTTCTTACCTTATTACTTGATAATTTACGTGCAATTATATCTGATAAATGACCTAAATCTGAAGCTCCAGAACAGCATACTACATTAAAACTTCCTGTATTACACAAACATTTTTCATTTGATTCCATATTACTATTGTTTTAATTTACTACTTATTTTGAAATTTTCTTCTTAATCTTCATTTCTTTTATTCTTTGAATTATAAAACCCAATTAAAGAAGTATCCAAGTATAATAATAAAAAAGGAAACAGTTCCAAAGAATATACCTATTAGTTTCCATGTCATTACTTTTTTTAGCATTGTTGCTTCAGGAAGAGATAATCCAACAACAGCCATCATAAATGCTAAGGCTGTTCCTATAGGTACTCCTTTTGCTACAAATACTTCAATTATAGGAATTACTCCTGCAGCATTTGCATACATAGGTACACCTAAAATTACTGATGCAGGAACAGCAAACCAATTTGTATTTGACATATAATGTTCAAAGAAACCTTCTGGAACAAAGCCATGCATTGCTGCTCCAATTCCAATTCCTATTAAAACATATAATAATACTCCTTTTACAATTCCCCATGAGTCATGAATTATTGTAGGTAATCGTTTTAAGAATGGAGTCTTTTCTCCTTCCCATTTTGCTGTTTCTAAGTTTGAACTTGCTTCAATATTCTTAACCCAAGGAGTTAATAAATTATCTAATTTAAATTTACCAAGAACATAACCACCTATTACACCTAAGATTATTCCACTTAATACATAAATTAAGGTTATTCTTAATCCAAATGTACCTAAGAACATAGCAACAGCAACCTCATTAACTAATGGAGATGTAATAAGAAAAGAAAATGTTACCCCTAAAGGAATTCCTCCTTTTACAAATCCAATAAATAAAGGAACAGAAGAACATGAACAAAATGGAGTTACTGCACCAAAAAGAGAAGCTAATAGATATTCTAATCCATAAAGTTTATGTTTAGAGAGATAATTTCTAAGTTTATCAATAGGGAAATAAGCATTTATTATTCCCATTAAACTACTTATTAGGAATAATAAGATAAGAATCTTTATTGAGTCGTAAAAGAAGAAATTAACGGCACTTCCTAAATGACTTTTCTCTTCTAATCCAAATACAGAATAAACTAACCAATCTGCAAATACTTGTATCATATCAATTGTTTATTTATAGGATTCCTTTAATTTTAGCTACTAATTCTTTTTCAAATGTAGCTTGGTCATTATGTCTGGCAAACTTTCTTACAATATCAGATACATCAAGAGTTTTTTTCTTTTTTGCATTAACTAATACTACTGTTTGAGATTTTGCTTTATATAAATCAATTAATGGCTTGTTTCCTTGGTCTGCTAATTTTATTGTTTTGAAACTAACTTTATCTGACTTGAAGTTTTTTTCAATAATTGCTTTTGTTATGCTTTCTAAGTTATTACAAGCTTTTGCTTGGCAACATGCAAGTTCTGCTTTAAAGTATAATACTTCAACTCCTTTTGTTGGCTTTTGAGCCATTGCACCAACACTTATTATAAGTGCCAATACTAATAATGATATTTTTTTCATATTCTTTATATTTAAAATGTTATTTTTTTGATTTCTATTTAGCACCCACCTTTACAAGAGCATTTTGGTATTTCTAATTTTTGAATTTCTGTAAGGTAAAATTCAGCCATAGTATTTTTTATTTCTTTGCTTGTCTTGCGTAAAATACTCATTAAAAATGATTCATTACCATTAACTCTTGTGGGATCATTAAATCCAAAATGGAAACGATGTTTTACTTCTCCGGTAAATATTGGGCAATTTTCGTTTGCATCACCACATACTGTTATTAAGTAATCCCATTCTTGTCCAGTAAATTGGTTTACATGTTTAGGTTTTTCATTACTAATATCTATTTTCTCTTCAGCCATTACCTTAACAGCTAATTCACTTATTTTATCTGCTGGCTGAGTTCCTGCTGAAAATACTTCTAAAGTAGAATCAAAGTGACGTAACCAAGCTGCTGCAATTTGACTTCTGCAACTATTTCCTGTGCATAGAATTAAAATTCGCATATAATTTATTGTTTAATTTTTTGATTGAGCTATGTTATTTTAGAAATAAAAGATAAACATATAATATACACCTACAATAAGAAAGATAATACCAATTATTATTCTCATCCATTTTTCAAATGAAGTCATTCTGTTATAGAATTTACCAATGCTTGATACACTAAATGCTAAAATCCAAGCAACAATAATTACAGGTAATCCTGTTGCAATTGCAAACACAATTGGTAGAAAATAACCCATTGAATCAGCAACAGACATAGGTATTAACATCCCAAAATAGAACACTGCACTTGTTGGACAAAAAGCTAAGGCGAAGACAATACCAAGTACTAATACATTCCAAATCCCTTTTGATTTTACATTTTTTCCTTTTTTATTTAATCCAATCTTTGGGAGATTAAGATATTTGCCAAAGAGCATAAATAAACCAATCAAAAGTAATAGAGGAGGAAGAATCATTTCCCCATACTTAGAAATTGATTTTTGGATTTTAAATATTGAGGCTCCTTCTTTAAGAATTAATATCAATACCCAAGCTAATATTGTATAAGCGATAACTCTTCCTAATGTATAAAGTAAACCATTTATAAATATCTTTTTCTTGTTTTCAATATCCTTAGAAATATAACCAATTGCTGTAATATTAGTTGCCAAAGGACAAGGACTTAATGCTGTTAATAATCCTAAAAGAAAAGCTGTAAAGAAAGGAATATTAGAATTATCTAATAGGTTTTGTATGAGTTCCATAAGATATTACTTCTTTAGAAGCTCATTTATTTTTTCTTTTAAGCCAGCCTTAAATTCTGCTTCTTTTTCTTTTGCTGTAGCAAATCCATGTTCAGTCATATCATTAATAGATTCCTTTCCATTAGTATATTTGTTTACTAGTAATGAAGAAAAGGAAATTTCATATTTATCAGCAATAGCTTCTCCTTCTGGAGTAGAAAAATCAATTACCTTGAAAATAATATCTCCATTTTTTAGTTCTTTAGCAAAATCATTTTCAACAACTTCTTTACTATACTTTTCAATGTTTTTACAAGTTATGCAACGTTGTTTTCCATGAAAATAAAGAATTTCTATTCTATTGGGTTTATCTATTACGTTTTCTTTAACAGTGGTTTGGGTTTCAGTTTTATTTCCTTTTGCACCACATGCTACAGATATAATAACTAATGTTATTAATAAGATTATCTTTTTCATTTTCTTATGATTTTATTTGGTTAATAACTCTTTTATTTGATTTACAGAAAGCTTAACTCCCGAAGAAACAACGTTGCCATCAATAACTAAAGCAGGAGTACGCATAACATTATATTCCATAATTTTCATCAAATCTTCTTCCTTAGTTAGATTTGCTTCGATGTTTAATTCCTTAATAGCATCTTCAACTGATTTGTAAAGAGCTTTACAACTTGAACAACCTGTTCCTAATACAATAATTTCCATTTCTTGATTTGTTTTTATTATTAATAATTATGATTAATTGAATTTCTTATTTACAACAAACTTTTTTTTCAGGTAACTCTAAGAATAATCCAGAAAAGCTTTCTTTTGCTATATTCCAATTCTCCCTGTTTATACAATATTTAACTTTTGGAGCTTCAATTTCACCTTGAATTAATCCAGCATCTTTTAATTCTTTTAAATGTTGGGAAACAGTTGCTTTTGCAATAGGTAATTCATCGTGAATATCTCCAAAATAACAACTTTCTTGATGGGCTAAAAACAATAAAATTGTTAATCGTGTTGGGTGTCCCATAGCCTTGGCAAAGCGTACTAACACTTCTTGTTTTTGGGTTAAAATGTTTTTTTCTTGCATAAGAATACTTTGTTTGTAGTTCGCAAAATAACGAACAATATTTTAATTGACCAAATTTTTCTTGAGAATTATGTAGATGAGAATTAATAAAAGAATAATTAATATAAGAAAATATAAGGAACACAGATTAATCTATATTCATTGATATTTTTGAATTAAAACTTTGTATTTCCAACTTTAGTACGTGAATATAAGTTAGCAATATGAATTGATTTTATATATAAGGGTATTGTAATTTATTCCTTTTTAGTTGTATCGGTTAAACTATATTTTGGCTAAAGAAATGTTTAATTGCCAATTTTAGATCGCTAATGATTTTCAGTCAGATACTTATTCATTATTAACTTTTTATTTGTTTTCAAAGCTCAAAGGTAGTGAAATGTTTTTATATCTTCTTGATCCTTTCTTGTTTTATTTCTTAAATGGGATATGTTTTTCTACAAACCTTTTCCCTTTATGGTAATCTTATTAATTGTTAATGAGCTTAAGTAGTTTAAAGACCTTAAGGACATTAAAGTCTTTAAACTCCTTAAAGTCCTTTGCGAAAAGTAAAACTTTGTTTCCCTAAAATAAAACTAAGAAAGAAAAAATAAAACCTTGATATAAGTAAATTTAAACGGCGAATAAATCTACAAACTCCTTATATAAAACTTATTAATCAAGGACTTTTTACCTCAAAGATGTACATCTTTCATACCAAAAGATGCGCATCTTTCACTATAAAAGATGTGCATCTTTTTAATTAATATATTTTGGGGATTGGAGTTTGTTTTTTAGAAATTGACTTTAGGATAAATAGTCCTAAATAAACCTAATGAGAGGTTTGCATTTGCAAATATACAAAATTATTTTGAATATAATGTAGTATTTCCCATTAATTATATTCCCAAATATTTACGCAAAAGAGAGAGTTTGTTCTTTTTAAATTTTTGTCTATTGGAACTGTTTAGGAAAACAATTTAATGAAAAAAGCAAATCAAGAAAATATAAGTATTAAATCTTCTATAGTATAACTAACTAATCTTTCTTTTCGCTTTTTCAAGAATTTCTTCTTCGTTAGGGATGATGTAGTTTTCCATAAGGATATTTCCATCGCAAATAACTGTTTCAATACAACGACTATCTGCTGAATATACCCAGTTGGAGATTAAATTATTATTTGGAATTAATCTGTCGTTATTCAAATTAACAATTAAACAGTCTGCAAGCATACCTTCTTTAATCTTTCCTGCATTTAAACCCATAGTTTCTGCACCATTCTTAGTTGCCCATGCAAAAACCTGATTGGCTGAAAGCAAAGAAGTATCATGATAGCTAACTTTAGCAAGTAGGGCAGCAAATTTCATTTCCTCCAACATTGAAAGATTATTATTGGAACTTGTTCCGTCTGTTCCCAAACAAACTCTACAATCGTATTTGTTTATTAAAGGAACATTGAAAGCTCCTGATGCTAATTTCATATTTGCACAAGGATTATGCACAAGAGTTACTCCTTTGGAGGAAAGAATTTCTGCATCATGTTCTGTTAAATGAACGCAATGAGCAGCAATAGTGTTTTCATCCAAAACTCCAATTGATTCTAAATATTCAGTAGGGGTAAGGTTGTTGTTTGCTTTTTTGCAGTCATTAACTTCGTTTACTGTTTCTGCAAGATGGGTGTTAAGTTTCAAACCTCTTACTTTAGAAATCAAATATAGTTCCTGATAAAGATCTTTACCTACTGTGTAAATGGCATGAGGAGCTACATTGATTGTTATTCTATTTGATGGAGATTTAAAGTTATTTATAAACTTGATATTATCTTCAATTTCTTTTTTCCCTCTTTCTTCAATAAAAGTTACTCCAACGCTTGCCCTAACTTTCATTTCTTGAGCAGCACGAATAATTTCTTGATGATGCCAATACATATCTAAAAAGAAAACTGTACCTGAACGAATCATTTCAACAATTGCAAGGCGAGTTCCATTATATATGTCTTCGGCAGTAAGTTTAGCCTCCTCTGGCCAGATGTATTCTGAAAGCCATTGAAACAAACGCATATCATCTCCATATCCTCTTAAAAGAGTCATTGAAGAATGAGTGTGCATATTATAGAATGGTTGGATAATTGCTCTATTTGTTCCGTCAATTATTTTATCAGCATTTACGTCTTTTATTTCAGGTTCAATTTGTTTGAAAACATTTCCTTCAATTAAAACATCAACAATTCTATTCTTGAGGCTTATATTCTTAATGAGTATTGTATTCATAATTCTTATGTTTTTTATTTTTTTCCAATATAGGATAGAAATTCAAAATCTAATGAAAGAGAAATAAAAGGAGTAACCTTCCATTCTTTGGTGGTTTGTATTGACCAGCCAGGTTTAAGAGCTTGTCCTTCTTTGTTAAATTCTTCTGCCAAAAGAGTGTATTCAGAAACGTTAACTCCAAGAGCTACATGAAAGAAATCCAAAAAACGGTAAGAACCACCAACATAAAAGTTTTTAAATAGGTTTGCTCCTCCAAATCCAACATAAACAGATATATCGGAAGCAAATTTGTCTTCAGGTTTTGTTAAATCGTAAAGAATAACTGATGCTCCAGTAATAAAGTCAAAGTCAACTTCGGACGTGTTTCTGTTTATAACAATATTCTCAAATCCAGTTTCTGTTGCTCTTGGAACAATGTCCCAAACAGGAGTAGGATAGAAGCGCATTGCAATTCCTTGAATAACTCTTACCTTCTTTTTCCTTCCTGTTGCAGCATCAATCTTTGCTTGTGCTTCAGCGGCTTTTTGTTTTTGGAATTTTAGTTCTTCTTTTATTTTCAATAGTTCTTTTTCTGTTTCAACAAGTTTGGCTCTTAGAGTGTCAGCCATCATATAGTACATTTCCTTTTCTTGTGTGATCTTGTTAAGATTTTGGTCTTTCACAATTAAAGAAGTGTCTTTTTCATTAATACTCTTTTGCAATAGGTTAATTTCTCTTTCCTTTCCTTCAATTTGAGCATTTTTCTTTTCAACTTGTCCTTCTATTTTTGTTTTATCTATTTGAGATGCATTAATTGCATCTTTATATAATTGTTCTTTTTCAGCAAAGAGAATTTCTTTTTCCTGAAGTATTTTTATCTTTTCTTCCAATAAATGATTCTTTTCATTTAGTTGAATTCTATATTCTTGATTGAGTTTAGAAAGAGTGTCGTTGAGAGTTTTTAAGTTCAAATGATCTATTTTTAACTCATCAATTTCTAATAAAAAACGAGTTGTATCTTCTTGGAGTTTGGTTTTAATTTGTTGAATTTGGTTTTCTGCCTCTTCATAATCGGCTGTGAGTTGGTTGTATTTAGAATTTACCTTATTCATAATCTCAGTCATATTCTCAACAACCTTTGTTAGAGAGTCAATCTCAATTGTTCTTTCTTTAAGTTCAGCTTTTGCAGTGGTATATTCTTGTATGATTTTATCGTATTTTATTTTCAAACTATCTTCAATTTCTTCCTTTTCAAGAGGTTCATTGGAGATAAAAGCATTTTTTGATTCTTCAATATATGATAGAGAATCTACTTGAGAGAATGTAGAAAAAGAAATTATTAGAGCTACAGATGTAATAAAAACTTTTAGAAAATTCATTGTGACAAAATAATTAAATAAGTGCAAAGATAATAAAATTAGAACAATTGCATTATTCCCCCAACAATTGAAAAACGAATAAGTCGTCCAATTGCCATATATAAACAAGAAAGCCAAGGATTCATTCTCATAAAACCAAGTCCAATTGCCAATAAATCTCCAACAAAAGGCAGCCAAGCAAAGAGTCCAATTATTGGTCCCCAGCGTTTAATTTTACTTTGGAACTTTTCAACCTTTTCTTTAGGTGTTCTAAAATACTTTTCCAACCATTCCCATTTGCCCAAATAACCTAAACCATAAGAAGTCATCCCTCCTAATGAATTTCCTAAGGTTGCAATCAAAACACACCAAACGGGGTTTAGTCCAAGAGCAATAAGAGTAACTAAAGCCACCTCTGAGCTCATTGGAATAATAGTTGAGCTTAAAAAGCTTGCTATAAACAATCCCCAATAACCTAAATTTACAAACATTTTGCAAAAGTAAAGAAAAAATATGATTAGTTATTTATTGTTTGTGATTTAGAGATATTAATAACATTGGATTCTGGATTTCATTAAAAAGAAAAAGAGGTATAAAAATATACCTCTTTCTGATTTAAACATGAATTTTTATAATTCTTTTAGTCTAAACATCAATTGTTTCCCAAAAGAATATTCTTAATCCTTGTTCTGGTGCTTCTTTGTCAAGTGCTTGTATTCTCTTTTTTAGAATAGGAGCAATATTGTCATCAACAATACAAAGAGTTGCCATGTTTTTTGAAGGCCAAGCATGAGATCCTAAATGAGGTTCTCCTTTTATAGTGCCTCTTCCTTGAACATCTTGCCAACGTGTAAATCCTCTTATTGAAAGTTGACTTAAGATATCTTCCACATCTTCTACAAGAGCTTGATTATATGTTATGAATGCTGCTTTCATTTTTATTCTGCTTTAATTGTTCTACGATTTAATTTAATTCTATGTTTGTTACGATAAGTTTTAACTTCTCTTGATGCAAAAACACAGTATAATGTTGGAATTAAAATAAGGGTAATTAAGGTAGATACTGTTAAACCTCCAACAATAACAACTCCCATTGGTTGCCATAGCTCAGCTCCTTCTCCAAATCCAATTGCCATAGGTATCATACCTAAAACTGTTGTTGCAGTTGTCATGATAACTGGACGTAAACGAGATTTACCTCCATTAATTACTGCTGTTGTTATACTCATTCCTCTTTCACGGTTTAAGTTAATGTAGTCAACGAGCACAATACCATTCTTGACAACTATACCAATAAGCATAATACTACCAATTGCACTCATCATATTTATTGTTCCACCAGTGATAAATAGAGCAATTAAAACTCCTGTTAAAGCGAATGGTATAGAGAACATTATAATAAATGGATAACGTAGTGATTCAAATTGAGCAGCCATAACAAAATACACTAACATAATAATCAATGCTGCAAGTAATCCCATATCTGAGAATGATTCTTGTTGTTCTTCCAAAGTACCTCCAATTTGAACACCAATATTAGATGGAATAGCCATTTTGTCAATTTTACTTTGTAGATTTTTTGTTGCTTTATCAAGTGTTTCTCCATACAAAGTTGCGCTTACTTTAACAATACGTTCACGGTCTTGACGTTCAATTGATGGTGGTGAAAACTTTTCAACAACCTTAGCAACTTCGTTTAATCTTATTGCTTTTCCAGTTTGGTTGTAAATCATAATGTTTTCAATATCTTCAATTGATTGACGATGTTCCCTATCGTAACGAATTTTAATTTTATATTCATCACCTTCTTCTCTAAATAAAGAAGCTGTCATTCCATTCATTCTATTTCTAATATATGTTGAGGCAGTAGCTACATTAAGTCCATTTAGAGCAAGTTTTTCTCTGTCAAATTCAATTTGATAGAGAGGTTTATAATCTTCACGACTAATAGTAACATCTCTAAATCCTTTGGTATTAGACATCTTTTCTTTGATTTCTTTTGCTATTTTTTCTGTTTCATTAAAATTATATCCCAATATTTCAACATCAACAGTTGAACCTGAAGTCATTCCATCTCCTCCTCCAGCTAAAACATTATATTTATATAACTCTGGATATGAAGCCAATTCTTGACGAATTCCTTCTGAAATTTCAAAAATATCTCTTTTACGTTCTTTTAAATCAGATAGTTTAATTCTAAATGAAACATAGTTACTTCCTGATGTTTGCATTTGTGCCCAAGAATTATCGTCATCTTCCGAAGGGATACCAACAGTATATGATAATGTAGAAATTTCTGGGTATTTTTTCTTAATATTTGTTTCAAATTGCTTAGCAACTACTTTTGAACGTTCAACATTAGCACCAACAGGTAGCTGGAAGTTCCCTGAAATTTGACTATTATCAGATTGAGGAATAAATTCTGAACCTATTCCAAATGACAACATAATAGAACCTACAAAGATTAATACTCCAGAAATAATTGTAACAGTTTTATGTCTAACAACCCATGTAAGGCATTTTGCGTAAAATACATCTAAATTATTCAAAAACTTCCTAATTGGAGAATATAGTTTTTCAAATACTTTGCTATTTGTTCTATCTTTCTTAAGCATAGTAGCACTAAGCATAGGTATAAGTGTTAAAGCACAAATCAATGAAATCGCCATAACAATACATACCATCCAACCTAATTGAGAGAACATTATACCAGCCATACCTCCCATCATTGTAAATGGTAAGAAAACAGCAAAAATAGTTAATGTTGAAGCTATAACTGCTACACCAACTTCATTTGTACCATATATTGCAGCTTCTCTTGGTCTTGCTCCTCTTTCAATATGTGTTGAAATGTTTTCCAATACCACAATAGCATCGTCAACTACCATACCAATAGCAATTGAAAGTGCAGAAAGAGAGATAACATTTAATGTATTACCTGTAACAAGTAAATAGATAAATGAAGCAATCAGAGATATAGGAATGGTTATCATAATAATTATTGTCGCTCTCCATTGTCCTAAGAAGAATATAACAACAATAGCAACAAATAAAAATGCTAATAGAACGGTTTCAACTAACGACGCAATAGAGTTTTCTATATTATCGGTAGTATTCATTACCTCTTCAAATTGAATGTCTTTTGGTAAGTTTTTCTGAATTTGAGGTAATTGTTCACGAATTTTCTTTACAACTTCTACAGAATTAGCTCCTGTTTGTTTTTGAATTACTATAGTTGCACCTTTTCTGCCATTAACGTAACTTTCTTGTGCTTTTTCTTGAACAGAATCTCTTACTATAGCAATATCTTTTAAATATACACTCTTTCCACCATAATTAGAAACTATTACATTATTTAAAATATCACTTTCTTTCATTTCTCCTTCAATACGAAGAGAATAAGTTTCAGAACCAATATCAATTGAACCTCCAGGAGTGTTTACATTCTCTTTTGCAATTGCTCCACCAATTTGCTCAATAGTTAAATTATATGCTTCAAGTTTTTGAGGGTCAATATTTACGCTTATTTCTCTTTGAGGAGCACCGGCAATTGAAACAGAGCCAACGCCATTTATACGATTTAATGGATTAGCGACTCCATCATCAAGAATTTTATAAAGTGCTTGTGAACTTTCTTCAGCAGTTGCAGAATATATAGCAACTGGAATCATATCGGTACTAATCTTCATAATAATTGGATTAGAACAACCATCAGGTAAATAACTTTTTACCATCTCAATTTTATCACGCATATCATTAACTGCTGCGTCAAGGTCTGTTCCCCAATTAAATTCAACACTAATTACTGCTGTATTTTCTTTAGAAGTAGATTTTATTTTTTTTAAGTCACTTACAGTGCTTAATGCACTTTCTAATGTCTTACTTACATTATTCTCGACATCTTCAGCTGATGCACCTGGATATGTTACAATTACTATTGCTTGATTCATTTCAATCTCAGGCAACATATCAATGCTTAACTTACTTAGTGAGAACAGCCCTAACACAACTATGGCAACAAAAATAATGGCCGTTGTGATGGGTTTCTTTACGGATGCTTCGTATAATTTCATATCTTAATAATCTATCTAATTATTTAACTACAATAACTTTTTTGCCATCAAGCAAACTAGTTTGTCCTGAAACAACAACATTTTCTCCATCATTTACTCCACTCAATAGTTCATATTTATCTCTCATACGTCTTCCTAATTCAACTTGACGATATTCTACAGTACCATTCTTTTCAATAAATACGTATTTGTTATTTGTTCCGCTTTGTTTAATAATTGCTTTGTCAGAAACAATAACTTTTTTAGCTTTTCCAAGATTAAGTTCAACTCTTCCAAACATACCAGGACGTAATTTTTGATTTGCATTAGCAAATTGTGCTTCTACAGTAAAAGTACGTGTTAGAGGGTCAATTGTTGGTGCAATTAAACTGATCTTTCCAGAAAATTCTTCATCTCCGAATACCTCAACTTTAGTCTTTACAGACATTCCTAATTTAACTTTGTTGTAGAATGTTTCGTTAATATTAAACTTAAGTTTAACAGGTGAAATTTGCATTACTTGAAGAATTGGTTGCGCTCCTGAAACATCTCCATTATCAAAGTTTCTCATTGTTATAACTCCAGAAATAGGAGAGGTAAGAGTAATGTTACTTTCTAAATTTCTAATATTTCTTTTGGTAACTTCTTCTTGAGTTTTAATTTGATCAAGTTGTTGTTTTGAAATTCCTCCACTTGTATACAATGCTTCCATTCTTTTTACTTCATTTTGTAAATTTGCTAATTGAGTTTGAGCAGTGTTAAGATTAGTGTTTTCCATTGTAACAAGTTTTTGACCTTTTCTTACTTTTTGTCCAACTTCTACCCAAATTTTTTCAATTCTTGTTCCTCCAGCTGAAGAAATAAAGTTCTTTACTGCAGCATCTACTGTTGATGTAAATTCATAGATTTGATCTATCTCTTGCATTGATGCAGTTTCAATCTTAACTTTTACAGTCTCATTTTTTACTTCAGCTTTCTTTTCGTCTTTCTTTGTACATGCAGCCATTACTATCGAAAAAGCTACAACAAAATAAAATATTCTTTTCATTCTATGATTATGTGTTTGATTACTTTTTATTATTTTATGCATTATTTAATACTACCCATTATTTTTTCTACATTTGCTTGTGCAGATAGGAAATTATAAAGAGATTGTTGATAATTAAGACTTGATTGTGTTAATGATAATTCTGAATCATTTAATTCTAATATTGTTCCTGATCCTACCTGATATCTAACTTTTGCAATTTCATATCCTCTTTTTGCTTGATTAATAGCATCTTTATTTACATTCAATTGTTCTTTGGCTGCTTTCATTTGGTTTAAAGCTGCTTGTATTTGTAAATTGATTCCGTCTTTAGCATATTCTCTTTGAAGTTGAAGTCCTTTGATTGCCATTTTTACTTGTTTGGCTTGGTTAACTTTTTGCATCCCTGAAAATAGAGGTACTGTTAATTGCAAACCTATTGAAGCAGAACTTACCCAATTATATTCTTTAAATTTGAAATCTTCAGATTGTGTTTGATAAATATAGTTTCCAGATGCTGAAAGCATTGGTAAGTGTTGAGTGTTGATTAGTTTAAGTTGATTCTTTAGACCATTAATATTATAGTCCAATATTTTTAGGTCAGAATTTTGTGACAATGCAGTTTCTTTATTAATTTCAGAAAACAAAGCAATATTATCATTAAAACTTTCTAATGTTTCTTGAGTTTCAATGATTTGTTCTGCAGGAAGTGAAAGTATCATTCTTAATTGCATTGTTGCTAATTCAACTCCATTTTTTGCATTAATAAGAATAGGGTTTAGGTTATTAACATTTACTTGAGCTCTAATAAAATCATATTCAGAAACCACTCCTTGTTTGTATGAGTTTTCAATATTTTTAAGCGTTTCTAAAGCATTTTTATGACTTTGTTCCAAAACTTTTAATGAACTCTTAGAGAGCAATACGCCAAAGTATGCATCTTTAACTTGCTTTGTCATTTCTATTTTTGAAGCTCTTGATTTTTCTATTATTATATCAATGTCGTTTTGTTTGTTTTTAATATTTTGCCAAAGGGTAAAGTTTACTATAGGAATTTGTGTGCTTAAAACACCACTATAGGAATTTTTATAACCCATTTCCATATATTTTTGGCCACCCATTAGAGCAGAGAAACTTTCTGGCATAAACATAACTTGTTTCATTACGTTATCGGTATATTGACCAACAGCGTTTAGAGATGGTAGTAATGCACCAATAGCTTCTTTTTTTGCATAATCAACCCTTTGAATTTCAATGTCTGCAATTTTAATTGTAGGATTATTGTCGTGAGCAATTCTTAGAGCAGTTTCTAAATCTAATTTTAAAACAGTTTCTTGCCCCCATACATTTATATTTACAAAAGCAAGACTTAGACTTAAAATAGCTAAATTTAAAATTTTTCTTTTCATATATTTCATTAAATGTTTGTTACTTAATAAATTCTTCTTGATATTTATCTATAATTTTTATACCTTTTAATGTGGATATTCCTCTCATTGCTATAAAAAGATGAATGTTAAATAGTTTTGAGGCATTAAATTCTGGATTAAGAGAAAGATATTCGTTTTTTGAGCAATAAAATAGGAAAATACGAAGCATGTTTTGAATAAAGTTTATGTCAACGTTATTTATGATTAGTCCTTCATTCATTGCTCGTAAAATAAGTTGATAGGTATTATCTTTATTATATTCTACATGTTTTATGAAAATATTTGTATATATTTGTGGGTAATATTTTTTTATATCATTTATATTTTCATACCCAATGGTTGCTATTGATTGATGACCCATTTGAGTCATAAGCATAAATGAGATAAGACTATTTTCACTACTTTCCATTATTTTCTTAACTTTCTCATTTGCTTGTTCAAAATTAGCATTTAAGCAATCTTCAATTAGAGTGCTTTTGTCTTTGAAATTTTCGTATAAAGTTCTTTTTGAAATGCCTAAATTGTTTGCAATCTCATCCATAGTAATTAACTTACAACTTTTGGAAACAATCAACTTAAATGTTTCATTCATTATCCTATCTTTTAATTCCATCTTGTAATAAAATTTTTGCAAAAATACAGGAAACTATCGAAACTCAAAAAGTTTTTTGATTTTTTATGTGTTAAAAATGTTTAATTAGAAGATATGATTATATTGTTAAAAGCAATACAAGCTTAATGCCTATATTATTAATAATAGATTATTTTTGGAATAAGGAACTTTATATTAGATTAAATAGAAAATGAACAATTTTCTAATCTTTTCTTTGCATAAGCTTTACAGCTTTTTCATTAAGATACTTTTCTTCTTCTGTAGATATTTCAAGTTTTAAATTATGAGGTGTTGACTTTGAGTCACTATCAACATAGCAAAAAGTAATAAATCCATCTAAGCGTTTAATGTTTGGAGAATTTATTTCGTGAATTTTAGTGTACACTGTTAATGAAGTCCTTCCAACATGAACAATTGAACTTTCAAAACCTAATATATTTCCTAAACGCATTGGATGTAGAAATTCTAATCCATGTACTTTTAAACAAACAATGTGTTTCGGGTCAAGTTTACTCCCTGCTGCAATAAATGAAGCTTCAACAAACCACTCGGAACATCTTCCAGCAAAAAGAGTTCCATGATGATTTAAGTCTTCTGACTTTATCATTTTGTAATTAATAACCTTTTCTAATGCCATATTAATTGATTTTTAATGATGTTAATAACATGCAAAAGTATATTTTTTTCAAACAATATCAATATTATGAATTAAATTTATACCTTTGTAGGTTAATAAATATTAAAAATAAGAGTATGCATATTGCTATTGCTGGAAACATTGGAAGCGGAAAAACTACTTTAACAGAGCTATTGGCTAAGCAATTTAAATGGAATTCTATGTTTGAACAAGATGATGATAATCCTTATCTTGCAAATTTTTATGACGATATGAGACGTTGGAGTTTTAATCTTCAAATATATTTTCTTAACAAACGATTTCGTAATTTAATTGAACATAGAAAAATATACAATAAGCTTATTCAAGATAGAACACTATATGAAGATGCTTATATTTTTGCTCCAAATCTTCATGCAATGGGACTTATGGCGACAAAGGATTATGAAACTTATATTTCACTTTTTGAATTATTGAATTCTTTTATAGAACCTCCAGATTTATTAATCTATCTTAAAGCTTCCATACCATCACTTATTAGAAATATTCAAAAAAGAGGAAGAGAATATGAAAGTTCAATTCGTTTAGATTATATTGCATCTTTAAATGAACGTTATGATAGATGGATTGAAAATTATAAGGAAGGAAAATTGTTAATAATTGATATTGATAATTTGGATTTTTCTTCAAACAAAAGTGATTTGGGGGTTGTTATAGAAAAAATTAATGCTGAAATTAATGGACTTTTCCAATAATATTTCTTGAAGATGGAAGTAAGAAAAAAACGAGTTTTAGGAGTTATACCTGCAAGATATGCCTCAACAAGGTTTGAAGGTAAGCCTTTGGCTATGGTAGGGGATACTGAAATGGTTATTTGTGTCTGTAAAAAAGTTGAAGAAAGTGGTTTATTTGATAAGGTTATTGTTGCAACTGATTCTCGAAAAATTTTTGATATAGTAAATAAGAATAATTATACTGCAGTTATGACAAATGAAAATCATAATTGTGGAACAGAAAGAGTTGAAGAAGCTTTGAATATTGCAGAAGAAATGTATGGTGAATTTGATATTGTTGTAAATATTCAAGGTGATGAACCATTAATTAAAAAAGAACAACTACAAGAAGTCATTAATCCTTTTTACGATGATTTTGATGTTCAAATAACAACTTTATGCAAGATGATTGAAGATGTCCAAACTTTAACAAATCCTAATGTAGTTAAGGTTGTTTTTAATTATAATCATTATGCATTATATTTCTCTCGATCTGTAATTCCTTATGATAGAAATGAAACTCTTGAATATGGAATTGCAAAAGGTAGTTATTTTAAACATATAGGATTATATGCCTATAAGAAAAATGTTTTAAGAGAAATAGTAAAATTATATGCTTCTCGCTTAGAAAAGATGGAGTCTTTAGAACAGCTTAGATGGCTAGAAGAAGGATATAAAATAAAAGTAGAATTAACAGATTTTGAAAGTATAGGTGTTGATACACCTGAAGATTTAGAAAAAATAAATAATCTATTGAATAATAAAATTGTTTATTAGATAAAAGCAAAAATATATCAATTAACACGTAATTTAAAACAAAGAAAATATGAATGTTTCATCAAACCTATTAGAGTATTTAAAGAAAAATGATAGTGCAGAGTTAATTGGAATTGGAACTTTTAGAGTGCAATATACTTCTGCTTCAATTAGTCCAATTACAAATACTTTAACTCCTCCTTGTAGAAGTGTTAGTTTTACAAATGATATTAATAATGATTTAGGCTTTGCTGAAGATATGGCAAAAAAAGAATTTATTTCACTTGAAACAGCAATTAAGTGGATTAAGCAATATTCTGATAGCATAAAGGAAAGAGTTGAACTTACTGGCTCATGTAAATTAGGTGATTTAGGAACAATTTCAAAAGGACAAAATAATAAATATATTTTCTCTCCAATTGAAGGCTTAAATCTTTTGGATAGTGCATTTGCTTTTTCAACTATTAAAAGTGTGAAAACATTTAATCAAGATGATTTTATTAAACCTATTATTACTAAAGAACCAATTAAAGAAGAAATTACTTTAGAAGAGAATAAACCTATTCAAAAAGAAATAATCGAAATAAATGTAAGCTCAAAAAATAAAGAAATTTTAGATAGAGAAGAAATAAAAGAAGTAGAAAAAGTTGAGAAATTAGAAGAAAAAGAAGAAATTTTATCTGTTAAGGAAAAGGAAACAAAAGAAATCATTTTTAATCAAACTGAAGAATTACCTAAAATTAAACAGGAATTAAATAATGAAGAATTAGTTAATGATAAATGTTACGACAATAGTGATTGTAGTGATTTAAACTATAAGAATAGTAAAGAATTTATCAACAATGAAAATAAAAGGAGTAAAAAAGAAAAGAAGATACGCAAAGAAAGAAGGAAGAGAAATAGGGTTATATGGATAGTGTTATTTTCAATAATTGTTTTAGGACTTTTAGCTATTGGCTCATTAGTGTTAGCTCATTATATGTGTTGGATTAAAGGAAACAAACAATTAAAACCAATTACAGATAAACTTTCAGTTTATATTACTCCTAAATGTGATAAAGTAGAAACAAAAACAATTTCAATACCAGTTTCAACTCCTACAACTGAAGTAATTCCTGTGGCAGAAACTTCTACCGAAACAATTGTTGAAGAAAAAGTTGTTAATAACAATAATATAAATACAACAAAACCAAAACCTATTGCAAAAAAGGTTATTAAGAAAGAAGATGTCCTTAAGCCTACAGGAGAAAAAGATAATCCACCAATGCCTACAGCTGAAATTGATTATTCAACTCCAATACTAATTCAACCTGTGTCAAGACTTGGTTTTGATGTTGTGGGAGGAACATACGAAAATCTTTCTAATGCACAACAAACAGCTCGTAAGGCAAGAAGTTTGGGATATGATAGTTATATAATTACTAAGAAAGCAGATGAAAAAACAAAATATTATGTAAGTTATGGCTCTCGTAGAACAATGAGAGAAGCAAATGCATTCCTTTCAAATATTGGTAAAAAACATGGGGCTGCAGGTTTTTATATAATTTCAAGGTAACGTTTTATATATTGAATAACTAAATTGCTAAACAAATTATAAGCTAATAAATAGTGGTATTAGAATCAGAACTTACCTATAGCCAACATAGACTTTCAAATGGGATAAGACTTGTTCATCGCTTGACCTATTCACAAGTTGCTCACTGTGCAGTTACAATTAATGTAGGATCAAGAGATGAACAAAAAGATGAAGAGGGGATTGTACATTTTATTGAACATTGTTTATTTAAAGGGACAAACAAACGAAAGAGCTTTCAAATATTAAATAGAATAGATGGGGTTGGAGGAGAGTTAAATGCTTTTACAACAAAGGAAGAAACATGTATTTATGCTACTTTCTTAAATAATTATCACGATAGAGTTTTAGAATTGTTTTCTGATATTTTGTTCTCTTCTACATTTCCACAGAAAGAATTAGAAAAAGAAAAAATTGTCGTTATAGATGAAATTAATTCTTATGAAGATAATCCTTCTGAATTAATTTTAGATGAATTTGATAATTTAGTTTTCGGAAAAAATGGTTTAGGTCATTATACTTTAGGAACTCCAAAACAAGTAAAAGGATTTACAACAGAAAAACTAAATCAATTTATTGAAAAAACATACTCTACAGATTCTATTGTAATATCAACTATTGGAGATATAGATTTTGATAAATGGGTAAAACTTTGTGAAAAATATTTTGGAGGAATTAAAACAAATTCTAAACCTATTCATCGAAATAGTCCAAAGAATTATAAACCCAAAGATAAAGTAAAAAAACGCAATACTTATCAATCGCATGTGGTTATAGGAAATCTTGCTTTTAGTTATAAAAATAAGAATAAAATAACCCTTTCTCTTTTAAATAATATTATTGGTGGACCAGCAATGAATTCACGATTAAATATGAAGATTAGAGAAAAATATGGATTTACTTATTCTATAGAATCAAACTATACTGCTTTTTCTGATACAGGTTTGTTTGTCGTTTATGCAGCAACAGATTCAAAATATATTGATAAGACAATAGGTTTAATTAAAAATGAATTAGATTTTTTTTCAAATAAAGAAATGACTCCATCTTCTCTTAAGATTGCCAAACAACAACTTATTGGACAATTGGCAATCCAATATGAGAGTAATCAAAATGAAGTAATATCTATGGGAAAATCAATTCTTAATTTTGATAGAATTGATTCTCTTAAAACCACAAATCAAGAAATTGAAAAAATAACTTCTAAACAAATATTAGAAGTTGCTCAAATAATATTTCAAAAAGATAAATATTCACAATTAAAATATATATAATATGAAAAAGATTTCACTAATGTCAATATTATTAAGCTTGGTAGCAAGTTTAATATTTGCAAACCCTGCACCAAAACCTGATGAAGGTATGTGGTTGCCAATATTCTTTAAGAACTTAAATTATTCCACAATGCAGAAAATGGGATTAAAACTAACTGCAGAGGAGCTTTATGCTATTAATAACTCAAGTTTGAAAGATGCAATTGTTCAATTTGGAAATGGTTGTACTGGAGAAATAATGTCAGATAAAGGATTGCTATTTACTAATCACCATTGCGGATATGAATCAATTGTAAGTCAATCAACTGTTGAGCATGATTATCTTAATAATGGATTTTGGGCAAAGAATTTGAGTGAAGAAATACCAATCCCTGATATGACAGTATCTTTCCTTTTGAGAATGGAAGATGTAACAAAGGAAATATTGGGAGGATATGCTGATAAATTAGATTTATCTTCAGTAAAAGATACAATATTATTAAGAATTAAATTGCTTGAAGAAAAGACTTCAGAAGAAGGAAAATACAAAGTAGAAATTAAACCTTTCTTTGAAGGATTAGAATATTATATGTTCGTTTACGAAGTTTATACAGATATCCGTTTGGTTGGAACTCCTCCATCTTCAATAGGAAAATTTGGTGGAGATACTGACAATTGGATGTGGCCACGTCATACAGGAGACTTTTCTATTTTTAGAGTATACGCAAACTCTGATAATAGACCAGCAAAATTTTCAAAAGACAATGTTCCTTACAAGCCAAAACATTTTTTACCTGTAAGTTTAAAAGGTGTAAAACAAAATGATTTTACAATGATTTGGGGCTTTCCTGGTTCAACAGAAAGATATATGACCTCAGGAGAAGTTTCAAATACTATTAATGTAACAGACCCTTCAATTGTTAAGGCAGGAGAATATATGCTCCCAACAATGAAGAAGATGATGGAAAAGGATAATAGAATAAACTTAATTTATGCTTCCGATTATGCAGGTTATATGAATCTTTGGAAGAATAAAAAAGGAGAATTAAGAGGGTTGAAAAATCTTAATGTTTATGATAAGAAGAAAGAAATTGAAGATAGACTTTCAAAATGGATTTCTGAAGATAAGGCAAGAATTGAAAAATATGGAGATGTTATTAAAGATTTGAATAATGCAAATAAAGTTATCGGCAATGCTCCTTCAACTCAAAATGAATGGTTTGTTAATCTTGGACTTGTTGTAAATAAAAGAGCATTACTTGCTTTCCAAACAACATATTCATTATTATCATTAGATAAAAAAGATTCAAATTTCCCAAAAGCTATTCAAAGAGTAAAAACTCTTGGAGAAGAACATTTTAAAACTTATGATCAAGAAACAGAAAAAGAACTTTTCAGATCATTTGTAAATATGTTTTCTTCTTTAGATAAGAATAATTATATGAGCAGAACTATTGAGAAAAAATATAAAGGAAGTGTTGATGATTTTGTTGAGGATGCTTTCAAAAAGTCAATTTTTGCCAACAAAGAGAACTTCAATAAATTTATCAATAAACCAAATACTAAGAAACTACAAAAGGATTTAATTGCTCAATCTGCACTTACTGCATATATGTATGTTGCTGGAGATGATAAGGATTTAGATAATGCTGTTACTAATCTTTCTCAAGCAAGAAAACGTTTTGTTGCAGCTCTTAGAGAAATGGATCCTACATTAGTTCAATATCCTGATGCAAACTTTACAATGCGTATGACTTATGGACAAGTTTTAGATTATTATCCTGCTGATGGTATTCACTATAATTACGTAACAACCCTTGAAGGTGTTATGGAAAAAGAAGACCCTACTTCAAGTGAATTTGAAGTTCCAGCCAAACTAAAAGAACTTTACTTAAATAAAGACTATGGTCAATATGCTGATGAAAATGGAAAGATAATAACTTGCTTCCTTTCAAACAATGATATTACAGGAGGTAATTCTGGCTCACCAATTCTTAATGCAGAAGGTCATCTTATTGGATTGGCTTTTGATGGAAACTGGGAAGCTATGAGTGGAGATATTGCTTTTGAACCAAAGCTTCAAAGAACAATTAACGTTGACGCTCGTTATGTTCTTTTTATAATTGATAAATTTGCTGGAGCTCAAAATTTAATAGACGAATTAACTATAATCAAATAAAAAAACAAAACACAAATGGAATTAAAAACAAACAAAGACAAAATTAGTTATATAATCGGTGAAGACATTGGAGCAAGTCTTTTTAGAGAAGGTTATGATTTGGAAATTGAGGTAATGATTGAAGCTCTACGTAAAGCTGCTAATGGAGAAGTTCAAAACCTATTAACAGAAGAAGAAAAGAACTCAATAATGGCTGTTTGGCAACAAGAAATGCAAATAAAGAAACAAGCTCAAATGCAACAAGAAGGTCTTAAAGCAAGAGAAGAAGGAAAATTGTTTTTGACTGCTAACCGCAACCAAGAAGGAGTTAAAGAAACTGCAAGCGGTCTTCAATATAAAGTTGTTCAAGAAGGAAATGGTGCAATACCTAAATCAACAGATACAGTAAATGTACATTATCATGGTACTCTTATTAATGGTAGCGTGTTTGATTCTTCAGTTCAAAGAGGAGAACCAATTTCTTTCCCATTAAATCAAGTTATTCAAGGTTGGACAGAAGGTTTACAACTAATGACAGTTGGTTCAAAATACACATTCTTCATTCCTGCTGATTTAGCTTATGGAGATTCTCCTGTTGGAACAATTCCTGCAGGCAGCACATTAGTTTTTGATGTAGAATTACTTGGTATTAATTAATTTGAATTGGAATTTTTTATATACCATATTGATAAAGCAAAAGAATGTTTTGGAATAGATTTATCGTTAACTCATCCAAAACAAATATCAAAATGGGCTAAACAATTCCTTATTGATATCATTAAACAAAAAGGCTTGGTCTTCAATACTGCAATAGAATGCACCATTGAAGGCAAGCCTTTTTTCGTTTTTAATCCAAACCTTCATTTCTCAATTTCTCATACCAAAGAATATATAGCCATTGCTATTTCCGATAAACAAATTGGAATTGACATTGAACAGGAAAGAAAATACAAGAAAGAATTAGTTGAGAGGTTTTTTCATCCTAAAGAAGCAGAGTATTTAAATTCTCTCTCAAACACAAATCAGCAAAATCAAGCCTTTACAAAAATTTGGACTCTAAAAGAAAGTTATGTTAAATGCACAGGAGAAGGAATTGCAAATAACTTTAAATCTTTTTATATTAGTTTTTTGAACAATGAGCCTCAAATTCACAATAATGAAACTCCAGTTCAAATACAATTCCTTTTTGACAAAGAAAATCAACTCTATATCTCAATTTCTGAGTCTTCTTCTCCAATAAAATAAAATATAGAATGTTCTTATAATTTTCTTTTATAAGAATAATCCCATTTAATCAAGTTATAAAACTCACTAAATAAGCTTTTAAAGTAATTAGACTTTGTTTAGATCTGGTATAATGCCATTATAATGTTGCTTTAATGGCATTATATGGAAAGTATAATGGCATTATATGGAGAATATAATGCCATTATTCCAGATTTAATCCTTTTTAAAATTTTTCTAATCGTCGATTTTGTAGATGTATCTATTGTTTGGATAGAAAAACAAGGCGTTTAATTGCTTATAAGTCTAATATTTCTACTCACAAGTAAAGTAATTAAAAGTCAAGATAAATTATTCAAATACCTTTACTATATCATATCTGACTTTATTGCCAATGGAAATGCTTTCAAATAAAATAGGTTTTGAAAGTTGTAGCTTTAGTGGAGATATTTTAAACAATTTATCTATTTCTTGCATTAATAGAGAAACGTTTTCCATTGTATGAATTTTAGCAATGGTTATATGAGGAATAAATTCTTTATTACTTAAGGAAAGATTGAGCTTTAAATACTCATTATGTATGGATTTATATAGCTCTTTTAATAAAGCGTTTTCCTTAATGCTTAAAGTAACTGTTAAATGTTTTCCATTATTTGGGAAATAGTGGATCTTGTCAATTTCAACTTCAATTGGTTGGCTTTGATCAAGAATTTCCTTTGTTGAAGATATAATGTTATTTATTTGTTTGAAGGTACTCTCGCCAATAAATTGAAGTGTGAGGTGATAATTCTCTTTTGGAATTATACTTATATTTTCTTTAGAAAAATGTTTGTAAAGTTTGTCAATAGAAGAAAGAATTTCACTACTTAAAACAACATTATATGCTAAAAATATTCTCTTGTTTGACATCACATTCCCTAAGTAATATTCAATATCATCAATAAATTGTTTTATGGCAATTCCTGTTTCAGATTTTTTAGTAGGTGTTTTCTTTGCTTTATTTGGAGCAATGGAAGGATTTCCAAATATATCTAACATTTCAATAGGCTTTATATCTTGCTTGAAATGTTCTTTGGTTGTAAATGTTGGATGAATATTTCTAACAAGTTGAATGTTTTGAACCTTTTTTATCTTTTCTATGAAATCAGATGCATATATGTTATTGTCTCTTCCAATTATAACATAAATATAATCGTATTTAATATGAGCTTTTATTAATAATTTATTCTCACTATTCTTGTTTGATATAAGAAAATGCTTCAAATGATGTATTTCGTTTGAGTAATGGTAGCTTTTGAAGCAATAGGATTGATTTTCTTCTTTGTTGTAGCTTTCAAAGTCTTTGCATAATCGCAAATCGGTATTGAGTAATGAATTAATACTTTGAGCTAATGATAAGCCATTTAGGGTTGTGGATATTCCAATAATGGATAATTCATTAGAAGTTATTTCGGAAGAAATTGATTTTAATTCTTTGCTCATATTGTTTTAGCTTTGAAGAAATACAAAAGTAGAAAAATATTTGTTAATAACAAAAACAAGGTATATATTTGCAAAATAATATTTATAAAGGTTATTATAACCAAAAGAAAACAATATTAATCATTTAAAAAATTATTTGAATTATGAACAATGCATCATTCTTTTTTGAAAGACCAAAAAATGAAACTGTATTAGGTTATGCTCCAAATTCTCCAGAAAGAGAAGCATTGGAAAAAGAAGTTGAGAGACAATACAACACAAGTATTGAAATACCATTAATTATTGGTGGAAAAGAAGTAAAGACAGGTCAAATGGGAAAGGTCGTTATGCCAACTGAACATGGACATGTTCTTGCTACATATCATAAAGCTACTCCAGAAACTGTTCAAATGGCAATTGATGCCGCACTAAAAGCTCATGACAAATGGTCTAACGTACATTGGATTGATCGTTGTTCAATAATGATGAAAGTTGCTGAACTTATTTCAAAGAAATATCGTTTTTTAATAAATGCAGCTACAATGCTTGGACAATCAAAGAATTCTTATCAAGCAGAAATAGACTCTGCATGCGAAGCAATAGATTTCTTACGTTTCAATGCACATTTTGCATCTTTAATATATTCTCAACAACCAATGAGTGACAATACTGCAATAAATCGTTTGGAGTATCGCCCTCTTGAAGGTTTTGTTTATACAATTTCTCCTTTCAATTTTACTGCAATTGCTTGTAATTTGAATATTGCACCAGTACTTATGGGTAATGTTACAGTTTGGAAACCTGCAACAACAGCAATTCTTTCTAACTACTATTTGATGAAAATATTTAGTGAAGCAGGAGTTCCTGATGGAGTAATTAACTTTGTTCCTGGTAGTGGTTCAGTTATTTCTGATACTTGCTTTGCTTCAAAACATTTGGCAGGAATTCACTTTACTGGTTCAACTCACACATTCAATAATTTCTGGAAACAAATAGGACAAAACATCGATTCTTATAATACATATCCAAAAATTGTTGGAGAAACAGGAGGAAAAGACTTTATTTTCGCTCACAAATCTTCTTCACCAAAAGAATTGGCAGTTGCAATTGTTAGAGGAGCATTTGAATACCAAGGACAAAAATGTTCAGCTGCTTCAAGAGCATATATTCCACAAGAATTATGGGATAAAACTTACGAATATATTAAGGAAATGGCTGGACAAATTAAACAAGGCTGCATAAGAGAATTTTCTAATTATGTAAATGCTGTTATTGATGAAAAGTCATTTGATACTATAATGAAATATGTTGATAGAGCAAAGGTTTCTCCTGAAGCTAAAATAGTTCTTGGAGGAAATGGTGATAAATCTAAAGGTTATTTTATTGAACCAACAATAATTCTTACAACTAATCCAAAATACGAAACAATGGAAATAGAACTATTTGGTCCAGTTTTCACTATTTATTTGTATGATGGAGAAAAATATGAAGAAACTTTAGCATTATGTGATTCAACATCTCCATTTGCACTTACTGGTTCAATATTCTCAAATTGTCGTTATGCAACCGAAACGGCAATGAACGCATTAAGATATGCAGCAGGTAATTTCTACATCAATGATAAACCAACAGGAGCAGTTGTAGGAAATCAACCATTTGGAGGAGCAAGAGCTTCTGGAACAAATGATAAAGCAGGTTCTGAACTTAATCTTTATCGTTGGGTAAGTCCAAGATGTATTAAAGAAACATTAATCCCACCAACAGATTTTCGTTATCCGTTTATGGGTTAATTATTAATTATTAAATATTATTATAGGGTGCTTTTCTAAGAAAGGCACCCTATTTTTTTATAATCGTATTTTAGTTATTCTTTGTTTCGATAAATAATCTCTTCATTTAATAACTAAAACGAAGAATATATTAATTGAGGTTTAGAATAAAATTAATTGTGATATTTATTTTCTATTTAGCATTACACTAATTTACAGCACTAATAAATCTAAATTTGCCAAAAATGTCTTTTATTATCTTAGTTTCGTAATCTTTGAAAATGTCTTTTGTACTATCGGATAAATTCTCATTTATTTCCATATATAGTTTTCCTTTGGTTCTTAGATTGTTTTGAGCAATTTTTTCAATTGCTTGATAAAATATTAGTGGGTCTTCATCTTTAACAAAAAGTGCTTGATGGGGTTCGTGGTTCAATACATTATTTTTCATCAAGCTTTTTTCTTTTTCCATAACATATGGAGGATTAGATATTATTATATCAAAATTATAATTAGAGAAATTATCATTCAAAAGGTCTTTCTTTTCAATATTAATATCCAAATTAAGCGTTTTTGCATTTTCTTTTGTTTGATTAATTGCTTCATCGTCAATATCAAAAGCCCAAACCTCACTTTGAGGAATATTCTTTTTTATAGCCAAAGCAATTGCTCCGCTTCCACAACCTAAATCGGCAATTCTTAACTCTTTTCTTTCTTTATTCTCCTTAATAATCATATCAACCAATTCTTCTGTTTCTGGACGAGGAATTAAAACTTTATGATTTAAGTTTACTTTAATATTATAGAAATCGGTATATCCCATAATATACTGAAGAGGTTTTTCTTTCTTAAGGTCTTTAATAGCAAAATTCATCTTAAGGAGTTCAGATTCAAGAACAGCTTGTTGGTTATTAGCTAAGATTGATGTTTTTGGAATATTGCAAAAATGAGTAATAAGATTATAGGTCATTTGTTTTATCTCATTTTCTGAGTAAATTCCTTCAAGTTCCTGCAAAGCAAATTTTAATATGTCTTCAATTCTGTTTGATGCTATCCTCATTATTTTGTTTTTTGCAAAATTACTATATTTATCCCAATCGAGGAATTTTAATATTGTTGGATTAAGTAGTATATTTGCTTTTTATTTCACGATAGATATGAATGATGAGTTATTAATGCATAGGTGTTTGCAGTTGGCTTCATTGGGTGGGGGTTATGTTAGTCCAAATCCTATGGTTGGAGCAGTGGTGGTATATGATAATAAAATAATTGGAGAAGGTTATCATAAGGTTTATGGACAGGCACATGCAGAACCCAATGCAATAAATGCTGTTGAAGATAAAAATTTACTTAAAAACTCCACTATATATGTTAGCCTTGAGCCTTGTTGCCATTGGGGAAAAACTCCTCCTTGTGCTGACTTTATTGTTAAAAGTGGAATAAGAAAAGTTGTTATTTGTAATTCAGATCCAAATCCTAAGGTTTCAGGTGGTGGTGTAAAGATTTTAAAAGATGCAGGAATTGAAGTAGTAAGTGGAGTCTTGGAGAAGGAAGGGAGAGAATTAAACAAAAGATTTTTCTCTCGCCACGAAAAAAATCGTCCTTATATTATTTTGAAATGGGCTCAAACTTTGGATGGATTTATGGATATTGAGAGGAAAAACGAAAGTAAGGAGGATTATTGGATAACAAATGATGCTTTAAAAGTTTGGGTTCATAGACAAAGGGCAATTGAGGACTGTATACTGGTAGGAAAGAATACTATCATTAATGATAATCCACATTTAAATATTCGTTACTACAATGGACCTAATCCAATAAGAATGACTATAGACAAAGATTTAACTATTCCTATCGACAGATATTTTTTTGATAATTCTCAAAAGACAGTTGTTTTTAATTCGAAGAAAGATTTTGTTGAAGGAGAAATTTCTTATGTTAAATTGGATTTTGAAAAGAATGTTTTGTTGCAAATTATACATTATATATATAGTGACATAAAAACTTCTTCACTAATTGTTGAAGGAGGCAAATTTACTTTAGAGAGTTTTATTAAAGAAAACTTATGGGATGAGGCAAATGTTCTGGTTGGTAATAAGCGTTTTTATAAAGGGTTACTATCTCCAAAGGAACTTATAAAGAATAAGATTTCTAATAAAATATATTTTGGTTCAGACTGGATTGAACAATATTATAACTTATAGAAAATATGTTTGATGATACTTATTTAACTATTGAGGATAGGGCAGAAGGGGTCTATAAGGAGAAAGGGAGTAAATTTATTTCTTTAGCTTTTCCAGTTACAACTCAAGAAGAAATAAAAGAAATTATTAAGGATATAAAGAAAGAGTATTTTGATGCTCGTCATCATTGTTATGCTTATATATTGGGATATAATAAGTCAGTTTTTAGATTAAATGATGATGGAGAGCCTTCTTCCACAGCAGGAAAACCAATTTATGGACAATTGCTGTCAAAAAATTTAACAAATATATTGGTTGTTGTTGTAAGATATTTTGGCGGAACAAAACTTGGTGTAAGTGGTTTGATTCAATCATATAAACAAGCCACAATTGATGTGTTGGATAATTCAAAAATCATTGAAAAAACAGTTGATGAAATATATGGCGTGAGTTTTGAGTATTCACTAATGAATGATGTTATGAAAATTATGAAAGAATATGATCTTCATCAACAGAATCATAAGTTTGAGAATGATTGTTATTTGGAATTTAGAATAAGGAAAAGAGATTCACAGAAGGTAATTGATAGTTTGAGATTTATTGATAATGTTTTGGTCAAATTTATAAACGAAATTTGATTTGAAAAATAAATTTTTTAGGTATGGTAAGGGGCAATTTAAACTATTTATTGAATTATATAGTATTACTTGTTGAAAAGTTGTTGAAAAAAAGAGAAAAAAATACGATAAATATTTTTTTAATCAAAAAATTATTCTTATTTTCCGCCACAAATTGGAAAATATTTTCTATCGTTTGATAACTCATTAGTGATGTAGGCTTTTTGATTATTGTCCTTTTTTGGGACTGTTTTATTAAAAAACCTATATGTAAAAAATCTGAATCAAACAAGAAAATAAAAATATTATTTTACACACTTTAATTTATAATTTTGAAAAACGAAACCTGAATGGTTATTATCATGTAGGTATTTATTATATTTTAAACTAATTTTGATATGCAAAAAGGACACGAAGACGTATGGAATAATTGTTTACAAGTTATTAAAGATAATCTTGGAAATGAATTTCTTTACAAAACTTGGTTTGAGCCTATACGACCACTTAAACTAGAAGAAAATGTTTTAACTATTCAAGTACCAAGTCAATATTTTTGTGAGTTCTTAGAAGAGCATTATGTACATTTACTAAAGAAAACTATTAAAAGAGAAATTGGCAAAAATGCAATGCTTCAATATAGTATTGTTTTAGATTCTCAAACACCTTATTCTTCAATACAGCCTTCAGAAGATAAATATGCTAAATATAATGCACCTGTAAGTGTACCATTAAATATTAATTCTTCTCCGTCTAAAGATTTTCCAAATCCTTTTATACTTCCAGGACTAAAGAAAATTAAAATAAATTCTCAACTTAATGAATCACTATCTTTTGATAATTTTGTTGAAGGAGAATGTAATCGTTTGGCAAGAAGTGCAGGTTATGCAGTTGCTCAAAATCCAGGAAAAACTTCATTTAATCCTTTCTTTATTTATTCAGGTGTAGGTTTAGGCAAAACCCATCTTGCTCATGCAATTGGATTAGAAACAAAAAAGAATTTCCCTGATAAAACAGTTTTATATGTTTCTGCAGAACAATTTGTTCATCAATACACAGATGCATGTAAAAATAATACAAGAAATGATTTCTTGCAATTTTATCAAATGATAGACTTATTAATTATTGATGATATACAGTTTTTTGCTAAGAAAACAGGAACACAAGATGTGTTTTTCCATGTTTTTAATTCCCTTCATTCATCAGGCAAACAATTAATAATAACTTCTGATAAAACTCCTGCTGATTTATGCGACTTTGAACAAAGAGTAATTTCACGTTTGAAATGGGGTTTAAGTGCAGATTTGCAATTGCCAGATGTTCAAACAAGAATACAAATTCTGCAAAGTAAACTATATAAAGATGGTATTGAAATGCCTTATGATATTATTGAATATTTGGCATATAATATTAATTCAAGTGTAAGAGAATTGGAAGGAGCATTAATTTCTCTTTTAGCTCAGTCTTCTTTTAATAAGAAAACTATAACAATTGATCTTGCCAGAGAAATGATTGATAAATTTATCAGAAGTAATGTTAGAGAAGTTTCAATTGAATATATTCAAAAAGTAGTTTTTGATTATTTTAATCTTTCGGTTGATAAAATTCAATCTTCATCAAGGAAAAGAGAAATTGTTCAAGCAAGGCAATTAGCAATGTATTTTTCCAAAAAACTAACGAAAAATTCATTAGCAATTATCGGCTCAAGGTGTGGAAATAAAGATCATTCAACAGTTCTTCATGCATGTAAGGCTGTTTCGAATCTCTACAACACAGATAAGAAATATAAAACTTGGGTTGATGATTTAGAAAAAAGAATAGCAAATTAAAAAATAAATGGTTAGTTAAAAGATTATACTTAGTTGTATAATCTTTTTTTCTTTTATATATTGGACTTACAATATAAATAAGTAATTTTGCAAGGTTTTTATTATAATAAATTCAGGAAAGAATGAATATAGTATTTCAAATTTTAACGCTTTTAGGTGGTTTAGGCCTATTCCTTTATGGAATGAAAATAATGAGTGATTCGTTACAAAGACTCACAGGAGATAGTTTAAGGAATTTCCTTTCAAAAATGACTTCCAACCGATTTAGAGGAGTTTTAACAGGGTTAGGAATAACCTCTGTAATTCAATCATCATCTGCAACAACTGTTATGGTTGTAAGTTTTGTTAATGCAGGAGCACTTACTTTAGCTGGAGCTATTTCTGTGATAATGGGTGCAAATATTGGAACAACAGTTACAGCATGGTTAGTTTCTTTGCTTGGTTTTAAGTTTGATATTTCTGAATTTGTTCTTCCAATAATTGCAATTGCTACTCCTTTTTTATTTATTAAATCAAAAGAAAATATTGGAGAGTTTTTTATTGGATTTGCTCTTTTGTTTTTAGGTTTGCAAATGCTTACAAGCAATGTGCCTGATTTTACTGATCCAAAATATGCTGGCGTACTTGAATTTATTGCAAATATGTCTCATTCAGGATATTTCTCAATTCTATTATTTGTTGTAATAGGAACCATATTAACTTGTGTTGTACAATCCTCATCTGCTATGATGGCCGTAACACTTGTAATGTGTGCTAAGGGACTTATTCCTTTTGAAATGGGAGCAGCTTTGGTTTTAGGAGAAAATATTGGAACAACTATAACTGCAAATATTGCTGCAACAGTTGCAAATAAAACAGCAAAACAAGCTGCAAGAGCACATTTCATATTTAATGTTATTGGAGTGATTTGGATACTTTTATTATTTCACCCAGTTCTAACATTAATAAGTAAAATATCCATTTTATCTGGTGGAGGATCTCCAGTTACTGATTCTTTAGCAATGCCAGTTGCATTATCTATATTCCATAGCTTTTTTAATATTGCTAATACTTGTATATTAGTTTGGTTTATTCCTCAAATTATTAAGATTGTGGAAAAAATGGTTCCAATTAAGAAAGATGATGATGAGGAATTCCGTTTGAAATTTATCCCTTCCGGATATATGTCTGCTGGTGAATTAGCAATTGAACCTGCTAAAAAAGAAATTGAAACATTTTCAAGAAGAATTTTGAAAATGTATGATATGATTCCAGATTTAATTAAGACAAAAGAGGATAAAAAATATAAGGAGATTTATGATAGAATTATTAAATATGAAGAAATTACAGATAGGATGGAAGTTGAAATTGCCAACTATCTTACAAAGGCTTCAGAACATGATTTAAGTCATAGAGCTTCATTGTATATTAGTTCAATGTTGAGAATAGTTGATAATCTTGAAAGTATTGGTGATAGCTGTAATCAAATTGCAATAACTATTGATAATAAGAAGAAAGCAGGTAGTTGGTTTGAACAAGATTTAAGAGATAGATTGAATGTTATGTTTGAATATGTTCGTGAAGCTTTAGTTCTTATGGACGAAAATCTTCATTCAAACTATTCTGAAATTACTGCTGATAAAGCAAATGAGTTAGAAGATAAAATAAATACATATAGAAATAAATTAAGAGATGAACATACAGAAGCAATAAAAAATAATGTATACCCATATCAAACAGGTATTTATTATAGCAGTTTGTATGCTCAATTTGAAAAGTTAGCTGATTTTGCAATAAATGTGAGTGAAGCTGTAGAAAAAGTACACGATTAAAAAAGAATTAAAAAATGAAATTTGACATTATAGTATTAGGAGCAGGTCCTGGAGGATACGTTGCGGCAATACGTGCAGCACAATTAGGCTATTCAGTAGCAATTATTGAAAAAGAAAATCTTGGCGGTATTTGTTTGAATTGGGGATGTATCCCAACAAAAGCATTATTGAAATCTGCACAAGTATATAATTATTTAAAGCATACTTCCGACTATGGTATTGAATTGGAAGGTTCAGCAAAACCAAATATGGATGCAATTGTAACTCGTAGTAGAGGTGTTGCGGAAAATATGAGCAAGGGTGTTCAATACTTGATGAAGAAAAATAATGTTCAAGTAATTGAAGGCAGAGGTAAATTACTTCAAGATAAAAAAGTGGAAGTTGAATTAAATGCTAATAAAGAAGTCTATGAAGCTGATCATATTATTATAGCAACAGGTGCTCGTTCAAGAGTACTTCCAAATCTTCCTCAAGATGGTAAAAAGATTATTGGATATAGAGAAGCAATGACTTTGAGAGAACAACCTCAATCAATGCTTGTTGTTGGTTCAGGTGCAATTGGAAGTGAATTTGCTTATTTTTATCAATCAATAGGAACTCAAGTTACATTAGTTGAATTTATGCCAACATTAGTTCCAAATGAAGATTCTGAAGTAGCTTCAACTCTACAACGTAGTTTCAAGAAAAGTGGAATGAAAGTATATACTTCAACTTCAGTTGAAAGTGTTGATACTTCTTCTGATAAATGTAAGGTTACAATTAAAGGTAAAAAAGGAGAAGAAGTTATTGAAGTTGATGTTGTTTTTTCTGCTGTTGGTGTCCAAACAAATATTGAAAATATAGGTTTAGAAGAATTGGGAGTTAAGATAAATGGACCAAAAATAGAGGTTGATGATTTTTACAGAACAAATGTTGAAGGTGTTTATGCAATTGGTGATATTGTTCATGGTCCAGCTTTAGCTCACGTTTCTTCAAAAGAAGCTTTAATTTGTGTTGATGCAATTCATGGATTAAATCCAAAACCTTTAAGTTATGATAATGTTCCTGGTTGTACTTACACTCATCCTGAAATTGCATCAGTTGGACTTAGTGAAGATAAAGCTAAAGGCTTAGGAAAGGAAATTAAGGTAGGTAAGTTTATGTATATGGCTTCAGGAAAAGCTTCAGCAAGTGGAAATAGAGATGGATTTGTTAAAGTTGTTATTGATGCTAACACTGATGAATTACTTGGTTGTCATATGATAGGAGATAATGTTACTGAAATGATAGCAGAAGTTGTTTTAGCAAGAGAAAACAAAATAAATGCTCATCATATAATTGATGCAATTCATCCACACCCAACAATGTCAGAAGCTGTAATGGAAGCAATTGAAGCAGCTTATGGTAAGGCAATTCACGGATAGAATAGATTATGAAAATAATTAAGACATCAATTCCAGACCTTTTGATTGTTGAACCTGACGTTTTCAAAGACCAAAGAGGCTATTTCTTTGAATCTTACAATCAAGAACGTTACTTTGAGAATGATATGAAAATGATTTTTGTTCAAGATAATGAATCAAAGTCAATGAAGAATGTTCTTAGAGGACTTCATTTTCAAAAGCCACCTTATGCTCAAGGAAAATTAGTTAGAGTAATTCAAGGAAAGGTGTTGGATGTTGCTGTGGATATTCGTAAAGGCTCACCAACTTATGGACATTATCATGCTGTTGAGTTGGATGCCATATCAAAAAGAATGTTCTATATTCCAGAAGGTTTTGCTCATGGTTTTTTAACTTTGGAAGACGATACTATTTTCTCTTATAAATGTACAAACTACTATAATAAAGAATCAGAAGGTTCAATTCTTTGGTCAGATGAAACTATTGGAATTAAATGGAATGTTGAAAATCCAATTCTTTCTGATAAAGACAAGATTGCTCCATTATTAAAAGATTTTAATTCGCCATTCATATA
Organism: Bacteroidota bacterium; assembly: GCA_017860255.1. Classification (GTDB taxonomy): domain Bacteria; phylum Bacteroidota; class Bacteroidia; order Bacteroidales; family P3; genus UBA10566. The sequence continues at coordinate 23,388 of JAFNAR010000012.1, read as the reverse complement.
TTAATGGCACAAGAAAAAGATCCTAAAGAAATCCTAAAGAAATACTGGGGATACGATAGTTTCCGATTTAATCAAGAAGCTATTATATCCTCAGTTTTGTCTAATAAAGACACACTTGCACTTTTACCAACAGGTGCAGGAAAATCTCTTTGCTATCAACTATCTGCTTTATGCAAATCTGGAATAACAATTGTTGTTTCTCCATTAGTTGCATTAATGATTGATCAAGAAAAATCATTAAAAGAAAAAGGAATAAACGCAAGAATTATTTATTCAGGTTTAAGCAATCAAAACATAGAAATAGTTTTGAATAATTGTTTATATGGGAAAGTTAAAATCCTCTATATCTCTCCAGAAAGAATATCTTCAAAGCTATTTATATCCTATTTTGAAAAGATGAAAGTTAATCTTATTGCAGTTGATGAAGCTCATTGTATTTCAAAATGGGGTTACGATTTTAGACCTTCCTTTCTTAATATCTCCGATTTAAGAAAATACCATCCTCAAGTTCCTGTTTTAGCACTTACTGCAACAGCAACAAAAGAGGTTGTTGAAGATATTCAAGACAAACTTCTTTTCAAGGAAAGAAATTCTTTGACAACAAGTTTTGAGAGGGAAAATCTAAATTATATGGTTTTTGAGGAAAGTGATAAAATAACAAGAATTAAAACTATTGTTGAAACTATTGGAGGTATTGGTTTAATTTATGTTCGTTCACGAAAGAAAACTGTTGGAATTTCTCAAATTCTAAAATCAATAGGAATTAATGCAGAGGCCTATCATGCTGGCTTAACAACAGCAATAAGAAATTACAGGCAACAAAATTGGATTGAGGAAAAGACTGATATTATGGTTGCAACAACAGCCTTTGGAATGGGGATTGATAAACAAAATGTCAGTTATGTAATTCATTACGATTTGCCCGAAAGCATTGAGGCTTATGTTCAAGAAGTGGGTAGGGCAGGAAGAAATGGTAAAAAAGCTTATGGAATTTTACTTTATAATACTAAGGATATTGAAACATTAAGAAATACAATTGAATCCAATTTCCCTGAAAAGAAATATATCCAAAATATCTATAATGCGTTATGTAACTATTATAAAATAGCAACTTCAACAGGGCAGGACAGAAAATTTGATTTTGATTTACTTTCTTTTTCTCAAACATATAATTTTGATTCTTATTTAGTTTTCAGTTCAATTAGAATACTTCAAAACTCAGGATTGATAGAAGTTATAGAGAATAGAAATCCATTATCAAAAGTTTTGATTAATGTTGAAAGGGATGTTCTATTTGAGTTTACTAATACTTATCCACAATATTTCCCTTTGCTTGAAGCTCTAAGAAGAACTTATTCTGGACTAATGACTGAGTTTACAATAATTGATGAAAAGAAATTAGCAAAGCTTTGTTATGAGTCTGAAGAAAATATATTCAAATCTCTTAAGAAATTAGAGCAATACAATATTCTTTTTTACGAACCTAAATCCTTACAACCTCAATTAATTTTCACTCAAAATCGTCTTTCAAATGATAATTTTGAACTTTCTCAAGAATTTTATTATCAAATTAAGGGAAATAACAAGAAAAAAGCTGAGCAGCTAATTGATTATATTACTTCCAACAAATGCAGAGAAAAGCAAATTCTTAATTATTTTGACTTCGAAGCAGGAGAATGTGGAAAATGTGATGTATGCCTTTCTGAAAAGAAATCTATTGGTAGGGAAGAAACCATTGATGCTATTTGTAAAGAATTGCTTCAAGGTCCAAAACCATTGCAATATTTTGCCAATAACATTAATTTTGGCTCAAAAGAGGTTGTAATTCCATTAATTAGAGAGCTTTTAGACGAAGAAGTAATTATTTTAGAATATGGTTTCCTAAGTTTGAAAAAACAGAATTAATATTCTTTACAATTCTTAAAGAATAAAAATCCAAATTATCTTTAAAATATAGTATTTAATCAAGTAAAAAACTACTCAGATTAAATAAAGAAATACAAAAACGAAGTTTACAACTATTTTAATCAAGTTTTGATCTCCAATTCATGCCATGATTTCGACATCAACATCAAGTAAAAAAAGTTTAAAGTCTAATTAACTGACTTCAGTACTTAGTTTTCAGAGATTTATGCTTTGACTTTTTGTGCTTAAATTTAGCTTAAATTGAGGTTATTTTGGAGAAAAAAATAGATTATTTTTCTCTGTATTTTTTAGTCGTGATTTTTGTAATTACTTTAACTTTTTAGAGTTAAGAGAAAGCTATTATCCTCTAATAAAATGAGGCATATCCACAGGGATTACAATTGAAAACTCTACCAATCCTCCAAATTCTCCATTTTCATACCATGGAGTTTGATATATTAGTTTCTTCAATCCTTCTTTTTCAATTGTGTAAGCATTAGTTTTATTGCTTTTAATCATTTCATTAATCATATCTTTTGACCTTTGAGAATGACAATCCAGCAGTTCTTTGCCTATAAGTTCTCTTCCTCCAGATTTTTGAAATGTCATAATGCTTCTTTCATTCATATCAATAATCTTTCCATTTTTATCTGATATTGTTATAGCCATAAATGGCAATTCATTAGCCCAATTTTCCATATTTTTTGTTTTTTTGATTTTTTATAACTGAATATCAATTACTCTTATTATATAGTTGGTTTAATCTTTTTATATTTTCTTCAATTTCTTTGGTCTTTTCAGTAAAATAATAACCATTTTTTGCTAAAGTTTCATATATATCTAATGAAGAGTTGTACATTTCTATCGCTTTGTTATACTTTTCTGTATATTCGTAAACACTTCCAAGATTATTTTGAATGTCAGCAACCTTTGCCAAATTATTATCTAAATCTATTTCTGCAAGCACCTTTCTTATTTCAAGAGCTTCATTAAGAATTCTTTCTGATTTTACATATTCTCCAATACTTGAATATAATAATCCTAATAGGTTTTGAGTTGAACTAATTTGAGAAAGACTTTCTAATGGTTTAATATCTTTTAATTTAGTGAAAATATCTATTGTTTCCAAATATAATTTCTCTGCACGTAAATGATTCGATGTTTCCTTGCATATTGATGCTAAATTTAGTTTTATGGTTGCAAGTTGTGATAAATATTGAATTGGATATTCATTTGATAGTTGTTCAAAAATACTACTTGAAAGATCCATTAAATCGATTGCTTGTTGATATTTCTGATTTTTATAGAAAATAAGGCCAAGATTATTTAATGAAGTTGCATGATAGATTTTATATTCATCTTTCTTTAGCACACTTAAACTATCAAAAAGTGATATTGCTTCAATGTAAAGATTTATTGAAAGAGAATCGTTCCCTAATTCATTATGCAATGAGGCTAAATTAATTAAATTTATTGCATATTGAGATATATATTTTTCTGGATAAAGAAAAGAGAATTCTTTATTTATTTTTAAGGCCTCTTCAAATGGATATAATGCTTCATTATAATTGCGAGTTGACTTATATAAAGTTGCAAGATTAGTCAAAACATCTGCCTTGGTGGGAGAGTATGAGTAGTAGTTTTCTGTAATGATAGAATCGAGGATTTTAATTGCACTTAAATATAATTCTTCTGATTTTGAATATTCTTCTTTAATAAAATAAATGCTTCCCAGAATATTATTAATATTTGCATAGATATATGGTGAATTGTTTCGTTTTATTATTTGGTTATACCAATCAACTGCTTTATCAAATTTTCTCTGTTCGTATAGGAAATTGGCATATTCCATTAAGATTGGGATACTTTCTAAATTATATATAGTTAATTTGTAGTAAATATCACTAATTTTTTCATATTTATCACTTAAAGAAGAAAACCTTAAGAGATTTATTTCAAAATCAATATGCTGTTTATAGTATTCTTTCTCACTTTTATCGTAACTATCAATGTATAGTTGTGTGTAGTTTTGCTTTAAACACAAATCAGTAGCCTCTTGAATTTTTTTGTCTAAAAGAAGAGAAATGCAATTTTGATAAATACTATCAAATTCACTTAAACATATTCTAACCATATAGTCGGAAGTATTATTAATTGATTTCTGGGAAGATATATAATCATCATAATAATTACTTAGCAATTCATTGTATTTTGTTTTAGAGATTATTTTTTTCTCCTTTTGAATCAAAAATTCATTTAGTTTGAACTTATTCCCATCTGTATAATTACTTATTCCAATGTTTTTGAATTTATTAAATAAAGTATTATAGGCTTCTTGCTTACACATCAATACCTCTAAGTTTGAAGTTTTTTCTTTTAGCTCAATTTCGTTTTCGTTTATAACCATATATCCTTCTTTTTCTATCTTTCTTAAATATGGTTTTGGTATATTTCCCTTGTATTTAGAAGGTATTTTTATTTCAAAATATCCAGTTGAATCTGTACTGAATGATAATGTATCTATGACTATATAAATAGAAACACTACTTAGAGGTTTCTTTGTTCTATTGCTTATTTCAAAAACTCTTCCTTTTATTATTTCCTGAGAAAATGTCTCAATAGAAAATATTAATATAATTATAATAAAAACGAGTTTTCTTTTAGAAAAACAACTATTCATAATATTGATTTTGAGTAAGCACAAAGATACATAATTAAATTATAATGCTATCTTATTTGCACTACAAGAAACAAAAAAAGCCTTAAGACAATTAGTCTTAAAGCTTTTTTGATTTTATTTGATTATCTTTATTCTTACTTGCAAGTAAGAGCTGCAAGTGCTATTGAATACATTTTTGTTTTTGTTGAATCACCTCTTGAAGATAAAACACAAGAAGTTTTATAAGTAATCAAAATTTTAATAATTAGTGTTTATTAAACTTTTTAGAAAATCAACTTTTTGATCATCACTCCATTTACTATTAATTTGAATTGATAAACTTGTGATAAATTTATTATTTTCGTATATTAAAATAATAGTATTTATTTTATCGCCAAATATTCTAAAAATAATGTAATTTTTATCTCTATTTTCTTCAATAATTTCATTTTTTAAAGCAAGTTCTTTTTCAAAGTAATCAGCTTTCCATTTATAGAAAGCTTTCAAAAAATCATAACCTTCTAAACTCTTATCTTCATTGAAAGAATATTTATCTGTTGTCCCAAATAATACATATAGCATAATAGAATCTTCATTCATTAATATATATTGTCTGGAAGAGTTTATGTATCCAATTTTTTCCCATTTATTAGGTATCTCTATACTTCCGTAAGGAAAAACCATGTGAGTAGTCAAATTCTTATTTTTATCATAAGAAGTACTTACGATAGTTGAAGTTCTACTTGTTGTGCAGCTATAAATGATTAATAAAGACAAGCTTATTAAGAGGACTTTAATGAGATTTTGTTTTAATAGGGATGATTTCATTTTTTTAATTTATTCTCTAAAAAAAAGAGCCTATTCTTTATCAAATAGGCTCTTAAATAAATATGATTAAAATTTTACTTGCAAGAAAGAGCTGCAAGTGCTATTGAATACATTTTTGTTTTTGTTGAATCACCTCTTGAAGATAAAACACAAGGAACTTTTGCTCCAACAACCATAGCTGCTAATTCTGCTCCAGCAAATTTAGTAGATGTTTTGTAGAATACGTTTCCTGCTTCAATGTTAGGGAATACTAAACAGTCAGCATCTCCTGGAACTTCACCTTTAAGTTTTTTGATTTGAACACTTTCTTTGTCAATAGCAACGTCCATTGCAAGTGGTCCATCAATAATAGCTCCTTTAATTTGACCTCTATTTCCCATAGCAGCAATAACAGCAGCATCAACGCAAGCTGGCATACCTACAGAAACTTGTTCTGTTGCAGCAATAAGAGCAACTTTTGGATTAGGGTTTTGAAGAACTTTTGCAGTATTAATTACATAGTTAGTAATAGCAACTTTTTGTTTGAAATCTGGAGCAGGAATAACTGCAACGTCAGAAGTGATTAAAAGTTTATGATAAGTTGGAACTTCAAAAACAGCAATGTGAGATAAAACAGCTTTACCCCCTGGCATAAGTCCAGTTTCTTTATTTAAGATTGCACGCATATATTTGTCAGTTGTGCAAAGACCTTTCATTAAGAAATCTCCTTCTCCTTCGTTAATAAGTTTAACTGCTAAATTTGCTGCAGCTTGTTCATTTGCTTCTTGAACCAATTTGTATTTATTAACATCAATTCCTTCTTCTTTACATACTCTTTTAATTGTTTCAATATCTCCAACTAATGTAGCTTCAATAATTCCTAAATCTATCGCCATTGATGTTGCTCCAATTGTATGAGAATCGTTTGCATAAGCAGCAACTAATCTTTTCTTTCCTTTTTGCTTTACAGCTTCAATAATTTGATCTAATTTTGTAATCATTTTGTTTGAAATTTATATTTATATTATTTTCTCTTTTAAAATTTTTGCAAAGTTAGTTAGTTTATTGCAAACTACCAATCTTAAGTTTGTTTTTTACTCTTATTTAATATTTGTTTCGCAAATATTCTCATATCTTATCATTTATAATATTTCAGTAATTATCGATGTCTTAAAAAAGCAAATAGATAAAATCTTAAATTATTATTAATGAAATATAGAATAATCATTTAACTAAAAATAAACCTTCAAAAACTTGCAATTTTTCTCAAGATTTATTATTTTTGTTTAGTAATAAATCAAAAAGGAGGGTGCTATGAAAAAATTATTATTAATTCTATTGTAGTAAAAAAGGTTGACATTAATTAATGTCAACCTTTTTTATGAAAGGATATTCACAGATTAATATATCAATATAAAAGGTAAATATTCTTTTTGTTTTTCATATTCGACTTGAAGCATTTTCCTAAGTTTGTCATTGTTTTTCATAATAACAAACATTGCACCTTGTGCTCTATATAATTTTTCTACTTCATCAATTCCTAAATTGATTGTGTAAAGTTCTTTAATAGCACTCACAAACTCTCCTGATAAATTAAACTCTTCGCTTGTGTAATGTTTTAATATTGAGGAAAAGCAAAAAGCTTCAATAAATGGTTTTCTTATTTTCTCTGTGCTTTTTATGTTGTTTAAACCAGTACAAACTTTTCCTGCATAATATCCTTCTTTTGTAATTCTATTAATTGAAAAATATTTAACTGCTATGTTTAACAATTGATTCATACTTAAACTATCTTTTGATATTTTATTTTCAATCGTTTTGCTCATTAGTTCATCCATTATAGAATTAAATAAACTATCTTTTTTTAATCCTTCAAAATAACTTTTTCTTAATAAGATACTATCATTTAATTGCAAAAGATTTTTATCATTTGAGTATGAAGAAAAATTTGTCAACAAATAGTCTATAAACATTGTATTGTTGTTGATTAATGCTGAGAAACAACTCTTTTTATTTGTTTCAACAACCTTCTTTATCAAAAAGTAATTTTCATTATGTGATGATTTATCAATTGATATAAAATCTTCATAATACTTTGTAATATCACATTGATTCTGTCCATTCATTCCAATTGAATAGAAAATAATAATAGCAATAAAAATAAAATGTTTCATAAATTTACACTTTTTTATTTATTTAATTTTGCAAATATAATATTTTTATATTGAATCCCGAAGGCAAAAATGGTTACTTCCTATAATGAATATATAATATTCCTAAAAACAAATATTCAAAAGATTTTTAAAAAATTAATAATTCAGACACTGTAAAATGAAGAAAAGTATTGAGCAAATAATTTGAATTTTTCTGCCACTTGTTTTTTATATTCAATACTAATTAGAAGGTATATAGAAAATACTTGCTAGAAAAACTTATAAATTAGTATATGCAAGAGATAAAATAAATAAATTCGCCTCATATAAGTTGTATTTTGTCTTATATGAGGCGAATTTATAATTTATTTTGTATTTATTTCTTACTAGTTATTGGAAAATTATACCAATCATTATTACTTGCTCCAGAACTATTTACCCAAGCATTAAACATAGGATAAAACACATCTATTCTCATCATTTCTGCTGGAACAACAAAATTAGTTGTTGGAATATTTATTGCAAATGGAAAATTAGCATCTGAAATATAATACAAACCTAAACTTTCATTTGACCTATCAGCTCCTTTTCCAAATAAGCTCCTATCGGCTTTAGCTGTAGGTGGATAATTTGGTAAATGTACTTCTTGTCCTCTATTCATATTAAGTGAATTGCCATTTGTAATTATAAATGAATTATATGGAGGAGTCATTAAATTAGAAGTATTTATTGGCTCACTAAATACTATATTAAAATTAAATATTCTTTCATTTGGCGAACAATTAATAACATTAATTGCATTAGTAAAAAGAAATACTGTTGCTAAGTTTTGATTACTTTCTAAACCTTTAGCATTTCTTTGTATTAATGAGTAAGGGTCTGTATAAGTTGAGTTAAGTGAAAATGATTGAATTTTTGAATCATCAACTCCTAATTGAAAACCAAATCCATCTTTTATTTGCGCTCCAACATGAACAAGTTTATAATATCCTGAACAACTTATTATTTTATTATCTTGATTATAAACTTGATTTATATTATATTCCATAACTAAATCATTCATATCATAATCTCCTTGATATGGCCATAAATCTTCAAATGCTAAATTTCCTGAATAGTTAACAGAATATGATGTTTGTGCTGGAACTGAGGTTTCTACATTATTTGCAGGAGGTTCAATTGCATTAATCGGATTTGCACTAGCATAAAATAATACATCTTCATAATCATTATCACCTTGGGTTGTAAGCATATCTTCAAATCCAATAATTGAATATTGAGTTTGTTGATCGTATAAAAGAATACAATGTCTCCTTTGTGAAGCTGTAGACTCTGGATTTAAGCTTGAGATAGAATAAAATTTATTTTTATAATCACCTCCAACAGTACCTCTTTTCTTTGATGAAGTTTTTTCAAAACCATCTGCAACTATAACCCAACCTATAGAAGTACCAGCAGGAAAAACATAGCTCCATTGGTCAGTTTGTGGATTCTTATATTTTAACTGAACCTTATCTCCTGAACTTAAACTTCCATATTGTTCTCCAGAATAAGAAACATTTGGAAAAACTAATATTTCTTCTATTTGACTTACTGATGTTGGAGGATTATTTGTTTGATATACAAAATACCCCATTGAATTTTTATATCCAGCTCCTTCATGTAAAAAAGTTAAATACACATTAGCATCTTCAGTAATTTTTGTACTTGTATTATCTGAAATCAAATAAGGTTTTGTTGCTGGAAGAGACACGCCTTCTGGTAAAGTATATCCTACATCCTCTAAAAGTCTAGAAGGAACAATATCTGGAGTCATTAGAGAGGAAGGTTCTCCATTAAAATTCCATCCTCCAAGACTTGTATCCCAAAATTCATCTCTCTCTGAAAAACCAAATGTTCCAGTGGATTTTGTTCCATCTTCATAGGTAATAAACTTAACAATATTATTTTCAACAATTGCCTTCATTAAAGATGGAACTCCTAGATTTGTGGTATAAATATAAAGATTATTTAATCCTGTTGGCATATAAACGTCAAAATTTGCAAGTCCATTTTTATCTGTAAATCCCTTGCCTATTGGCTTTAAATTATTATTTTTTTGACCATTTATATTTAGTGGGTTTTCCTTATATATTTCAAAAAATATTTTAGAATCATTTGTCTTTGAATACTTAAAATCTAATTTGTATTTTTCTACTGTTGAAAAATCAAAATAATCTGATTTTTGAGATTCTTCAAAATCAGAAATACAACTATTAAATAATAAAGTCGAAACAAATAATAATAAATATGCAATTCTAAATTTCATATAATAATTAAATTATTTTGTGAATAAATTTTTGCAAAGGTACAAATAATTTTAATTATCACAATAATTCCTATTAAGATAAATTAAATTAACGTTTTAACAAGATGTTTAGTACTAAAATAGGTTTACACTTTATTCTAATATTTGAATATTAAATAGAAGATATTACTTCTATTCAAAATAAAACCTTTAACTTTGGACTTGGGAATTATATACATAATAACCCAGTTAAAGAAGAAATTGTATATTTGGCTGAAGAATATAAATATAGTTTAGCAATATATTATGCAGAAGGGATAGGGATATTGGATGTTGAAGTAATAAAATAATATGTATGAATAAGAATTGGATTGAAAATCATGAGCGGTCGGAAGAATTTCGTTGTGCAGGATATGTTTTCTTCTCTATGTTAAAACAAGGAATTTATCATCTGAATGATGACTTAATAATATTGGAAAAATTAAAATAGTATGTGAAATAAATATCAAAATAATAATAACTTACGGCATATCATATAACCACACATCAATAACTCATTAAAATAAATTATATATAGATGAAATATTTAAAAGAATTTGAACAGTTAGTAGAAGATTCTTTACCTACTTATATTGGGACAGGAAATCCAAATAATAATAGGAAAAGAGTGTGCAATTGATGCAGAAATGAATAGAGAACACTATTTAAGGGATATTGTACATAATGCTGATGATTGGAAAAATAATATTAAAAATAATACTTCTTGTGAAAATGTAGATAATTGGTTACATAAACAAAACCCAAGATATAACCCATTGTATCCATATAAAGGACAGGAATATAAAAAGAGGAGTATTGATAAGAATGGAAATACAAGAGCTAAAACTGGGACTAGTGCTACGTGGTATAACTATCAAAAATTATTCAATTTAATTATGGATACAACTGAAAATTCAAAGATTTCATTTCATGAATATTGTTTTACAACTGAATTAAGTCAGTTACCAGGTAAAAGGAGTAATGATATTGATGAAAATGATAGAATAAATAGCATTAAAAAAAGGTCTAAACTATTCTCCAAAGATTTTTTTCAGCAATTTCCAATTGTTATTGTAGCTTGTGGACATTATGTCAGAGACTATAATATTAATATAGAAGAAATTTTTAATGTAAAGTGGCAAGGTAATACTATTGATATTGACCAAAATTGGATGAATGTGCATTACCAAGTTAGTGGAAATCCAAAACTTCTAATACATACAAATCAGCTAAGCATGAATATTTCAGACAAATTGTTAACTAAAATTGCAGAAGAGTGTACTACGTTTATCAACAAAAAAAATATTACCTTATAGTTTAATTTTTTGTATGTTGTAAAATATTTTGTGTAAATGAAGAAGTACGAATCAAAATGAGACACGGAGAAAGGATACTCTTAATTTCTCGAGACAGGCATTGTAAATACGTATATATAATTGTTCACAAATATACAAGCTTAGGTCTAAGTAAAGAGAATTTAGATATATTTTTCATATGCTAAAGGTATGGACTATCAGATATTGAAACTGAAAAGAAAATTACAATTATGAGTAAACTGGATGAAATAAAATTACCAAAGGGTTCAGAAAAGGAAGAACTTGAACAAATCTCAAAAAACAAGTTGCGACCATTATTCGATGTTCAACTATTCGAATTTCGAGAAGAAACTTATAGAGACAAAGGTGTTGATTTAAACATTGAACTTAAATACAAAAACAACTATACAAATTTTCGTTTTATTGTTCAACTAAAAGCAACAGAAACAAAAAGTCCAAACACCGATGGCTCTTATAGTTGGCAGATTGATACCTCAAATATACAATATTTATTAAACGCGGGTATTCCGGCCTACTATATTTGCTATGTAAAACAAAAAGACACATTCTACTATAGACAGCTAAACGATTTTATTGCAGAACTTTCGAGTAAACATAAAGACTGGAATAATCAGGATTCACATATTTTGCATGCTTCAGAGATTTTAACAGCAGAAGCAATTAAAAAAATCTATGAAGAAGTTAAAAAAAGACTTTTAGCAACACGAGAACTAACAGAGAAACTTCATATTGGTAAATGTGGCAATTTAACAAAAAAGGTTTCAATTACATCAGAATACAAGGTTACTGACGAAACATCAATTGTGGATTTAGTTGAGAAAATAGGATTAACAATTATTAATGAAGGAAAATCTAGAGATGTTATTTTGCTAAATGAAAGAGTTTCTGGAGATATTACATCGCCTTTGTACAATCTAACAGTTGGGATTGCAGCATATTATACATCCAATTTATTTGATTCTCTTGCATTTTTTCAAAAGGCTAATAGAAAAAAGGAGCTATTACCGAATTACTTAGTTGAACATCTAAAATATTTTGATGCATTAGTTAAATATTCAATTGGATTTATAAAACAAGAGGAATATATAGAAATACTCAATTCATTAAAACAATCGGAACATTTACAACACTATATCCAAATAGAACAAGCAAAAGAGAAGTATTTCAATTCATTAAACGAAAATGGCTTCAATGAATTTAAAAATGAAATGTTCTCAATTATAAACAATAAGGAAATAAGTTCAAATATTAGATTTATTGCAAGTTGTGAATATCTATTGTTTTGGGGTTCAAAAATAAACATGGAGCATTTTCAATCTATTGCTTTAATAAATGCCTTAGAAATTGAGAGTGGGCCAAATAAAAAATTAAGAATTGAAGGTGCACGATATTGGTTGTATCAGAACACTCAATGGGAGAATTTTTATCAAGAATTGAACAAAGAAATAGTCGATAAAAAAAATTTCTTTGCTTTTAATATGTGTAAACTTAATGAAGTAAAGGTTCTATTTGAACTTATAGTCTATACTTCACTAGTTAGATTTGAGAAATCAATACCAGACTTCCCCGATCCGATTCATATTGACAACTCTGAACAGATAGAGCAAATGATTAAGAACCTAGATAAAATTTCAGACTATTATAGAGGCATTTATCATATTGAAAACTTGATTGCAACATTATCAACTAAATACGAAGTGTTGAAATTTGCAAAAAAGCAAAATAAAGCCGAGCAAGTAATTAATGAGATACAAGCATTGGTTGATTTTCATAATTTAAAAGAGCAAAAGCAAAAACTAGAATTCCTAATAAATGGAGGTACGACAGAAGATAAAGTAAAACACCTAATTGAAATTACGGTTGAAAAATCGAAATCAGATAGAGACGAATATGATAAACTTGTCCGAGAAATGAAGGAGTTTGATGATTTAGAAAAAAATCAAAAAAGAGATAAAGAAGAATCGGGCACTATTGAACTTTTTCCAATTGGGAATTTTTCAGTGCCCAAAAGTAAGATTGATAAATTTTATGAAATACTAAATATTGATAGTTACAAATTGACTAAACATTTAGATTTCTTTTTTGAGAATGGCATGATTCCAATATTAAATATTCTAAATGAAAACATTACAAATGAAGGTTATGCAAATGGAAAACTAGATGATAAAGGAATTGAATCTTGGAGACGAATTAGAGTAATACGTGAGGATCTTTATAAAGAAAAAATATTTAGACAAGATATCAATTACTAGCCATAACAAGGTAAATACAATATAGGTGAGACTTCGGCAACCAAAAAAGTTCGGAAACCTCCGAACTTTTTTGGTTTGGGTTTTATTATTTCTTCTTTTAGTTTATTGTACTATAAGTTTCTTTGTGATGTTTATTTCTTCCTTCCCCTTTATTGTACGATTAATTTATTAGTAGTAGAAAAACCGTTTGTTGTGTCTTTGCATTTTATGTAGTATGTTCCTGGGGTTAGGTCTTTGATGTCTATTTCTGTTTGGTTTTGGTTTGGTTTCATGGTATAGGTTTTGATTATTCTTCCAAATATGTCGAAAATCATAATCTTTGAATTGTTCTTTATGCCTTCTATGGTTAAAAGGGTTTTATTGTTTGTTGGGTTAGGGTAGAGGGTTATTTTGGTTTGGGATTCTATGTTTGTTAGTCCTATTTCGTTATTTGATACTATATTTGAACGTATGGAGGTTAGGGCTTTTGTTATATTGCATGGGTTATTTACTATTATCTCTATTTGATAATATACATCGCTTTCTGTATTGTCTATGTCTGAATATGTGGTGTTGCTTGATGGTATGGTTGTTAGTAGGTATAGTGAATCAGGGTTATAATAATTTCCTTTATATATGTTATATGTTCCATAATCTACTCCTTCGTATGGAGTCCATATCAGGTTCCATGAATTGTTTAAGCCTTGATTAATGGTTAAGTGGAGTGTCTTATGAGTTATATTGCTGTTGAGTTGATGTTGGCAAGTGTCTTTTGCTGCAATTTGATAGCTATAGGAACGTGTTGATGCATTAGAATTGGAGTCTACCCAAACAGATTCTGCATCACTTGGTAGGGTTGCAATTGTTTCAAAATGGCCAGCACTATTTCCTTCTTTTAATATGTAGTATTCCTCTATTGCTTCTTCTTTATTCCATATTATTACATTTTTCTTGTCTTGATTTACTGTTACCATACATATTTCAGGCATTTTGGCTGTTGGTATGTTTAAATTAAGTGTTATTATGCTATCGCATCCTTCACTATTTACAAGTGTTTGTTCATAAATTCCAGAATTGTAATATTCCGTTCCATTCAAATTATAGGAATTACATGTTGTTGTATCTATGCTTGAATATGTTTTGTTTATTACTGTCAGGTCTAAGGTTGCTGTGCTATTGCATCCATATTGATTTTGATAATTATAAGTGTAAATTCCAGTTGTATCTGGTGTTAAGCCATAAAAGAAATATTGTTCTCCTTCACAAATTGTGTCAGTTATTGTTGAATTGGAGCTAGGATTAACTATTAGGTATAATGTTGTTATACTGTCACATCCGTTTATTGATTGATGATTATGTATGTATGTTCCACTTGTGTCGCAATTAAATCCATATTGGTTATAGACTTCTCCTTGACATATTGATCCGTAATATTGTGTATTATAATTTGGGTTTACTTCTAAATTTAATACTACTATACTATCGCACCAATGTGATGAAAAGAATGATCTGGTATATGTTCCAGGCCACATTTCATTGAACCCATTTTGAGAATATGTTTCGCCTTGACAAATACTTGCATTAATAAATGTTGTGTCTGCATTATAAAGGCTTAAATTTAGTACAAGAATACTATCGCAACCATTTTGATTATACAAATGAAGTGTGTGTATGCCTGGAGTTCCAGTAAAGAAACCATTTTGTGTGTATCCATGTCCAGGGCATACTGAGGCATAAAATCTTGTGGTGTCGGGAGGGGAAACAACTAAGTTTAGCACTAAAGTGCTGTCGCATCCTATTGAAGAAGGAATAGTTTGATAATATTCTCCAGTTGTGTTTGCATTAAAACCATTATAATTATATATCTGACCTTGACAAATGTATGCGTCAATTCTTGTGGTGTCAGGTTCTTTAATCTTAAGAATTAAATAGATTATACTATCACATCCTCCAACAGCTGTTAGGTTTCTTGTGTAAATACCATTGGAGTCAGCATTAAATCCATTTTGAGTATAGACTTGGTTTGGACAAATGGAAGCATTAATATTTAAAGTAATGGGTTGAGTTGCTTGAATGTTAGTAAATGCACTCCAATTGTTTGCTGTTTGGTAAGCTGAAGAATAGCCACAAGGGACATATAGAGGAATTGACTTACTTACTAGATTAAATGTGTTACTACTAATTACTTGAGGAATTAGCGAGAGATTGGTTATTGAACTAAGGGAGTAACAACCTTCAAAAGCTGACGTACCAATAGATACAACAGAACTTGGGATGGTGATTGATGAAAGAGTATTACAATTATTAAAAGCATTATTCCCAATTGAAGTAACTGAGTTTGGAATTGTAACAGTAGTTAAATACATTAAATTACTAAATGCATAATGTCCTATTGATATAACTGAATTTGGAATTTGCACAGATGTAAAACTATTGCAACCACTAAAAGTATAATTATTAATTACTCTTAACTTATTAGGTAATGTGATGTTTCCCAATTGTAAACAATTCTGAAACGCAGAGGCTCCAATGCTTGTAATTGAATTAGTCAACTGAATGCTATGCATATTATTACAATCAAAGAAAGCATAATCTTCAATAGTATGAATTGAACTTGGAAGTATGACAGAATCTAATTGATGACAATTATAAAAAGTATTATTCTTAATTGTATTAATGCTATTAGGCAGGCTTATACTAGTTAAGCCAGAACTTAAAATGCCCAACCTCCTATATAAGTTATATTATTTGGAATTATCATGGAGCCGATATTAGCACATTCCCTAAAAGCATAATCTGGAATTGAGTTTAAGGAACTTGGAATATTGACAGAACTTAGATTTATACAATTTTCAAATATCGACATTCCAATACTCTCCAAGGAGTCGGGTAGAATTATAGATGTTAAACTTACACAATTACAAAATACACTCTGTCCCACTGTTCTTAGAGAAGTAGGTAATGAAATTGAAGTTAAGGAGCTATCGCCATAAAATACAGAATTACCAATTGAAGTAACAGAGTTAGGGATATTTATTGAAGTTAAGCTTTTACACCAAGAAAATGTATTGTCTTTAATTGATGTAATGCTATCAGGAAGATTTACTGAAACGAGACCATGGCATGCATTAAAAGCATTCCTACCAATTGACTTTACGCTATTTGGTATATTTAACAAGATCATTGCTGGGCAGTTATCAAAACAACTTTCATTAATTGAATCAACAGAATAAGTTATACTGTTAAATGTAACTGTTGAAGGAATATTAATTATGCCAGAATATTCTCCGTTATAATCCCATGGACTAATGCCTTTATATGTAACCATTACCGAATAAGAAGCGGTATTTGAACAAATATTATAATAAATCAATTTCCCCTCACTATTCATAACTGCAAAATCATGAGCTTTTAGTCCATAACCAAAGCTAATGAATATCAAAACTAATAATAACTTTTTCATAAGAATAATGTGTTAAATTGATTGTTATATATTGAGTTAATTGTTGCATTTAAAATTATAATATGAAAACCTATTGAATAATTAATTTGTTAGTTGTTGAGAATCCTGATGTTTTATCCTTGCATATTACACTGTATGTTCCTGAAGAAAGTTCTTTTAAATCCATATTAATTTCCTTTTGGTATGGTTTTATGTTATATGTTTTGATTATTCTTCCAAATATGTCATAAACCATAATCTGTGAATCATTCTTTATGCCTTCTATGGCTAATTTTACATTACCATTTGTTGGGTTAGGGTAGAGTTTGGTTTGTAAATTATATATCTTTGTGTTTTCTAATCCAACAGTTTCTTGAATATTTGTGAATGCACTCCAATATTGTGCAGTTTGATAAGCAGAAAGTGAACCATATGGAATATATAAAGGAATACTATGCAAAACATCAGAAAGAGTTGTTGCAAAAATAATTGGAGGAGTAATTGCATGGCTAGTAATAGAACTTAAGTTTGTGCAAGCAGAAAAAGCACCATCACCCATTGAAGATACTGAATAACCTATAACAAGAGAATTTAAGCTGCTGCAACCATTAAAAGCCCATGAATCTATTTCATTAACGGAATTAGGAATAATAAAAGAACTTAAATTAGTACAACCCTCAAAAGCTTTATTTTTAATAATAGTTGTATTCTCTCCAATAGTAGCAGAAATTAAACCACTACAACCTTTAAAAACTTCTTCATTAATTTCAATAACTAAATTTGGAACAGAAATAGAAGTTAAGCCCAAGCATGATTTGAAAGCACCATCTCCAATATAATTAACAGATGAAGGAATAGAAATAGAAGTTAACATACCACAACCATAAAAAGCATTTGATTCAATTCTTGTAACTCCATCAGGAATATTTACTGATGTTAGGTTAAAACAATAATTAAAAGCATCATGTCCTATTGTAGTAATAGAATTAGGAAACAAAACTGAGTTCAATCCATAACATTCAAAAAAAGTACTTCCTCCAATAGAAGTAACTGAAAAATCAGTACCTTGAAAATTTACAGTAGAAGGAATTATAACATCACCTGAATAATCAAAACCATCTTTAAATGTAACCTGAACAACTGCAGGAGATTCTGAAATAATATTATAATAAATAGTATCGCCTTCATTTATAGCATAAAAACTATATGCTTTAGCATTAAAACTAATGCCAATAATCATAAGAAAGAAAACTAATAATAACTTTTTCATAAGAATAATGTGCTAAATTGATTATTATATATAGAACAAATTAACCTGTCAAATTGAGAGATTCATATTGCAAATATAATATATAAAACTCCAGAATGCAAGATAATAATCAATTATTCTCCTTGAGAAAGAATAGTATATATAGTATTGGAAATTTATCCTATTTTTCCAATAATGTCCTCATTTGCATAATTATGATTTTCTTCCAGCCTTCAAGAATATCATTTAGGGTTTTATTATCTTTTATAAGTATGTATTCTATTATGTTTTTTGCCATAAAAGGAAAGGTTATCTGTGAGATAAAGGTCATAATAAAATAGTAAATAGGTACTTGTTTTATTGTTCCTTTTTCAACTTCTTTGTCTATGATCTCAATAATTGTGTCTATATAAGTTTCAAATCCTATACTATAGGCAACTGTTGTGATGTTTTCTACATCTCTGTTAATTTCATCTAATATGAATTTGGGTAGGCTTGGGTTATGAATAAATATTTGAAAGTATATATCGATTATTGCTTCACATTTTAGAAAGAACTCAATGTCTTGTTTTAATATGTCTTGTATTTGGGGTAGAAAGGTTTCTACAATTTGTCCAAACACTGCATGAAACATCTTTTCTTTGGTGTTGTAGTAATAGTGAAGTGTGGTGCGATTGATTCCTGCCTTTTGAGCAATAAGACTCATATTGGTGTTCTTATAGCCATATTCTAAAAACATTTGCCTTGCTGATTCTATTATCTTTTCTTCCATGTTTTCCATTGTTCTTTCCTTTTTAATGTTTAATGTTATCGGTCATTAAGTGAAGCCTGTTGATTATATTCACATCGCTTACTCCACTGTCGAAGTCCAATGCAAGCAAATTCATTTGTGGGTATAGTGTTTTTATCTTCTTTTCAACTCCTCTTGCTATTATATGATTAGCTATGCATCCAAAAGGTTGAAGGCTTATTACATTATTTATTCCATGTTTGGCAAAACTAACCACTTCTCCAGGCAATAACCAGCCTTCTCCAAATTGTGCTGTTAGAGATATTACTTCTTTGGCGTTATTGGAGGTTTCAAAGACATCATTTAGCGGGGTGTAGTATTTGAAGTTGGAACCAATGGTATTGAATTTATTTATGATTTTTTTTAGCATCAAATAGGCTTTGTCCATAACAAATTGTGGTATTGAAGAGTTTTCCAAATTCTCTTCTTTCCTTATTTTGCTATTTACAAATGACTGGAAGAAGAAATCGGATAGCATTGGAGGGATAACTTCAAGCTTTCTATCGGTTAGCCATGTAAGAATGTCTCTATGTGCAAAGGAATTGAACTTAAGGTATATTTCTCCAACAATTCCAATTTTTGGCAAATTACTATCTTTAACAATTGAATTGAAATCTTCTGTTGCCTGCTTTAAAAGTTGGGTTAGTTCTTTGGAGTTGTTTTTGAGTATTATTTTATTTGCTACTTCTAAATAGTAGTCTTTTAGTCTTTGAGCATCTCCAACATTCTTTTCTCTCACTAAGGCTGCATGATAGAATTTTGAAAGACAATCACCAAACAATATTGCATGGATTGCCATTTTGATATATCTTATCCAGTTAATTTTAAATCCAGATTGTTTATTGCTCATATCGTCACCAAAGGCTACTGAGATAACTGGCACTTTTTCAAATCCCGATTCAACCATTGCACTCTTAATCATTGCCAAATAGTTGGATGCTCTACATTGCCCTCCTGTTTGAGTCATAGCAATGGCTGTTGTATCCAAATCATATTTGCCCGATTTCAATGCTTTAATTATATCTCCAATTATTAGTGTTGCTGGATAACATACTTCGTTATTGGCGTATTTCAATCCTTCATTCGCTGATTCTGTATTGCTTAATGGTAACACTTCAAAGTCGTAGCCAGTTAGCTTAAAGAATGAGGACATAATTGGAGAAACGAAATCGGTGAAATATGGTACAATTATCTTTCTTCTTTTTTCTTTTTTAGTAAAGGTTAGGGTTGAAATAAATGGTAATTGTTTTCTTTCCCTGTTGGTTTCATAGTTAATACTTTCAATTAGAGAACGAACTCTTAGTTTTAATGAGCCTATATTATTTACATCATCAATTTTAAGTACGGTAAGGCTTTTGCCTCCTCTTTTCAACACTGCCTTAATTTCATCCAACAAGAAAGCATCTGGTCCACATCCAAAGGAAGTCATTTGAACAAAGTGAATATTATTATCTCCTTGAGCAACCCAATGAGCAGCTTTTAGTATTCTGTTTATGTAAGCCCATTGCGAAACATAGTGATTATCTTCAAAGCTAATGTCTTCCATGCTTCTAACAATATCTTCAGAAATAACATCTGCTCCCATATCTGAAATCATTTCAGAAAGTTTATGTTGAACAAGTGGATCTGTGTGGTAGGGTCTTCCTGCTAATAGTATGGTTAGTTTATTGTTCTTTTTATTGGAGTTATAAATTGTTTTGTTCCTTTCTTCAATTTCTTTGCCATATGTTTCTTGAGCTTTAATTGCTTCATCTATTGCAATATTAATCCTTTCTTTGCTTATCCCTAAGGATTGTAAATATTGATTGCAGCATTTTTTAAGAAGGTTCTTGTCTTTAAAGTTGAAGGTAGGAGAGTCAATAGGAATTGAAGGATTAATGGAGCTTTTTATTACATCGGAATAACCAGAAACAATTGGGCAATTATAACTGTTTACTGAGTCTTTGTTTTCTTTTTTCTCAAAAATAACATAAGGAATAAATATTCTGTCTGCCTTTTTCTCAATTAAATTATATATATGGCTATGCATCAATTTTGCAGGAAAACATATATTGTCGCTCATAACGGAATGAATTCCTTCTTCATATTGCTTATAGATCGATGTTTCGGAAAGAATTGTTTTTATGCCACAACTTTCAAACAAAGCATGCCAAAAAGGATAGTTCTCGTAGGTGTTCAATGCTCGAGGAATGCCAATTGTCAGGTTGTTTTGACTTTCTTGAGTTTTAACTTTTCTATCAAAAATTAAATTGTATTTTTCTGTATAAATATTCTTTCCCTTTTGTCTTTGTTCTCCTGCATTGGTGAAAATCTTTTCACATTTATTGCCTGAATAGAAAGTGTTTTGGTTAGAGAAAGTGTATTTGTTGATTATGCAATGGTTCTCACATCCTCTACATTGCAATTCTTGTGTTGTGTAGGAAGCAGTTGAAATTAGTTCTTCAAGAGGTGAAGGTTGGCTTAAAACAGAGTTTTTTGCATAGATTGCACAACCATAAGCACCCATAAGTTCTGATATATTGCTTCTGAATACATTTGTGTTTGTAAGTAGTTCAAAGGCTCTGACAACAGAATCATTTTTCATTGTTCCTCCTTGCAGAACAATATTCTTACCCAATTCTTCAGTATTCTTAATTTTTAAAACCTTATAGAGACAGTTTTTTATAACAGAATAGGACAAGCCTGATGAAATATCTTGAATGGAAGCACCCTCACGAAGCACTTGTTTGATTTTGGAGTTCATAAATACCGTACAACGAGTTCCCAAATCGCATGGTTCTTTTGACTCAGTAGCTTTTTGAGCAAAATTTCCTATATCATAACCAAGAGATTTTGAAAAGGTTTCTAAGAAAGAGCCACATCCTGAAGAACATGCTTCATTAATTTCCATTCTGTTGAGTGTGCCATTTTCAACAAACATAGCTTTCATGTCTTGTCCGCCAATATCCAAAACAAAGGAAACATCAGGAGAAATCTTTTTGGCAGCATAATAGTGAGCAATTGTTTCAATTATTCCACAATTCAAGTTAAAGGCAGCCTTAATTAAGTCTTCTCCGTAGCCAGTTGAACAGCTCGCTTTAATATTTAAAGAATTGTTCCCACTCTTTTCAATTAATCTTTCTAATCCTTTTTTTACTGCTTCAATTGGATTTCCATTATTTGGAGTGTAGTAGGAGTAAAGCACTCTTTCATTATTGTCAATTGCAACTATCTTTGTTGTTGTTGAACCTGAGTCAATACCAAGCCATATGTCGCCATTATAGTTTTTTATATCAGTTTTTTCAATTCTATGCTTTTCTTTTTCCTCTTTCCAAATTGTATATTGCTCTTTATTCTCAAAAAGTGGTTGTAGTCTTTCGGTGGTTTTTAGGTTTTCTCCCTTATCGTTTTTGAAAAGATTTAACAGGTCATCAACATTAAAAATGGATTTGTTTTCATTGTATATTGCAGCTCCCCATGCAGGAAATAAATTGGCATGTTGTGGAGTTATAGTGTCTTCTTCGTTTATCTTTAAATAATTTACAAAAGCTTTTCTAAGAGAAGGAATAAAGTTAAGTGGACCACCACAAAAGAGAATTTTTGGTTCAATTTCAAATCCATGAGAAAGTGTTACTATTGTTTGAACAGCAACAGCATGAAAAACAGACATTGCTATATCTTCTCTGTCAACATTCTTACTAATTAAGTTTTGAATGTCGGTTTTAGAAAATACTCCACAACGTGATGCAATGGGATGAATTCTTTTTGAGTTTTGTGCCAAAATATTTAATTCATCAATAGAAACATTTAAAAGAGTTGCCATTTGATCAATAAATGAACCTGTTCCTCCTGCACAATTACCATTCATTCTTAAATCAATATTCCCATCTTTTTGAAGAAAAACTATCTTTGAATCCTCTCCACCAATATCAATTATGGTTGAAATGTCAGGAAATTTACTTTTAACAACTTCAACAGTTGCAGTAACTTCTTGAATAAATGATAATGAATATCTTTCTGCAATACCCATACCAACAGAACCAGTTATGGATAGCTCAATTACGCAGTCCTTTAACTCATTTTTAAGTTCCTCAAAAAGTGATATTACTGATTGAGATACATCAGCACAATGTCTTATATATTTTGAGAATTGAATTTCTCCTTTATTATCAATTGCAACAATCTTTGCAGTTGTAGAACCAACGTCTAAACCAACTCTAAATCTGTTCATTAAAATCTTTCAACATTTAAGTTTGACACCATTGTCAGTTGCAAAAATACAACATTAAAATTAAAAAGTAAATTTATTCCGAAAAATGATATAAAAAATCGCCCCATATTGAGACGCTTTAGTGTGTAATTTAAATATTTATTAATCCTTAGATTTACTCCAATTTAAGACAAAGTGTAACACCTTCTAATTAGAATATCTTTTACCTAAAGCTTTTCGTAATCTTTTATCGTAATTGGTGAATTTTAGCTCACTAAGAAAACTATTAAACTTCTTAGT
>JAFNAR010000071.1 GCA_017860255.1 Bacteroidota bacterium | reverse complement strand
TACAAGAGTTGTCCCTTTTGTACTGCCAATAAAGAAACTATTCTTAATTGTAGTAACTCCTATAATTCCAGCAATACCACCAATTTTATTATACCCATTTATATCAGCTTTAGAATATGATGATTCAATTATTGAATTATCAGCTAATCCACAAATTCCACCACATGCATCCCATCCGCTTACTTTTCCAGAAGTGTAACAGTTTCTAATTGTAGCATATTTTGAATAACCGCATATTATTCCAATGACTAAACTCCCCCTCATAGAGGCATTTACTACTCCAACATTTTTTATTATAGCTCCTTCTCCTATATATCCAAACAATCCAATTCTATCTTGTAAAGAATTGGCTGTAGTATCCCTACTTATAGATAAATTTTTAATTAATTTGCCATTTCCATCAAAACTACCACTAAAAGGTCGTGTAGTACTTGAATATGTTCCTGCTGTGTCCCATCCACCTATAGGGACATAGTTTAACACATTTGCCATATCAATATCTTTCTCTAACCTAAAATATTTACCAGTTGTAGAATTCCCTTTGTTTACGTATTTTGATAAAGATAAAAGGTCAGCGGAGTCTTTGATTAAATAAGGACTAGTTTGTGTGCCATTACCTGCCCATTGAGCAGTAAGATTGTTTGTAACAAATAGTAATAAAAGGAAGAGAATCCCAACTTTGAATTTTTTCATAATAATTTGATTTACTTTAATATTGGAATGTTGATTTTAAAATATTTTTTATTCAATAATAATCTTCTTAGTAATAGAAGAGTTTTGTGTTGACAAATTGAGAATATATACTCCTTTCTCAAAGCTTGAAGTATATATTCTTGCATTAAAATATTGTCAATAGGTGAAACAATAGATAATTTGAAAATTCTCGTCAACTAATATTTTATATATCTTCAATATTTAATTAAAACAAGGGATTAATGCTTATTCGAAGTATCATCTAATAAAAAAAATAGTGAATTGTGTGATTTAGAACAAAGAGTGTAGTTTTTACTTTTAAGAAATAAAGCAACTTCGCAATTTAGAGCAGAGAAAATATCACTAGCAGTGGAAAGAGATTCAATTACTATTATCTTGGGTGTATATCTATCCCAATTATTAGATTCTAATACTTCTAAGTCAAAACCTTCAACATCAATTGACATAAAATCAATTTTGTTGACATCTTTAGGTATATATTTATCAAGTATTTCGTTTAAAGGACTTGCTTCTAATTGATATACTTTTTTAGGAGTCCCTCTGTCTTTAGCTAAATCTTCACTGAAAGTATTTAGTGCAGGTTCATTGAAAGAGAAAAAAGGCATGCTTTTCTTCTCTTTTGCAATAGGAATTTCCAAGTTGATATCCCTGCTGCGATATTTGTTGAATAAATCCATGCTACCAGGAAGAGCGTCGATATTTATTCCTCTCCAACCCTTCAAGTAAAATTTATAAGTATTTGAAAATCGAATTGGGTGATAAGCACCAATGTCAATAAAAAAACCATTTTCAACGCTTTCTAATAATTTACTCAATATCATATCTTCTCCTTCTTGAGAAAAAGAGTGTTGTGAGAATCCTAAAAAATTGGTGCTATCTAAGATTTTTTCTTGAAACTTAGACGGTACAATATTTAATATCTCATTTTTTAAATGTCTTATTATTCCTGCCATATTTTTTTATTTTTTCTTTTAAGTATGAAATTATTATATTTGATTAATATACTATTAGTTTTTTGCTTTGAGAAAAGCCATCATTTATTAAAATAATGTTATAAATACCCTTTGTTAAATTAGTTGTGTTTATTCTCGCATTAAAGTTATTATTTATTGGGTAAAAATCTTCATTAAATACTTCTCTTCCAAAATTATCAAATATTTTCACTTTAGTAATACCACTAATATTATTGGCACTTACGTTTGTAAAGTCTATTGAAGGATTTGGATATATTATTAATTCAGGATTATTAATATTTGCTTTATTTAGACTTGAATTATTATCAGTAATAAAATTAATATCTTCTCCATAAATTGTATCAGATGGAGTTGTTGCAAATGCCTTAAATGTGTATTCAGTGTTTGCTAATAATCCACTAATATCAGCTTCCAAAGTATCGCTGTCAAAAGTGTATATAATTAAATAGCTAGTAGCGGAAGCTCTTTTATATTTAAATCCAGTAGTTAAGATAGGTTCAGAACCTCTAATTATTCTTCCATTAAGGGTAGCGCTTGATGTAAGTATAAAAGTTGCTGAATCCGTATTTATTTTTGCAGGAGTGTGTAGTGTTTTAAAAGATAAAACTTCTCCTATATAGGTGGTTAATAAAGAGGAAACAAAGAAAGCTTTGAATTCATAACTTGTATTTGGTATTAGTCCAGTTAAATCTGCATACATATTTGTATCACCAATTCCATTTATTATCGACCAATTTAAGTCAGCTCCTTTTTTGTAATAAAACCCCTTAGAGATAATATTAGCCAAATTAGGATATAAAATGTTTGCGTTAATTTTTGCAGAAGAGTCTTTAATCTCAGAAACATTTTTTGTTATTATAGCATTACTACTATCTTGCCAAAATAATATTGGGTATCCATTATTTATGTTGAAAATATCCATTTTAAAAGAAGTGGTAATTAGTCCTTTGTTTACTGAATCAATAAAGTTATTAACTTTCATTAAAGAATCTAAAATTGGAGTTCCCAACACGGTACCGGCTGTACCAGAAATAATCGCATTTATTTTATAATAATTATTGGAATATTGGCTACT
>JAFNAR010000047.1 GCA_017860255.1 Bacteroidota bacterium | reverse complement strand
TCTCTATACGAATTGCATCCGTAATCTTGCCTCTTTTCTCCATTTTTGTTACACTTTTTTTGTATAAAAAGTGTCAACTTTTTTCAGTACAAGACATTTGGCAAGATTAATAGCCCTTATAAATAGATAAAAACAAGATAAATACACAGAAAATCAAGGATTAAAAAAATCAAAATAAAACTTCAATGTAAAAACAATGGCATTGTTTTTACATTGAGATAAAGTTTAGTGAGATTGAAAGCTTGTTAAATTAGTTTATAAGCTTAATTATTGAATTTTAAAGCCTGATAAAATAGTAATTAAAGATTATTATTGAAGTAAGGCTGTTAGGTTCGTAACAATTAGTTTAACACTCATTGCCAAAAGAATAACTCCAAAGAATTTTCTTAATATATATATACCTGCCTTACCCAAAATTCTTTCAACAATATGAACTTTTTTAATCACAAAATACACTACTATCATATTAACTGCAATTGCAATTATTAAGTTAATTACTGAAATTTCAGCTCTTAGGGAAAGTGTTGTTGTTAACGTTCCTGCACCAGCAATAAGAGGGAAAACCATCGGAACAATTGTTGAGTGTCCACTTGGCCCATCATTTTTAAATATTTCAATATTAAAGGTCATTTCTACTGCCAAAGCAATCAAAATTATTGCTCCAGCAATTGCAAAGGAGGCAATATCCACACCAAAGATTTTTAATAGTCCTTCTCCCAAGAACATAAACAAAACCATTAAAAAGAAAGAAATTATAGCTGCCTTGCCTGCATGCACTTTTTTGCCAGAAGAATTCAAATCAATAATAATTGGAACTGCTCCCGTTATATCTATAACTGCAAACAAAACCATAAAAGCTGTGAAAATCTGTCTTATATCTAATGCAAAATCTATTGGCATAATCATTTGGTGTTATTAATTTGAAAGTGCAAAAATAATAAAAAATAAATCCTTATTCTATTTTGCTAACTCCTTATTATATTTTTATATCAATTTATCTTTTTAGAATAGAATACTGCTAATAGAAAAATATTAATTCTTCTAAAAACATCACAAATTACTAAAACAAGAATTATCTTTGCAATTTATTTTAGATTAAATTTTTGTTTCTATGCAGTGGTTTATTGATCTCTTTACCTCTTCGAGCGTTGCTCATTCAATTATGCTTTTGGCAATTACAATTGCTTTAGGTATTCAAATAGGTAAACTGAAAATTGCAAATATTTCTTTTGGAATTGCTTGGATTCTTTTTGTGGGGATTGCTTTAAGCCATTTTGGACTAAGGGTTGATGAAAAAGTTTTACATTTTACTAAGGAATTTGGTCTTATTCTGTTTGTTTATTCAATTGGGCTTCAGGTTGGTCCTGGGTTTTTCTCTTCTCTTAAGAAAGGAGGATTTAGACTCAATATGCTGGCAGCAATGATTGTTCTTTTAGGATTAGTAACAACTTATGTTATTCATTTAATAACTGGCACTGACCTTGCAACTATGGTCGGAGTACTTTCTGGTGCTGTAACCAACACTCCTGGACTTGGCGCTGCTCAACAAACTTTCAATGATATATATAAAACTCAAAATCCTTCAATAGCTTCAGGTTATGCTGTTGCCTATCCTTTGGGGGTTATTGGTATTATTATATCTCCAATGATTATTAAGTTCTTCTGCAAAATAAAATTGGAAAAAGAAGCCATAAAAGATCAGGAGCAATCATCTGAGAATGCAACAAAGAGATTATCAATTATTGTAAAAAATCAAGGAGTTGATGGACATACCGTTGAAGAAATAATGAAAATTCTTGGTAAAAACGTAATCATTTCAAGAATTAAAAGAAGTGATAATAGTGTTGAAATTGCAACCAATAATACTATTATTTCTGTTAATGACACTCTTAGAATTATTACAGAAGCATCTAATGTTAATGCTGTTGTTATGTTCTTAGGTGAAGAATGTATTGTTGATGAACAGCAATGGGAAGGAGAAAAAAAGAATTTAGTTTCAAGAAGAATTGTTGTTACTAAACATAACTTGAATGGCGAAAAAATTGGAAATTTAAAAATACGTTCTCTGTATGGGGTTAGTATAACAAGAATTAATCGTTCAGGTATTGAACTTATTGCAAATTATGATTTTAAACTTCAAATTGGTGATAGAGTTACTGTTGTTGGTTCAGAAGAAGCAATTGCAAAAGTTGCTGACCTATTAGGTAATTCAATGAATAGATTAAATCATCCTAATCTTATACCTATATTTCTTGGAGTTTTTCTTGGTATTATTGTTGGTTCCATTCCATTCGCTTTTCCTGGGTTGCCTCAACCTGTTAAATTAGGATTGGCTGGTGGTCCATTAATTGTTGCTATTCTTATGGGTCGTTATGGTCCATACTACAAAATGGTAACCTTTACAACCACAAGTGCAAATATGATGATAAGGGAAATTGGTATTTCTCTATTCTTAGCTTCCGTAGGACTTAGTGCTGGAGAAAATTTCATAGAAACAATTACAAATGGTGGTTATATGTGGGTGCTTTATGGTTTAATAATAACCATTTTACCTTTACTATTAGTTGGTTTATTTGCTCGTTTGAAATACAAAATGGACTACTATACTCTCTTAGGTCTTCTTTCAGGCTCAATGACTGACCCTCCTGCTCTTGCATTTGCAAATAGTGTTTCTCCTAACGATTCACCTGCTGTTGCTTATGCAACTGTATATCCTCTAACAATGTTCCTTCGTGTTTTAACAGCACAGGTATTAATTATAATGAGCTTATAATATATAAGTAATTTATATCTTATATTTTATTCTTACTCTTTTTGATGATTTACAATCATAATTTGAATATTTGTAAAATAATAACTTTCTATTTTAATTCTGAAAGCTCTAACCAACGCATCTCCTTTTCTTCAATTTCATTCATCACTTCTTGAAATCTGTTTGAAAAAGATATTAATTCTTCATTAGAAAGATTTGAGTTGGATAATGTTTGTGTTATTTCTTGTTTTTCTTTTTCCAATTTAGGTAAGTCTACTTCTAAAGCTTCAAATTCTTTTTGCTCTTTGTAGGTAAGTTTTCTTTCTCTTTCTGTTCTTGTTTTTTGTTGCAAAGGATTAGGATTAGATTGCTTAACTTCTTTTAGTTCTTCTTTTTCTTTAATTTGCTTTTCTTCCAAGTATTCAGAATAGTTACTATGATAATCTTTAATTTTACCATCTCCCTCAAAAACAAAAAGATGATCAACTAAATTATCCATAAAACTTCTATCATGAGAAACTAAAAGCAAACAACCTTTATATTCCTTTAGAAAGTTTTCCAGAATAGCAAGATTATAAATATCCAAATCATTTGTTGGTTCATCCAAGATTAAGAAATTTGGATTAGAAATTAAGGTTTTCAATAAATAAAGTCTTCTTCTTTCTCCTCCTGATAAATTACCATAATAGTTGTATTGTAAATCAGTTGAAAATCCAAAATATGATAAGAATAAAGTTGCTGATAATTCTGAATTATTATCCATCTTAATACTTTCAGCAACTTCTTTAATTATATCAATAACTCTTGAAGAGTCTTTTTCTTCCAATCCCTCTTGTCTATAATATCCATATTTTATGGTCTGACCTGTAACTATTTTACCTG
Source organism: Bacteroidota bacterium (assembly GCA_017860255.1). Classification (GTDB taxonomy): domain Bacteria; phylum Bacteroidota; class Bacteroidia; order Bacteroidales; family P3; genus UBA10566. The sequence continues at coordinate 15,833 of JAFNAR010000047.1, read as the reverse complement.
CATCTGAATTTAGGTTTCCTGCAATAATATTAAGAAAAGTACTCTTCCCTACTCCATTTTTACCCACAATTCCAATTTTTTCTCCTCTTTTGAAAGTGTAAGTAAAATCATCAATAAGTTTCTTCCCTTCAAAGCTTTTAGTAACATTATTTAATTCTAATATCTTCCCTCCTATTCTTTGAGTTTTTACAGAAAGGTCATTTGGTTTGTTTTCTAATCTTTTAGAAGCTTTATCTTTAATTTCGTAAAATGCATCAATTCTTGCTTTTGCTTTGGTCGATCTTGCCTGAGGCATTCTGCGCATCCATTCAAGCTCTTTCTTGTAAAGACTCTTTGCTTTTTCAATTTCAATTCTTTGCAATTCTTCTCTTTGAGCCTTCTTTTCTATAAAATAGTTATAATCTCCCTTATACTTATATATTGTTGAATTATCTAACTCATAAACATCTGTACAAACATTATTTATAAAATATCTGTCATGAGTTACTAATAGTAGAGTTAAATTTTGACGTTTAAGAAATTCTTCCAACCATTCAATCATGGCAACATCAAGATGGTTTGTTGGCTCATCAAGAATTAGAAATTCAGAACTTTCTGTCAATACCTTACTTAATGCTACCTTTTTGCGTTCACCTCCAGAAAGAGTGCTGACTTTTTGTTGAAGATTGGTAATTCCAAGTTTTGAAAGAATTTCTTTTGCTTTTGCTTCATAATCCCAAACCTCAAATCTATCCATCTGAGCAATTGCTTCACTTAATCTTAAATGAGTTTCTTCGTTATCCTGAATAGTAGCAGCAATCAAAGCATCTTCATATTCTCTAACTGTTTGCATTTTGGGATTATCGGATGTAAAAATAACATCAATTACTGACAATTCACTATCCAACAATGGATTTTGTTCAAGATAAATTGAATGAATATCACTTCTGAAAGACACTTTTCCTTCATCTGGTTCAATTTTCCCAGCAATAATATTTAATAAAGTACTTTTACCTTGTCCATTCTTAGCAACAAGAGCTACTTTTTGCCCTTTATTTACTCCAAAGCATAAATCCTCAAAAAGTATTTTTTCTCCAAACGATTTCCCTATGTTTTCAACTGTAAGTAAATTCTCAGCCATTTAGTTTAGTTTTTTTATTTTTATGGTTTAATATCGCTCTTACTTATTCCTTCAACAATTTCAGGAACTATACCATGTTCTGAATATATCTTATTTTGCTGAATTGAAATTTCTTTTCTGTATGGGTAAAATATTAGTACAGACAAAAGACAAAGAGCTCCACTAAAAGCTATTATAATTTTAAGATCATAAAATTTACTAACCCATCCTACAACCAAGTTCCCCAAAGAGCTTCCTCCAATAAAACAAATTGTATAATAGCCCATTACTCTCCCTTTCATATAAGTATGAGTTAAGGCTTGAATCATTGTATTGGTTGAAGCAATGGCAATCACCATACTAAAACCAATAATAATAATTAATATATGTGCAAGAACAGAATTTGTAATAAAAAAGAATGGGACTAAAGACAATGATGCACCCAAAACCCCAATTTGTTGAATTTTTTCTAAGCCAATTATACTTTTTCTTGATGCTAAAATCAATGCTCCACTAAAGGAACCTATTCCTAAAAAAGACATTAAACTTCCAAGCATTTCACTCCCTCCTCCTAAAGTATCTTTAACATAAGCTGGGAGGAAAGATGTTATTGGAAAAATAAAAAAAGATACAGAAAAAGTAATTATTAATAATACCTTAATTGGCAGTCTTTGAAAAATATAATTTAATCCTTCTTTAATATCATTTATAAGATGAATTTTCATTGTAAGAGTTTCTATCTTTGGAAGTTTAATTTTTAACAAAGCAATAATAACAAAGAGAAAGCTAATTGTATCTATTAGAAAACAAATTCCTTCTCCAAATAATCCAATAACAACTCCTCCTATTGCAGGACCTATTAATCTACTTCCATTTATAACTGCAGAATTAAGAGCAATTGCATTAGTTAGCATTTCCTTTGGAACAAGACTTGTATAAAAAGCTTGACGAGTTGGTCCATCAAGAGCATTTACAATTCCAAACAATAAACTTAGAACCAACACAATCCATACATTTAAAGAGTTGAGAATTGATGTAAGGACTAAAATTGTTAAAACTAATGCATGGAGCATAAAAAATGTTTGAGTAAATATTAGAATAGATTTTTTACTTATCTTATCAATTAAAGTAGAAACAAAAGGAGTAATTATAAATGTAGGGAACTGAGATAAAAAAACTATTATTCCTAAAAGAGCAACAGAACCCGTTAAACGATAAACCAACCAACCCATAGCTATTTGTTGAATCCAAGACCCAACCATAGAAACGCATTGCCCTAAAAAATAGAGTTTAAAGTTTCTATATTTAAGTGATTCAAAAAGCTTTAGATTATGTAAATTCATTATTTAGTATACTTTTATTAAATTTTCCAGATTAAACACTTGATTTTTTTCTATTATTTTATATCTTTGTAACCATTAAAATACACATTTTTATATGAATAATAAAATTTTCCTAAGCTCTATTTTAATACTTTCGTGTTCAGTTTTATTTTGCAAATATACGAAAGCTCAGAATTATGACGCTAATTTTGACAAACCAATTACATCACAAAAAGGTCAATTTATTTATGGTGAGCTTCCACCAATAAAAACTGAAGCAGGAGTTTTGTATTTTTTAGACAGAAATCTTGGAGCTGTTTCAACTAATCCAGAAACATCCGATTCTTGGGGTGATTTATATCAATGGGGAAGAAACTCTGATGGACATGAAAAAAGATTCTCAGACACAACTCTAATAAAGTCTTCTATTATTGAAGTACCTCATAATAAATTTATTGTTGATGAGAGAAAAAGTAATGACTGGCTTACTAATTCTCAAGAAGATCTTTGGCAAGGAACCAATGGAACAAATAATCCATGTCCTTGTGGATATAGATTACCAACACAAAAAGAATGGAGAGCAGTTCTTAATTTGGGATATGAAGTAAAACTCAATTCAAGTGGATACTATTATTTGAGTATTGCAGACGGGAAGTTAATTCTACCTTGCGCTGGCTTAAGAAGTGCTTACACCGGTAATTTTCAACATATTGGAACAAGGGGATATTATTGGGCAAATGATGCAATTAACAAAGGGACATCTGGTTGCATTGATTTTAATAAAGAAGAATTTACTACAAACATTAGCATTTTTGGTTTCAGATGCTTTGGAAGAAGCATTAGATGTGTAAGAAGTGAATAAAATTTTTGAATAAAGGTATTAATAAATAACTCTAAAACTTAATGACAATTTTTTCAACAAATAATATATCAAAAACATACGCCAATCACAAAGCATTGGATAAGGTTTCTATTAACGTAGAAAAAGGAAGTATTTTTGGATTACTTGGACCCAATGGAGCAGGAAAAACTACACTGATAAGAATTATTAATCAGATTACTGCCCCCGACGAAGGAGAGATATATTTCATGGGAGAAAAACTACGTTCTGAACATGTACATCATATAGGTTATCTTCCTGAAGAGAGGGGCTTATATAAGAAAATGAAGGTCGGAGAACAAGCAATCTACCTTGCAGAATTAAAAGGAATTAAAAAAGCTGAAGCCAAAAAAAGATTGGAATATTGGTTTAATAAGTTTGATATTTATTCTTGGTGGAATAAAAAGGTTGAAGAACTATCAAAAGGAATGCAACAGAAAGTTCAATTTATTACAACTATTTTGCATGAGCCTGAATTATTAATTTTTGATGAACCTTTTAGTGGTTTTGACCCAATTAATGCAAATTTGCTCAAAGAAGAAATTTTAAAACTAAAAAATAATGGTGCTACCATAATTTTCTCTACTCATAATATGGAATCTGTTGAAGCTATTTGTGATTCAATTGCTCTAATCAACAAATCTAAGAAGATTTTGGATGGAAGAGTTGATGAAATAAAACAACAATTCAAAAAGAATGAATTTGAGATTATCCTATCAAAAGAAAATGATATTTCAGATTTTATATTTGATGGAGTTAAATTAATTAATAAGACCTCTGATTTAAACTTTCAGATATCAACTCTTAAGATTGAAAAAGGAAGAAATGCAGATCTTTTAAGCAAAATTCTTCAAAAGACAGATATTATATCTTATAAGGAGATTTTACCTACAATGAATGAAATTTTTATAGATACAGTAAGCAATGAGTAAGACAGGAATTATAATTAGACGCGAATATTTTATTAGAGTTAAGAAAAAATCTTTCTTAGTTATGACCTTTTTAGGGCCTATACTGATTGCCTCATTATGGATTATTCCTTTCTTTTTAGCTCTAAATTCAGATACTCAATCCAAGGTTTTGGTTGTTGATGAAACTCTTATGGAGAAGAATGGCATTAAATCATCTCTTTACCTTAATAAGTTTAAAAATGACAAAGAACTTATTTTTGAATATGGATATGATATTAAAGAAGCTCAAGACAAACTAAATAAAGGTGAATATGATGCTGTTCTGGAAATTGTAAGCACAAATGATATGCCTCCAATTAAGGGATTCCTCTTCTATAGCGAAAACGAACCATCGCTTTCGGCTCAAAGTACAATTCAATCTCAGCTTTCCAACATCCTTAAAGATCATGTTTTGAAATATGATTATGGAATGAATGAAAAGGATTTGGAATGGTTTAATAATCCTAAAATTGGATTTTACTCAAAGGACATTCGCTCTGGAAAAGATTCATATAAAGAAATAAAAACCTTCTTAGCTATTATTGCTGGAATTTGTATTTATATGTTTATCTTTATGTTTGGAGCCCAAGTAATGAAAAGCGTTTCAGAAGAGAAAACAAGTAGAATTGTTGAGGTTTTGGTTTCGTCCATTAAACCAGTTCAATTGTTGATGGGCAAAATTGTTGCAGTTGGATTAGTGGGTTTAACTCAATTAGTTTTATGGTTAGTTCTTTCTGTAGTTCTTATTGGAGGTCTTAGAACAGTTTCTCCTCAAACCTTCTCAGAACCTCAAAAAGAAAACATTACAATTAATGAAAGAGTTATCAGCGTTGATAAGGTTGGAGAAATGACTTCAGATTCATCTCAAGTTAATCAAGTTGTTCAAGGACTTTTCTCTATTGATTACACTTTAGTTATTCTTATGTTTGTGTTCTATTTTATAACTGGATACTTGCTTTATGCTGCTTTATTCGGTGCAGTTGGAGCCTTAATTGATGTTGATACCGACGCCCAGCAGTTCACTCTTCCGATAACAATACCATTAATAATTGCCATGGTATGCTTCCCTATTGTTATAAATGCTCCTTCTGGAGGAGTTGCTTTTTGGCTTTCAATGATTCCACTCACTTCTCCTATGGTAATGATGATGAGAATTCCATTTGGTGTACCTATATGGGAAATTGCTACCTCAATGGGAATTATTATACTATTTATAATTTTTTGCATGTGGTTTGCAGCAAAAATTTATAGAACAGGTATATTGATGTATGGAAAAAATATAACCTATAAAGAAATCTGGAAATGGTTTAAATATAACAATTAATAATTTTAACAAACAATTAAAACCTTTTAATTTATGAAAAAAAATATCTTTTATCATTTGATTGGGATTATTCTCTTTTCAATATTTTTTTCGTCATGTGTTGATGAAAAAGATTTTGATTTTGACAGAATGACCCCTGTAACAATTAACCCAAGTGTTCAACTTAACAAGTTAGTTTCTGAAGAAATTTCATTAAATGACTTTTTTAATATTGATAGCATTGAAGGAGTTAATGTAACACTACAATCTGATCCAGGAGGTGATTATTTAGATTTCACTTATTCATTTGACACTTCTGTAATTCCAAGTATTCCTGTAATTAATGTAAATCCAACTAATGTTGTTCTTCCTCCACTTAATTTGGAAGGGACAAGCTATACAGGAGACTTCTATTTTCCAAATTTGAATCAGAATATGTTTACTGCAGAAGTAGACTTCCCTGAACTTGAACATGGACAAACTATAGATAGTATTTATCTTAAAGGAGGAGAACTTCAAATAAATGTTAATTCAAATATTGATTATTCTTCTTATATGATAATTACATGTGATCAAATTCTAAGAAAAGATAATAATGCAACATTTAATGACACCATATATTTATCTCAATCAAAAAGAAAAAGTATAGGAACTAATTCCACAGAATTATCTGACTATAAAATTAAACTTAGTGATAATAAAATCAATTTTAGATACAGACTTCATATTTCAGCAAATGGCGCACTTCACAACTATAGTGTTGGTCTAAACATTGCAATTAACAACATACAGTTTGATGCTGCATATGGAAAAATGGGTAAGTTTAATGTTGATTTTTCTGACAATATAGATATTGATTTCTTTAAAGGTTCTTCAATCTCAAGATTTTTTGAAGGAGAAAAATTTAATTTAGAAAAACTTTTCATTGATTTTAAAACTGAAACAAATAATGGAATTCCTTCTGTTATAAATATTAATCAATATGGGGTTTATGACAAAGATAACGTTTTTCATGATGCAATTGTAAATCCTGCAGATAGACAAATTAATGTAAATCCTGCTTCAAACCTAAACTCTATTGGTACAAGCACAAAGAGGGTTCAATTTAATGTAAATCTATTAAATCTTCCTCCACAAAAACTTTCATTTGATGCAAGCCTTGCTTTAAATCCTAATAATGTTAATTGTTTTGTTGTAAACAATCCTTATGTAAAAGTTCAAGCAGATATACATATTCCTTTTAAAGGTAAACTTAATGATTTAGACTACGATGTAGAATTTTACAACGATTTGTATGAAGGTAAAAACACTGAAGATAATTACGCTGATTATATTAAAGAAGCTACCATATATTTAGATATGACAAATTACTTCCCAATAAGTATTGGTGCTGAACTTTATGGAGTCGATACAAACGGAAATGAAATTGGTAAAATATTGAATTTTAACAATGGAACAGATGATGTTATTATTAATGGTGCTAATGTCGATAATCATGGTAATGTTATATCTCCATCAATGAAGAAAACTACAATTTCTGCTAATTCAACAAATGTTGCAGTACTTAAAAAATCAAAAAAAATAAGATTAAAACTTAAACTTAACACATCTTCAACAGATGATGGGACAAAACCATTTATTAGATTCAGAAAAGAAAGCAAAATTATTATCAATGCTGGAGTTGACATAAAAACAAATATTTCAATTAATCCTTTTAAGAAATAACAATCATGAAAAAGATATTTATAACCATAGTTTTTTTTATATCTATTTTGCTTTTAAACAATAGTATTAAGGCTCAATATTCAGATATAACTTACTTTATGAGGAGCACTCCTTACTCATACAAAATGAATCCTGCTCAAATTCCTACTTCCTCTTTTTATTTTAATCTTCCTTTCCTTTCAGGCATTAATCTTGATTTCAAAACTTCTGGATTTAGTTATAATGATCTAATTAAAAGAAGAGATGATGATTCTTTATACTTTGACTTCAAAGGTTTTTATAATTCTCTTAGTAATTCTAATTATATTAAAATGAACGGAAATTTTGAAATTTTTGGATTTGGTTTCAATGCAGGGAAAAAGAATTATATTTCATTTGGTGTTGATATGAATTTTGATTCACGATTAAGATTTTCAAGAGATTTATTTGGATTTTTATCTGGAGATAAAACATTTTCTAATGAAGCTATTCAAGTGTCGGATAATGAAATCTTATCTCTAAATTCATATATATCAACCTCTATTGGATACACAAGAGTCGTTAATAGTAAATTAAATGTTGGTTTAAGAGCAAAATTTATTCTTGGATTAGCAAATATTACAACAGAAGAATCAAAACTACAAATTTCTCAAAATGATGAAGGAATGACTGCACAAAGTAATTTTTTAATTAGATCTTCTTCAATAATAGGAAGTTTAAATTTACCTGGTTTAAACTCAAGTGATTCAATCGAATTTAACATTGACTCTGATAGCATTAAATCCAGTATAATGAAAAACAAAGGTTTTGGAATTGATTTAGGTGCTACATATAAATTGAACGATAAAATGATACTTAGCCTTAGCGTTCAAGATTTAGGTTTTATTAAGTGGACAGCAAACACAACAGATATTGTTTCAAAAAATCCAAATGGAACATATACTTTTACAGGATTTGAAAATATTAGTGCTGACTCAAGTTTTTCACAACAAATTGAACAAATAAGTGACAGTATAACTAATGCTTTAGACATTACAACAAAAAGAGGCGAAGAATACACAACTATGCTTCCAACAAAAGTTTACGTTGGTTATGAATGGAATTTTTCAAAAAAACATCATTTAAATGCTCTATACAAAGCAAGTATTGGAAGTAATTATTTTGATAATTATCTATCAGTTTTCTATGCACTTCAACTTGAAAGATATTTGAATATATCCTTAGGAAATACATTCTCATTTGAGAATAGCTTTAAAAACAACAAACCATTCAATCCAAGTATTGCTTTTAATGCCAATCTATTAGCTTTCAACATCTATTTTGGTGGATCATTAAATACTTCATATAATGTAGCAAAGATGACTGGAGTTAATTTCTTTTTCGGTATAAATTCAAGTTTTGGATACAATAATCCATTTATAGAAAATAAGACAGAAGAAAAAGTAGAAAATGAGACTCAAATTCCAGAGAAAGAATAGAACTTAAATAATTTTGTTCTCTACTTAAAATATAATTATTACTTTTGTAGTTATTATAGACAACTAAAAGAATTTTATCAAAATTTGAAGCTAATACTTAAAACATACAAGAAATTTTTTGTTTTATTCTTATTAATTATTGTTAGTTTATCTTGTTCAACAAAGAAAAACAAATGGTATAATAGGGCATATCACGCAACTGTAGCACACTATAATGCCTATTGGAATGGCAATGATGCATATAAGCAAGGTATAAAATTTATTGACGATAATCAAGTTGACGATTTTTCAAGAATACTACCTATATTTAAAATAGGTTCACAAGAACAAGCTGCATCAATTAAGCCAAATATGGAAAGAGCAATTGAAAAAAGCTCTAAAGTGATTAAAAAGCACTCCATGTTTATTGATAAGAAAGAAAGAAATCCTGAAATAAAAAAAGCTTATTTACTTATTGGTAAAGCAAGTTTCTATAAAAAAGATTATAAAGTAGCCCAAGCAACTTTTAAGCATATTATTTCTGGATGGACAAATCAAGACATAATGTATGAAGCAATGATTTGGCAAGCTTTAACATTTTGTATGGAGAAAGAATATTCTCAGGCAGAAAGTATTTTAGACCAAGTTAAAAATAAAATTCAAGAAAAAAAAGCCCCAAAAAGCTTAAATAAATTTCTTTATTCTGTTTATGCAGAAACTGCAATTGCTCAAAAGAAATATACAAAAGCCTTGGAGTATGTGCAGCTTACTAAAAAGTATTCAAAGTCACGTTCTTTTAATACTCGCTTAATTTTTATTGAAGCTCAACTTTATCAACAAGCAAACGAATTGGAATATGCAAGCAAATTATTTGGAAAAGTAGTTTTGCGTTCAAAAAAATATGACATGCAATTTGCAGCTATGCTTCGTCAAGCCATGTGTTATGACCCTAAGAAGGGAAATAGCAAAAAAATCATATCTAAATTAGATAAAATGGCTGAAGACACTAAAAACATTGAATTAAAAGACCAAATCTACTACGCCATAGCTGAGATATATTTCAAAGATAAGAATATTGATAAAGCATGTGAATATTGGGCAAAGTCAGTTACCTCTTCCATTAAGAATGAAAATCAAAAAATAGCTTCTTCTCTACGTTATGCCGATGTAAATTATGACCTATTAGAAAAGTATGAGCCTGCTCACGACTATTATGATACAGCATTAGTAATAATGAAAAAGGATTATCCAAACTATAACCAAATTAACTCCAAACAAATAGTATTAAGAAATTTAGTTTCAAATTTGAGAGTTGTTACTCGTTGGGATAGTTTACTTGCATTAAGCGAATTAAGTCAAGCTGAATTAGACAAAAAAGTTGAAGGATGGATTAAAGATTATAAGAAAAAGCAAGAAGAAATTAAAAAAGCCGAAGAAGCCCAAAGAGCACTACTTGCCACTACCTCAAGACAAAATCCATATGATCAGTATAGACCTCAAAGTTCTTGGTATTTTTACAATAACACAACTGTTCAAACTGGTAAAACTGAATTTATGAGAATTTGGGGTGCAAGAAAATATGAAGATAATTGGCGATTGAGTGACAAACAACAAACCTTTGATTTTAATAATATGGAAGAAGACTCTATTGATAACAATCAATTAGACTCTTTAGACGAAAATAATGCTTCAAACAAACCTTCTCTTGCTGCAAGTAAAAATCCTGAATCAAAAGAGTTTTACACTAAAGATATTCCTCGAACACAAGGTAAAAAAGATACAATTCATAACGAAATTGCTAAATCACTTCTTGCTGCTGGATATATTTATTACCAAGGACTTTCAAATAATGGAAAGGCAATTGAAACCTTCTTAGAATTACAAAAGAGATACCCTAACTATCCAACAACCCTTCCTTCCTCCTATCATCTCTATAAGATATATGATAAAATTGGTCAAACCCCTAACTCTAATTACTATAAAAATAAAATACTAAAAGAATTTCCTGAAAGTGAATTTGCAATGATGATTCAAAATCCAGATTACTGGAAAGAATCTTCATCTGTCAACTCAAAAGCTGAACAAATTTACCAAAATGTATATAACACTTATATTTCAAAAGACTATAATTCAACCATCACTAAAGCTAATCAAGCAATAGACTCTATTCATTTTGGAGCTTACATACCAAAGCTTTTATATCTTGAAGCAATATCAAAAGGTAAGATATATGGAATTGATTCTTTGATGCAAAACTTAAATATGATTGTATATAATTTTCCAGAACATCCAATAACACCAACAATTGAAAATCAACTAAAATATCTAAGTGCAAATTATAATATTGCAAGTCAAAACTTAGCATATAAAGAAAACAAGTCAAATCAAAACAATAAGGATATTGTTGATAACACAAATAAAGAAAACACTCTAGCTGATACTACCAAGAAAAATGATATTCCAGTTGACCACACAATTGTTAATGATGAAGATATTTTAGATGCAGAAAGTTTGATTTACAGATATAGAAATATGGATCATTTCTATGTTATACTTTATGATGATGATAAAATCAACTCTTCGGATATGAAAATTAAATTTTCTAATTTCAATTCATCATTTTTCCCTGAAGAACAGCTAAAACTTACAAGCTTATTATTTACAATAAATCAACAAATGATTAGTGTTATCCGATTTAGCGATATTGATAAAGCAATGCAATATTATCAATCTGTTATTTCTAATGATATTTTAAAAGATGTTGATCCTTCACTATACAATCACTTTATTATTTCGAGTCAGAACTACCCTACCTTCTATAACAAGAAAAACATTCCTGCTTATATGAAATTCTTCAGAATATTCTACCTCAAACCTCTCGAAAAAGAAAATAAATAATTTTAAAAGCAAACCATTTACTAATTTAATCGTAAAGTATTTATTAACTATTAAAACAAATAAATTATGGCAAAGTTAAATTACGAATTTGAAAACACAGGCATAAGTAACATTATTAGCAACAGAACAACCATTAAGGGTGATGTGATTTCTGATGGAGATTTGAAAATTGATGGAAATGTTGAAGGTTCTCTAAATATTAAAGGTAAATTAATTATAGGTGATAGTGGTAAAATAACTGGAAATATCACTTGTCAAAATGCAGATATTTCAGGAAAGGTTGAAGGTAATATTTTAGTTAAAGAACTACTTTCTCTTCAAGCCAACGCAACAATTAATGGAGATATCTCAATAGGTAAACTTTCCATTGAACCAGGAGCAGCTTTTACAGGAAAATGCAGCATGACTTCTAACTCCAATAAACCAATAATTGAACAACCTCTTTCATCAGAAATAAAACTATAAAAACACTTACAAATGCAACGAAATCCTTTAACCTCATATATAATTAAACTTTCAATGTTTTCAATAGCAATTTGCTTTATTGGATTTATATCTCTTTTGTTTCTAAAAAATTATATTTCGCTCAATCTTCCATATTACATCCTATTATTTTATCTTTGCACTGGATTATCCTTTATCTTCACATATCTTTCACTAAAGAAAAAGAAAATGAGATTTGAAAACGTATTTATGATAACAAAATTTGGGAAACTATTTATCTATATTATAGTCTTCCTTATTATAGTTTTGCTAAAGAAAGAAAATCTTATTCCTTTTACCATCACCTACCTTTCGCTATATGTTCTATACCTTATATTTGATACAATAACCATAAAAAACTTTTCACAAAAAATAAAATAAATAATCATGAAAAACACATTACGTATTATTTTTGGCTTAACAATTCTTATTTCAGTCTTTTCTTTCGTTAGTTGTCAAGAAATAGTTGATACTGATGTTATAACTGGAAAATGGATGGATAAAAAAATATTAAATCTTCCAGACTCCACAACAGCTCCTTGCATTAAAAAATCATATATTGAGTTTTCTGATTATAAGATTGATATGGATAAAAGAACAGTTAATCAATATTATGCTTGTGATTATACAATAAATGAAAATGGAGATACCATTGAACAAGTACCTTATACTGAACTTTTGGGATACTACACAATAATAGAAGACACTTTAAAAATTCTATTCGTTAAAGACTATACAACTAAAGTATATAATATAAAAAATATTAATGACATTGATATGCATTTAACCACTTTAGACCAAAATGGTGATAAAGTAGATTTATATTATAAAAGATTTAATGAGTAGTAGTAAAAGCTTTTGAATCGCCCCATTTCCCGTAACCTATTTTGTGATTAATTGATTGCATTCTTTGTGCAAGACAACCTTGACATTCTTGAGGTTGGTCACCAACACAAGCCTTATTAGGATAAATCATATATTCTTCCCTATATTTAGTTGGAGTTAGATTAGGCATAATAATATTTGCGCCTGCCAAAATAGCTTCCTCTCTTCCCTTTTCAAAAAGAGTTTGATTAGCTGTTGCAGCAACCATATTTATACTTGGCATTAAAAGTCTCAAACAAGCAATCATTTTCATAGTCATATTAAACCTTGTCTGGTCATCACCAATCAAATCTTTGTATTGATACAAAGGAGTATCTCCATGAGCAATAAAAGGTCCCATTCCAACCATTGCAACATTCAGTTCCTTAAAGAAGAGCAAATCATTTGCCAAATCTTCGATAGTTTGAAAAGGAAGCCCAATCATAACACCAGTTCCAGCTTGATAACCAATATTAATTAATGAATTTAAAGCATTAAGACGAGTTTCAAAACAATGAATATCATCATTTGGATGAATTTTATAATATAAATCCTTATTGGAAGATTCTATTCTTAAAAGATAGCGATGAGCACCAGCATCAAACCATTCTCTATAAACTTCCTCACTTTGTTCACCACAAGAAAGAGTAATTCCAAGCTTACCATTAGAAAGTTTCTTTATTTCATTCAACAGGTATGTAATCTTGCTTGTAAAAGCCCTGTCGTTCCTTTCCCCACTCTGAATTGCCAATGAACCGTAATCCAAATCTAAAGCCATCTTAGCGCATCCCAAAACCTCATCATCATTCATTGTATAACGAACAACTTTTTCATTAGGAAGGCGAACACCACAATAAAGACAGCTCTTAGCACAACGATTAGAGTATTCAATTAATCCTCTAAAATAAACCTCATTCCCAATTTCTCTTAATTTAACTTTCAAAGCCTTATTTAAAAGCTTTTTCATATCATCATTCTCCAGAGAAAGCAAGAAAACAAGTTCTTCCTTAGTAAAGTCTTTTTGATTTAATATATTATCTAAATTCATTTCAATCTAATTTAATTATGCGTTATTAACGTAAGTTATAGTAATGATATTACATAACTAATAATTTGCAAAGATAAACATAAAACAAGAGCAAAAACAAATACAAAAAAACTTAAGAAATGAAAAACTTAATAGGAAAGTGTTGCTAATATTGAAAAAAGTTGTACTTTTGCACTCGGGTAAGTCTTACACGACCAGCTCCCTTTGAATCTCCCCAGGGCAGGAATGCAGCAAGGTAATTAGGTTGTAGCGGTGCGATGTAAGTAGCTTACCCTTTTTTTATTCTCTCCTTTTTCCAGACTATTGTTTCTTTTACTTCACAATTCTTACATGTATATCTTTATCAATATTATCAATTATACTATCTTTAGAATTAATTATATATGTATAACCATCATATTTTTTTCTAATATATTGACTTGCTACCATATATACAGAAATAATATTCATAGAATTTGACAAAGCAAAGTTATACTCTTCAAAGCAAAGATTACTTACTCTTAAATAATCACCTGTTAAAGGAATAAAAGCAACACCATTGGTATCAGTATATGTATCATATATAGATTTTTTATTTTTTAATACTTCAATTTTCGAATAAGCTAAAATTTCTTTATCTTGATCATCATAAACAATAATTTTTCTTTGTAAACATGTATCACAAGAAGAGAAAACCAAATATGGTTTTTCAATTTTAGGATGAAGAATTATCTTATTACCTTTTATACTATACTTACCGTCAAATTCAAATCCTCCCATACTGTAATAATAATTATAATTAAAACTCTTATCTTTATTTAACGTTAGAGTCACTTTATCTCCATGATATGCATTTGGTTCTTTAAATTGATATATTCCTGCCATATTTTTATTATTATAATTGTAACAGCTACTTAGAAGTATCAAAATTGCTATTGAGAAAAAGATTACTTTTTTCATATTAATAATATTATTTCTTCTTGTTTTTATGATTATCCAAAACTATCTCACCGTTGTATGGGATTTTTATCGACTTTCGTCATGCGGTATAAGTCCTCTCGCTTGTCTTTATTATTGGGTTTTCTGTCGAGCGGGATTTTCAATCTGATACTTTTTCATTATTAATTTTTTATTGTTTACTTCATCAACTCCAAATCTAATATACTACTTAATTCTTTTAACAGATATTATAAGAGCAAAGTTTTGGTCTTCATCTTTCAAATTTTTATAGTATCTAATTTTTATTTTTATTAATTCTTTATCAGTAAGGCTGTGCATTAGATCAAAAAAATTACCATCTTCTACCACAGGAATATAATAACTCTTATCAATACTAAATGCTAAAGATGTTGTAGGAATAAATCCTATAACTTTCTTTATAGCTCTTCTGTCTGTAGATAATGCAGCTTTACCAAAGCTCTCATACTTAACTATAAATTCTTTTTCGCATATACCTTTTTTATTAAAGTTCAAATTTACAAATAAGGAATCTGTTCCTGTCTCATTATTTATCTTAGACTTTATTTCATTTTGGGCGAATAAGAAAGTCGAAATAAGTGTAAATCCTATACTAAATACGATAAATTGTCCAATTCTTTTCATCTCTAAAATATTTATTTATTGGTTTAATTCTTCCGTTATCCGTCGTGCGGGATTTGTAATCATGAGCGGTCGGAAGATTTTTTTGGATATGCTTTCTCATAAACGTAATTTCTCATTTTTTTTGAATAATCCCATTTTTGTAATTAATTTTATCATATTTACTTACATCACCTCCACAAAATAATATTGCTAATCTTATCTTCCACTCTTCCATCTCTAATCCAAAACAAAATCTCGCCATCGA
>JAFNAR010000046.1 GCA_017860255.1 Bacteroidota bacterium | reverse complement strand
TTTTATCAATAAACTAGTTTTAGAAATAAAAAAATAAACTGTAAATTTGAATTAGTAATAACCTAAAAAGTGTAAACCTATTTCAGGAAACGACAAAATACAACAAATCCAGCCATAAAATGCAAATGATAACACTATAAAAAGCCTTTTTTATAGGTAAAAAAAGCCTAATTTATACCCCCAAATAGGCTATTTTGATATGAAAATAGTCTATTTTTGGGTTAGGAATAGGCTATTTTAGGGCTCGACGATCAATATATTGGACTTGTATTTATTGAATTTAGGTCTTGAGCTTATTGATAATTTGTTTTATATATTTTGCATTTATCAATCCTTTATTTCAAAGCTTTGAGTAAGAGGATTGATATATTCTAAGGTTTCTTGGGTTATGGTGTTTATGTATTTTTCATCAAACTTTCTGCCTACCTGAACTTCCTCTATAAAACAAGAAAAATGTAAATTTAATCATATTTATTTTATTTATTGAAATGAGGTATTAGGTGAATAAATTGACTTTTTATTCTATATAATTGCAAGTATGTGAATTTTTTATGGAATATTGATTGAGGCAATAAATGTGCTGCCTTTACCAACTTCACTTTCTACACGCATAGTTCCACCGTGGGCTTCAACAAAATCTTTTGAAATTGCTAGTCCTAATCCACTGCCTTGTACTTTTGTTCCCGGCACACGGAAATAACGGTCAAAGATACTTTGATGATAGCGTGGGTCTATTCCTTTTCCAAAGTCTTTAACATAGATTTCAATTGTTTTATCCACTTGGCGTGCTCCAACAATTATTCTTGCGTTTTCTTCTGAGTAGTGTATGGCATTTGAAAGCAGATTTGTTATTACCCACGCTATTTTTTCACTGTCAATAAATAGTTTTGGAAGTTTTTCTGGGTATTCTATTTCTATATTACAGCCAAACTTTTCTGCAAGTACTCTGGTTGCATTTATTGCATAGTTTATCAGTTCAATTGGTTTTGTTACCTTTGGATTTAATTGTAATTTTCCTGTTTCTACTTGAGTCATTTTTAGTAATTCACTTGTTATGCTAAGTAGCCTATCACTACTTTCATGTATGCTTTGAGTTAATTCAGCTTGTTCCTGATTCATTTCACCTATACGTTTATCTTCTAATAATTTTAAGCTCATCATTATTGCTGATATAGGTGTTTTTAATTCATGTGAAATTATTGATATGAAATTTGTTTTTGCATTGTCTAATTCTTTAAACTTGGTAATATTTGAAAGTATTATTACTGTGCCTGTATTGCTGGTTTTTGCATAACTTACTTGGAAATAGCTTTCTTTATTATTTGAATATATCTTTAATGGTTCATCTTTTGTGAAATCTGGATCCATTCCACGTATAAGTCTACGCAATAAATCATTATTTAATGATATATCTAATGCTGATTGGTTTATTATTTTTTCATGTGTAATATTTAAAATTGTTGTTGCTGCATTATTTGCAAAAAGTACAATTTTATTATTATCCAAACATATTATAGGTTCATCTATTGAGTCTATTATTGTCTCCAAATAACGTTTAGTTGCTATTATCTTTGCTAAGCTGCTTTTTCGAAATGTAGCAAGTTGTTCTGCCATGCTATTAAATGATTCTGCAACTTGTCCAAATTCTGATTTTTCATCAAATTTCAAACGATTATCATAGTTTTGCTTTGATACTTCAATTATACCATCAGTTAACTCTTTAATTGGACGGTTAAAAGACTTTGGGAAAAGCAACAACATTAACATTGCAAGAATTGCACTTATTGTTGCTAATACTATTATCCAAATCATTGCTGTATTAGCTCTTAATTTTGCAATTTCTGATTTATGATAAATTGACGTAGTATTTAGTAATATAATATTGTTTATTGATTGACTTAAGTCTATGAAATTTGTTTCACTTTGTTCTTTTGCAAAAGTGTTAAATTTTTTCACCAAATCTTCTGTTATTTGTTTTTCATAAGGCTCTGTAATATTTTTTTCTTGTAGCTTCATACTCATCTTAAAGTTTTTTAAAGATGTAGTATCTTGATGAAAATTATTAAGAGCTTCCTGCATCTGTTGTGCATATTTTACAGAATTATAGTTATCTGCTAAAATATTTTCTGTATCTCTTTTTATATTACTAATATATCTTACTGAGAACAATCCAAGTAAAATAATAATTAAAAGAAGAGAACCTATAGAGTAGGTTAATTTTGTTTTTATTTTCATATCTTTTAAGAAAGGATTATAAGGTCAATATTTGATTTAGCAAGTGAATTAAAAAGATGTCTATATCTAAATGCTGCAATTATTATATTCCATGCTTTTATTTCTGGTTTGCCTATACATACTGTACTTATTTGTCTTGTTTTACATACTTCAATTATTCCAGTAATAACATTAGGTGCTTCAAATTGTATTACCTCACCACCAAGTTCTGTTGCAAGCTTAAAATGATTTATCAAATATCTTTGAGATGCAAGACTTATTTTATCAGCACTTTCATTAGGAGTTCTTACATATAATACTGAAAAAGTAGAATTATAATGAGTTGATAATCTAGCAACTTTTCTTATTATTCTCCTTGGACTCTTTTCTTGACTACTAATACATGCAAGAAATCTCTCATGCCTAATATTAACATTTTGAGGCACCTCAATTTCAATCTTTTTTTCAACCCTGAGAGCAACTTCTTTTAATGCTAATTCTCTAAGTTGTAGGATATTTTCTGACTTAAAGAAATTACTTAAGGCTAAAGCTATTTTATCAGCTTGATATATTTTTCCACTTTTTAATCGAGCTATTAATTCATCTGCTGTAAGGTCTATATTAACAACCTCATCCGCTGTTACAAGAACACTATCTGGAATACGTTCTTTAACTTCTATTCCTGTAATACTTTCTACTTCTTGATTTAAACTTTCTATATGTTGAATATTAATAGCACTAATAACATTAATTCCTGCATCTAAAATATCAAGTACATCTTGCCATCTTTTTTCGTTTTTACTACCTTCAACATTTGTATGTGCAAGTTCATCAACTATTACAATTTCAGGACGTATTCTAAGAATTGCCTCTAAATCCAGATCTTCAAGTTCCTTCCCTTTATAGAAAATTTTGCGACGTGGAATTTCTGGTAATCCTTCAAGTAGAATTTCTGTATCTTTACGTTGATGAGTTTCAATATATCCAATTTGAACATCTATACCACTTTCCAGCAATTGATGTGCTTCTTGCAACATTCTGTAAGTTTTTCCTACACCAGCCACCATTCCAATATAGACTTTAAACTTACCTCTACGAGATTTTTTAATTAGATTTAAAAAATGTTGAACATTAGGTTGATATTCCATAATAATTATATATTATATTTTCAAAGATAGTCAAAAAACTATATGAATATTCTTTATTGCTGATTATTAACTTTATATTTTTCATCAAGAGCAATATTTAATTTCAAAACATTTATTACAGGAACACCTATAATTGGTGTCTCTATAAGACTATCAACAATCTTTTTAATGTCTTCTTGTTTTACTCCCCTTGCTTGAGAAATACGTTTAATTTGTATGTTTGCTGACTGAATTGATATATGTGGGTCTAGTCCACTCCCACTTGCTGTTACCATTTCAGAAGGTAATTCTTTACGGTCAAGATAAGGGTGAGAAATAAGAAAACTATCTATTCTTAAAGACACATCTTTTAAATATTTTGGATTTGTTGTTCCTTTATTACTTCCTCCAGAACTTTCACCATTATAATCAATATAAGAAGGACGAGACCAAAAATATTTTTTTGAAGTAAATTTTTGTCCAATATTTTCAACTCCAACAATTTTGTTATTTAATTTTAAAACTTTTGCATTACCTGAATTTGGAGTGGCTATTTTTGCTACACCCCATAATACTAATACGTAACCAATAAAGAGTATTACGCAAAATGCAATTGTTATTTTTATTGAGATTAAAAAGTTTTTCATCTTATTTTAAAGTATTGTGGAAATAAACATGTCAATTAATTTTATACCTATAAACGGAGTTATTACTCCACCTAATCCATAAATAAATAAATTACGGCGTAATAAAGCTGATGCACCAATTGGTTTATATTGTACACCACTTAAAGCTAAAGGAATAAGTAAAGGAATAATAAGAGCATTAAAAATAACAGCAGATAAAATTGCTGATTCTGGAGATTGGAGATTCATTATATTTAAAGCTGCTAAAGCTGGAATTGATTTTATAAATAAAGCTGGAACAATTGCAAAATATTTAGCAACATCATTTGCAATACTGAATGTTGTAAGAGTTCCACGAGTCATAAGTAATTGTTTTCCTATTTCAACAATTTCAATAAGTTTTGTAGGGTCATTGTCCATATCTACCATATTGCCTGCTTCTTTTGCAGCTTGAGTACCACTATTCATTGCAACTCCTACATCTGCTTGTGCTAAAGCTGGAGCATCATTTGTTCCATCTCCCATCATTGCAACAAGCTTTCCATTGCTTTGCTCGCTACGAATATATTCCATCTTATCTTCAGGTTTGGCTTCTGCAATAAAATCGTCAACACCTGCTTTATTTGCAATATATTTTGCAGTAAGTTCATTATCACCTGTTACCATAACCGTTTTAACTCCCATTTTACGAAGTCTTTCAAAACGTTCTTGAATACCAGGTTTTATGATATCTTGTAGTTCAATTACTCCCATAACAATATTGTCTTTTGCTAAAACAAGTGGAGTACCTCCATTTTCTGAAATATTTTTTGATAGTTCATTAGCATAAGCAGGAAAATTGCCTTTTGCTAATTCAATACGTTTAGAAATTGCTTCTGTTGCACCCTTAACAATTGATACTCCATTACGAAGCTCAACACCAGAACATTTAGTTTGTGCAGAAAATTCAATCCAACGGCAACCAATTAATATTGTTTGGTCAATATCAAAGCCTTGATTCCTGCTAAGTTCAATAATTGATTTTCCTTCAGGAGTTTGATCTGCTATTGATGCCAAAATACAAGCTTCAACAAAATCTTTTTGTTTTTCAGGCTCTATGGCATAAAATTTAGTTGCCTTACGATTTCCTATTGTAATTGTCCCTGTTTTGTCAAGTAATAATGTATCTATATCTCCTGCTGTTTCAACTGCTTTTCCTGATTTTGTTATTACATTAGCACGAAGAGCTCTATCCATTCCTGCTATACCTATTGCTGATAATAAACCTCCTATTGTTGTTGGAATAAGACATACAAATAAAGATACTAAAGATGCTATGGTAACCATTGTGCCTGTATAATTTGCAAAAGGTTTAAGTGTTACGCAAACTATAACAAAAACAAGAGTAAAACCAGAAAGTAATATTGTTAATGCAATTTCATTAGGACTCTTTTGTCGAGATGCTCCTTCAACAAGTGCTATCATTTTATCTAAAAAGCTTTCTCCGTGTTGAGCTGTAACTTTTACTATAATATGATCTGAAAGTACTTTTGTTCCTCCCGTAACTGATGTCTTATCCCCTCCTGCTTCTCTTATAACTGGTGCCGATTCTCCTGTAATTGCACTTTCATCAATTGAAGCAATTCCTTCTATAATTTCTCCATCCGTTGGAATTATATCGCCAACTGAGCATTCAAATATATCTCCTTTTTTTAAGATTGAACTACTTACTATTTCTATATTTCCATTAACTAATTTTTTAGCAGGTGTTTCTTCTCGAGTTTTACGCAAACTTTCTGCTTGTGCTTTTCCTCGAGCTTCTGCTATAGCTTCTGCAAAGTTAGCAAATAGTATAGTTATTAGTAAAATAATCAAAATGGTTAGATTATATCCAAAAGAACCTTGATTCTTATATCCAAATAAAACACTAACAGTTATTACAAGCATTACACAACTTGCAATAAGTACTGTAAACATTATTGGATTTTTAAACATTTTCCTTGGATTAAGTTTAATTACCGATTCTTTTAAACTTGAAATTATTTGTTCACGATTTATAAAAATATTATTCTTTTTCATCTTGTTTATAGAGTTAAATATTCAGCAATAGGTCCTAATGTAAGTGATGGGAAAAATGCTAACGCTGCAATTATTAATATTACAACAAATGTCATTAATGAAAATGTGGAGGTATCGGTTTGGAGTGTTCCTGCACTTTGTGGAATATATTTTTTTGAAGCTAATAAACCAACTATTGCAATTTGTCCTATTATTGGCAAGTAACGAGTAATTATTATAACTAAACCTGTAGAAATATTCCAAAAATTAGTATTATCACCAAGTCCTTCTAAACCTGAACCATTATTAGCCGAGGAAGAAGTAAATTCATAAAGCATTTCACTTAATCCATGAAAAGATGGATTTGCCAACCATTGTGAAGCTAATTCAGGATTTGAATTTGCTAAATAACTTGATATAGCTGTTCCACAAAGAATCATAAATGGATGAAGAAGTGCAATAATTATTGCTATTTTCATCTCCTTTGCTTCTATCTTTTTACCCATAAACTCAGGTGTCCGTCCGACCATTAATCCACTAAGGAAGACTGCAATAATAATAAATATATAGTAATTCATAAAACCGACTCCAACTCCACCAAACCAACAATTTGTTTGCATATTAAGCATCATAAGCATTTCTGAAATTGGAGTTGTACTATCATGCATACCATTGACTGAGCCATTAGAAGTTGCAGTTGTTGTCATAGCCCAAAATGCTGTTGCTGCCGAACCTAATCTGGTTTCCTTCCCTTCCATACTACCTGAGGATTGTGAAATTCCCATTTTATCAATACGAGGATTGCCCTTCATTTCTTGATTAACAGAAACAAATACAGTAAAAAGATAAGCAAAAAGCATAACTCCAAATATACTGAATGCAAATTTCTTTTTACGAAGATAAAATCCAATTGCCCAAATAAGAGCCATTGGTAAAAGAATTATGGAAACGCACTCAACTATATTAGTAAAATATGAAGGATTTTCAAGAGGATGTGCTGAGTTAGCACCATAAAATCCACCTCCATTAGTTCCTATTTGTTTAATAGCTGCAATAGCTGCAACAGGTCCTTGAGAAACTGTTTGTGTCCTACCTTCCATTGTTGTGAATGTTTGCTTACCTTCAAATGTCATAGGCACACCTCCAATAACAAGTAAGATTCCAACAATTAAAGATAAAGGAAGTAAAATACGAGTAACACTTTTCACTAAATAAACCCAAAAGTTACCAAGAGATTTAGTCGTTTTTGCTGCCATTCCTTTAAGCACTGCAGCAAAGGCTGCCATTCCTGTAGCTGCTGCCAAAAATTGAAAAAGCATTACAACAAAAATTTGAGTAAAATATGTTGCTCCACTTTCTCCGCTATAATGTTGAAGATTACAATTAGCAATAAAACTAATTGAACTGTTAAATGCTTGAGATACATTTTGACCAATATTTCCATCAGGATTTAAAGGTAAAATTCCTTGTATAACAAGTAAAATCATTCCCCAAAAGAACAAAAAAAGATTTACTGTAAGTAGAACAACAAGAAAATGTCTCCAATTCATTTGTTCATTAGAGTCAATTTTACATAATTTAAAAAGCTTGTTTTCTAATGGAGAAAGAAAATCAAGAAAAGTTTTTTCTCCTTTATAAACCTTTGCAATATAATATCCAAGTGGATAACTCAAGGTTAAAACTAGCAAAACTTGGAAGATAATTCCTGTAATTTCTGAATTCATAGAATTAAAATTTTTCAGGTTTAATTAGCACGTATATTAAATAAATAAATACGGCTATGCTTAATATTAATAATGCTGTAAACATGATATTCTTTATATTTCGTTAAACCATTTTATTGAAGCGTAAAGAATTCCAAAACATGCGACTCCCAATATTAGGAGTAATACAAAAAGTAGTAATTGATTCATCTTTTTCGTGTTTTATTTTTATAATACTATAAGAAAAATACATGCCACTACTAAAACATTACTTGTTATTAATAAGTTAAGTTTTTTGTTGTAAGAAAAACCCTTCCATAATGAAAAGGTAGGATGTCGTTTTGGTATGGTTTATATATGTTTTCTAAATCTTGATACCGTATTCGTCCATTTTGCGATAAAGTGTGGTAAGTCCTATTTTTAGAAGACGAGCTGCTTCTGTTTTATTACCATTTGCATAATTTAGAACTTTTTGAATATGTTTTTTCTCCATATTACAAAGTTCCATATTAGAAATTAAGTTATTTTCTTGAATTTGAACTTCTAAAGGAAGGTCAGAAATTCTTAGTTTATTATCATTTGCAAGAATTAAACTGCGTTCTATAACATTTCTCAATTCTCTAACATTTCCTTTCCAAGGATTATTTAATAATGCATCATAAAAAGGTTTCTCTACCTCATTAATTTTCTTTCCCATTTTGGCAGAAAAAGCATCAATAAAACTGTTAGCTAAAAGAATTATATCTTCCTTACGACCTCTTAAGGCTGGAAGTTCAATATTAAAGACAGATAAACGGTAAAACAAGTCTTCTCTAAATTCTCCTTTGGCAATGCTTTCTTTTAAATCACGATTTGTAGCAGCAATAACTCTAACGTCAACCTTAGTGGTTTTACAGTCTCCTACCTTAATAAATTCACCGCTTTCCAAAGTTCTTAAAAGTTTAGCTTGAAGAGAAAGAGGCATTTCTCCTATTTCATCTAAAAAAATAGTTCCATTATTAGCTTGTTCAAATAAACCTTTTTTATCTCTTATTGCACCAGTAAAAGCCCCAGCCTTATAACCGAACATTTCACTTTCAAGTAATTCATGACTAAGTGCAGAACAGTTTACAGCAACAAAAGCACCATTTGAACGATGACTTGCAGAGTGAATTGAATTTGCAAAAATTTCTTTTCCTGTTCCTGTTTCTCCTGTTAATAAAATGGAAGTATCTGTTATAGAAACTTTTTTTGCAAGCTCAATTGCTGAAAGTATTTTTTTTGACTTTCCTATTATTGAATTAAAAGTATATTCTTTATTGATTAAAGATTCAAGCTTAGCAAGACGAGTCTTAAGTTCAATTTGTTCAGAAGCATTGGAAATTAAAGGAATTATTCTATTATTATCATCTCCTTTTGTCAAATAATCAAAAGCTCCATTTTTAATTGCCTGAACTCCATCTGAAATATTACCATGAGCAGTAAGCATTATAACTTCACTATTAGGAAGTAATGATTTTATTTGAGGAATAAACTCAACTCCATTTCCATCTGGCAAGAATACATCACAAAGAATAATATCAGGTTTATGAAGTTTAATTTGTTGAAGAGAAGCTCTTAAGTTTTCAGCTTTAAAAACCTCATAGCCTTCAAGAGATATTATTCTTGAAAGTAATAACCTTATCTGAGCTTCATCATCAATAATCAATACCTTTGTCATAAATCATTATTTATTTCTTGGCAATTATACAAGATTATATTTAAACTACCAAATAAAATACGAAAAAAGAAGCATTCTGATGATAATATAAGATAATGGATTGATACATTATAAATCCTTTATTTCAAAGCTTTGAGTAAGAGGATTGATATATTCTAAGGTTTCTTGGGTTATGGTGTTTATGTATTTCTCATCAAACTTTCTACCTACTTTTATCAAAATGTAATTATTATTTTAAGTTTAAATCCTCTGGCAATATTTCAAAGGTATAGTCGTGATATTTATAATCATTATCATTAGGTTTAGAATATTGTTTATACTCCCAATCGTTTTCTCTAAAAAACTGTTTCTCATATGTGTCAGTATAAAACTTATTCCATGTTTTTAATAATACACTATCTTTTGAATAGATATACACAAAAATATCTGCCTCTGTCCAGTTATAAAGTGATTTAAACTTATAGTCTTCTTCTCCATCTTGAAAAGAACCTTCTTTTATATTAGATGTTGTGTTTGGAGCAATACATATAACTCTATTTTCAAGCACAGAAAAATCCGATTTAATATAAATTGTATCACTACTACTGTTTTTGACATTGAAATATACTATATTCTGATCTTCAGGAGTGCAGGATGCATTAGTAAATATTATAAATGCAAGAATTGATATAAAAATTTTAAATGCTTTTTGTTTCATAGTACATAAAATTAAAAGTTTTCTTCATTAAAAATTTCTTCAATACCTCTTGATACGACAGGATAAATATATTTTAATTATAAAGTATATACATTTTATGTATTAATTATGACTTTATTTCAAAGCTTTGAGTAAGAGGATTGATATGTTCTAAGGTTTCTTGGGTTATGGTGTTTATGTATTTTTCATCAAACTTTCTGCCTACTCTAATGTAGTTGTCTGAAAATCCATACATCATTCCTTTTTCATTATCGCTTTCCCAAAGTACCTTGGCTTTATATCCTATATTGTTTTCGTAAAATTCCTTTTTCTTTTTATTGGAAATATCCTGAATAATCAAGCTTCTTTTCTTACGAATATTCATAGGAACTTTTCCTTCAAACTTTATTGCTAAAGAGTTTGGTCTTTCTGAATAAGTAAACACATGTAGAGCTGATAGGGGGAGGGATTCAATAAAGGCAATAGTTTCATTAAACTCTTCTTCGCTCTCTCCAGGGAAACCAATAATTATATCTGCTGCAATAAATGCATGAGGCATAACTTTCTTAATATATCTTACTCTGTCCTCAAACAATTCTCTATTATATTTCCTTTTCATCCTCTCAAGTAAGAAATTTGTTCCGCCTTGCAAAGGGATATGGAAATGGGGTAAGAAACTTCTTGACATACTTACAAAATTAATAATCTCATTTGTAATTAGATTTGGTTCAATGCTTGAAATTCTATATCTCTCAATATGTTCAACCTTATCCAATTCTTTAACAAGACCAAAGAAATCCTCGCCTTGATGTTTTCCGAAATCTCCAATATTTACTCCTGTCAACACAACTTCTTTTTTGCCTTCTTTTTCCAATTCGTAGGCTTTTTTAATTGTGTTTTCAATGGTGTCGCTTCTGCTTCTTCCTCTTGCAAAAGGTATGGCACAATATGAACAGAAATAGTCGCATCCGTCTTGTATTTTCAAGAAACTCCTTGTTCTGTCTTCAAAAGAATAGGAGGGAACGAATTCTTTTATATTATCTATTGGTACTACTTCTTTGAAATGCTCATCAAATTCATCTTTTCTTTCAATATATTCAAACAGTTTATGCTTATCGGCATTTCCTAAAATAATATCTACTCCTTCAATCTCTGCAATTTCTTTTGGATTAAGCTGAGCAAAACAACCAATAACTGCAATTGTAGCATCAGGATTTAAGTGATTAGCTTGACGAATGGCATTCCTGCATTTCTTTTCTGCCACTTGAGTAACTGTACATGTATTAATAACATATACATCTGCAAATTCTTTTGAGGAAACTTGTTCGTAGTCGTTTTGAGTAAATGTTCTTGCCAAATCTGAGCTTTCAGCAAAATTGAGCTTACATCCTAAAGTATGAAATGCAACTTTCTTCATCTATATATAAAATTATGAATCATTAATCACTAACCATTAATCATTGAATTGAACTCTTGTTCGGATATTATTTTTACTCCTAATTTTTCTGCTTTGCGTTTTTTCTCTGGTCCCATCTTATCTCCTGCAACCAAGTAATCAACCTTTGCACTTACTCCGCTTAAAACCTTTCCTGAATTATCTTCTATTGTCTTTTTTAATGCTTCTCTGCTATATCCTTCAAAGGTTCCGCTTACAACAAAGCTTAATCCTTCAAGACTATTGCTAAGAAAGGTTTCTTCAATCTCAAATTTTAATCCTTTGGATTTTAGTTTTTGGATAAGACTTAGGTTTTCCTGATTAGAGAAATAATCAATTATGCTTTGAGCTATCTTATCTCCAATTTCATCCACCTGTGTTAGTTCTAAGAAGTTTGAATTAATCAGACCATCTATATTCTTATAATGTTTAGCAAGTTTCTTTGCAACAACCTCTCCAACATAACGAATACCTAATCCATAAAGCACTCTTTCAAAAGGAATATTCTTTGAATCCTCAATTGCTTGAATTAGATTTGTCGCTCCTTTTTCTTGAATTGTTGTTTTCTTGCTTTCATCTATGCTTCCAATACCTATAAGGTCTTCTTCTTTTAAAGTGTAAATATCAGCAAAATCATTTATAAGTTTATGGTCAAGCAAGTATTTTATTCTTTCTCCTCCAAGAGTATCAATATTCATTGCTTTCTTACTTGCAAAATGTTCAAAGCGACCTAAGATCTGTACAGGGCAGTGGTTGTAATTTGGGCAATAATGTCCAGCTTCGGAGTCTTCTCTTATTAAAGGAGTATTACACTCTGGACAATTAGTAATATATTCTATTTTCTTAGCCCCAAGCTCTCTTTTTTCAATATTTACTCCAATTATCTTTGGAATAATTTCTCCTCCTTTTTCTACATATAAATAATCATTTGTATGTATATCAAGTTTTTCAATTATATCTGCATTATGAAGTGAAGCTCTTTTTACAATTGTTCCTCCAAGCAAAATTGGTTCAAAATTAGCAACAGGAGTTATTATCCCAGTTCTTCCAACTTGATATTCGATACTAAGAAGTTTTGTTTCTTTTCTTTGGGCTTTAAACTTATAGGCTGTTGCCCAACGAGGGCTTTTGGCAGTTGAGCCAAGTCTATCCCAAAGTTGTATATTATTAAGTTTGATAACAATTCCGTCTATATCAAATCCAAGATTAAATCTTTCCTTATCCCAATAATCAATAAAACTTTCAATATCTTCCATTTTACTGCAAATAGCCATAAAGGAAGGAATATTAAATCCCCATGTTTTTGCTTTTTGAAGTCTTTGATAATGAGTAAGAGAATTTAATTCTGGGTTGTTTTCTGTAAGAAGGAAATAGAGGAAACAATCAAGTTTTCTTTTTGCTGTTTCTTTTGGGTTAAGTAGTTTTATACTTCCAGATGCTGCATTGCGTGGATTTGCCAAAGGTTCTTCACCTTGAGCAATTTTTTGAGCATTAAACTCTTCAAAGGCTTTATGAGGAAAAATTACTTCTCCTCTAATTTCAAATTCATCGGGATAATCATTTCCAAAAAGTTCCAATGGAATAGTACGTATGGTTTTAATATTATCTGTTATATCATCTCCAACAATACCATTTCCTCGAGTAAGTGCTTGAACAAGTTTCCCATTTTTATAATTCAAACTTATTGCAACTCCATCATATTTAAGCTCACAAACCCATTCTAATTCCTGATTTAAGTCTAAAGACTCTTCTGCTCTTTTTACAAAATCTTTAATCTCCTCAATTGAATAAGTGTTGGCAAGGGAAAGCATTTTATATTTATGCTCTACTTGTTTAAAGGCTTTATTAGTTTCGCCCCCAACTCTTTGAGTAGGGGAATAAGAAAAGAAAGAGTCATCCATTTCTGGATTCTCTTTCTTATATTCAGTCTCTAAGCTTTCAAGTTCTTTTAATTTAAAGTCAAACTCAGTGTCGGAAATAGTGGGATTGTCCAACACATAGTAGTTATAGTTATGTTGGTTAATTTCTTTTCTTAGTTCAATTATCTTGTTATAGAGTTGGCTCATCGTCTTTTTGAAGCTCATTTGTTATATCTTCATCAACAATATGATCTTTCTTTGAAATTTGAAGAACATCAGCTGTTAGCTCATCATATTCCATTCTGTTTCTACAAATATCCATTGCCATAAAAACAGCATTACGGAAACTGTCAGGATTTGCTAAATTCTTTCCAGCAATATGGTAAGCTGTACCATGAGCAGGAGAAGTTCTAACATAAGGCAATCCTGCAGTGAAGTTAACTCCACTATAAAAACTCATTAGCTTAAATGGAATTAAACCTTGATCGTGATATAAAGCTAAAACACCATCGTAATTCTTAAACTCACCCATACCTAAGAAACCATCAGAAGGGAAAGGACCAAAGGCAAGAATATTTTCATTAAATGCCTTTTTGATAGCTGGCATAATAATTTGTTCGTCTTCATCTCCATTAACTCCATGGTCTCCAGCATGAGGATTTAGTGCCAAAACAGCAATCTTAGGCATACGAATGGCAAAATCTCTCTTAAGTGATTGGTCAAAAATTCTAAGCTTTCTTAAAACCAAATCTTCAGTAACAACACTTGGAACATCTTTCAATGCAAGGTGGTTTGTAAGAATACCAATTTTAATTTTATCACAAGCCATTATCATTAAAGAGTCTTTTGATCCAAATTTCTTTGTAAGATATTCAGTATGACCAGGGAAGTGGAATGTAGGTGATTGAATATTCTTTTTGTTAATTGGATTAGTTACCAATGCATCAAATTTATCTTTCATCAAATCTTCAGCAGCCATATTAAGACTTAAAGCAGCCAATTCTCCAGCAATTTCAGTTGCTTGTCCAACATCAATTTTTACTTCTTCCTGAACAATATTTAATATGTTAAGCTTACCTTTTTCAGCTTGGTCAGGATGTTTTATGTTTGTGAAAGGGAAATTAGGCAAATCAATCATTTTCTTATAATAAGAAAGAATTTTGGAAGAACCATAAAGAATTGGAGTAAAGTCTTCCAACACTCTTGGATCTGAAAAACATTTCAAAAGAACTTCGTAACCAATACCATTAAAATCACCTTGTGAAATTCCAATAGTAATGTTAGAGTATTTAGATTGAGGATTTTTATTCTTGTCTAAATTTTTATTGTCCATATTATTTTTGTATAAAGTATTTTTCTATAAATTTAATCATTAATCGAATTCCAAAGCCAGTTGCGCCATAGCCCATATAGCTTTTTTTCTTTTCATTGAAAGCAACACCTGCAATATCTAAATGAATAAAAGGATATTCACTTGTAAAATGAGAAAGGAACTTTCCTGCAGTAATCATTCCTGCATAGCTTTCTCCAGAGTTTTTAATATCTGCAATTTCACTTTTAATCAATTCATCATATTCTTCCCAGAAAGGAAATTCTGCAATTCTTTCGTAAACATCTTTTCCAGCTTGTTTCAGATCTCCCAAATACATTCCTGCATGATTTTCAATTGCACAAATGCCAAAAGGACCAATTGCACGAGAGGCAGCACCAGTAAGAGTAGCTGCATTAATAATTAGTGATGGATTAAACTGTTTTGCATAAGCCAAAGCATCAGCCAAAATCATTCTTCCTTCTGCGTCAGTGTTAACAACTTCAACATTTGTTCCATCATACATATTTACAATATCTCCTGAAGCAAAAGCATTACCACAAGGACGGTTGTCTGTTGCAGGGAAAAGACCAATTATGTGAATAGGAAGATTTAAGCGAGCAGCAGCATAAATAACACTTGCCATTGTTGCAGCTCCAGCCATATCACTCTTCATGTCATTCATATAATCACCAGGCTTAAGGTTCAAACCTCCAGTGTCGTAAACCAACCCCTTGCCAACCAAAGCCAAAGGTTGATTATTTAGTGGATTACTTGGCTTGTATTCCATAATTGTAAAAGTAGGAGGGTCAATACTTCCCTTATTTACAGCCAAAAGACCACCCATTTGGAGTTTCTCAATAGCATCCTTATTCAAAACTTCAACTCTTATGTTGGCTTCTTGACTCATATTAACAAAAGCAGCAGCCAAACCTTCAGCATTTAAAGTACAAACAGGCTCATTAACCAAATCCTTACATTTCTCAATAGCTTCACAAACAATTCTTAAATGATTGATGTCATCAACATCTATATCATTATGAATAATTGATATATGGTCAAAAGGATGAACAAGTCTTGAAGGGTCAGTTTTGTAGTTGTCGAAACAATAGCTTGCCAAACAAACGCCTTCCACAAAACTTAAAGTTTCTTCTTTTGAAGCATTGGAAAGAAGGTTAATGTTTTTAATATGTTCTTTATCAAAAAAGTCTAAAGCAATTGCACCAAGTTTTCTTAACTCTTCATTAGTTTGGTGAGCAGTTTTTTTGACAGGGTAAATAATTACAATCAACCAATGAGACAGGTGATTGAAAGTGAAGAAAGTTCTTTTGTTTTCTTTATGTTCGTTATTTATGTAAGCCTCTTGATCTTGATTAAGGAGCAAATGATTGAAACTATCATTTTCATCAAACAAAATAACGTTAGAAAATTCTTTCTTAGGGCTTAATAATTTATCTATAGTAATCATAAACTTATGTTTTGTAAATAAACATACAAAGGTACAAAATAAATGTAAAATAAAAACTATAAATAGAATTTTAGGCTAACTTCTTATTCCCCGCCTTTGGGAATTTGCACTCCTGTTTTCCTTTATTAATTAGTATTTATAATCCAGTTCTAATCCATTTCTAATTTATTCTGTCTTTATGCAAAATTAATATTAATTATTGGTGTTTATCAACTATTTACATTGTTAATTCCAAATCTGACACACTATTATCGAAGACACGAAAACTACATATCGGCGATATGATAAAAGCGTGACGCCCGTAACGCACCCTGCGTTATGCCCGTCTTGGGGTATGCGTTATGCCCATAACGCTACCTCCAAGACGCCGATATCGAACCACCATTACGCCCATTTCGCACTAACAAGACGCCTTTCTCGCTTTTTCATAACACCGATTTAATGAGAGCAAAATGAGAATTTATATATAAAGAGTTGATGAATTGGAACTTGAAACAACAAAACTTACTCAACTCCAAATCTTATATATTACCTATTTTATTTATCATCAACAAAGAAATTTAATCTAAAATAATAAGGAGTAATCTTATAAGAATCTAAACTATCATAGTTTATTATAATTCCTCCTAATTCATTTTTTCCTTTTCTATAATTAGAATATGAAATTACTTCATCAAAACTATTACATCTTATTGTGTCTATTTTTCCTCCTGATTTTAATCTGTAATATTTATCAAAATCGCCAATACATATAAACATTCCTTGACTATACATAGGATCATTTAGTTTTACCCTAAAAACAAAAGGTTCTAAAAATAGTATTGTATCTTGAAAACTAATTAAATCAAAATAATGGTTATTTTTGTTTTCCTCTATTTTCCCATCCTTATACTTTATATATTGATTTACAATTTCACCCCAATAATAAGAACTATCAATCACATATTCTTCAAATTCACTTATTAATCCTTCTTCTGAATAATAATACCAATTGCCTATTCTTACTCCTTTGTCGAAACTACCTTTTATTTGAATTTTTCCAGAAGGATAATAATTAACAAATTGACCATTAAGTATCCATCTTTTAGAATTCTTGTCTCTACAATATTCAAATTTACTTTCTAATTTTTCCAAGTTATAAGTATCCTTTATAAGTAAAGTATCATTAATTTGTTTTTCAATAACTCTTTTACCATCTATAGTTTTTCCTATTTTAGATAAATATTCTGATTCATTTTTCTTATCACAAGAATGAAGTAAGAAAAAACTTAAAGACAATATTATTAAAACAATATTATTTTTCATATCCATAATCTTTTTTGAATTTCTGTCGTGCGGGATTTGCACTCCTGCACTTCTTTATTATTAGGATTTGTAATCTGATATATATTCATTTTAATCTCTATTTACTGGCAAATGTACAAATACATTTAGATTAATACAATGTGTAGGAATATTTTTTGAAGATTGTATATTTTACGGATTATTCATCGGTTTACCGCTTGCCTTAGCAAGAAACCATTATAGTAATTTGACTTACTTCTTATTTCCCTATAATAAGTTTTCCGCTAATAGTTTTCCCATTGATATTTACATTATAGGTATATGCTCCTGCTTTAAAAGAAGAAACATTAATCCTATTTCCTTGTTTGCTTTCTAACTTGGTTTTTTTAACTAATTTACCCTGTATGTCAAATAACTCTATTTCTCCTTTTTTGAAATTATTTGCTTCAATATCAACATAAATATAATCTTTTGCAGGATTAGGATAAACTTTAATTGTTTCCTTTTCTTTTGTTTCAATATCCAATATACTTGTTAATCCATTTGGCATGAACTTCACAATACAATTTTTTAAATTATATCCAATAAGCAAAATTGCACCTCCATCCCTTGTGGCTTTTATCTCATCCAAAGCGATAAAATTTATTGTTGAGTCATTATATATAATTTTATAAACAAAGTTAGTATCTCCAGATTGTTTGTAATTAATTAACCCAAATCCAATATATCTATCAGAAGAAAGAGTTAATTCTCTAAGGTTAAAAACTGAATATATTGAATCTTGATTAATAAAATCAATTTTATTTTTCTCAGTACCACCAAAACCATCAAAGTAATTCCAAAATAGAAAAACATTATCGTATAAGTAATTGTAAATTCTTGAAATAGGATGAGTAAATTTTGTGTTTTTATTATATATATAGTAATCGAAAGTAGGACATAATATTAAATAAGGCATATAATGAATTTCCTTTCCATTTTCACCCAAAAAAGTTAGTGTAGAATCATTAATTTCTTTCATATTTGTTGCACTATAGCCTACAATACTATCTTCAATTTCCAATGTTTCTCTATTAAGGAAGTAAATCTTATTTCTTTCTTGTATAAATGAATTATGCATAAATGAATATAAAACTTGATCGTCAAAATAACCTATATCAATTCCACTTATTGAATCATTAAAGTTTTTTGTTCTTAATACATTACCCATTGTATCGACCTTTATAAGTTTTGTATATGTAAATTCAAAAATTGAAGGGTAGGTAGGAGATGCTATAAATGAAAATAAAATTTCTTTATTATTCAGTAGAATAACCTTTTGGAGCATCCAATATAATGAATCTTCATTACTGTTTCTAATAACATGACTTGATAGCATAGTTCCAGTGCTATCCATTCTAATTAAATTTAGATTATTTACATTTGTAGTTGAATCCCAAAAATAATTATATCCATAGAATTTATTATTTAGTTTTAGGAAAGTTGTTGTTCCATCAGGGAAATTGCAAATATCCGATACATCCAAATTATTATTGATTATTTTAATTGAAGAAATAGAGTCCCTAACATAAATTAAAGCATCTTCATTATCTTGATTATCAATGAAGCTTACACTATTGTATTGATATGTTTTATTAAAATCTTTAATAACCATTTTATCATTATGGTAAACTTCTTGCAAAACCTGAGCCTTAATGCCAAAACATGTGAACAATGCTAAAAGAACAAATATTATCTTTTTCATTAGGTTAATTTTTATTAATTTGTTTGTGCAAATGTATATATTTTTGAAATAGGATGGCATATAAATCGTAAAAAATATTTTCTAAGCTTATATTTTAGTCAAAATAGTTACTAAGTTACTTTTTTAGGCCTATTTTCAAAAGTATTTTAGGCTTACTTCTTATTTTCCTATAATAAGTTTTCTACTAATAGTTTTCCCATTGAGCTTTGGTTCTTTGTTTATTTTAAAATTAAATGCTCAATTTTCTGCCCAAAAATATATCTTCATTATTGAATTAAGCATTAATGTGCTTCTACT
>JAFNAR010000070.1 GCA_017860255.1 Bacteroidota bacterium | reverse complement strand
TGATTGGTTCACTGTTATATGGAACTACATAGGTGTGTATGTTTTCTATCACTTCACCCATATTACCATATGTAAACTCCTGCGTACCTGTGGCATCTTTATAATTATATGTTACCCTATTTACTTTCACGTTCCAAAGATAGTAATTTTATTTATAATACAATACTTTTATATGTTTGTTTTTTAATGTTTTGATTAAGATAAAATGTTGTCATAAATTACACGCCGTCTCATGGGTCAAAACACGCCGTCAAAAGCATCATTACACGGCGTCTTTTGGGTCATTACACGGCGTGTAAAATATCGAAATACGGCGTTAATAAAAACTCTACTCTTATTATCTTGATTTCTTTATAAGTTGATATTTGTATATTGTTGTATTTCTGTCTTTTATTCTTAATTAAAATATCCAACTCCAATTCTGATACACCACATTATAAAATCTTCTTTGGTTGTTGTTTTAAGTTCGTTTTAGAGGATTAAAAATAGAAAAAGACAGAATAATATTCTGTCTTTTCGCTAAACTTATTTTAATAATTAATGTTTTTCAAACACTTGCATCATCAACTCCAAATCTGATACACTACCTAATTTAGTTTATGGGAAAAAGAAATAGGCAGAATTTTATTCTGCCTATTTACTAAACTGATTTTAATAATTAATGTTTTTCAAATACTTATATCATCAACTCCCAATCTGATACACTACCTACCTTTAATTAAAATATCAATATATGAATTTATATTAAATTTTAAGTTCTCGTAATTACCACATTGGCTATTGTAATAAATATCATTTAAATTAGGGGTTGTGTAAATATTTGTTCCATTTATTTCTACATTAATGATATTTTCCTTATAAATAAAATGATATGATTGTTGCTTCTCAGAATAATTAATAATTTCATTTATATAATCCTTTTTATAATAAGGATATAATTTAAGAAAGTACCTCCCTCCAACTTTTATCTTTCTCCCAAACAAATGAAACTTTCTTGGGCTCATAATTTCATAATATTTATTATTATCCCCTATAACGGTTATTATATAATGAGTCTTATATTTTATAATTTTATCTACAAAGAAAGTAGAATGTATAGAATCACTTTCATTAATAGCAGCATCATTATTTAAATCATTAATAATTCTTTTATCTTCTACAATAATTATTTGATTAGGAAATCTTTTAATTACAATCTTGTCTTTTGTGTATTTAATAATAGAAGTAGAATCATTAAGTTTTTGTGCATTTAAACTAAAGCATATAAAATTTAAAATAATAGCAAATATAATATTTATAATCCTTGTTTTCATCATCTTGTATAGCGTATTTTTTCGATATGTAAAGTTGGACCATATTCATACTTCCCATTTATTTTCATTAGCCAATTAGTTTTAATTTCTATAGGTGTATCATAGTAAAATTTTATATTCCCATTAGATATTTTATTTGCCATATTATGAGCAAAGTTATAAAAGAAATCATCTGGTCTTGTTGATTTCTTGGCTGATACTCCTGTTGCAAGAGACATTACTCCTCCATAATATGATTCTGATATTTCATGCATTATCATACTTCCTGGAGCATTTAAATCTTTATCAACATCAGCAGCTTCATTTGCATTAAATGCTTGATAGGTTTCTACTGTGCCATCACTTTTAACACTATTTCCCATAAACGCTCCAATAGAAAAATCATCTCCTTCAGATGTTTTTTTACCATTTGTAGTATTAATATTTACCTTAATTTCTTTATCTGTAATCATGCCTATCAACTTTGCTTCTCTTGAATTTTTTCTACCTTTGACATCTCCAACAACAGATATTAATCCAGTTTTTCCATCTCTATGTAATTTTGTTTTTAATGCACTTTGTAGTTGGGAAAAGGCTTTTTCTGCACCTTCTCCATTCAGATAAATCTCTCTTCCATCCGGATCAATAAGCATTACTGGATTATTTGCACAATAGTTATAAGATGTTAGATGTGGGTATTTGTCGCTTAGTGGGTCAACGCTTAGCCAGATGCTTAGTTTTGGACTCTGGTATCTTGCTCCGAAGTATTGGTAGCTGGTTTCCTGGTCTTTTTCTTTGCCGTTGAACTTGTATTGGGTGATGTATGGTGGTTGGTTGTCAAGGTCTACCCAGTCTTCTCCGTATGGCAGGTAGGCTAAGGTTTGGGTTATTTGTCCTTGTTGATTTGTTATGTAGGTGCTGGAGCCTAAGTGGTCGTTGGTGTAGTAGAACTGGTATTCTGCTTCGTTACGGTTTTTCTCGTGGTCTTTCATTACTTTGACTATCTTGTCAGTAGTGTTCTCAAGGTCGACTGGAGACTTGATACATTCATCAAAGGTTTTGAATATGCCTTCTTTTGCATTACGCCATTGTTCTAAAAATGGTGTGATTAGTTCAATAGAGTCCATTATTTCATATCCTGCATATCTAAAGCCTCCGCCTATGTTGCTGCATACTCGCTTGTTCTCTTCAAAGTAGTGTTTGGTGTAGCCTTTTTCATTGATGGTTATTAATCCACTGGCATAAAGGGTAGGGGATTCTAACATTACATAATCATAAGGAACGCCATTTTGTGACATTTGAACGACTGCTCCTGTAAGTTTGAGGTTTCTTTCGCCTGAGGCATCATAGTTATAATATGCTCCCATTTGATTGTCTTTAACGGCTTGCAAACGGTTGTCTTCTGTCCAGCAGAGGTATCTCTCTCTCCATTCATTTGAAGAACTTCTGTGAGCAACCATATTCCCTTTAACATCCCATGAGAAACTTTCT
>JAFNAR010000062.1 GCA_017860255.1 Bacteroidota bacterium | reverse complement strand
GGTTAATTTCAAGCCAAATGTTCGTTTTAAAAACAAACTTAAGAGTGCTTATTACGAATATCGTAATCCAATGCCTAAGGGTTTGGTTTTACCTGCTGCAGATGCTCCAGTTGCTCCGTAAGCTTTTTGTTTAGTGAAAAGCTAAAAGTGAAAAGTGAAAAGCTTTCTTCCCCTTTAGGGGAATGAGGGGTAAATTGAAAGTTGGGCAGTCCTTAATTGGGTTGCCTTTTCTTGATAAAAAAGTAACAAAAAATCAAGACTGTTCACAAAAAGCTAAAAATTGCAGCCTTGAACTAAAAGTTTATAAACTCGCTTCGCTCAAACAGAATAAACTTTCTTCACGTTCAAAACTACAATTTTCTTCACGCTTTTTGCAAAAGGTCGGTTGGTAATGTTGAGGCGTTTAGGTGTTGAGTTGTTTCTTCCCCTTTAGGGGAATGAGGGGTAAATTTAAGTGAAAAGGTAAAAGTGAATAGTGAAAAGTATCTTCCCCTTTAGGGAAAAGAGGGGTGGTTTAAAATTAAAAAGTAAGGTAATCCTTAATTGGGTTGCCTTACTTTTTCTATTCAGAAAGTGTTAACTTTTTTCTGTAAAAGAGTATTTGTTGATTTTTAGTTAATAATATTTAGAAAGGTAAGTCTCCAAGGGTATCGGTGTTGGAGAATTCATTTATAATATTAGCTAAAGTAGGTTCTGTTATTGAATTATTGTTATTTTGATATTGATCTGTTTGAGGGTTTTGATTTCTGGTTAGAATCATAAAATTATCTGAAACAATTTCAACAGAATGTTTTTTATTCCCTTCTTTATCCTCCCATTGGCGATTTCTAAGTTTTCCTTCTATGAAAACTTGCATGCCTTTTTTCAAAAACTTTTCTGCAACGTCGGCCAATCCTCTCCAGCAAACAACATTATGCCATTCGGTTTGTTCTATTTTTTGTCCATCTTTATTTTTATAAGTCTCGGTAGTAGCCAAGGGAAATGTAGCTTTCTTAACTCCATCAAAAACAATAATATCAGGATCTTTTCCTAAATTCCCAATTAAAATAACTTTGTTTACTCCAGCCATAACTTGTTTCTTTGATTAATAATTAATATTTGTATCTCTAAATAGATATTGTTAATAATTTGCAAATATATAAAATACTTTCAACAATTGATGAATTTACATTATCAAATTAATTTTATGCCTTACAATGAATAATTTACTCCTGAATAAATCATTCCAACCGAAAATGATTTTTTAATATTATGGGTAATGATTCAAATTGCTGATTGTGAAATAAAAACAATAAATTTGTAAAATTAAAGTTGTTGAAAATGAATAAATTTGTTTTGTGTAAATAAATAATTTTATATCTTTGCAAACTCAATCTATTTAATTAGGGTAGATATTAATATTGAAATTGTTAACAAATAAGATTAAAAAAAAAGACATGACAAAAGCTGAAATCGTTGCAGAAATTGCACAAAGAACAGGATTAGAAAAAGTAAACATCCAAGCAACTGTAGAAACTTTTATGGAAGTTGTAAAAGATTCTCTTGGAAAAGGAAACAACGTATATTTAAGAGGTTTTGGTAGCTTTATCATTAAAAGAAGAGCAGAGAAGACAGGAAGAAACATTTCAAAAAATACAACTGTAATTATACCTGCACATAATATTCCATCATTTAAACCTGCAAAAGTTTTCATGAGCGGTATCAAAACAAAAGTAAAATAATTTAATATCCAAGAAAATGCCAAGCGG
Organism: Bacteroidota bacterium; assembly: GCA_017860255.1. Classification (GTDB taxonomy): domain Bacteria; phylum Bacteroidota; class Bacteroidia; order Bacteroidales; family P3; genus UBA10566. Next base: position 9,682 of record JAFNAR010000062.1, on the reverse strand, counting down.
AAAGAAAAGAAAAGGTCATAAGATGTCTACACACAAACGTAAAAAACGTTTGCGCAAGAATAGACATAAGAATAAGAAATAGATAATTCTTATTTGATTTTTTTGAATTATAGAGATATAATTATCAAATAAATAACCTATATTGCGAAGTGTTATCAGTATTAATATTTCGCAATATTTTTTTAAAATAAATTTACGGCTCCTATTATGAATAAGGATTTAATTATAGATGTAAAGGATTCAGGAGTTGAAATAGCTTTGCTTGAAGACAAGTATTTAGTAGAACTTCACCAAGAAAAGAATGAGAATAGTCATATTGTTGGCGATGTATACTTAGGCTTAGTTAAGAAGATTATGCCTGGGCTTAATGCGGCATTTGTCGATGTTGGGTATGATAAGGATGCATTTTTACACTATTTAGATTTAGGACTTAATTTCAATTCTCTTAGTAGATTTACTCGTAATGCTCAAAGTGGAGATCCCAACTCTGCATTAATCGAAAAGATGAAATTAGAGCCTAATTTGGAGAAGAATGGAAAGATTACTAATGTTTTAAAGCAAGGTCAAATTGTTTTGGTTCAAATAGCTAAGGAACCAATATCAACAAAAGGACCAAGATTAAGTGCTGAAATTTCATTTGCGGGAAGATATCTCGTGCTTATCCCTTTTTCAAATAAGATTTCAATTTCTTCAAAAATTAAAAGTGCTGAAGAAAAAAATAGATTAAAACGTTTAATTAAAAGTATACTTCCAAATAATTTTGGAGTGATTATAAGAACGGTTGCCGAAGGACAAAGTGTTGCTGAATTGGATTCTGACCTAAAGAATTTAATTTCAAAATGGGATGCAATTCACAAGAAACTTCCAAAGGCTCTACCTCCTCATAAACTTGTTTCAGAAATTGATAAGTCTAATGCAATCTTGAGAGATTTATTAAGTGATGATTTTTCTAATGTTTATGTGAATAATAATGAAGTATATGAAGAATTAAAAGCATACGTTAAGACTATTTCTTCAGAAAAGATAGATTTAGTTCGTAATTATAAACTTCAAACTCCAATCTTTGAACAATTTGGTGTTCTTAACCAAATAAGAAATTCATTTGGAAAAGTTGTAACAATACGTTCTGGTATTTATTTGGTTATTGAACAAACAGAGGCAATGTGCGTTATTGATGTAAATTCTGGTCATAGAAGTAAATCTTCGCAAGACCAAGAAGAAAATGCATTAATGGTTAATATGGAGGCTGCTGAAGAGATTGTTCGTCAATTGCGTTTAAGAGATATTGGAGGAATAATAGTAATAGATTTTATCGATTTAAATATTATAACAAATAGAAAGATACTTTACGACAGAATGAATGAGCTAATGTCTAAGGATAAGGCTCGTCATACTATTTTGCCTCTTAGTAAGTTTTGTTTGATGCAGATAACCCGTCAAAGAGTTAGACCAGTAATTCATGTTGATTTATCTGAAATATGTCCAGTATGCCAGGGAACTGGTAAAATTAAATCTTCCATAATTATTGTTGATGAGATAGAGAATGATTTAAAATACTTAGTTCAAGAGCAAAACGAAAGAAATCTTACTCTTATAATACATCCATTTGTTTATGCTTTTTTATCTAAAGGATTTCTTCTTTCAAAGCATAAGAAATGGGAGAGACAATATAAAACTAAAATAAAGCTATTGGAAGATAATAATTTTAGTCTCTTGGAATATCAATTCCTCAACGAAAACAAAGATTTGATTAAGCTATAACTTTTTTTTCTTGAACTTTGATTAATTGGATTGATTATAAATTCTTTGCAATTCATTTATTACTTAATTTTAGTGAAAAGTGAAGAGTGACCAGAAGAACGAAGTTCGAGAGCATCGAAGATAAAGCTTTCTTCCCCTTTAGGGGAATGAGGGGTAAAGTAAAAAGTTAATCAAGACTGTTCACAAAAAGCTAAAAATTGCAGCCTTGAACTAAAAGTTTATAAACTCGCTTCGCTCAAACATATAAACTTTCTTCACGTTCAAAACTTCAATTTTCTTCACGCTTTTTGCAAAAGGTCGAGGGGATTGAGGGGTGTTTATTAATGGGGTTAATTTAGGTAAAAGGTAAAAAATAATAGTGAAAAGTATCTTCCCCTTTAGGGGATTGAGGGGTGAATTTTAGTGAAAAACTTAGGGGAATGAGGGGTAATTTTTAAGAGGATAGTGAAAAGAAAAAATGTAAATTTTAAAACTAAAAAGGTATTGGTTTTTTTAATTTCTTTTTCAAATATTTGTTTCTTTCAAATAAAATATATATTTTTGACGCTTGAAAACTAATGAAATAATATTCATAAATTGCTACTTTATTGTTCCTTGACTTACTCACTCTACTTTTTTTATCAGGAAAATATATAATATTAGTGAAATAATTTTAAGGTATGAATAAGTATGGAATTGACTTAGATTTTCTGAGGGATAAGGTTATCAACTATGCGATAATATCTATATCTATTCTAATACTCCCTATTGTCTTATTTTCCACAATTAGATTATTTAATTATGGATGGGAGAATTATTATTCAATTTATTTGGTTGAGTTAGTTTTTATTTTATTCCTTTTCTTCTCAAGAAAGAAATTTTCTTTAAAGTTTAAGGCTCATTCGGTTGCAATTGTATCAATTATTTTTGGCCTAATTGGTACTTCAATCTTTAGCCTTTCGGGTGGCAATATTCAAAGCATTATTGGAATTTTAATTATAACTATCATTTATGGTTGGAGATTAGGTGTTTATTATGCTATTGTTTCAATTATCGGTTATTCAATTATGGGGATACTGATTCTTAATGGTGTTATTGGAAGCACAATGGACTTTAATGTTTTCAATTATAGTCTTTATCCTTGGCTAAATGCGATTTCTTTATATTCTGTTATTGTCTTTTTGATAATTTATTCCATTGGATTATTCTATAAATATATTGTTGGTTCTTTGAAGGAGGTTATGGAAACTAAGGAAAAATTGACTTTGGTAAATATTGAACTTTCGGAACATAAGATTGTTCTTGAAAACAAAAATATTATTCTTAGTAGGTTAAATAAGGAATATTTAGAGAATCAAATTAAATTCAAAACAGTTTTTGATATTGTTGAGGTTGGTATTTCCATTACTGATGAAAAGGGAAATATTATTGATTGCAATGATGCTTCGGATAAAATTCTTGGTATTTCAAGAGAGGAGCATTTGAGTATGGATTTGAATAGTTCAGATTGGCATGTTATTCATGCTGACAATACTCCAATGAAAAATGAAGAGTTGCCAAGTGTTTGGTCTTTGAATAATAAAGAGCCTCTTTCAAATGTTATTATGGGTTTTATTAAAAAGGGTAGTAATGTTGTTTGGTTGAATGTTGATGTTATTCCTTTGAATATTGAAGGTTATGGGGTTGTTGTAACTTTTTCTGATATTACTGAAATTAAGAAGACGGAGGAGAAATTGATTAAATATTCTTCCGAATTAAAAATAATGAATTCCGATAAGGATAAGTTTATAAGAATTTTGGCTCACGACCTTAAGGGTCCATTTACTTCTTTGATTGGTTTTTCTTCGTTTTTGATTGATAATATTAATGATTTTGATATTGAAACTATAAAAGAGCATATTGGAATTATTAATGAAACATCCAACAGAACTTATGATATGTTGGAGGATATTTTGCTTTGGCTCAAATCGCAGAGTGGTCAAATTGTTTTCTCTCCTAAGGAAATTAATTATTATGAAATCTGCCAAGAGGTTGTCCTTTCATCCAATTTAATTGCTAAAGATAAGAATGTTAAGCTTCAATGTAATTATTTTGAGCATGATAGAAAGATATTTGCCGATCCAAATATGACTAAAACAATTCTAAGAAATTTAATATCCAATGCAATTAAGTTCTCTAAACCAAATGGTGAAGTGAATATTTATCAAGATATTGCTGGAGATGAGATGATAATTACTGTTTCCGATAATGGTATTGGAATTTCTCAGGGAAATATTGATTTAATTTGGAATCCTTTACAGTCATTCAAAACCAATGGTACTAATGGAGAAAAGGGTACAGGCTTAGGTCTTTCTATTTGCAAGGAGCTTGTAGAAAAACAAGGAGGTAGGATATGGGTTGAGAGTAAGTTGGGAGAGGGTAGTAGTTTCAAATTCACTATGCCTTTAAACCAAAAGAATTAAAATACACTAACCTTTAAATAGCGTTTTGGATTTTGTTTAATATCTTCAATTAAGGCATCTAATTTCTTAGTTGAGCTTTCCAAGTTCTTATATAGTTTATCGTCTTTTAGCAATAAACCTGCACTTCCTTCGCCTTTTTCTATTGAGCGCATAACCTTTGAAAGAGATGTCATGCTTTCGTTTGTTTCCTTAATGGTCTTACCCAAATTGGCTTTGGCAATGGTGTCACTAATATTGCTGAAATTGTTTATTGCATTGGTTAGCTTGTCGTTGTTTTGTTTTAAATTATTTGTTATGCTTTCAGCATTGGTAAGTATGGCATCAATCTTAGTTTTTTCTTTATCCATTAATCCATCTACCTTAATTGAAATATTTTCAAAGTTTTGAGTAAGTTGTTTAATGTTATCAAGACTTGCCTTTATGTCTTGCTGTGATTTTTTGTCTAAGATATTATTAACCCCAACAATCAATGTGTCTATATTGGTCATAACACTATTTAACTTAACAACAATTGGAGTTATGTTGTCAGCCAATTGGTCAATCATTCCTGTTTCCTTTGCTGACTGTATTGTATCTCTTCTGTGAAATACATCGTTACTAATACCCATATTTATCTTCAGGGCTTTGGAACCGAGCAAATCGGAAGAGAAAATCATTATCTTTGAGTCTTTAGGGATTTCTATATCACTGTTTACAGCTATCCAAACAACAAATTTACTTGCCTTAGGGTCAATGCTCTTAATGTCTTTAATATATCCAACCTTCATGCCATTAAGATATATGTAATTGGACTTATAAAGTCCTGAAACATCATCAAAAACTGCATAGTAGTTTGTCTCAACATTAAACAGGTCTTGTCCTTTAAGGAACATGATTCCAAAATATAGTACTAAAACAGATATTAAACCTATAATACCTATTTTATATTCCGTCTTAATTTTCACGATATCTAATTATTATTTTTTTCTAATTCTTTTGCTCTCTCAAGTGATATTCTTTTGTTTTTATGGAATATTACCACAAAAGCATCTTTATATCCTTTATCCTTAAGAGAAATTCTGTATTCATTGGCTTGATTAAAGTTATTATAGTTTCCTGTGGTATATTTCCACATCTTATCATCCTTATACATCCAAACATCTTCCAAGTCTTTTAGTCTTGAATCTTCTTTTGATAGCTTTGCTTTATCCACAAAAACCTGAACTCTATAAACCACACCATTGGTTTCTTCTTCAGTTTCAATTGAGTCCTTTTCTTTTGCCTCTTTTCCTTGCTGTTGAGCCTCTATTTCCTTTTGTTTCTCAAAAGCAATTCTGTCCTGTTCTTCTTTAATTCTTCTTTCCTCTTCTTCTCTCTTAATTCTTTCTTGTTCTTCTCTAATCACCTTTTGAGGTATAAGTTCGGAAATTGAAGGAGTGGCAATCCTTTTCCCCTCTATTCTGTTTTTGTAGTTGAAAATGGCTTGGAAGATTGAAGCAGCTATTTCATATTGTCCTTTTTCTGTGTTGAGATATTTCTCCTCCCTTTCGTTTGAAATAAAACCTATTTCAGTTAGTACGGCAGGAACGGAAGTTTTGTAGAGTACCAGATAGGGAGCTTGTTTAACTCCTCTGTCATAAAGTTTTGTGTTGGCAGTGTAGTGTTTTTGCATTTTGTCAGCAAGTGAAAGGCTTTGTTCTAAGTAGGCATTTTGGTAAAGAGCAAAAAATATGTTTGATTCGGGAGAGTTAGGATCAAATCCATCGTAGTTCTCAGCATAGTTAGCTTCTGTTAGGATATCAGCATTTTCTTTCTTTGCAGCTTCAATATTTGCCTGTGATTTTGCAAGCCCCATTACAAAGGTTTCAGTTCCGTAGGCAGTACGATTAGGAGCAGCATTGCAGTGAATGGAAATAAAAAGATCTGCCTTTTCTCTGTTTGCAAGTCGTGAACGATTAATTAAATCAACATCAACATCCTTTGTACGAGTGAAAACAACCTTAACCCCAGGAAGATGATTATTTATTAACTCACCCAACTTTAAACTAACTGCAAGATTAATATCTTTTTCCAAACTTCTTTTCCCTTTTGCTCCAGGCTTGTCGCCACCATGTCCAGGATCAATTACAATTTTTGAGAACCTCGATGAATTAGTTTGTTGAGCAATGGTATATGGCAGAGTATTAATGGAAAGGAGCAGTAATATTAAAAGTTTTTTCATCTTTTGAACATCAAATTTATTTTAGTTTTCTCTTTATTCTTCAACTATGGGAATAAAACATTATTTTTGCAAATTCGTTTACAAAGATATATAATTTAGAAGAAATAGCAACTTGAAAAAACATTTTTACATAATTAATCCACTAAATTTTTTTTATGTGCTAATGTTATTATGCATTCTACCCTTTTGTTCCTATTCACAAAATCAAACAGATACAATACCCGATAAAATTCTTTCTTCAAATATTGATTCATTAGTTTCAACTGGTGATTCCACTTTATTAAAAAATGATACAATAAAAACTAAAAAGAGAAAGAAAACCTTCGATGAAAGAGTAAATTATTCTGCACAGGATTCAATTGCAATTGATTTAGACTCCAAAAAAGTTTTCCTTTACAATAATTCAAAAATTGTGATGGGTAAAACAGAATTGGAGGCAGGACAGATAACCATTGGCTTTAATTCAAAAGAACTGCATGCAGAAGGTATTCAAGACTCATTGGAGAATATTGTTCAGCATCCAAAATTTAAGGATAATGGTGCAGAATATAATGCGAAGAAAATAGACTATAATATTGAATCAAAGAAGGGTTTGATTAGTGGAGTTTTCACCAAAGAGGGAGAGGGTTATTTGCATGGAAGTCAAGTTAAGAAAGTTGATGACAAAATAATGTATGTTAAAGGAGGACAGTTTACAACCTGCGATTTGGAGCATCCTCATTTTGCAATAAACTTCAATAAAGCAAAAGTAGTTACTCAAGATAAAATTGTTACAGGCCCTGCCTGGTTTACTATTATGGATATTCCATTGCCTCTGGCCATTCCATTTGGATACTTCCCTTTCACAAGTCAAAAGAAATCAGGTTTTTTAATGCCTACCTATGGATATGCACAAAACAGGGGATACTACCTTAGAAATATTGGATGGTATTTTGCAATTAATGATTATGTTGATTTATCCCTTCAAGCCGATGTTTACACCAATATGAGTTGGGCAGGAAACCTTAAAACAAGCTATGCCAAGAGATATAAATATAGAGGAGGATTTGAATTGCGCTATGAAGTAAACAAAACAGGTATCAGTAACACACCAAGCTATAATGAACAAACTGACTTCCGTTTTCGTTGGACACATAATCAAGATTCAAAATCTCACCCTTATAGAAATTTCTCTGCAAATGTTAACTTGGTAAGTAGCACTTTCAATCAGTATGCTGTTAGCACAAGCGATTATTTCAACAATACTACAACATCAAGTGTTGCTTATTCAACTCGATTTGGAGAAAAGGTTTCTTTCACTGCCAATTTGGGAGAGGTTTATAATGCCAACACAAAAGCAATTAGCTTGGATTTGCCTTCAATCTCTCTTTCAACATCGCAATTCTATCCTTTAAGAAGGAAGAAAGTGAAAGGAAAAACAAGATGGTATGAAGATATTTCTCTTTCCTATCGTGCAAGTTTAACAAATACAATAAACACCTACGACACTCTTTTATTCTCTAAAGATGTTGTAAAGTATATGAGAAATGGGATGCAACACTCCATTCCAATACAAAGCAATATTAAAGTTTTAAAGCATTTAAACTGGACAAACTCTATCAACTACACCGAAAGATGGTATCTTAACTATATATCTAAAAAACTTGACCCAATGGACACTAACCATGTGGCTGTTTTGAAAGATACAATTATGGGCTTCTTTGCCAACAGGGATGCAAACTTTTCTTCCAACCTTAACACTCGCATTTATGGAATGTTTACATTCAAGAAAGGATACCTGAAAGCAATAAGACACGTTATAAACCCTTCCGTTAGCTTTACCTACACGCCCGATTTCTCCAATCCATCACTTGGTTTCTACGATTTCTATCTGGATAAGAATAATAAAAAGGTTTATTATTCAAAGACAGAGGATGGAATGTTTGGATCACCACCAAATGGACAATCAGGAGTTGTTGGCTTTTCAATAGGCAATAATTTAGAAATTAAAGTTAAGTCATCCAAAGACACTGTTGATGGAACATCTAAGATAACTCTTTTGGAAAGCTTAAACCTGTCCTCAGGCTACGACCTTGCCAAAGACTCCGTTAATTGGCAACCACTCCGATTAAATGCAAGAACAACCTTGTTTAAAAAACTTATTATTAATTTCTCTGCCTCTTTCACTCCTTATGCAATGGACAGCTTAGGAAGATTGACCAATCAATTACTTATTAATACAGAAAATCGTTTATTTAAGCGTCAAAACTCTCAATGGGACTTAAATCTTTCATGGCAATTAACGGGTAAAGGAGACAAGCCAAGTACAAATAATAATGAGAAAAACAAAGATTTTGTTTCTCCAAGTCAAATGAGTTATTCTCCTTTTGTTAATCCTAATGAAGTTTTAGGTCATGATGTTGATTTTACCATTCCTTGGACTTTAAATCTTGGACTAACTTATAGTCAGTTAAGTTCTTTTGTGATGGCAATTGCAGGATATGAAACTAATAAATCAGCAGTTTTCACTGTTAAGGGAGATATTAACCTTACTCCAAAGTGGAAGATTGGCTTAACCTCAGGATACGACTTTATCAATAAAGACTACACCTACACTTCAATAGATTTTTACAGAGATTTACATTGCTGGGAAATGAGAATGAACTGGGTGCCTTTTGGTTTCCGTCAAGGATGGAACTTCACCATTGCAGTTAAAGCTTCAATGCTTCAAGATTTGAAATACGAATTAAGAGACGACTTTAGAAACAGAATTCAATACTAAGGAGATTGTTTAGGTGTTGAGTTGTTTAGGCGTTTAATTGTTTGTAAGGAGCTTAAAGACCTTAATGTCCTTCTCATTAACCATTAATCACTAACCATTACTTTATCTTTTGTCTTGATACAAAAGAAACAAAACTTCTTTTTCTTACCAACTTTGTCTTGATACAAAGTTGCAAAAATCAAGACTGTTCACAAACAAGCTAAAAATTGCAGTCTTGACCTAAAAGTTTATAAACTCGCTTCGCTCAAACAAATAAACTTTCTTAACGGTCAAAACTACAATTTTCTTCACGCTTATTTGTAAAAGGTCAGGAGTTGGGTTTAGGTTTGGGTTGGTTTGGGTTGGGTTTAGGTGTTGAGTTGTTTCGTTGTTTTCTTCCCCTTTAGGGGATTGAGGGGTAAATTAAAAATTAGTAAACACCTCTGTCGTTTCCTGAAATAGGTTTACACTTTTTAGGTTATTACTAATTCAAATTTACAGTTTATTTTTTTATTTCTAAAACTAGTTTATTGATAAAAT
>JAFNAR010000011.1 GCA_017860255.1 Bacteroidota bacterium | reverse complement strand
AATAAACTGTAAATTTGAATTAGTAATAACCTAAAAAGTGTAAACCTATTTCAGGAAACGACAAAAGCTTGATTAAATTTAGTTTAATGGCATTATATTCTCAGTATAATGCCATTAAACCAACCATATAATGCCATTATACTTCCAATATAATGCCATTAAACCGAGAATATAATGCCATTAAACTAAATTTATATCAAATTAGAACTTATTAAATCCTTGTTTAGAGTGGATTAAGTGGCTTCTTTCTTGGTGTAAAAAAGCACTAAATTTTAATAGCTTTGTTTTTTATGTAAGAGTCTTTGCGAACAAAAATAAAATATTAACTTTGCAGACTTATAAATTAGGTCATTAATTGGATTTCTTGATTGTTTTTTACAAAAATTACTGTAAGATGAGAGATGTAAAAGAAAAATTTAGGTCTTATAGCTTATTGAAGAAGATCTTGTTTTTTAATACTTACGCTATTGGACTTGGGTCGCTTTATTTCATTATTATGATTATAATATCACCCTTATTTGATACTATGTGTGATGATAGATGGGTTATGGATTATGTAATTCTTTATTTAAAAGATTCTGGTTCATATATTCAAGCTGCCGCTTGGGGGTATCTTATGGCTGCATTTGCATTATTTACTCCTATATTTTCGGGAAATAAGAAGAAATAAGAGGATTGAGTACTAGTTTTAATATCATAATCTCATTATAACTTCAAATATTTTTGCAGATGGGAATAAATTCATAACTTTGTGCCCTGAATAAATAATTTTTTGACACAATAAAATTTAATTAATATGGCATTCAATTTAAGAAACAGAAGCTTTTTAAAGCTTTTAGATTTTACTCCAAAAGAAATTCAATATTTTTTGGATTTGGCACGAGACCTTAAACGTGCAAAATATACTGGTACAGAAGAACAACGCCTTAAAGGTAAAAATATAGTTCTTTTATTTGAAAAAGATTCAACACGTACACGTTGTTCTTTTGAAGTTGGAGCTTTAGACCAAGGTGCTCACGTAACTTATTTAGGACCTTCAGGTTCTCAAATGGGTAAGAAAGAATCTATGAAAGATACTGCAAGAGTTCTTGGTAGAATGTATGATGGTATTGAATATCGTGGTTATGATCAATCTACAGTTGAAACTTTAGCAGAATATGCTGGAGTTCCAGTTTGGAATGGTTTAACAACAGAATTCCACCCAACTCAAATTCTTGCTGACTTCCTTACAATGACAGAACATATCGACAAACCATTAAACCAAGTTTCTTTCTGCTATTTAGGAGATGCTAAGAACAATATGGGTAACTCTTTAATGGTTGGTGCTGCAAAGATGGGAATGGATTTCAGAGCTGCGGCTCCTAAATCATGTCAACAAGATCCAGAATTAGTTGCAAAATGTAGAGAAATTGCAAAAGAAACTGGAGCTAAGATAACTATTACTGATAACGTTGAAGAAGCTGTTAAGGGATGTGATTTCCTTTACACAGACGTTTGGGTATCAATGGGAGAACCAGCAGAAGTATGGGATGAAAGAATTAAACTTCTTCGCCCTTACCAAATCAATATGGATGTTGTAAAAATGACAGGTAATCCTAAAGTTAAGTTTATGCACTGCTTACCAGCATTCCACAATTTAGAAACTCAAGTAGGTAGAGATATTCATGCTAAATATGGTTTAGAAGCAATGGAAGTTACAGAAGATGTATTTGAAAGCGCAATGTCAATTGTTTTTGACGAGGCAGAAAACCGTCTTCACACCATAAAAGCAGTTATGGTAGCTACACTTGGAGCATAATATTTCCTTAAGAGAAATAAATTATATGGAAGGAGAGAATATTTATTCTCTCCTTTTTTATCGCATGTTCATTAACTTATATGTGTAATATTAAAAGCATTAATTCGTTTTTTTATTAAAAAAGTTATGAACAAGCATTTGGCTAAATATCTAATATTTATTTGGAGTACTTTGATATTTCTAAATTCTTGTTCATTTAGTCAACCTAAAACTAAAATGATTATGAAAGAAAATACTAAAATGAAAGAAATATATTTTGCAGGTGGTTGCTTTTGGGGAACAGAGCATTTCTTAAAACTTATAAGAGGAGTGGAAGAAACTCAGGTGGGTTATGCTAATGGAAATATTGCAAATCCAACTTATAAGGAAGTTTGTTCTGGAGAAACAGAATTTGCTGAAACGGTAAAGGTTAGTTATAATCCAAATGCTGTTTCCTTAGAACTTTTGATTGATTTATTTCTTCAAACTATCGACCCAACAAGTCTAAACAAACAAGGAGGGGATATAGGCACTCAATACAGAACAGGTATATATTATGTTGATGAAAAGGATATGCCTATTATTGAAAAGAAAATTGAAGAATTATCGAAACAATACGAAAAGCCTATTGTTGTAGAAATTCTTCCCTTGAAAAACTTTTATGATGCAGAACAATATCATCAAGATTATTTAGATAATAATAAGGGAGGTTATTGTCATATTGGGAAAGATTTATTTGATTTGGCTAAGAAAGCTAACCAATATAAAGAAACTCCAAACTATAATCCTTTTCAAAAGCCAAGTGATGAGGTATTGAAAAATAAATTATCTAAAATTCAATACGAGGTAACTCAAGAAAATGCAACAGAACCTCCATATAAGAATGAATATTGGGATGAAGATAGAGAAGGAATATATGTTGATATAACAACTGGAGAGCCTCTTTTTTCTTCAAAGGATAAGTTTGATTCTGATTGTGGATGGCCAAGTTTTGCAAAGCCAATTGACTATAATAAAATTGAGGAAGACGTTGATGATAGTTTTGGAATGATTAGAACAGAGGTAAGAAGTAAGAAAGGAAATTCGCATCTTGGACATTTGTTTAATGATGGTCCTAAGCAATTGGGAGGAATGCGTTATTGTATAAATAGTGCTTCTCTACGTTTTATCCCAAAGGAAAGTATGGAAAAAGAAGGCTATGCTAACTATCTATATTTGTTAGATAAATAGAAATCTTTGGAGACGATATTCTTAGCCCCATATTTTTTTACTATCTTTGCAGACATTAAATTTATATGGTTTTGAATGGGACAAAGAACTGAGTTAGAAGAGATAGGTGAATTTGGATTGATTGAGAGATTAAATCCAAAACAAGAAATTAGGAATAATTCCACCATTATTGGAATTGGTGATGATGCTGCTGCATTAAAATATAACGATAAAATTGTTTTGGTTTCAACTGATGCAATGGTTGAAGGAGTGCATTTTGATATGGTTTACACACCTCTAAAACATTTAGGTTATAAGGCATGTGTTGTAAACTTCTCCGATATTTATGCAATGAATGGTCAGCCAAAACAAATTACAATTACAATATCTTCAAGTAATAGATATTCTGTTGAGGCTTTAGAAGAGCTTTATGCTGGAATACATTTGGCTTGTGAAAAATATAATGTAGATATTGTTGGAGGTGATACCACTTCTTCTGTTTCTGGACTTTTTATCTCAATTACCGTTATTGGTGAAGTTGAACAAGATAAAATGGTTGGAAGAAATGGAGCAAAAGTTTATGATTTGATTTGTGTTAGTGGTGATTTGGGAGGAGCTTATGCTGGTCTTTTAGTATTGCAAAGAGAAAAGGTAACCTTTAAGGCTAATCCAAATTTTCAACCTGATTTTTCAACTTATGAATATGTTTTGGAACGTCAGCTTAAACCAGAAGCAGGAAAGAAAACTGTTGAATGGTTGAGAGAAAATAATATTCTTCCAACTTCCATGATAGATATTTCAGATGGATTGGCTTCAGAAATGCTTCATATATGCAAAAGTTCAGATGTTGGCTGTGAGCTTTATATTGAAAAGTTCCCAATAGATTATGAAACAACAAGAACTTTGGAAGAGTTTAAGATAATGGCAGATGTTGGAGCTTTAAATGGGGGAGAAGATTATGAACTTCTTTTTACAATTGACCAAAAAGATTTTGAAAAGATTAAAGAAAACGAAAATATAACAGTTATTGGGCATATAACAGATAAGTCAATGGGATGTCAGTTAGTGACTCCTCAAGATACAACTATAGAACTTAGGGCTCAAGGCTGGAATCATTATAGAAAGGAAGAGAAATAGAAATGAGTGAGATTAAGAATTTATTACTTGATTTGGGTGGTGTTGTTTTAAATGTTGACTATCATAAAATGGTGGATGTTTTCAAAGAATATGGAATTATGGACTTTGATAAACATTTCACTCAAGCTAAGCAAGTGGAGATAGTAGATAAGTTTGAAGAAGGGAAGTGTTCCATTGAAGAGTTTAGAAATGGAATTAGAGATTTGGTTAAGGTTAATTTGACTGATGAACAAATAGACAATGCTTGGTTTTCTATGATTCTTGATTTACCAAAAGAAAGAATAGAACTAATTGGGCTTTTGAAACTGAAATATAATGTTTATCTTTTTAGCAATACAAACGAACTTCATATTGAATTGCTAAAGAAACGCTATAAAGAGGAATTTGGATTTGATATTTTTAAAATGCTTTTCACCAAAGCATATTTCTCAAACGAAATAAAGATGAGAAAACCTCATCCAGAGTCTTTTCAGTGGTTGTTAAACGATGCAGGAATAAAAGCAGAGGAAACTTTGTTTATTGAAGACAGTCCTCAACATATTGAAGGCGCAAAGAAAGTGGGGCTTAATACCTATTGGCTAACTGGAGGAGAAACAATAAATGACCTTTACGACAAAAAGATAATATAATGAAACTTAAAGTACCATCCTTTATCAATAAAAAGAATATAATTAAGCTTTTAATCAATCGCTATTTTTTGATTGGGGTTGGATTTGCTCTGTTGCTTTTGCTTGGAGAGAATAGTTTGGTTTACTATTACAAACTCCATAAGCAACTTCGTCAAATAGAGGAAAAGAAAGAGTTTTATTCTAAAGAAATGAAACAAGATAGTATTAATATCATTAAGCTTAAAACAGATATTGATGCTATTGAGAAGTATGGAAGAGAGAAGTATATGATGAAGAAAGACAACGAAGATATTTATATAATTCGTTAGTTAAAAAACACATTAAATTTATAAGGAGTTCCCTCTTTACAACAAATTATATATTTCTTTACATACAAAAGGCGAGACTATATTTAGCCTCGCCTTTTTGTTAAATATAGCCTTAGTTCTTAGTGGTTGTTTCCATGATGACCATGTCCACCACCTTGTCCATGATGACTTCCTGTTTCAGTTCCAGAACAAGTTCCTGTTTCAGCCCCTCCATAATTGTGATTATGATGATTTCCTTCGCAAGTCCCAGTTCCAGTACAGCTATCAGTACAAGTTCCAGTACCTGTTTCAGTTGGAAATTCTCCCCAATTAACATTTCCGTTATCGTCAAACATTTCTTGACATGCACTAACACCAAATAATGAAGCCGCTAATAACAATAGAATAAATAATGTTTTTTTCATATTCCAATAATTTTTAAATTTTTAGTGCAGCAAAGATATAATAAAAAAGATAATATACAAAAATAAATTGAATAAAAATCAAGTGTATAGTTTAAACTCAATATTTCTTGTGGAAAAAATTACAAATAAAAAACAATAGCATGCTTTAAAGGATTAAATTCTATAAGTTTGTTTGGAATTATTATCTTATAACCTTTATCTTGCTTAATTAATTTTGCTTTTATGTTAGTCCCTTTAATTTTTATTGAACCAGTCTTTAATTCTTTAGGAAAATTAAATTCAATAACCTCTGGAAGATTTATGCCTTCGTCTAATAAGTAAATTCCATAAATTTCTCCATTTTTGCTTTGAGTGAAACATAACTTATTGTCTTTATAAGGTGAAACAGGACGAGTTCCATATATTGCCCCACCA
This sequence comes from Bacteroidota bacterium, assembly GCA_017860255.1. Lineage (GTDB taxonomy): Bacteria > Bacteroidota > Bacteroidia > Bacteroidales > P3 > UBA10566. Next base: position 55,933 of record JAFNAR010000011.1, on the reverse strand, counting down.
TTTATTTCTAACCAAGAACCTATTTCTTTCATTCTTTCAACGGCATTTATTGGAAGTTCTCCATTTGCATCAGGAGCAACATTTAAAAGAAAATTACCTCCTTTTGATACAATATCAACCAAGAGATGAATTAACTTATTTGTGCTTTTATAATTATCATTTGGAACATAAGACCAAGAATCTCCCATAGTCATACAAGTTTCCCAAGGATAGTCTAAAGGTTTATCAGGAACTTCTTGTTCAGGTGTTCTGTAATTTTCGTATTTTCCATGAACAGAACGGTCAACAATTAAAAGATCAGAATTATTTTCTCTTGCCATTGAAGCTATCTTTGGCATATTAATATCTTGAATTCTTTTATAACAACCAAGCCAACTTTCAGTTTCTGCATCTACACTCCAACTAGGACGCACCCAACCTCCATCAAGCCAAAGAATATCAATATTTCCATAGTTTGTTGTTAGCTCTTTAATTTGGTTAAAGGTAAAATCACAATATTTCTTCCAACGCTGAGGATACTTATCTATATCATAGTTTACATTTCTATCAGGAGTTGCCCATTCAGGAGCCCAATAATCTTTGCAATGCCAGTCAGGTTTAGAAAAGTATAAGCCTATCCAAAAGTTTTTCTTTCTAAATTCTTTTACAACTTCTTTTGTAATATCAGCCTTAGGATTTAAAGAGTAAGGACAAGACTTATCAGTTATTGAATAAGAAGTTTCTTTAGTATCAAACATACAAAAACCATCATGATGCTTTGTTGTAAATACTACATATTTCATTCCTGCTTTATTTGCTATATCTGCCCAATATTCAGGATTAAACTTCTTAGGATTAAATGTTTTATTTAGGTCTTGATAACGCTTTACATAATCAACATAATTTTCTCCATTACGAGTTATCCAAGGTTCATTACAAATACTCCATGACTCAACAACTCCCCATTGAGAATAAATTCCCCAATGCATCATAAATCCAAACTTTAAGTCTTTCCACTTTTCTATTCTATTTAAAATTACTGTGTCTGTCTCAAATTCTTTTTCACTTTGAGCATAAGTTGCTTGTGCAAAAAGACCAATTAAAACTAATAAGAAAATCTTTTTCATCCTAAATATTATTTGTTTATTTCTATTTCTTGTTCAAGTGGAGTGTTATCAGAAGAAGAACCAATCATAATTTTAAACCTTCCTTCTTCGATTCCAAACTTCCCTTTTTCATTTAAGAGTTCAAAGGCTTCATTTCCTAAATCAAAAACTACTCTCTTCGTTTCACCTTTTTTTATATTTACTTTCTTGAAAGCACGAAGTTGTTTCTCTGGCGTTGTAAAGCTACTTATTATATCCTTTACATAAACTTGAACAACTTCATCTCCATCTCTTTTGCCTTCGTTTTTAATATTTACTTCAACTCTAACATTAACCTTGTTTCTGTTACCTTGTTTAGTAATCTTTATATCTTCATACTTAAATTTAGTATAACTTAAACCATATCCAAATGGAAATAAAGGAGAGCCTTTTTCATCTAAATAGTTTGAACGATTAGAAAGTCTTTTGGTATTATAATAAACAGGTAATTGACCAACTGAACGAGGAATGGAAATAGGTAAACGACCATTTGGATTATAATCTCCAAATATTATATCAGCAATTGCATTTCCTCCTTCCATTCCAGGATACCATGCTTCTACAATTGCATTAGAATTACTATCAGCCCAGTTAAGAATTAAAGGACGACCATTAATTAAAACTAATATTATTGGTTTGCCTAATTCTTTTATTCTTTTTAGTAGTTCTTCTTGTTTACCTAATAAGTTAAGAGAGCTTCTATCATAACCTTCTCCACATTCCATATCAGATGTTGAGGTATTAGATACTCTTGCTGCTCCAGTTATTTCAAACTTAGAACTAAAATCTCTTGCACTTGAACCTCCCATAACCATAACTACAATATCACTATTTTTAGCAATGTTTAAAGCATTTTGAAAATCGCTTGTATCTAAATCTCTTATTGCACAACCTTTAGAATAGTGAAGTATTGACTTGTTATTTAGTTTTCCTTCAAATCCTTTCATAACAGTAATAATATCTTTTTCATATTGAGGAGCTGTATAATCTCCTAACATATTATATATATTATCAGCATTAGGACCAATAAGAGCTATATTTATACTATCTTTCTTTAATGGTAGAATATCATTATTGTTTTTTAATAAAGTGATTGATTGACGAGCAACTTCTCTTGCCAATTCTTTATCATAAGAAGGAAAAGGTTTAGGACTTTCTTCAACAAAAGGAGAATCAAATAATCCAAGAATAAACTTAGCTTTTAATACTCTTCTTACTGCATTATCAATATCTTTAATATTTATTTTGCCTTCCTTAAACAAATCTATTATATTCCCTTTATAATCTGTTGCACTTAAATCAACATCTATTCCTGAATTAAAGGAAAGTCTTGTAGCATCTTTTTTATTTTCAGCAACTCCATGACCCATAAGTCCTGCAATTGAATGAAGGTCGGAAACAACAAATCCATTAAAATGCCAACGATTCTTTAAAATATCATTTATTAAGTATTTATTAGAAGAACAAGGTATTCCATCAATTTCATTATAAGAAGTCATAACAGATAAAGCTCCTGCATCAATTGCTCTTTTAAAAGGAGGTAAAATAACTTCTTCTAATTGTCTATTTCCAATATTTGCAGAGCCTGCATTATGTCCTCCTTCAGTCCAACCATAAGCTGCAAAATGTTTAAGAGTAGAAATAATGCTTTTGTCATTCTTTAAATCCTTTCCTTGAAAACCTCTAACTACAGCTTCACCCATAGAACCTATAAGATAAGTATCTTCTCCAAATGTTTCTTCAACTCTTGACCAACGAGGATCTCTTGCAACATCAAGAATAGGACCATAACCAATATGAGCACCTTGAGTTCTTGTTTCAAAAGCTATTGTCTTAGCCATTTCTTTAATTAAATCAGGATTCCAAGTAGAAGCTTGACCAATACCAGTAGGGAAAACAGTTGTACCAATAGACATTTGTCCATGCATACATTCTTCTGCCAATATTAAAGGAATACCCAAACGAGTATTATCAATAACATATCTTTGCATTTGATTAACAGCTTTTGGTGCAATTTGAGGATTGAGTCCATTAACTAAATTCTTCTCACTCCAAGGGTCAGCTCTCATAAAACCCCATAATCCCCCCATAGGAGAATTATTCATTACCTTTTTTAATTCATCAGTAATTAGAATCTCATTGCCTTTCCTTTCATACATTAACCAACCTAAACCAGTAAGCAATTGACCTTCCTTTTCTTCAATAGTCATTTGCTTTAAAAGGTCTTCAACCCTTTTATCTATTGATTTATTTTTATCTTCAAAAATATCTTTCTTACCATTCTTATTAAAGTCAATCCAATCATTATGATAAATAGTTTGAGATTTAATTTCTTGTATGCTAATAAGAATAAAAGGAAGGAATGCAATAATAAATTTTTTCATAGGTTTAGTAGGTTAATTAAATTAAGAGCTAAATTATTTCTGCAACAGTATAAGTACTCCCTCCAACAAATACTAAATCATTTTCTTTAGCACTATGTTGAGCTGCATCTAAAGCTTCTTTTACTGATTTATATGTAGAATAGATTAATCCTGCTTGTTTAGTTTTTTCAGCAAGTATTTTAACATCTAATCCTCTTGGAATATCTGCTTTACAAAGATAATAATGAGCTTTCTTTGGTAACATGGAAAGAACCTTATCAATATCTTTATCATTTACCATACCTAAAACAAAATGAAGATTATTATAAGGGGTTTGATTTATTTGCTCAACAACATAAGACAAACCATCTTCATTATGACCAGTATCACAAATAGTCAAAGGATTAGTAGATAAGGTTTGCCATCTTCCCATTAAAGGTGCATTAGTTTGTAGGTTTAGAAAGCCTGCTCTTAATTCTTCTTCTGAAAAACAATATCCAATTTTTCCTAATTCTTCAATAGCACAAATAACAGTTGCAATATTTTTTAATTGATAATTTCCACTAAGTACAGAAACTAAATCCTTATATAATAAGTCATCTTTCTTGTAAACATCAACAATTAACTTAGAATCTTTATGCAAAGGATTACGAATTGAATATATTTGATCAGCAAAACTTAAATTAGAATTATGTTCTTTAGCTCTTTTTATAAAAACTGGAGCTGTTTCTTCTTGAGTTTGACCAATAACAACAGGTGTATTATCTTTAATAATCCCAGCCTTTTCACCTGCAATAGAAGCAAGATCCTTACCCAAGAATTCTGTATGGTCAAAGCTGATATTAGTAATAACCGAAAGCAAAGGAGATAAAACATTAGTTGAATCAAGTCTTCCACCCATTCCAACTTCAATAATTGCTATATCAACCTTTTGCTCTTCAAAATATTTAAAAGCCATAGCAACAGCAGTTTCAAAGAAAGAAGGTTGTATTTCTTCAATTATAGATTTATTCTTTTCAACAAAATCTACCACCCAATCCTTTTCAACCATAACTCCATTAACCCTAATTCTTTCTCTGAAATCTTTTAAATGAGGAGAAGTATGTAATCCAACTTTTAATCCTTTTTCTCTAAGCAAAGAAGCCAAAAGATGAGAAGTAGAACCTTTTCCATTAGTTCCAGCAATATGAATTGATTTAAACTTATTCTGAGGATTATCCAAAGCTTCAATTAAAGCAATAGTATTAGATAAGTCAGCCTTATAAGCCGCAGCTCCAATTCTTTGGAACATAGGTAAGAAAGTAAAAAGATAATTTATAGTTTCTTCGTAATTCATTGTGTTATTTTTTGATTATTGAGTAAATGCAAGAGTCAAGATATAGATTGTTTTTATAAACACTCTTACGCAATATTCCTTCTAATTCAAATCCAGATTTTTCTAAAACTCTTTTTGAACCAATATTATTAAAATATGGTTCTGCAAAAATTCTAATAATATCAAGTTCATTAAAAGCAATATCTGTAATTTGTTTAATAGCTCTTGTAATAATTCCTTTGTTCCAAAAGTCTTCTGCTAACCAATATCCAAGCTCTGCACTTTTTCTATAAACATCATCTTTCCCAAAAACACCAATACTTCCAACAGCAATTCCATCAATAGTAATTGCTCTTAAAATATTTTTCTTTCTATCAGTATTAATGCAAAAGCTTATATAGTCCTTAGCATTTGAAAGAGAGTAAGGATAAGGAAAGGCATCTCTTAAATTATCAGCAATTTTTTTATTGTTAGCATATTTTGCAACAGAAATAGCATCTTCTATTTCCCATTCTCTAAGAATAAAGTCCATAATGATTTATTATTAAACAAGCAAAATTACTAAAAAAGGACAAACCAAATAGGTCTGCCCTTATAATATTTATTTATTTCTTTGTTATTGAAGTTGTTTTAAGAATGGATTACCTAACCTTTTTGAAAACTCATTGTAAAATTACCAATAATAATATATAGGAAAAAGAGAATAAAAAAAGACGCTAAGCAAAATTAATTGTTTAGCGTTTTAATATATTGTAAAACTATTTGGTTTATTAGTTTATGATAATCTTATTATTTCTCTTTTTATGTCTTCAATTACATTATTGTTTGCAATTTCTCCATCTAAACTATAAACAATAAATACGTTTCCTCCATAATCTGCTTTAAAATTTGCAAAACTTGCTTTCATCCTTTCAGAAATAGAATAATTTCCAAAATTTGATTGTGCTGTAACAGGTTTAATTTGAATGCCAAAAGCTTTATCATCTGATACATAACCAAGATAGTCAATATCTCCTGCGTGATCTAATTCTGGAGAACTTTCTTCAAATCTTATTTGAGGAAATATTTTGGCTAAACCATCATTTACTACAGATTTTTCTCTTAAATATCCATCAAAAGTTCTATTTATAGTTAGATTATAAATATAATTTGCACAATCTTCTTTTGTCAATTTACTAAGGGCATCTTGCCATTCTGGAATAGTTGCTTCTGTAATTTTTTCATAAAGGTATCTACCTAATTCATATTGTACATCTTTATTTTCTATAAAAATCTTTATTAATTTATCTGTCATTATTCAATGAATTTGAAATTTAAATTCATCCTACTTTTCTTTAAAGTCAAATCCATACTAAATATGTTATTAACTTCAATTCCAAGTGGAGTTAAAGTAATTTGATCATATAATGAAGTAGATTTCATTATTTCTATCAGACCAAGTTCTATACAATAATTACTACACCATTTTAAAAATTCGTACATAGTTCGACTTTTATAAGTCACATTAAAGAAGCCATTTACAATATCGAGTTTACTTTTTTCGAAATCATATCCTTTAGGAAGCCAATTTCCATGTGTAACTTCAATAAAACGTAAGAACCAATAGATATTAACCTTGTGTATTTTATTTTCCCAGATTCCATTTGTTAAGACTTTTAATAAAAGTCTTTTTTGCTCATTTGTTAAATCAACAGATGGAATGTTTGTTGCAGAATTTATTAATGGGTTCATATTTTCTATAAATATTTTACCATTATCTGTAAGAACATACTTATTATCTCTAATAATGAATAACTCAAAATCTAAAGCGATCCTTTCATAACATGAAAAATTAGTATTACTTGTAAAGGGTATAGCAATTGTTTCTTTTGTTAGTATATCTTTGTTTAAGTCTAAAAATGTTTTCATTATTTTATTTAGCCAACGTAAATAACAAATAGTGTAATTCTTAGGATTAGGTAAAGCTAATCCAACATTTAGACTTAATCTTTCTATTGTTTCAGAATATAGAGATTTGACAGTTTCTAAAGAGTATGTTTTTATTGATATATTATTAGCTTCACCAAATTCTTTAATTTTTTGTTTTTGTTTTGTTTGTGTTTCTTCTGCATAAAGAATGCAATAACTTTTTTCCCCTTCGAGTTCTACATTTCTATAATCTAGTATTTGCCCAAAACAATAATTAAGTTTTGATTTAGTGTTTAATTCTGTCTCTAATTCTACAATTAAATTCTCATTATTATTATTTGCTAATATAAAATCAATTCTCCCAAATTTAGTAGTATATTCTCTTGCAATAATTTTATTGATATTAAAATTAAGCATTTCTCCTAATTTGTCAGAATTGTTTAATAGTGTCCATTGTACTAATGATTCAATCATATTATAGATAATTAATAAGTTTAACTTTAATCTCCATTAATAATTATATGTTTTGTCTTATCTACCATTTGTCTTCTACTATTTCTTGCAAAAGTAATAAAAAAAACTGTCTATATAGATTTTCCATTAGTAAAATAAAAAAGACGCTAAGCAAAATTAATTGTTTAGCGTCTTTAAAATATATTGTAAAACTATTTATTCTACTACCAAGCGAAAAGAGGACGGTTTGCCATCATTTCGTTTACTTTCTTGCGAGTTGAAATTATTAGTTCTTCGTTATTAACATCTGAAAGTATTGCATCAATCATATCAACAATAACAGCCATTTCTGTTTCCTTTAAACCACGAGTTGTAATTGCAGGAGTTCCAACTCTAATTCCTGAAGTTTGGAATGGAGAACGAGAATCAAATGGTACCATGTTTTTATTAATAGTGATATCAGCTTTTACTAATGTATTTTCAGCAACCTTACCTGTTAAATCAGGGAATTTAGTTCTTAGGTCAATTAACATTAAGTGATTATCTGTTCCTCCTGAGATAACTTTATATCCTTTAGCTACAAAAGCATCAGCCATAGCCTTTGCATTCTTCATAACTTGTTTGATATATTCTCCATATTCAGAAGAAAGAGCTTCACCAAAGGCAACAGCTTTAGCCGCAATAACATGTTCTAATGGTCCACCTTGAGTTCCCGGGAAAACAGCAGAGTCTAAAAGAGCAGACATCATCTTAATTTCACCCTTTGGAGTTGTCTTTCCCCATGGGTTAGGAAAGTCTTTTCCCATAAGAATCAAACCACCTCTTGGTCCACGAAGAGTTTTATGAGTTGTTGTTGTTATAATATGACAATATTCAACAGCATTATTTAATTCACCTTTTGCAATAAGTCCACTTGGATGAGAAATATCTCCCATAAGAATTGCTCCAATCTTGTCTGCAATTTCTCTCATTCTTTTCCAATCCCAATCTCTTGAATAAGCAGAAGCTCCACCAATAATAAGCTTTGGTTTATGCTCTAATGCAACCTTTTCCATCTTATCATAGTTAATAACTCCTGTTTCTTCTTCAACACCATAAGCAACTGGCTTAAACATAAGACCAGAAAAATTCACAGGAGAGCCATGAGAAAGGTGTCCACCATGATTTAAATCTAATCCCATAAAGGTATCACCAGCATTTAAGCAAGCCATAAAAACAGCCATATTAGCTTGTGCACCAGAATGAGGTTGAACATTTGCCCAACAAGCTCCGAATAATTCCTTAGCTCTATCAATTGCTAACTGTTCTGATTGATCAACAATTTGGCATCCGCCATAATATCTTTTACCAGGGTAACCTTCAGCATATTTATTAGTCATAACTGAACCCATTGCTTCCATAACTTGTTCTGAAACGAAATTTTCAGAAGCAATCAATTCAATGCCGTGCATTTGTCTTTCTTTTTCCTTAGCAATAAGGTCAAAGATTTGTTTGTCTTGTGTCATCTCTTATATATTTAAAATTTAGACATTTGTTTTAAAGTTGCAAAGATAAGACTTTATTCTCAAATTATTAAGCATAATTCTAAAATGAAAATCCCTCTAATGCAATTTGTGAATAACGGAATATGGTTCTATTCCATTTTGTAGCGAGAGAAAACGTTTTCTTTTGAAATTGGGAAAGGATTTGATTCTTGCCAACTGATAAAACGATCAAACTCTGCTTTATTGTTCTTTATCCATGAAGACGCTTCCTGAGTGTTGCCATAACCAAAAAGCCAATAGTTATAAGCATCAAAAAGTCCTAAATCAATTAGTTTTTTGTGATAATCGAAAAGAACATTCTTAAAGCTGGGACTCTCTCTGTAGAAGATTGAGATAAAGCGTTTGCGTATTCTTATCAGACTTTCTAATGTTATGTTTTTTTCTCCTTGACAAGCTTTCACTAATGCGTTTTCGTAGTTGTCAGGAAAAAGGTTTGGACGTGTTTTGGAATTAGAATAAACAATTGTTGGGTCGTTAAAGTTAACTCTAATATCTCTTGTTGTAAATGTTATTTCGCTATGGTATGTTTCATAAAGCTTACGGCTCATCTCAACAGCTCTATCTCCTCCTTTTTCCAATAGCATAAAAATTTCTCCATACATAATTCCCCATACTTCTTCACTTGAAGATAGAAATATTTGAGATGTGCGGTAATAATTGGAAGCAAAAGTAGGGTCTTTTTCAATTCCATTTTCATATTGTTCTAAAGCACCAATAAAATTGGAACGTTTGTATGCAAGGTTTCCCTTTTCCAAGAACAAACAACCAGCATTAGGATGTTTTCTTAAGCCTTTATCATAAGTAATTAAAGCCATATTCTGATTTCCTAATTCATCATATGCATTTCCTAATAGTTGATAAACATCAGCAGGAGATTCAGGATCTAAAGCAAGAGTATCCAAAATTTCAATTGTCTTTTTGAATTCTTTCATTAAATAGTTATTCCATGCAAGCTCATATTTATACTTAAGAACATCACTTGGACAAATGTCAAGAGCTTCTTTTAGTAATTCTTCTGCTCTATAATATTGCTTATTATCCATTTCTTGATGTGCAAGTACAAGCTTTTTATTAGCTTCTTCGCATCCTTTAGCAGTCTTTTCTTTTTCTTGAGCTGCTTTTATTTCTTCCTTAGAAGGAGCTTTTTCTTTTGGCTTAGCTGGTTTAGCTTTTTCTTGTGCTTTCTTTCCTTTGGTTGAGCTGGTTTTTGACTTTGAAGTAGTTTTTCCCTTAGTTTGAGTTGAGGTTTTAGTATAAGTAGTTGTTTTCTGAGGAGTTTGAGCCAAAGAAACAAGTGAAAAGGCGAATAACGTAACTATAATTAAAAATTTCTTCATATCTATTTAAGAGCTTATTTTATCAATGTTTTTGATGCTGAAAGAATGCTTTGTTCAATCTTTGTAACTTCTTTCTTTTGTGAAGAAGTCATTTGTGGTATAAGTTTATCAAGATCTTTTTTATATTCTTTAGCTTTTGTTAGAAGTTGAGCTGCTTCAGCAATTGCCAAAACATCTCCTTTTTTTGCTTTCTTTACAACATCAATATAATTTTTGGCTTGTTGGTCATAGAAATTAATCTTTTCACTAATGTTGTTAATAGAGCTGGCAACAGTGTTTGCAGTTTTAAAAAAAGAGCATTGAGTAAATAATATAGGAGAACATAAAAGCAAAGTGCTTATAACAAGTGTGAAAATCTTATTCCTTTTCATGATATTCTTATATTTGATTAAACAATAAAGTCTTTTTTCAAACTACAAATGTACGTTTTTTTATTTATTTCTTACCTTTGCAGATGAAAAATTTATAATTAAGCACATTAAAATGGAAAATAATAATATTAAAACTCTATTAGAAAGAAGAACAATACGTAAATATTCAAATAAACCTATTGATGAAGATACTTTAAATGTATTATTGAATGCAGGAATAAGAGCTTCTAATTGTGGAAATATGCAAGCTTATTCTATTGTTGTTACTAAAGATGAAGAAAGGAAAAAGGAGTTATGCAAGTTTCATTTTGGACAGGAAATGGTGGTTAAAGCTCCTGTTGTAATAACTGTTTGTGCTGATTTGAATCGTTTCCATAAATGGTGTTTGCAAAGAGGAACCACTGTTGAGTATGATAATTTCTTATGGTTAAATATTGCAACAATAGATGCAACAATTCTTACTCAATCAATCTGTAATGCTGCAGAAGAACTTGGACTTGGGATATGTTATTTGGGAACAGTTAACTATATGGCTAAACCAATTTCAGAGTTTCTTAATCTTCCAAAATATGTTGTTCCTGTTACAACAATAACTATTGGCTATCCAGCAGAAGAACCGCCATTAACCGAACGTTTACCTTTGGAATCTGTTATCCATAATGAAACATATAAGGATTATAGTCCAGAAGATATTGATAAATATTATAATGATTTTGAAGCATTACCTCAATCTCAAGCTTATTGTAAGGAAAGTAATCAAGAAAATCTTGCAAAGGTATTTACTCAAAGCAGGTATAAGGGAAAAGATAATAGAGCTTTCTCAAGAGCTTATTTTGAGCTTATAAATGAACAAGGCTTTATGAGAAATCATTCAGAAGAAGATAAATAAAAAATAATTATTATGTCTCATAATCATTCTCATGGAAATTCAAGTAATTCTTCAACAAAGAATATATTAACAGCATTCTTTTTAAATCTTTTCTTTGCAATAATTGAATTAATAGGAGGATTAATAACCAACAGTGTTGCTATTCTTTCAGATGCAGTACATGATTTTGGAGATTGCATTTCATTGGGAATATCATTTCAACTTCAAAAGAAATCGAATAAAGGTAGCGACAAAAACTATTCTTATGGGTATAAACGATTCTCATTATTAGGCTCTGTTTTCCTATCAGGGGTATTATTTGTTGGCTCTATCTTTATTCTTGTTGAAGCAATAAAAAGACTTCTTTCTCCACAAGGAGTAAATGCACAAGGAATGCTTTGGTTAGCTATATTGGGAATTATTATTAATGGAGCAGCAGCCTTAAGTGTTAAAAGAGGAAATACATTAAATGAAAGAGCAGTATTTCTTCATATAATGGAAGATGTTTTAGGTTGGATAGGAGTATTGGTAATAAGCATTGTTATGTTGTTTACTTCCTTACCTATTCTTGACCCTTTACTTTCAATAGGAATTACATTTTGGGTATTATATAACGTGTATAAAAATCTAAGAGATACCTTTAAAATATTATTACAAGCCATACCTGAAGACTTAAATATTGAAGAATTAACTCAAAAACTAAATCAAATAGATAATGTTATTTCTATTCACGACTTACATGTTTGGACACAAGATGGAAATTCTCACGTTATGACATTGCATATAGTGTCAAATAAAAGCCAATCACTAATAAAAGAAAAAATAAGATCAATAGCCCAAACCTATAATATAGAACATGTAACAATAGAATTTGAAAACTCCGATTATTCTTGCGAATACCTTAATGATAAGGATTAGTAATTATGATTGAAAAAAATAATTTAATTGACAAAAAGGACTCAAAGGACAAAATAGACCTTATGGACAAAATAGACAAAAAGTTAATCAGTCGATTTTGTCTTTTGAGTCCTTTTTGTCCTTTCCTTAATCAGTCAATTCTTTAATTAGTTAATTAATAATAAAAACCAATAAGCTATGGCAAAGATAATCTTAAATCATGGTGGTTACAAGAAATTATTATCATATCAAAAGTCAGAAATAGTATATGATGGTACGGTTTATTTTTGCAACAAATACATTGCTTATAATGATAGAACAAAGGATCAAATGATTCAAGCTGCAAGAAGTTGCAAGCAAAATATTGTAGAAGGTAGTATGGCTTCTGGAACATCAAAAGAAACAGAATTGAAGTTAACTAATGTTGCAAGAGCATCTTTGGAAGAATTATTAGAAGATTATAAGGATTATGCCAGAATAAATAAATTAAATCTTTGGGATAAAGACAATAAACTATACAAAAGACTATCTGAATTAATAAAGATTCCTAATGGTAATTACCAAACCTTTCAAAAGGCAATTGAAAATAAAGATATTGAAATAGGAGTAAATACCATGATAAATTTATCAAATGTAACAAAGTTTTTAATAGAAAAACAAATTAATTGGCTTGAAAAAGATTTTATTAATAATGGAGGAATAAGAGAAAGAATGACAAAAGCAAGATTAGAAGAAAGAAATAAACCTAAATAATAATGAAAATATATCATTTATTTTTTTGCATTTTATTTTTATCAATAGGTTTTAAATCTATGTGTCAACAACAAGATTTTGCAAAGAATATTAAAAAAATAGAACCTATTAAAGTAACCAATGAAATTATTCGTGTTGATTCCCTGGAATATGTTATAGATATTACTAAACCATATTTTCAATCGGAGGATGGGCGTTGTGAGAATATGAATAAAGAAATTGAAAACTTTTTAGATTCTATTCAAATTGTAATAAAAAAAGAGTCTAATGAATTTTTTAAGTCTTGGGATGATAAAACTGAAATTCTTCCGCCTTTTAATTTAAGCGTTGTACCTGATACTATATTTTTTATATCAAATAAATATATTAGTGTTTTATTCTATGTAGAAATTTATCGAACTGGAGCGCCTCATGGCTCTAATTATTCAGTAGCATTTAATTATGATTTGAAGAATAAAAAACTTTTAAGCAACGAAGAAATAATAGACTATAGTAGAAAGAACGATATTGAAAAACTCCTTAAAAAGCATTTTAATAATAAGGAAGGTTGCTTCTCTTATTTACCTACATTAGATAAAAATTATACCTTAAATTTCAGTGAAAAAGAGTTTATTTTTACTTATCGCCCATATTTATTAGGTAGTTATGCTTGTTGGTATGCTCAAATTATTATGCCAAGAGAAGAGATCGATAAATTTATAATTAAAAAATAATCATTATTACATTGGATCAACGTCAATAATTATCCTTAATTTGGAATGGGAGGATAGAAACTTTTCTACAAGTATTTTTATCTCTGACTTTACTTGAGAAATGGAAATATCTTTTTCAACTTTTAACCAAAACTCCATCGAATAATTATTCTTTATTCTTGGTATTAAAGGAAACTCAGGTCCAAGAATTCTTCCTCCAAAAATTTCTTTTAGTTTAATTCCAAATTCGCCTGCAAACTTTTCAAGAGTAGGCTTTTCTCTGTGCAAAAGACTAATTTTTATTAATCTAAAATATGGTGGGTATTTAAAAACTTTTCTTTCCAATATCTGACTATTATACATTGAAGTATAGTTGTGGTCAATAACATCTCTTATTGATTGATGATAGGGATTGAAGGTTTGAATAATTACCTTTCCTCTGTGAAATTTTCTACCTGCTCTTCCACTGACCTGAACCATTTGAGAGAATGCTCTTTCGTAGGAACGGAAATCGGGGAAATTAATAATTGAATCAGCATTAAGAATTCCAACAACACTTACATTATCAAAGTCTAATCCTTTTGTAATCATTTGTGTTCCTACCAAAATATCAATCTTTCGGTTTTGAAAGTCATTAATTATTATTTCGTAAGCATTTTTAGTTTTGGTAGTATCCATATCCATTCTCGCAACTACTGCATCAGGGAAGAAAATATTTAAGTCTTCTTCAATTTTTTCTGTTCCAAAGCCAATCATTTTAATTTTATGGCTTCCACATTCTGAACATTGTTCATCTATTGTTGTAGTATAGCCACAATAATGACATTTTAGGGATTCTGTATGCTTGTGATAGGTTAATGCAACATCGCAAAACTTACAACTTGTAACATATCCGCATGCTTCACATTGAAGATATCTTGCAAAACCTCTTCTATTTTGAAATAAGATTACCTGTTCTTTATTCTTTAATGCTTCAGTAATATTATCAATTAGTAGTTTTGAGAAATGGGAGTGCATTTCTTTATATTTTAAAGCTTCTTTCACATCAGCAACAAGTATTTCTGGCAAAAGAGTTCCTGAATAGCGTTTTTTTAATTCCAATAACTGATACTTTCCTTCTTTAGCATTGAAATAGCTTTCCAAAGAAGGAGTTGCTGAACCAAGAATAGTTTTTGCTCCATAGAATTGTGCCAAAACTATTGCAGTATCTCTTGCATTATATCGAGGAGAAGGGTCATATTGTTTATAAGATGAATCGTGCTCTTCATCAACAATAACTAATCCTAAATCGTAAAAAGGAAGAAAAACACTTGAACGGGAACCGAGAATTATATCGTAGCGATTAGTTTTAATAGGATTTTTAACCTTATTCCAAACTTCAACTCTTTCTTCTTTAGAAAATCTTGAATGAAATACTCCAATACGATTTCCAAAGTATTTCTCTAAACGACTTATTAAATGACTTGTTAAGGCAATTTCAGGAAGGAGAAATAATACTTGTTTACCTTGCTCAAGAACTTTTTGAATTAATTTAATATATATTTCTGTCTTTCCACTTCCTGTAACTCCATGAATAAGACTTACAGATTTCTTATCCCAATTTTCAACAATCTGATTGTAGGCATTTGACTGCTCATCATTAAGAACTAATTTGTTTTCAATTAAAGCTAAACTTCGGTCAGTTAATCGGCTTTGAAGTTTCTTTTCTACAATAAAAATATTATTTTTAATAAGTGATTGCAAAGAAGAAGACGAAATATTTGTAAGCTTTGTTAACTCACTTTTCTTTATTTCTGCATCTTTATATTTTGCAATAGACAGAAAAATTAATAAAGCTTCATATTGTTTTTTTAGTGTTTTCTTTGATTCTAAATGTTCAAAGAGTTCTTTAAGTTTTTCTTCAGTTTGGTATTCTGGAGAAAGAGAAATATACTCCTCAATTTTTGGTCTATACTTACTTTTAAGTTCTTCATCAGTAAGAATAATGTTTTTCTTAATCATTGAATTAAGAATAGGAAGTATTTCTATAATTGATGTTTTGTTTCTTATATCATCAATAGAAACAGCTTCTTTTTTAGAAACTAACTCTAAAATCTTTGCTTCATCATCATTAAGATTTGAAATATCTCCGTCAAAATCAGGATTGATAATTATGTTTGTTTCGCTCTTAATTCTTAATGAAGAAGGGAGTGCTGCAGTCATTACATCTCCCAAATAGCACATATAGTAATTGGAAACCCATTGCCAAAAATTAAGACTTACTTCACTTACAATAGGCTCCTCGTCTAAAATTGAAAGAATATATTTAACACTACTTACTTTGGGAGCTTTTTGATGAATGGATTGTATGATGCCAGAATAAATCTTTTTCTTTCCAAGTTCAACAGCAACTCTTTGACCTTTTTTAACCAAATCATTCCACTCTAATGGAACCCTGTAAGTGTAGGTAGAGGGTAGGGGAAGTGGCAAAATTACTTCTGCAAAAAGAGTTATCCTTTCTGACATTTTCTATCTTGCTATGAATACAAAAACAACTCTATCTTTGTTTTTTAGAAAAAGTGTGTCTTCATTAATAGAATAGTTTGTAACTTTATTAAGGTTGTTAAGGAAGTTATTCTCAAAGCTCATATCGTTGTCAGGACAAGCCATTTTTGTTGAACCAATATCCATTAACTTCAAATTTTCCTTTTTAACTTCAAATTTTCCGAAATATCTATTACAACCACTAAATCCAGCAAAATGAGAATTGTCTTTACTAAATAAAATAGAAACATTATTATCTGTTGCAGTTAATTTGGGTTTTATCGCTCCAGCTCTTATTAATTGCCATTCAGTTTGAAAAAAATCTATTGATTGATTAGTTTCTCCATTTTTAGATGGAGAAACTATTTTGGTTGATTCATTCTTATTTAATATACTACAACTTGTTGTTGTAGCAAGAATTAAAAATAGGGATAAGTAAAGAAGATTTTTCATCAGATTGATTTTATGTTTTGAAAATAATCATCAATAAGTTCACCTGCTGCAACATAAGCACTTATCTTGTTGTCAAGAATATCCTGCTGGACTTTTGCTAGCTTTTCTTTAACTTTTAGATTTGTGTAGAAATTTTCTTTTAGATGAGAGTCTATAGTTTCGGAAAGTATTTTGAGGTTTTGTTGATTTCGTTTTGCATAAAAATAACCATTCGCTTTTGTATGGATAACGTAATTGCTAACAGTTTCCCAAATAGTATCAATTCCTTCTTTGGAATAAGCAGAACAAGTAAAAACAGGTGGAGTCCATCCACTTTCTGCCATTGGGAATAGATGCAGTGCATTTCGATATTGTCCTGCTGCAATCTCAGCTTTTTGTTTGTTTTCTCCTTCTGCTTTATTTATTGAAATTGCATCGGCCATTTCCATAATTCCTCGTTTAATGCCTTGAAGTTCATCTCCTGCATTTGCTAATTGTAAGAGCAAAAAGAAATCAACCATTGAATGTGCAACTGTTTCTGATTGACCAACTCCAACAGTTTCCACAATAACAACATCAAAGCCTGCTGCTTCACACAATACTATTATTTCTCTTGTTTTTCTTGCAACTCCACCCAAACTTCCAGCTGAAGGAGAAGGACGAATAAAAGCATTTGGGTCAGTGGAAAGTTCTTCCATTCTTGTTTTGTCTCCCAAAATGGAACCCTTACTTCTTTGACTGCTTGGGTCAATTGCTAAAACAGCAACCTTCTGGCCACTATTAGTAAGTTGCTTTCCCAAAACATCAATTGTTGTACTTTTCCCAACTCCTGGAACTCCAGTAATTCCTAAACGGATGCTTTTACCAGCATAAGGCAAACATCTTTCTATAATTTGCTGTGCTTTTTCCTGATGTTCAAAAAGTGAACTTTCAACCAAAGTAATTGCTTTTGAAAGAATAGTTCTGTCTTTATTTAAAATCCCTTGAACATAATCTTCAATTGAAAGATTCTTTTTCTTGTTATATTTTTTTAGAAATTCCTTATTAACTTGATTTGGTTGTTCAATACCATCCAAAACTTTTAATGCTGAGTTCTTTTCTTTCATTTCTTCTATTCTCTGTGAAAAGTAGTAGCATTTGCTTGTGCAGTTGGAGTAATAACTAAATCGTTTATGCAAACATGTGAAGGAAGAGTTGCGCAATATATAATTGTTTGAGCAATATCTTCTCCAGTTAGTGGAGTATATCCTTGATAAGTTGCATCTGATTTAGTTTTATCCCCCTTAAATCTAACCATAGAAAACTCTGTTTCAACTGCTCCTGGACAAATGTTTGTAACTTTTATATTAAAAGGATTACAATCAATTCTCATTCCTTGTGAAATGGAGTTAACTGCTGCTTTACTTGCACAATAAACAGCTCCGTCTTTATAAACTTCCTTGCCAGCAATGGAACAAATATTTATTATATGTCCTTGTTTTCTTTCTTTCATCCAAGGAATAATTACTCTTGAAACATATAATAAACCTTTAACATTTGTGTCAATCATTTGATCCCAATCTTTATAATCTCCATCAAATATTGGTTCTTTACCTGCTGCAAGTCCTGCGTTGTTTAATAAAATATCTATTTCTTTCCATTCTGAAGGAAGTGAGTTAAGACTATCTTCAACACTTGTTCTTTCTCTAACATCGAAGTTTAGAGAAAGAACTTTTATGTTATAATTCTCCTTAAGTTCTTTCTCTATGTTTTCTAATCTTTCTTTACGACGACCTGTGATAATTAAGTTATATCCTAATTTTGCAAATTCAATTGCAGAGTAATATCCTATTCCAGATGTTGCTCCAGTTATACATGCTATTTTGCCCATTTGTCCTAATCTAAAATTGCTTTAATTCCTGGTAGTGTTTTACCTTCTAAGTATTCTAACATTGCGCCTCCACCTGTTGATATGTAAGAAACGTCTTTTGCAAATCCAGATTGATTAATTGCTGCAACAGAATCTCCACCTCCAACAGCTGAGAATGCGCCTTTTTTAGTTGCTTTTGCAATATATTCAGCAACTGCGAATGTTCCTTTTGCGAAAGAAGGCATTTCAAAAACACCCATTGGACCATTCCATAGTATTGTTTTTGATTCTAATATTATATTTTTGAATAATTCAATTGATTTTCCCCCAATATCCATTCCCATAAATCCATCAGGAATTGATTGGCCTTCAGTGTTGCTTTTGTTTGCTTCATTGTCAAATTTGTCAGCAATAATATGATCAATAGGAAGAATTAACTTTGTGTTTAGTCTTTTCATTTCTTCAATCAAATCCTTAGCTATATCTAATTTATCTTCTTCGCAAATTGAAGTTCCAATATTTATTCCCATAGCTTTTAAGAAAGTATAGGTCATTCCTCCTCCAATAATTATATTGTCAACAATTGGAGCAAGATTTTTTAATATGTCTATTTTGGAACTAACTTTTGAACCTCCAACAATTGCAGTGAATGGCTTGCTTGGGTTATTCATAAGTTTTTGTAGATTTCTAACTTCATTTTCCATTAAGAAACCAAAGTATTTGTCGTTAGGGAAAAAACGTGCAATGGTTGCTGTTGAAGCGTGTTCACGATGAGCTGCTCCAAAGGCATCATTAACATAAGCATCTCCTAATTTTGCTAATTTTTCTGCAAAAGCAACATCTCCTTTTGTTTCTTCTGGATAGAAACGTATGTTTTCCAATAACATTACATCGCCATCTTCAAGAAAAGAACTTAGTCCTGCGACCTTATCAACAAGAACTTCTTGAGTGAACATTACTTTTTTATTTAGCATTTCTGAAAGATGTTTTGCAATAGGATTTAAAGAATATTCTGCTTCAAATCCTCCTTTTTTAGGTCTTCCAAAATGAGCCATAATTATTACAGCTGCTCCATCATTAAGTAATTTATTTATTGTTGGCATTGACTCACGCATACGTGTATCGTCAGTAATATTCTTTCTTTCGTCTAATGGGACATTAAAGTCAACTCTTACTAATACTTTCTTTCCCTTAAAGTTTACATCTTTTATTGATTTCATAGCAATATATGTATTAATTTCGTTTTTGTTTGTTGATTATATTTTATTTTGTCGGTTTAATGTTTTCTTTAATTAATTTGCAATTCTTTATATAGAGATTCTTATAGCGATGGAGTTATTTTAGGATAGTTTCGTTAAAAAACTTATGAAAGTACAAAGATATAAAATATATGATAACCAAAAAAAACTTAAGTGGAAAAAATGCAATAATCCATATTTTTAAGTTCATCGTTTTGTATTTCACCAAAATTTACTACCTTTGCATAGCATTTTTTTATAGAAAGGAGGATATAGCATGATTGAAACAATAAATTTTGAAAACGTTAAGTGGTTGCATATCCTTAACCCGAGTGAAGATGACTTTGATTTCCTTTTAAAAGAATACGAATTCCACCCATTAGATATTGAGGACTGTCGTTCTGTTAATCAACGTCCAAAAATTGACGAATACGACGATTACTATTTCATTATTCTTCATTTTCCTTTTTTTGATAAAGCAAATAAGTTTGTTCGAGTAAAAGAAGTTAAGATATTCTGGGGTAAAGACTATATTGTAACAATTGGTCGCTCTCATTGGGTTGTTAAAAACTTATTTAAAGACCTTCAAAAGAAACATGAGTTGGGAAGTGATGACTTATCTGAAATAGTTGAAAGTTCTGATAGTTTGCTTTATAATATTTTGGATAGGCTTATGGTTGAAACCTACACTCTAATTCTAAGAATTGGAACAGAGGTCGACGGAATTAACTACGATATATTCTCCAAGAAATCTGAAAAAGTTATTGAACAATTATCTATAACAAGAAAAAATATTATCTCTCTAAATACAACTTTTAAACCTCAGGTTAGAGTATTCCATAAGTTTGAATCAGGAGGAATTAAGGGGTATGAAGAAGATATGGAAGATTATTGGGGAAATATTTTAGACCAATATCAAAAGATGTTTGACTTGGTTGAAGATTATGGAGAGTTGATTGAAGGACTTTCTCACACTTTCGATTCATTGCAGACCAACAAAACAAATGAAATAATGAGAATACTCACTTTCATTTCAACCATAATGCTCCCATTGTCGGTTATCTCAGGTATTTATGGAATGAATGTAACACTTCCATTTATGCAAAATGATTGGGTTTTTGGTGGAATAATCGCCCTAATGGTTTTTGTTGTTGTTGGTTTTATATTCTATTTCAAGAAAAAACGTTGGCTATAATAATAGATTAAATAACAAAGTATTTTATCCAATAAATTAATTGTTTAAATCAGAATATTTTTGTATATTTGCAAAATATAGAGACTATTTATTGTTAAATCTCTCTTTTCCTAAATAGAAAATCAAAATATTTATTAAAATAAAAGATGTACATCTTTCGATATGAAAGATGCGCATCGTTTTGTTGTAAAGATGCGCATCTTTGGACTAAAAAGTCCTTATATAAAAAGTTTTATATAAGGACTTTTTGAAATTATTCCTTGATTTAGTAGAATTATTCCTTGATTAATTTCAGAAAAGTCTTGAAAAATATTATTAGTTCTTCTTAAAAGTATTTTTCTATACTTGTTTTAAGGTTATTTCTCTTTTTTGGTCTTGAGTTTCTTTTATTGAGATAATAACATAATGTAAGGGCAATAAATTACTTACTTTTTCAGCCCATTCAATAAAACAATAGTTGCCACTGTAAAGATATTCTTCAAATCCAATATCAAAGGCTTCCTGCTCTTTGTTTATTCTGTAGAAATCGAAATGATAAATATCACCTGCTTTTTCAGAATAATATTGATTGACAATTGCAAAGGTTGGAGAACAAACATTGTCATTTGCACCTAAATTCTCACAAATGTATTTTGTTAGGGTTGTTTTGCCAGCTCCCATATCTCCTTCAAGAATGAATATTCTATCATCCTTGTGAGTTTCTATGATTTCTTGAGCAATTGATTTAAGTTCAGAAATGGAATTTGCTATAAAAGTAGATTGCATTTATCTGTTTTTAATTGTTATAAAAGGAATCATTATTTCTTCCATGGAAATGCCTCCATGTTGGAAAGTATTCATATAATATTGAACGTATTGATTATAGTTGTTTGGATATGCAAAGAAGTCATTGGAGCGAGTGAATATGTAAGGAGAGGTTATGGCAAGTTTTGGAAGGAATATTTGAGTACAATCTTTCACTTCAAGCACTTCTTTAGGGTTATAGTCAAGGAGTCTTCCAACTTTGTAACGCAAGTTTGTTGAAACAGTTTTGTCGCCTTTCACTTTCACAGGTCTATCAACTCTAACTGAACCATGATCAGTGGTGATGATAATATTCACTTTTTTATCGCTCAAATACTTCAAAACATCCATAAGAGCAGAATGACTAAACCATGTTTGAGTAACAGAACGATAGGCTCTTTCATCTTCTGCAAGTTCTCTCACCAAATCATTTTCAGTTCTGGCGTGAGATAACATATCAATGAAATTATAAACAATAACATTTAAATCGTTATTTAGCATGTTTGGAAGAATATCCATCATCCTTTTACCATACTGAACATTCAATACTTTATGATAAGTTGTTTTGAGGTTGAAACCAAAACGTTTGAGGTTTTCTTGTAATAGTTCGTGTTCGTTTTGATTCTTGTTTCCTTCCTTATCTTCATTTACCCATAGAGAAGGATATTTCTTTTCAATCTCTGCTGGCATAAGTCCTGCAAACATTGAATTTCTTGCATACTGAGTTGTTGTTGGAATAATGCTGAAATAAATATCTTCATTGTCTACCCTATAATATTCTTCAACCATTGTTTGAATAGCTTTCCATTGATCGAAACGGAAGTTGTCAATAACAATTAAAAATGTAGGAGTTTTATCTTCTTTAAGCAAAGGGAATAGTTTTTCTTTCAATACAGTGTGAGAAAGCAAAGGCTTATCCTCTTGTTGGTTTTTTAACCAACTTTCATAGTTCTTTTCGTAGTATCTGCAAAACAAAGTATTTGCTTCATCTTTTTGTTGGCGAAGAATTTCAAATATGCTTTCATCTTGAGAAGTGGCAAGTTCCAATTCCCAAAAGATTAGTTTCTTGTATATTTCAGTCCACTGTTTAGAGTCCAATCTATCCATAAGACGCATGGATATTTCTCTAAACTGTTGTTGATAATTTAGTGTTGAGGTTTCACTAACTAATTTTTTTGCTTCAAGATGTTTCTTTAAAGCAAGAAGAATTTGGTTTGGATTAACTGGTTTTATCAAGTAATCAGAAATTTTAGACCCAATGGCTTGTTCCATGATATGTTCTTCCTCACTTTTTGTTATCATAATAATAGGAAGAGAAGGATACTTGTCTTTAATAAGCATTAGAGTGTCTAATCCTGATAGTCCAGGCATATTCTCATCTAAAAAAACTATATCAACGATTTTTTGTTCCAAGAGTTCTAATGCTTCTTGTCCATCAGTAGAAGGAATTACTTCGTAGCCTTTTGTTGCCAAGAAAAGCATATGAGGTTTTAAAAGGTCTATCTCATCGTCAACCCAAAGAATATTAATCATAGCAGTGATATTAAATTATTACAATATTTCTTCTAAACGAAGAATACTGAAAATATATTATTGTAATAAGAATAAAAGAAGGGTGAAAAATATTATAAATCGGTGCAGTTAAGATTATATTCTGTACTGCTACTGCTTAGTTCTGGAATATCATTTTGAGTAATACTACTGCAATTTCCTCCCCAATCATAAACGGGATATTCATTAGAATTGGCAGAAGAAGTTGATTTTTCTTGATTTGCTGTACAAACACAGTCATTTTGAGTGCAAGAAACTAATGAAATGCAGAAAACAACTGCTAATAAAAAGAATACTTTTTTCATAATTATTTATTGTTTTTGTTTTTTAAAAAGTCGACAATGAATTCTTCATCAATTGAAGTTAACTTATAAAGTTTAACAACATTTCCATTTTCCAATAAAAATATTACTGGCATACGACCATGTGTAGTATTAAGAAACGAAATTACATCAATAAAAGTATATTGTAGTGGTTTTGTGTTGGACTCATTATAAAATTGAGTTAAAGGTTTTTCTTTACCTCCAAAAACCTGAATAAAATCATTTCTATCCAAATTATGTCTATCAATTATAATATCAATTTTCTTTGCAGCTCTCTTGCAATATTTACAGCTTGTGCTGTACCAACAAATAACTTTTCTCCCTTTTTCAACATCTAAGGCTTTCAAATTGTCGTAACCTTTAACTCTCTCAAATACTTCAGGTCTAATATCAACAGAATGATCATAAATTTTAGATTGAATAAAATCAGGAGGTTTTATGGTGAATGCAGTTCCAACAATAAGAATAGAAGAAATAATTATTATGAGTTTAGAATATTTAGTCTTCCACCATTTAGCCCAGTTTAAGGTTAGAGATAAAACAAGAAGGATAATATTTTTTATTATTGTTTCCGTATCTGAAAGTTGGATTTTGTCTCCAAAACAAAAACAGTTTTCATCAGTTACATCAAATAATAAAGGCTTTATTATTAAATATAATGTAAAGCCAATTAAAGTAGAAAAGGTAAGTATTTTGGATAACTTTGGATATATACCCACTACAAGCAATATTCCAATTATAGCTTCAAGAGATATTAATAATCTTGATAAAAAAGTAGTTATTACCCAAGGGAATAATTTATGGTCAAAAAAGAATAAATCAACTGCTTCAATAGACCAATATTTTAAAACAGCAGAAAGGATAAAAACTAAGCCAATAATAATTCGGCAGAATGTTCCAATCAAATTTTTATTTATTCTCATATTCAATTTTAATTAATAATAAAAGGGAATACTACAATATGTAATATTCCCTTTACTTGCGAAAAATTGTTTTTATTTTTCAACACATTTAAGATGGTTTCCTTCCATAAGGATGGCAGTTTTCCAGATTCCAGTATATTCACTCCATGTAATATCTGCACAATCTCCATCATATTCTAAAACATCTAATGAACCTGCAGGAATGGCTTCTGATGCTTTCATAACAGGATTGTTATCACCGTCTAAGATATCGCAAGCACAATCTTTAGTAGAATTACAAGCAGCAAAAGAAAAAGCTGCAGCAATTCCTAATACAAATAATACTTTTTTCATAGCTATAATTTTTATTTATTTTTTTTGTCTCTACTCTATTTTGGATTTTCGAGTTTCTCCATTTTGTATTTGAAGCAAAAATAATAATAAATTTTGTATTACCAATTTTTTTTAAACTTTTTTCATGTAGGTGTAGTCTAAAGCATTGATAATTAATTCTGCTTCGTTTATGGAATTATAGATATTTATCTTAAAGAAAACTAATTAATATAAGTAATATCTCAATTTTTTGAATTAGAATCTATTTTTTTAGTCAAATATCTAATAGTATATTTCTATTTTTCATGTAAATTCATTATTCCATGAAAATTTATATTAAATATTTCTTCTTAGAATAATTATATTGTATTTTTGCAACTCATGAAAATTGAAAATTATATGGAAAAAGATAATGGAAGAAATAAAGAAAACGATATAATTGAAGATATTACAAGTGGAGAATATAAATATGGTTTCGTTACAGATATTGACACTGAGGTTATTGAAAAAGGATTAAATGAAAATGTTATTAGACATATTTCAAAAATGAAGAATGAGCCTGAGTGGTTGTTGGAATTTAGATTAAACGCTTATAGAAAATGGATTACTATGAAGATGCCTACATGGGCACATTTAGAAATACCAGAAATTAATTATCAAGATATAATCTATTATGCAGCTCCTAAAACAAAACCTGCTTCTGATAGTAAAGAAGTACATGAAGAATTATTAGATACATTTAATAGATTAGGAATTTCCTTAGATGACTCAGGAAATGTTGGCAATGTTGCTGTTGATGCAGTTATGGATAGTGTATCTGTTAAAACAACTTTCTCAGAAACTCTTTCAAAAGAAGGAATAATATTCTGTTCTTTCACTGAAGCAGTTCAAAATCATCCTGATTTAGTAAAACAATATTTAGCTTCTGTAGTTCCTTATTCTGATAACTATTTTGCTGCACTTAATTCAGCAGTATTTAGCGATGGTTCTTTTTGTTATATTCCAAAAGGAGTTAAATGCCCAATTGAACTATCAACATATTTTAGAATAAACGCAGCAAATACTGGTCAATTTGAAAGAACATTGATTGTTGCTGATGAAGGCTCCTATGTTTCATACATGGAAGGATGCACTGCTCCAAAAAGAGACGAAAATCAACTCCATGCAGCAATTGTAGAAATTATTGTGATGAAAGATGCTGAAGTAAAATATTCAACTGTTCAGAATTGGTATCCTGGAGATAAAGATGGTAAAGGAGGAATTTATAATTTCGTTACCAAAAGAGGAATATGTAAAGGCAATAATGCAAAACTGTCTTGGACTCAGGTTGAAACTGGTTCTGCAATAACATGGAAGTATCCAAGCTGTATTTTAAAAGGAGACAATTCTGTTGGAGAGTTCTATTCTGTTGCTGTAACAAACAATCACCAACAAGCAGATACTGGAACAAAAATGATTCACTTAGGCCAAAACACTAAAAGTACTATAATATCTAAAGGGATTTCTGCAGGAGAGAGTCAAAACTCTTATCGAGGACTTGTTAAAGTTACTAAAGGAGCTACAAATACAAGAAACTATTCTCAATGCGACTCTTTGCTATTAGGTAGCAAATGCGGAGCTCATACATTTCCATATATTAAAATAGATAATCATAGTTCAATTGTGGAACATGAAGCAACTACTTCAAAAATATCAGAAGACCAACTCTTCTATTGCCGACAAAGAGGAATTTCTCAAGAAGGTGCAATTGGTCTAATTGTTAATGGATATGCAAAAGAAGTATTAAACAAATTACCTATGGAGTTTGCTGTTGAAGCTCAAAAATTATTAAGCATAAGTTTAGAAGGAAGCGTAGGATAATTATGGATGCTCACCCCAAGATTTTAATAATTCGCCTGAGTTCAATTGGCGACATTGTTCTTACAACGCCAATTGTACGTTGTATAAAAACTCAAATACCTAATGTGCAAATTCACTATCTAACCAAGGCAAATAACGCAATCATACTTAATAATAATCCCTACATTGATAGAATAATTACTTTCAGTGGCTCACTTTCCGAAACTATTAGACTATTAAAAAAAGAAAACTATACTTATGTGATTGATTTACATAAGCAGATAAGATCTTTAATTATTAGACTTAGATTATTAAAGCCGAGCAAAACTTTCAATTCTTTGAGGGTAAAGAAATGGTTATTGGTGAAATGGAAGTTAAATGAATTACCTGAGAAACATATTGTTGATAGATATTTTGAAGCAACAAAAGGATTGGGATTTAATATTGTTAATGATGGAAAAGGACTTGATTATTTCTTAGCTGATGAAGATTATATTTCTCCTGATGCTCTGCCTTTAAGTTTTCAAGATGGTTATATTGCTATAGTTGTTGGGAGTAAACATCAAACCAAACAAATTCCAACAGATAAACTTATTCAATTATGTCAAGGTATAAATAAATCAATTGTCCTTCTTGGAGATAAAAATGATAGGAAAAAAGCCATTGAAGTTGAAAATGCTGTTGGTGCAAGAGTTTTCAATGCTTGTGGAGCTTATAATTTGAATCAGACTTCTTCATTAATAGCAAACGCAATTGGCGTTATTACTCCAGATACAGGATTAATGCATATTGCAGCAGCACTAAATAAAAATACAATTAGTGTTTGGGGAAACACAGTACCTCAATTTGGGATGTATCCATACTTTCCTAAAGATTCAAAAGCTAAGGTTTATATTTTCGAAAAGAAAGATTTATCTTGTCGCCCTTGTTCAAAATTGGGTTATAAAGAATGTCCAAAGAAACATTTTGATTGTATGCGAAGCTTAGACTTTGAAAATATTATTTCAATTGCAAATGATTGGGAGGTAATTAGAGATAAATGAAGGTTAAAAAGAAATTTATTTGATGAAAAAAGAAAGAAATAAAGAAGCATTAGAAAGTTTTGAACGTCTTTTAGATATTATGGATGAATTAAGGGAGAAATGCCCTTGGGATAGAAAGCAAACTTTCGAAACTCTTAGACATCTAACCATTGAAGAGACTTATGAACTTGCAGATGCAATAATTGAAAACGATACTGACGAAATAAAAAAAGAAGTTGGAGATTTGCTTCTTCATATTGTCTTTTATGCTAAGATTGGTTCAGAAGAGAATTCTTTTGATATAAAAGATGTTATTGACTCTCTTAATGAAAAACTTGTTCGTCGTCATCCTCATATATACGGAGATGAAAAGGTTGAAAACTCAGAACAAGTAAAGGAGAATTGGGAGCAAATTAAACTTAAGGAAGGAAGAAAATCAACTCTTTCAGGAGTTCCAAAAACTTTGCCCGCACTTGTTAAAGCATATAGGATTCAAGATAAGGCAAGAGGTGTAGGTTTTGACTGGGACAATAGACAGCAGGTATGGGAAAAGGTTGAAGAAGAAATTGAAGAACTGAAAGAAGAAGTAAAAAATAATAATAAAGAAAAAATGGAACAAGAGTTTGGTGATACACTTTTTGCTCTAATCAACTATGCTCGCTTTATTGATGTAAATCCAGAAACTGCTTTGGAAAGAACAAATAAGAAGTTTATTAACAGATTCCAATTTATTGAAGAAAGAGCTATGCAACAAGGAAGAAGTCTTAAGGATATGACCTTGGAAGAAATGGATATATTTTGGGATGAAGCTAAAAAACAAGAATAATGATAAAGATTTTCGTATTTAATCACTATGAAGTTAACTGCACATTGGCATTTGACAATACAAAAGAATGTGTTTTGATTGATGTTTGTTGTCAAAGTCAGGCTGAAAGGCAAGAACTAATCAATTTTATTGAACAAAACAACCTAAAGGTTAAACATATTTTAATTACTCATGCTCACATTGATCATATTTGTGATGCTTATTGGGCTACTCAAACATTCAATCAGCCTTTAAAACTACATAAGGATGGAGAAAGGTTTATTAGAATTGCCGATGCTCAAGCAGAGATGATGGGTTTTAAAGTTGATGGAATAGAAAACATATCTCTTCAATACATAACAAAGGATGATATTATTGAATATGGTAATTCTCAATTGAAAGTATTTGAAACTCCAGGGCATTGTGCTGGCAGTCTATGTTTTTATAATGAAGAAGAAAATTATATTGTTACTGGTGATGTGCTATTTAGAGATTCTATTGGAAGAACTGACCTTCCAACAGGAGATTTTGAAGCTCTTATGGCAAGTATTAAAAACAATCTATTCAATCTTCCTGAAAATACTAAATGTATTTGTGGTCATGGACCATCAACTGAGATTGGTTACGAGAAAGAAAATAATCCTTTTATCAATTAGAAAGTATAGCTCAAGATAAAGGCCATGTAGTTGTGGTATTGTGCATTTTGTTCCTTGTAACTCATGTAATAAATTTCTGAGGAACCACTTCTTATGCTCAATAATGAATAATTATAACTCCAAGTAAGGCTAAGTTTTTGGCTAAGATTATAACTTACTCCAGCAAGTCCTAATATTCCAAATTTTCTAAAAGCAGGTGCATCATCAGGATTTTGAACAACTCCTGTAGGACGCTCTTCTTTAGAGGTTAAAAGGGCGGAGGGAGTAAGTCCAATGCGAAAGTTTAAACTTTCACTTACCTTGTAAATGTATATTAAGCTTAAATCTATGCTTGATGTTGTAACCTGAAGAAAATCAGGGTTAGTATTCTTTGGTGCACATCTGCTTCCTTTTGTTGAATAAACAAGTTCTCCTTGAATTCTTGAGGCAGGAGAAACATCTCTGTAAACAAACAATCCTCCAGCAAAACCAGCCTTATAGTAACCACTCATAAAATCTCCATCAACCTGAGATGCTATAACTCCAGAAAGAATACCAGCCTTAAATTCTTGAGCATTAAGAATGGGAAGAGAGCAAAAGAAAACAATAACGAAAAGAATCAGCTTTTTCATAACCTATGTTTTTATTTTAAATACCAGTGCAAAGTAAATAATAATTATTCTAAATCACAAAGAAATCAATTGTTTTTACTAATTATTTGCCTTAGCTTTTCAAAACGAAGTATGATTGAAATTAAAATTCCTTTTTATGGAATTAAATCAAGTTTTGCTGAATTTAAACCTTGTTTTGTGATGGTTAAAACAAGATTTAGCTTCTTGAAATTCAAGTGAAAATTTTAGGATAAAAGATAGGAGAATATGGACATTAAATTTCTTAAATGACTTAAAGTATTTAAACGACTTTTTTATCTTGTTTCTTGATTTTCTTAGTTATTGCTTCGCTGATTTTCAGCTTTTCAAGGTTCAAATTTTACTTGTTGGAAATATCTTAATAATTAATTCATACTATTAGCCTGTTTTTTTAATTATTTCTTAGTTTTATTTTGTAACTTTGCCATCTATAATTTGATAGAAATTTAATGGATAAAGATACTACAGTTTCAAATATTACTACATCTAAAGGGGAAATAACTCAAAGGTTTATTTCTTTAGAAAAGATATTGGTAAGTAAGAACAAATATCTTCTAAAGGTTATCCCCAAACCTCTTTTAAGATGGTTTAAAAGGTTAATTTGCCTTGATAGGGTAAACGAAATAATATATAAATATCGTGACCAGAAGGGAGTTGATTTTGCAGATAGTGTTTTAAAAGAAATAGACATTAAAGTAAACGTTATTAATCCCCATAACATACCAAAAGAGGGTAGAGCATTAGTTGTTAGCAATCATCCTCTTGGAGGAATAGATGGAATGGCTTTGATTTCTGAAGTAGGAAAATATCGTAGAGATATTTTATTCCCAGTAAATGATATACTATGTCAGTTGCCAGGATTGAAGAATGTTTTTATTCCTATAAACAAATATGGACGCAATTCTTCAAATCATGATGTTTTAAATTCTGCATTTGCTTCTGATAATTGCATGATGTTTTTTCCTGCAGGAACTGAAAGTAAAAAGATAGATGGACGTATTCAAGACTTTAAATGGAAGAAGAGTTTTTTGCGTAA
Organism: Bacteroidota bacterium; assembly: GCA_017860255.1. GTDB lineage: Bacteria > Bacteroidota > Bacteroidia > Bacteroidales > P3 > UBA10566. The sequence goes on along the minus strand of JAFNAR010000011.1, from coordinate 25,192 downwards.
AGCTCAAGAATATAAAAGAGATATTGTTCCAGTGCATGTAGATAGTATAAATTCAAAAAGATTTTATCGTTTGTCAGCGGTAAGACGTTTCTTTAGAATAGAATTCGATTTGGAAATGATTCTTCTTCCTTCAGAAATGTTTAAAAAGCAAGGAGAAACCATTAATATAACTTTTGGAGAGCCTATTAGTCATGAAGTATTTGACAATAGATTTACTCCAATACAATGGGCAAGCAAGTTAAGAGAGCATGTTTATTGTTTAAAAGAAAACCCAAACAAAGAGTTTGAGTATTGATAAATAAAAAAGAAAGAAAATTATGGATACATCTTACGTTATACCACCTGTTGAAAAGAGCTTGATTAAAGCAGAGCTTAATAAAGACATATTTTTCCGTAAAACAAATAACGGTTCAAGAGAAATTTACATTACAACAGCTCATAATTCTCCAAATATTATGAGAGAGATTGGAAGATTGAGAGAATTAAGCTTTGGAGCTGAAGGAGGTGGTAGTGGAACAGAATGTGATATTGATGAATTTGATATTGCACCAGATCCACATTGCTACAAACAACTTTTTGTCTGGGATCCAGTGGATGAAGAAATTATTGGAGGATATAGATACATATTGGGTAAAGATATTTTTGTGGAGTCAAATGGAGATCTTTTAAGTGCAACGGCTGGTCTTTTCTATTTTACTGACTTTTTTAGGGAAAATTACTTAAATCATACTCTTGAACTTGGACGTTCATTTGTTAGTCCAGAATATCAACCTACTTTCAACCTTCGTAAAGGAATGTTCTCATTGGATAATCTTTGGGATGGATTGGGAGCACTTGCAAAAACTCATACTGAATTTAAATATTTCTTCGGGAAAATTACCATGTATCCATCTATGGATATAAAAGCAAGGGATTATATTCTTTACTTCTTTAAAAAACACTTCCCAGACAATGAAGGAATGGTTTATCCAATTGAACCAGTTGAAATTGAAACAGACTACAATGAACTTGTAAAACTTTTTAGTGGATTGAGTTATAAAGAGGACTATCAAATATTAACTAAGGCTGTTAAGGAAAGAGGAGAACATATTCCTCCACTTTTCAATGCTTACATGAATCTTTCTTCAACCATGCGTTCATTTGGAACATCAATTAATAAACATTTTAGCAATGTTGAAGAAACAGGAATATTGGTAACTATTGCTGATATTTATCCTGAAAAACAAAAACGATATATGAACTTCTAAAGAGAAGCAAAAAAGAAAATATAATGCAGATTAAGAGTGCGGAGTTTGTTATAAGTAATTCTAATTACACAAAGTGTCCTGAACCAAATAAGGCAGAATTTGCTTTCATTGGCAGGAGCAACGTTGGTAAAAGTTCGCTTATTAATATGCTTGTAAATAAAAAGGATTTAGCAAAGACAAGTTCTAAGCCAGGGAAAACACAATTGATTAATCATTTTGAAATAAACAATGAATGGTTTTTGGTTGATTTGCCTGGTTATGGCTATGCAGTAACTTCAAAATCAAATAGAGCATCTTGGGGAAAGATGATTACAAACTATTTGACCAAAAGAGAGAATTTAATTTCGGTTTTTGTATTGATTGATTCAAGAATATCTCCTCAGAAAATAGATTTGGAGTTTATTAATTTCTTGGGAGAAAATGAAATTCCATTCTCTATGGTTTTTACAAAAACAGACAAGCAAGGAGTTATTGCTACAAGCAAGAACGTTGATTTGTTTATGAAAGCCTTACAGAAAGATTGGGTTGAACTACCAAAATACTTCCTTTCTTCATCGATAAGTAAAATAGGCAGAGATGAAATACTTAGCGAGATAGAACAATTAATACCATATTTTGAACAAATTTAATTAAAAAAAGGAAGATGAAAAGAGTAATGGTTGTAACTGGAGGAGGTGATTGTCCTGGATTAAATGCAGTAATTAGAGCTATTGTTAAGAGGGCATCACAGGAAAAGGATTGGGAAGTTATTGGTTCAATTGACTCTTTTAATGGTGTTTTGAAAGAACCAACAGAGATTGTTGTTTTGGATAATAATAGTGTTTCTGGCATATTAGTGAAAGGAGGCACAATATTGGGAACTACAAATAAAGGTGGTCCTTTTGCTTGGCCAATAAAAAATAGTGATGGTTCTTATGATGCTGTAGACCGTTCAGATGAAATGATTAGGAAATTGAAAATTATGGGAGTTGATGCTGTAATTAACATTGGAGGAGACGGCTCTCAACGAATTTCTAAAGCTTTATATGAAAAAAGTCTTAACATAATTGGAGTTCCAAAAACTATTGATAATGATCTTTCAGCAACAGATTTTACTTTTGGTTTTCAAACAGCTGTTCAAACCGTAACGGAAGCAATTGATAAGCTTGTAACAACTGCTTCAAGTCATAATAGAGTATTTATTATGGAAGTGATGGGAAGAGATGCTGGCTGGATTGCTCTTCATAGTGCAGTTGCAGGAGGAGCTGATGTTTGCATTATTCCTGAAATGCCATATAAGATTGAAAAAATTAAGGAAAAGATTGATTCAAGATATAAGAAAGGAAAAGGCTTTTGCATAATAGTAGTTGCAGAAGGTGCTTATTCTGTAGATAGAAAAAAACAAAAAGAATCTTCCTCTGAAATAGGAAGCAATAATGCTAAACTTGGAGGGATTGGTAATGTCTTGATGCAAGAACTTATTGAAGCTGGAGTTCAACACGACATTAGACTTACTGTTTTAGGTCATATTCAAAGAGGTGGAACACCTATTGCTTATGATAGAATTTTAGCTTCTGAGTTTGGAGTTAAGGCTTTTGAACTTGTGATGGAAGGAAGGTTTGGAGAAATGGTTGCTTATCGTCATCCAGAAATTATTAGTGTGAGTTTAGATAAAGCAATTAGCAAGCCTCATCTTGTTGAGCCTAAATCTCGTTTGGTTCAAACAGCAAAGGGTTTGGGTATTGAATTTGGAAATTAATTTAAAGAAAAATAAAAATGAAGAAGATTAAGAGTGCGTTGATATCTGTTTTTTACAAAGATGGATTAGATGATATTGTTAAAAAGTTAGACCAGCTTGGAGTTAAGATTTACTCTACTGGAGGAACATATAATTTTATTGAAAGTTTGGGAGTAAAACCACAAACTGTTGAATCACTTACTGGATATCCTTCAATTTTAGGAGGAAGGGTAAAAACTCTTCATCCTAAAGTTATGGGAGGTATTCTTTGTAGAAGAGATAATAATGAGGATAGAAAACAGATTGAAGAATATGAAATTCCAGAAATTGATTTAGTGATTGTTGATTTATATCCTTTTGAAAAGACTGTACAATCAAATGCCACTGAAGAAGATATAATTGAAAAAATAGATATTGGAGGAATTAGTCTTATTCGTTCTGCCGCAAAAAACTTTAATGATGTTTTAATTGTTTCTTCTGTTGATTATTATTCTGAACTGATGGATATTCTTAATAGTGATAATGGAAACACTAATTTAGAAACAAGAAGAAGATTCGCAACTTATGCTTTTCAAGTTTCTTCTAATTATGACACTGCAATATTCAATTACTTTAATAAAGAAACAGATATACCTGCTTTTAGACAAAGTTACAATAATCCAAAAATTCTTCGCTATGGAGAAAATCCTCATCAAAAAGGAATGTTTTATGGCGATTTGAATTCTTATTTTGAACAATTGCATGGTAAAGAAATTTCATATAATAATATTGGAGATATTGATGCAGCTTGCGATTTGATTGATGATTTTGAAGAAACTACCTTTGCTATAATCAAACATAATAATGCTTGTGGACTTTCAAGTAGAGATTCATTAAAACAAGCTTATCTTGATGCTTTAGCTGGTGACCCTGTTTCTGCTTATGGAGGAGTTTTAATTGCTAACAGACCTATCGATTTGGAAACTGCTCAAGAGATGAATAAATTATTTATGGAGATTTGTATTGCTCCTGACTTTTCTCAAGAAGCATTAGAGTTGTTGAAATCTAAAAAGAATAGAATTCTTCTTAAACGTAAAAACGCTTCTTCTCCAAAATATCAGTTCCGTTCTGCACTAAATGGTGTTTTGGTTCAAGAAAAAGATAAAGTGGTTGAAAAAACAGAAGTTATGAATAGCATAACTAATACTTCACTTACCTTAGAACAACAAAAAGATCTTTCTTTTGCAAATAAATTGGTTAAACATACAAAGTCTAATGCAATAGTTTTAGCAAAGAATCGTCAATTGTTAGCTTCTGGAACAGGACAAACTTCAAGAGTTGATGCTTTAAATCAAGCAATAGTAAAAGCTAAAAATTTTGGATTTGATTTAAATGGAGGAGTTATGGCTTCTGATGCGTTTTTCCCTTTCCCTGATTGTGTTGAAATTGCTCATAAAGAAGGTATAGTTGCTGTTGTACATCCAGGAGGAAGTATTAATGATAACAAATCAATTAATTTTTGCAAGGAAAACAATATGGCAATGGTTCTTACTGGATTTCGTCATTTCAAACATTAATCACAAAAAAGAGGAAATTATCTAATAAAGCATAATAATTAGTAATAATGTAACCGTTTATTATGGTTTTCGTAATAAACGCAAATATAAATTAAAAGAAAAATATAGGACAAAGATAAATATGAGTTTATTTTCATTTTTAACAAGAGAAGTTGCGATAGACTTAGGAACAGCCAATTCAATTATTATATTTAATGATAAAGTTGTTGTTGACGAGCCTTCAATAGTTGCTAAGGACAGACGTACAAACAAGATTATTGCCATTGGAAAGAAGGCTATGCAGATGCATGGAAGAACACATCAAAACATTGAAACAATCAGACCTTTGAGAGATGGTGTTATTGCAGATTTTGAAACTGCAAACCAATTGATAAGAGAATTGATTAAAATGATTAATGTTAGAAAATCTCTTATTCCGCCTTCATTAAAGATGGTTATTTGCATTCCTTCAGGGATTACAAATGTTGAAGAAAGAGCAGTTAGAGACTCTGCTGAGCAAGCAGGAGCAAAAGAAGTTAAGTTAATCCACGAACCAATGGCTGCTGCAATTGGAATTGGAATTGATGTTTTGGAACCTGTTGGAAATATGATTGTTGATATAGGTGGAGGTACTTCTGAAATTGCTGTTATTGCTCTTGGTGGAATTGTTTGTAATAAATCAATACGCATTGCAGGTGATGAGTTTAATCAAGATATAATTGAATATATGCGCAAACAGCATAATATTAATATTGGTGAAAGAATGGCAGAACAAATAAAGATTAGTGTTGGTGCAGCCATCCCTGATTTAGATGTTCCACCAGAAGATTTTGCTGTTCAAGGAAGAGATGTTTTGACAGGAATTCCTAAAGAAATATTGGTTAATTATAAAGAAATTGCTCACGCATTAGACAAATCAATTGCAAAAATAGAAAGTGCAGTATTGGAAGCATTAGCTCTAACTCCACCAGAATTAGCATCTGATATATTCCATACAGGTATTTATTTAGCTGGAGGAGGTTCTTTATTAAGAGGATTGGATAGGAGAATTTCAGCAAAAACTAAACTTGCAGTTCATGTTGCTGAAGATCCATTGAGAGCAGTTGCAAGAGGAACAGGTATTGCTTTAAAGAACTACGATAAATTTACTTTCTTAATAAAATAAGAAACATAATAATCACAATAAGGATAAGGAGTTGATATTAACTCCTTATTTTTTTGTTTTGACTTCTTTGATTTTCTATTTCCTTATTCTATAAATAGGAATACGATAAATCCCTTCAGATTTTTGATTGTCAAAAAAACATCAATCATAATTGAAAATAAGTCAATCATATTTTAATTTATATCAATCATATTTTTATTTTTGATTGATATATTTTTCATTATGATTGAGCTTTTTTTTTTATTGATTTAAGTGTAATTTAGAAAGCTTAATTTACTCTTTCAGTATGATTCATTCCTTTTGATAAAAATTAAAATAAAAAGAAACGATATTATGTATCGCATAATATCGTTTCTTTTTAATATTAGAATAATTCTAATATTTATTCTAAATATAATAGTTTAAATCTCTTCTGAAGAGCTATTAACATAGCCTTTCATAAGTCCTCTTTCTGCTTTTGAAACAAAGTTAATTATTTCTTGTAACTCAGGAGTTGAAGGAAGTTTCTTTAACTCTTCAAATGCTTTTGAGTAGGTTAAGCCAGATTGAAATATTATTTTATAGTATTCTTTTATTAGGTTGATTGTTTCTTGACTATATCCTCTTCGAGATAATCCAACTGAGTTTATTCCGCAGTAGGATAGAGGAAATTTAGCTCCTTTAACATAAGGAGGAACATCTTTATCAACTAAAGAACCACCCATAAGAATTACATGAGAACCTATTTTAGTAAATTGGTGAATTGCACTTAAGCCTCCAATTATTGCGAAATCCCCAACTTCAATATGTCCTGCTAAAGTAGCTCCATTTGCTAAAATGCAGTTATCTCCAACAACACAATCATGAGCAACGTGAGCGTAAGCCATCAATAAATTATTGTTTCCAATTTTTGTATATCCAAGTGCAGATGTACCTCTATTAATAGTTACACTTTCTCTAATAATATTATTATCTCCAATAATAGTGGTTGTTTTTTCTCCAGCAAATTTTAAGTCTTGAGGAACAGCACTGATAGAAGCATTAGGAAATATCTTATTGTTTTTTCCAATTCTTGCACCAGAGAAGATAGTAACATTTGGTCCAATCCAACAATTATCACCAATTTCTACATCATCGTAAATCGCAGTAAAAGGTTCAATAACTACATCCTTGCCAATTATTGCATTTGGATGAATATAAGAGAGTGGTTGATTCATAGTAAAAATTATTTAGTTTTAGCTACTTGTGCCATTAGTTCAGCTTCCATGACCAATTTATTGCCAACGTAAGCTTCGCCTTTCATTTTAACAAGACCTCTTCTAACAGGTTCAATTAAGAATAATCTAAAGATTAATGTATCTCCAGGAACTACCTTACCACGGAAACGAACTCCATCAATTCTTAGAAAATAAGTAGTATAGTTTTCTGGGTCTGGGTAATCCTTTAACACTAAAATTCCACCAGTTTGTCCCATTGCTTCAACAATCAATACACCTGGCATAATAGGTTCATTAGGGAAATGTCCATTAAAGAAATCTTCATTCCCGGTAACATTCTTAACCCCTATAACATAATCATCACCAACTTCAATAATCTTATCGACTAAAAGCATTGGGAAACGATGAGGTAAAAATGTTTTAATATCGTTTATTGTAAAAACGGGTTCATTGTTAGGGTCATAATGAGGTGCCCCTGTCATTTTTTCCATAATCACTTGTTTAATTAATTTAGTAAATTCTGTATTAGCATAATGTCCTGGACGTTTTAAAATGAAATGTCCTCTTAGATTAACTCCAATTAGATTTATATCTCCAATAAAGTCTAAAAGTTTATGCCTTGCAGGTTCGTTATCAAATCTTTTTTCAATGTTATTAAGAGTACCTTTTTCTACCTTTATATGTTGAGGATCTTTGTTAAACACTTTAGCTAAATGATCAATTTGTTCTTGCTTTAGGGTGTTCTCAACAAAAATTAGGGCATTGTCTAAATCACCTCCTTTAATCAAATTAAGTTTAAGGAGTTGTTCAATCTCGTGAAGAAATACAAATGTTCTGCAAGGTGCAATTTCTTTTTCAAAACTATTTAAAGAGTCAATACTCATAGTTTGAACGCCCAAAACAGATGAATTATAATCAATAGTTAAATCAACTTTAAACCCATCATAAGGAAGAGCAGTTATTTCAATGTCTTTCTTCTCGTCTTTGTAAGTTATAGGACTTTTAATTGAATAATAGTATTTCTTATAAAGTTGAGGTTGAATTCCAACCTTTTTAATATTTTCTACCCATATTTTAGCACTTCCGTCCAAAATAGGAATTTCATTAGAATCAATTTCAACTATTACATTATCTATACAGAAATAATGTAAAGTAGCCATTAAATGCTCAATTGTGCTAACTTTAACTCCATTTTTTTCTAGAGTTGTCCCTCTTGAAGTGTCAGTAACATACTCAATAGATGCAGGAATAGTTGGACTATTATCTAAGTCAACTCTACGGAATACAATTCCAGTATTTGGTTCCGCAGGAAGTAAGGTTACATTAATATTATTGCCATAATGTAATCCCTTGCCACTAATGGTGATTTTAGATTTTATTGTGTTTTGATGCTCCATAGTTATTCAATTTGCAAAAGTAGTAAAAAACTTTGATTTAATGGTCATAATATGGAAAAAGTCCATATTTAAATTTCCAATTCTTATGTAAATGTTTGTAATTATTAGCTTGATTCAAAAGAGTAAATAAATAATGCTTAAAGAGTAATTTTGTTTTCATTAGAATGAACTTTTTTTTGAGTGAGAATTAATAATTAAAGAAAGTTTGTTATTTTTGCACAAAATAAAAGGTATAATATGAAGAAATTTATTTTATTGATAGGTTTAATTTCTCTTTCATTTGTGTCATTTTCACAAGTTGAAATACTAAAAGAAAAACCAATTTATATCGAAGGTGATGTAGTTATGATTGGAGTTAATGCTAAAACAACTGATGAAGAGTTGTTGGAAATTAGAACAAAACTTTTGAAATATACAACCATTAGATTTACAGAATTTGATGTAATTAGAGCTAAACCCACTAACAAGAAAGAAGAAGGGGATATTCAATTTATTTCAATGGAAGTAGATTGTAGAGATGGATACTCAGGAAAGATATCTCATAGTTTTGAACCAGGAGATAAAACAACATATGGATTTTATCGCGATTATTCGAAGAATACATACAATAAAGCATTTTTTATAGGTAATCTATCTGATGAAAAATTAGATTTCATCATTGAAAAAGCACCAAAAATCAATACTCAAACTTCAATAAATGAGGTTGAAGAATAAGGCTTAGATAATAATAAAGTAATTTTTTTGGAAGAAAATTAGGTCAATATAAAAATAGTTTATATTTTTGCACTCCCAAAATCATAAGAGAAATGGCAAAGAAATCAAAAGACGCAAGGATACAAGTTATTATGGAATGTACAGAACATAAAGCATCAGGAATGCCAGGTACATCACGTTATATAACAACTAAATCAAAAAAGAATACACCTGAAAGATTGGAGTTAAAGAAATACAATCCAATTCTAAAACGTGTAACTGTTCATAAAGAAATTAAATAGTAGGAGAAATAAGATATGGCAAAGAAAGTAGTTGCAACATTAAAAACATCATCAGGAAAGAATTATGCTAAAGTTATTAGCATGAGTCGTTCTCCTAAAACAGGAGCATACACTTTTAAGGAAGAAATTGTTGTTTCTGATAATGTTAAAGATTATTTAGCTAAGAAATAGTTAATAGAATTTATTTATTACTAAAGAAGTTGTCTTTCTTAAATAATTAAGAGAGGCAACTTCTTTATTTATTCGGGATACAATAAAATCAAATAAAATTATTAATTTAGCCGATTATTTATTGAAATAAAAAATATGGGGATTTTTTCATTTTTCACAAAAGAAAAGAAAGAAAGCTTAGATAAAGGTTTAGAGAAAACAAAAGAAAGCTTGTTTTCTAAACTTTCTAAAGCAATAGTAGGAAAATCAAAAGTTGATGAAGATGTTCTTGACAATCTTGAGCAAATACTCATTGAATCGGACGTTGGAGTAGAAACAACTTTAAGAATAATTGAAAGAATAGAAACACGTGTTGCAAGAGATAAATATCTTGGAACATCGGAGTTAAATCAAATTCTAAAAGAAGAAATTGTTAGCTTGCTTCAAGAAAATGAGCTTGAAGAAAGAGATAGTTTTGCATTTCCAAAAGGAGACTTGCCTTATGTTATTATGGTTGTTGGAGTAAATGGAGTTGGTAAAACAACAACAATAGGTAAGTTAGCATATCAATTTAAACAAGCAGGTAAAAAAGTTATTCTTGGAGCAGGAGATACTTTTAGAGCTGCAGCTGTTGATCAATTAACAATCTGGGCTGAAAGGACAGGAGTTGAAATGATTTCTCAAGGAATGAATGCCGATCCTGCATCAGTAGCTTACGATACTTTAAAGTCTGCAATTTCAAAGAAAGCTGATGTTGCAATAATTGATACTGCAGGAAGATTACATAATAAGATTGGATTAATGAATGAACTTTCTAAAATACATAACGTAATGAAGAAAGTTATTCCTGATGCTCCTCATGAAGTTCTATTAGTTTTGGATGCTTCAACTGGTCAAAATGCAATAGAACAAGCAAAACAATTCACTGCAGCAACAAATGTTAATTCTTTAGCATTAACAAAACTCGATGGTACAGCAAAAGGAGGAGTTGTGATTGGAATATCTGATCAATTTAAAATCCCTGTTCGTTATATTGGACTTGGAGAAAAGATGGAAGACTTACAACTTTTTAATCGTAAAACATTTGTTGATAGTTTATTTGAATAAAAAATTAAATAATAAATAAGTATGAAAATAAATAAAGTATTTCTTGCTATTTTGCTACTAAGCGCTTCATTCCTAAATGCACAAGAAAAAGCATTGCCAGAGTCTAAAACAAGTAAACATAATTTTGCTTTGAATATTGGTTATTCTTATCGTTTGTCTTCAAAGCCAAATGAATTATTTGTTAATCAAAATCAGTTTACAGACCATTATAAATCTCTAAGACACGGATTAAATCTAAATTTTGCTTATGATTATATGATTAAGCCTAATATTGGAATTGGTTTTGTTGCTTCAGCATTCAATTCAGCTCAAACAACATACTCTCCTCAAGATACCATGGATTTGAAAGATGATGAATATATGTTTTATGCTGGGCCTTCAGTAAAATATATATTACCGCAATTCAATGAAAAATATAATTGGTATGTAAGAGCAACTATTGGGTATTTATCATTTAGAAACTCTTCTCAAGTAGCTATTGTAAATCAAATGGGGAAAAAAACACCTGTAAGTATGACTTATAAAGGAAGTACTTTGGGATATGGTTTGGATTTAGGTTTAGACTACACCATCAACAGTTTTCTTTCTGTTGGATGTAATGTTGGTTTCTTTGGAGGTAAAATATCAAATATCAAAATCGGAGAAGATGAGTTTAAATTAAATCAAAAAGAAAACCTAAATTGTTTAGATTTTACAATTGGAGTAAGAATAAAATTATAATATGAGTTTAAATATAAATATAAATATACTATCGCTTGGTTGTTCAAAGAATACTGTTGATTCAGAATTTCTGGCAGGACATCTTATCAATAAAGGCTATAACGTAAGTTATGGAAATTCTCAAAAAAGAAATGATGTAGTAATTATAAACACTTGTGGATTTATTGGAGATGCAAAAGAGGAATCAATAGATACAATTTTATATGTTTGTGCATTAAAGGAAATTCATAAAGTTGATAAAATAATTGTTTGTGGATGTCTTTCTGGAAGATATAAAGAAGATTTAATCAATGAGCTTCCTCTTGTAGATAAATTCTATGGAGTTAATGAGTGGGAACAATTGCTAAATTACTTGGATATTGAATTAAAAGGCTTATATCAACAAGATCGTTTGCTTTCAACACCAAATCATTATGCATATTTTAAAATATCTGAAGGTTGTGATAGTTTATGTTCCTATTGTGCCATTCCTCTAATTAAAGGAAGACATATTTCACGTCCAATTGAAGAACTAATTCCTGAAGCTAAACAACTTGTTGCAAGTGGAGTTAAGGAACTTATACTTGTAGCACAAAACACTACATACTATGGAATAGACCTTTATAATGAAAGAAAGATTGTTCCACTTCTAAAAGAACTGCTAAAGATTGAAGGATTGGAATGGATAAGATTACAATATACATATCCAAATCATTTTCCAATGGAGTTAATTGATTTAATGAAAGAGGAAAAGAGAATATGTAATTATATTGACCTTCCTGTACAACATATCAATAATTCTATTCTTTCATCAATGAATCGTAATATAACTTCCGATGAAATTATGAATTTGATTAGTGATATCAGAACAAGAATACCTGATATTGCACTAAGAACAACTCTTATTGTAGGATATCCTGGAGAAACAGAGGAAGCTTTTGAAGAGTTGAAAGAATTTGTTAGAAAAGTACGTTTTGATAGATTGGGATGTTTTATGTATTCTGCTGAAGAAGGAACTCCTGCCTATGAACTTGAAGATGATATTTCAGAAGAATTGAAACAACAACGTATGGAAGAAATTTTAGAAATTCAACAAGAGATTTCTTTAGAAAAGAATCAAGAAAAGGTTGGAAAAGAATACAATGTTATAATTGACAGAAGAGAACAAGACTTCTGGATAGCAAGAACAGAATATGATTCTCCTGATGTGGATAATGAAGTTTTGATTTCCGATAGATTTAAGGTAGAACAGGGAAAGTTTTATAGAGTAAAAATTGTTGAAGCCTTAGAGTTTGATTTAATAGGAGAGCTGATTTAATTATTAAAATAATTGAAAATAGATATGGAAGAAAGATATAATCATATTAGAACTTTGATTAGTGAAGAAAATTTGGAGCAAGCTATGAAGGAAATAGATGAAATAATTGCTCAAGACGCCAATCAAGACACTGCATACTATTTGAGAGGAAACGTTTTTAGAAAACAGCAAGACTGGAAAAATGCCATTAATAACTATTCACAAGCAATTGAATTAAATCCTTCTTCACCAGCAAAAGATGCAAGAGATATGTGTATTGAAATTCTAAATTTCTTCAATACGGATATGTATAATCATTAAACCTTTGTTTAAATAATCTGTCTAAGAAAAGATAAAAAGAAAAAGCTGATGACAGATAATGAATTGCTTTCACTACTACTAAAGGATAAAACTCGAGAAAAAGGCTTTTCTCTTTTAGTGAAAAACTATAAAGAAAGAATCTATTGGCAGGTTCGTCATATGGTGCTTTCCCACGAGGATGCCAATGACCTAACTCAAGAGATTTTTATTAAGATATTCCAAAATATAGATAGTTTCAATAAAGAATCTTCTCTGTTAACTTGGATATATAGAATATCACTTAATCACACGCTTAATTTTCTTCAATCAAAAAGTCAAAGATATAAATCCAACATTAAATCTCTTGAAGATTCAATGTTGGATAATCTTAAGTCAGATAAGTATTTTGACAGTAGTGATATTGAATTAAAACTCCAAAAAGCAATTTTATCTCTTCCCGAAAAACAAAGAATGGTTTTTAATCTTCGCTATTATGATGATATGCCATTCAAAGAAATGGAAGAAATTTTAAATACAACTCAAAGCACGTTGAAATCAACCTATCACTTTGCTGTAAAAAAGGTTCAAGATATGCTTTTGGATAATGAAAAAGATAAATTTTCATTTCCCAATTAAACCTTTTGCAAAAAAAACAGTCTAATAATCAAACCTAATAATTAAATGAAAACAAGGAATAATCCATTTAAGGTGCCAGAAAACTATTTTGATAGTTTGGAAAAGGATATACTTTCAAAAGTTAATTCTGCTCCAAAGAAGAAATTTATTTTCTTTGAGCCAAAACAAATGCTACGATATGCAGCCGTAATTCTGCTTTTCTTAGCAATTGGAGGAACACTATGGTGGAATATTCCAAATAAAGCAAATAAACCTCAAGAGCAATACGCAAAAACTATAAAGAATCTACACTCAGATTCAATAGGTATTATCTCCAAAATAGAGGAAATTGCACAAAATGAAACAAAAATAGAAACTATCGCTAATCCCACAGAAGTTAAAAAACAAGAGTCTAAACAACAAGAAAAAGAATTAAAAGAAAACAAATTAGAATTAAACGAAAATGAATTAGAATACTTAGAATATTATTTGAATGATGATGTTCTAACAGATTACTTAACTTATAATGATGTAAAATTATGAAAACAAAAATCAGAAGAAGCACCTTACTATTATTAGGAATGCTTATGTTGGTGCCAACACTAAATGCACAAAACCACCGCAATGACCGCCATAGAGAAAGAAGAGCTCCAGACTCAGTTTGTCAGTATCATGGTGCAAGAAACTTGCATAATAAGTTAAAACCAATGAAAGTTGGTTACATAACCAGAGAGCTTCAACTAACAGAACAAGAGGCAAAGGATTTTTGGCCAATATACGACAAGTATGAACAAGAACTTATGGCAATTAGGGATAAACATAGACCAAAAGACACAACTGAAGATGGATTTCCTCAAAGACCAGATTTTATAAATATGAGCAACTCTCAAGCGGAGGAAATGTTCACTAATCATTTCCAAGTGCAAAAAGAAGTTTTGGCTTTAGAAGAAAAATACTTCAGTGAAATGAAAAAGGTAATTCCAGTGCAAAAAGTTAATATGCTTTTTCATGTTGAGAAACGATTTCTTACAAAAGTGATGACTGTTAACTTGAACGATAAAGACAAAAAAGGCAGAAGAAAAATAGTTAAAACAAACTTTTAAAACATAGGTTTAAATCAATAAATCCTTATTCAATAAAAAAGAATAAGGATTTATTTTTTTGTTAAAGATATATATGCCTATAATCTTTCAACTAATAACATTAAAAATATTAACCTCTAATTGAGAATTAAGATGTATTTTTGCAAATAGAATAAACTATGAGCATAACACTAATACTAATTCTTGTAATATCTGGACTCTTTGTAGGGTTTATCAATACCCTTTCAGCAGGAGGAACAGTAATCTCAATTGCACTCTTTTTAGCTTTGGGAATGCCGGCAAATGCTGCCAATGCAACTAACAGAGTGCAGGTTTTAATTCAATCCTTTAGCGCAAGTCTTTTTTTTAGGCAACAGAAACTAATTGAAACTCGAAGAATAATGCAATTGGCAATACCAACAATAATTGGAGCAATTGTAGGATCTGTTTTTGCAAGCCTTATAGAACAAAATCTTTTTCCCTATTTTATGGGAACAATCCTCTTAATAATGATTGTTTTTATGTTCTACAAACCAAAACTATTGTTTGAAGATAATCCACAAAAGACAGAAAAACCTTTAACCTTTTTGAATTATTTGGCTTTTTTTGCAATTGGAGTTTATGTAGGATTTATTCAAGTTGGAACAGGCTATTTCTTAATCTTGGCTTCATCAATGATGCTTGGCTACGACCTAATAAAAACATCAGCCATAAAAGTTACAGTAATGTTTCTTTACACCATTGTTGCAATTGCTATTTTTATGTTCGAGAGCAAAATATATTGGTCTTATGGACTTCTGCATGCAATCGGAGGAGTTATAGGCTCTTGGATTGCAACAAAGTTCGCCCTAAAAAAAGGAGCAAATTTTGTTCGTTGGGTAATAATAGTAGTAATAATCCTTACCGCCCTAAACCTTTTTGGAATAATTGATCCAAAACCATTCTTCAATCAAATTCTTAGTGCAAAATAGCATTTAGAGAAGAAAAGGAAGTTTAATCCCTCACTCCATAAGTTAAGTAATCAGTAATTCTTATTTTAGAAAAATAAAATACTTAAGCAGTTTAATATCTTTAAGCATATAAAAGGCTTCAAAAAGAATCTATTTAGTATAAATTTTCAACCTAATTTGATATTTCATTATTGATTTATCAAGAAAATCCTACTTATAAAATTATTTTTATCTGATATAAATGTATCAAACCTTTATTATAATTGAAAAAGATAAGGTAAAAATCTTGTAACATGCCACCATATTATTTGCAACCTGCCACCTTACATATTGTATCCTGCCAGGATACACTCAACATCCTGCCACCTTGCAAAATTTATTCTTGATATAAAAATATTTATTCTTGATTTAAGAAGATTTTTCCCTTATTTAGCAAAAAAATAATTTGATTATTAATCATTTTAGATTTGAATTCCTTTTTTCTTATGGCGTTTAAAATAAAAGGAATAAAGATAAAACATCTAAGGAATTGATTGTGATATATGCTTTGTTGTATATTTGAAAATATTTATGCTGGAAAATAAAGATTGTTATAGTGCGTTATTATAATATAATTTATTGATAAATAAATTTACTTTTCTATTGTGCTTTTGTGCTCAATGGAAATTAATATAATTAATAACTTAAAAAATGAATGAATATGAAATTTATTAAAGCCTTAATTGGCAATATATCTGATGATAATAAAATTGGTATTGGACTTTTATTGTTTAGAGCCTTTATTAGTGTATTGATGTTATCTCATGGTTTTGCAAAGATAAATAGTTTTGAAACTCTTTCTACTCAATTCCCCGATATATTGGGAATAGGAGGTGAGTGGAATTTAATTTTGCTTATTATGGCAGAGTTTGGATGTTCTATTTTAATTATTTTAGGACTCTTCACTCGTCTTTCTTCAATTCCTGTAATATTCTCTATGATAATTGCTACCTTTGTTGCTCATGCAAATGATCCTTTTGCTGTAAAGGAAATGGCTGTTTTATATCTTGGATTGTTTACTTTTATCCTATATATGGGTGCTGGAAAGTTCTCAATTGATTATTTGATTTCCAAAAAAGCAAAAAGAGATTAAATTTTAAGGAAAAACAAAGCCTTTTTATTTTCTTATTTTGTATCTTTGCCAATTGTAAAGAGTTTTTTTAACAAAATAAATACTTATAAAATGAAAAAGATTTTTCTATTAGTTTTGTGTTCTGTAGTACTTTTTTCTTGTGCTACTATGAAAGGGAATAAAATGGTTAATGAACGTGATGTTCCAGAACGTTATGTTAATGATCTGAAAAAACAAAGACCTAACATTGAAAAGAGAACTTGGGAAATGGTTGATTCTAATTCCTACAATGCCAATTTTGTTGATAATGGCAATCAAATGAGAATCAAATATACAAAAGCAAGCACTGAAACTTGTTGGATTATTCCTTTTGAATATGTTCCTTCTCAAATAACTGAATACATAAATAGTACTTATCCTAAGTCAAAAATAAGTGAGGTTTCAATTGTTGATTCAAGAAATGTAAAAACTTATAATGCTTCAATCGTTACCAAAAAGAAAGAAAGAAAAGTTTTGGAATTTGATATTAATGGAAGCTTTAAGTCTGAAAGAATAACTAAATAAGAGTTAAATAAGAGAAATTTTATCCCAGTCTTTAGCAACTGGGAATGAGTTTCTAAAAGAATAAAGAAGATTTTTGTCTATTGTAGAATAGGCAATTTCTTCTTTATTTTGTTTTGTATCAACAAGTTTTTCTCCTTTATAATTTAGTATTGTTGAGCTGCCAAAATATTTAATATTAAAGTTGTCAATTCCAACTCTATTCACAACAATAACATAAGAAACATTTTCAATTGCTCTTGCAACATAAAGTGAAGTCCAAGCATGATTTCTTGCAGAATCCCATGAAGCACTAAAAATGGCAATATCGTAATCGTATTCTTCATTATTATATGCATTTCTGCACCACGCAGGGAAACGAATATCATAGCATGTAAATAGTGCAATCTTCCAGTCCTTATAGTTTACAATCTTTTTGCCTTTTCCTGGAGTTATTACTCTTGGCTCTTTGCTTAAACAAAACAAGTGTTTTTTATCGTAATACTCAAACTCTCCATTTGGAAATACAAATAAATGTCTATTCACAAACTTATAATCTTCTTCAATTAGAATTGTACCTGCAATTGCTATTTGTTTTTCAATTGCTTTTGTCTTCATCCAATTAAGGCTTTTGCCTTGCATTGTTTCAGCATGCAAAGAGTTAATAGTAAATCCTGTTGTAAACATTTCAGGAAAAACTAATAATTCTGTGTCTTTATCTAAATTTTCAAGAAAAGAATCGTATCTTTTTAAGTTTGAGTCTATTTGGTTATCAACTGTATTGGCTTGAAATATTGCTATTTTCATGTTAATTAAAAGTTTTTTGGATTGCAAAGTTACTAATATTTGATATGCTTACAAAATCAAATTATTTATCTATTGCAGTTGCAAGGATAAGCAAGTCTTATATTAGTTTTTGGGAATAATGCTTTAATATCTTTTTGTTCTTGCTTGTTCATTTGAATGGCTCTAAGGTCTAAATATTTTAATTTATTACTCATTTTACCATATTCAGTGTCAAAATTTCTAATCCTATTATCCCATAATATTAATGTATCCAAATTTAATACGCTTAATTCTTTGGGTAAGGATTCAATGTAATTGGATGCAAGGTCTAAATAGTGAAGATTTTTCAATTGAGATATTTCTTTAGGAACATCTTTTATCCTATTCCTTTTCAAAATTAGCTTTTCCAAATTCTTAAATTCAAGAATTTCTTTTGGAATTTCTTTGAGTTTCTTCTTCTCTAAATCTAAGGTAATAACTTTGTTTGGATAAGCAAGTGCAGAATCCAAATTATTGAAATATCCATTTGTTTGTCCTTGGCAAAAGGAACTAAGGAGAATAAAAAGAATAATAATTAGCTTATTCATTTGTTTTGAAATAGAGTTTGGCATTTTCAATATCTTCATTGATTTTGGCTTTAAGAGAATCTAAATCATCAAACTTAATTTCTTCTCTAATAAAATCCTTAAGTCTTAATTTAATTTTCTTTCCATAAACATCTTCATGGAAATCAAAAATATTTACTTCAACTCTTGGAGTTTTCTCTTCATTGACTATATCTTTATTAATTGTTGGGCGAATACCAATGCTTACAATTCCTTGATATGTTTTCTCATTAATTTCAACTTCCGTAATATAAACTCCAAACAAAGGAAGTAATTTATGACGATCAATTTTTAAGTTTGCTGTTGGATAACCCAATTTAGTCCCAATCTTATTACCATGTTCAACTTGACCACTTATTAAATAATCTTCATTAAGCATAGCATTTGCCAGCTTAATATTGCCTGAAGCTAAAGCCTTACGTATTTGGGTAGAACTTACTTCGATATTATCATAAAATACACAACTCTTGCTTCTTTTTAAAATAAGTCCTTTTTCTTTTGAAGCGATAACTAATTTGTCAAAATCTTGAGATGATTTATTTCCAAAATGATTATCGTATCCTAAAAGTAAATATTGAGGGTTATATTTTTTCAGTAATAGATCAATAAAATCTTCAGCCTTAATTTGAGAGAATTCTTTGGTAAAATGAATTGTTATTATATCATTTATACCTTGAAGGTGGAGTTTGGTAAACCTTTCTTCATTTGTCTGCAAAAGGCTAATCTTATCTAAGTTTTTTGGTTTTAAGGCAAGTTGAGGATGATTATCAAAGGTTATGATAATAGGTATTGTGTTAAGTTCTTTAGCTTTTTCTTTCAAGTCGGAAATCAAGCTTTGATGTCCAATATGAACACCATCGAACATTCCAATTGTTATAACTGGACGATTTTTTTGCTCAAATTCTTTTTCAAAAGGTATTATATTCAACTCTAAATGTGTTTTTTGTTTCGGCTTGCAAAAATACTAAAAATACTCTGAGGTTTTAATTTTAGTTTGTTTTTTTAATGTTTGTCAATCAAAACGTCATTCTTAGTAATTATTGTAATAGGTATTTTAGAACAAAAGCTTTCTTCTTTGGTTTTTATTTGATATAAGTCTACCAAAGCCTTATATAAATTAAAAAAGATAAGGTATAAGTTTAGTAACATGCCACCATACTATTAGTAAGGTGCCACCTTACTCGAGTATCGTGCCACCATAATGATAGTATGGTGCCACCATACAGAATTTATTCCCTGTTTAAAAAAGTTTTTTCTTGATTTAAGGAGTTTTTTCTCTTATTTAACTATAAAATAATTAGGTTAAGGTGCGTATTAATATGTTTTATAAATGCTTATTGATTTAGATGAAAATGTTTTGTTGGTTTATGGGATTACCTAATTAATTTATAAATTAAAATTTGTATTGATTAATTTAGGATAAATTCTAACTAATTTCTTCTATGTTATTTTGTTTTCTTCTAATGTTTTATATCGATAAGAAGATTATGGTTTTGGAGGAATTCCATACTTTATTTTCTTAAAAGTTTATAGTTTTTCAAAGAAATGATGTAAATTCGCAGTTTGAAAAAAGATACATTTGATTTTAATATTTGATTTATGAATGTAGTTAGTAAAGGAAAAATATCTCAAATTATTGGCGCTGTAATAGATGTTAGCTTTGAAGAAGGAGAAAAACTTCCTAATATTTATGATGCTTTAAGAGTTGTAAATCCAAATGGACAACCTATTATATTGGAATGCCAACAAGGGATAGGAGACAATACTGTTAGAACAATTGCAATGGATTCTACTGATGGTTTGCAAAGAGGACTTGATGTTGAAAACTTAGGAGAGCCTATTTCTATGCCAGTTGGCGAAAACATCAATGGTAGATTGTTTAATGTTATTGGAAAAACTATTGATGGAATTGGAGAAGTTAAGACTTCAAAATCTTATCCTATACATAGAGATCCACCTAAATTTGAAGATCTTTCCACTTCACAAGAAGTCCTTTTAACTGGAATTAAAGTAATCGATTTAATTGAACCTTATGCAAAAGGAGGAAAGATTGGTCTTTTCGGAGGTGCAGGAGTAGGCAAAACAGTATTGATTATGGAAATGATTAATAATATTGCTAAAAAATATTCTGGTCAATCTGTTTTTGCAGGAGTTGGTGAAAGAACACGTGAAGGAAATGACCTTCTTAGAGAAATGTTGGAATCAGGCGTTATTCGCTATGGTGAGGATTTTCTAAAAAGTATGGAAGAAGGAGGATGGGATATTAGCAAGGTTAGTCAAGAAGATTTAGCCGATTCTAAATGTACTTTGGTGTTCGGACAAATGAATGAACCTCCTGGAGCAAGAGCAAGAGTTGCCCTTTCAGGACTTACGCTTGCAGAATACTATCGTGATGGTGATGAAAAAACAGGAGGAAGAGATATTCTTTTGTTTATAGATAACATATTCCGTTTTACTCAAGCTGGTTCTGAGGTTTCTGCTCTTTTGGGACGTATGCCTTCAGCCGTTGGTTACCAACCAACACTTGCTTCCGAAATGGGAATTATGCAAGAAAGAATTACTTCAACAAAAAGAGGTTCCATCACTTCAGTTCAGGCTGTTTATGTTCCTGCTGATGACTTAACTGACCCAGCTCCAGCAACAACCTTTGCTCACTTAGATGCTCAAACAGTACTTAGTAGAAAAATATCCGAACTTGGTATTTATCCTGCTGTTGATCCTTTGGATTCAAATTCAAGAATTCTTTCTCCAAATGTTGTTGGGGAGGAACATTACCAAACAGCTCAAAGGGTTAAGAATATTCTTCAAAGATATAAAGAACTTCAAGATATTATTGCAATTTTAGGGATGGAAGAACTTTCTGATGATGATAAATTGGTTGTTTCTCGTGCAAGAAGAGTTCAACGTTTCCTTTCTCAACCTTTCCATGTTGCTGAACAGTTTACCGGTATGAAAGGTGTGTTTGTTAACTTGGAAGATACAATTAAAGGATTCAATATGATTCTTGATGGGGAAGTTGACCAATATCCTGAAGCTGCTTTCTCTATGGTAGGAACAATTGAAGATGCAATAGAAAAGGGCAAGAAGATACTTGCAGAAACTATTCAAGAGTAATTTGCCTATGAAAGTTAAGATAATTTCCCCCGAAAAAGTGGTGTATGAAGGAGAAACCTCTCTAATGCAACTTCCAGGAATTGATGGGTCGTTTGAGATATTGAATAATCATGCTCCAATCATTTCTGTCTTGGGAAAAGGCAATATTAGAGTTGTTACAAAGGAAAAGGAATTATTATTCCCAATAAACAATGGGGTTTTGGAATGCTCCAGCAATAACATACAAATTTTAGTTCAATAGTCAATAACTTCTATTTTTACATAGTACCTAATTTAAATCCAATGTTTAAATTAGGTATTTTTTTGTGCCCTATAATTGATTTGATAGTAGTGAATCAGGGATATGCTGATAGTAAATCGGCGATATGGTAAATGCATTATAGTTATAATGCAATGTCTATTATAACTATAATGTAACATCTATTATAGTTATAATGGCATACCTAAAACAGTTATAATGCATATCCCAAATCAGTAGTAGTGAAAATCAAATATCGCCGATATGGTTTTAGCAAATCGACGATACTAATATAAATTAATGGAGAAAGTTGTGTTTGTGGATGGTTATCAGCTCTTTCTCAGATAAGTTTTTATTTATATATATTAACTGTACCTGTATCTGTAAATACCTTTTTCCTCTTGTCTGCATAACTATACTTAGCCATCCAAACATAGGCTCCTTGAGGAACGAGACTTCCTTTATATGTGCAATCCCAAGCCTTTTCAGGATTGTTTGTTTGGAAAACCATTTCTCCCCAACGGTTAAAGACTTTTAATTCAAACTCAACAGGATTATCTACATAAACTCTAAATTGAGTGTTGTTAGGGTCGGAGTCATAAACATAAACTGCTGATGGTGCCCATAAATAATGTGTTTTTGCAATCCTTATTATGTTTGAAATTGAATCTTGACAACCTGCTGCATTCTCCACGTAAAGGTTTATATTAAAGGTTTGAGCAGTATCTGAAATATCAAACAAGTGAACAAATATTGCCTCGCTTGAAGTAGCTCCATCACTAACGGTCCAAAGTCTTAAAACGCTTCCATCGGTAATATCGTTCATAATAACTGTTGGGTCTAAATCATCAATTATTGATGGATTGAAAGTCATTTGAGCCTCTGGTAAAGGCGAAACATATACCAACACTGTGTCTGAATTTTGACAATTGATGTCATTTGCTCCATGTGCTATATACATTGTAGAAACAATAGGTTCAACAGTTAGATTGGTTGAGGTGTTGTTTTGTACGTTTGCATCCACAGGGAATGTAGTCCAATAATAACTATCAGCACTGCCTGTTACATAAATTTGTGCAGACTCTGTTAGACATATATTAACATCACTACTTGCATTAACAGTTGGTTTGTTTAGAGCATAAACTGTAACTTGAGCCTTAGTTTCGCAATTTGCTGGTTGAAGTTTTACGCTAACTTCGTATGTTGTTTCAGGATTTGTTGGATTAGCAACTATCGATTCAGTAGTCTCTCCTGTATTCCATTCATAAGTACAGTTAGCTAATGATGAATTGGCTGTTAAAGAAGTCTGAGTTCCCAAACATATTCTTGTTGTACCGGTTATACTAACATTTGGAGCTTGATCTACAGTAATGTATAATGAGTCTTTTGCAAAACAAGAGTGATTGTCAGTTAAAGTATATGATATAAAACCAGAAGATTGAGGAGTAAATATTAATGTATCAAGAGAAGAAATTGGATTATTAGCAAAGCTCCATTGCGAACTGCCTACTGCTTCATTTGTCAAATTCATTAAAGTAACAGTATCATTTTGGCAAATAGTAATTGGATTTCCAATTTCAACATTAAATAATATAGGTTGAACATTAAATGAATCCACTCTTGTACAAATTCTATTTCCAAATTCATCATTATTATCAACTTCAAAAATATATGTAGTATTTACAGTAGGAGTTACAATAAAAGAATTTGGATTAATATTATCTTGTAAATAAGGAGAAGTTAATCTATAAGTATTACCACCGCTAAGTTGAATATTAACATTAGACCCCATACAGATTGTGTCGTATTTTTCAGTATTGTTGTTATGAGTAATTGTAAATGTAGGTAAATCGATTGGTTTAACCAAAACTGAATCTATATAAGTAAGAGGAGTTCCATCAAGCCTATAAATAGTTGTCTCCATAAAATACCATTGAGCTCCTTCTGCAGAACTTGGATTAGCTATTGCTTCAAAGTTATCGTTAGCTCCAACAGGAACTCTTGCCCCTCCAGAAGCAGGTTTTCTATACCATTCTGTTGCTGATTCCAAATTTCCAACTGGACGAATTCTCCATGCTTCATCTGTTGCAGTCCATTGAGTAGAATTATATACTGTACCTGCTGCATTTGTAAT
This sequence comes from Bacteroidota bacterium, assembly GCA_017860255.1. Lineage (GTDB taxonomy): Bacteria > Bacteroidota > Bacteroidia > Bacteroidales > P3 > UBA10566. The sequence goes on along the minus strand of JAFNAR010000011.1, from coordinate 1,212 downwards.
TACTGTAGCTTGTGTTCCAGTTTGGTTTTGTATTCCTAAAGTAGCATTACCACTATTAGTTGAAGTGCAACAAGTTTTACTTGGAAGATAGAATTCAATGGTATTAGTAGTTTCATATAAAACCATCATGCTTGTTGCATGTACTGAAGTATTCCCATACAATGGAACATCATAAAAACTTATTATTAATTTTCTGCATGGATATACTCCTGCGATATAGAAATACAGTTTCCCCCAATTATTTGGAACAGAGAAATAAATATCATGATAAGGTCCAAAGATACAATTTACAAATTCAGGATTTGTTGAAGGAAGATTTATTCCAGAACTCCAAGAACATGTGTTATCTGGATTAAATCCACTCCCAGATGCTACAGCGGTGTTCCAAGAAAGAACACCATTAGATCCAATAACACATTGAGATAAATTATTCTGTCCATAAAAAGAAAAAATAAAATCAGGTGCAGAAGCGGGTTGTCCAAAATCTAAAGTCATTAACTCTCCCCATACATCATCTCGAGGTAAGATATAATCAATTTTGTTAGGATACTCTGCAAGATTAAATGAACAAGGAGGAGTAAAAGGTATTGATTCGTATGTGTAGGAGTTTGATGCACCAGGAGCAAAAACTTTTGGTGCTAATGTTACAAATGGCATATCACAAGTTAATTGAATTGTATCTCCAGAACAATCTATATTATTGGTTATATCTCTAACAGTGGAATTAGGACACGATTGACTAAAAGAATTTGTTGCAAATATAATTGTCGAAATAACTAATAATAACGTCTTTTTCATATAATTTCCTATTTTAAGTGCAAAATTAATATTTTCTTTTTCTTTTAACACTATAAAACCCAATTATGTTTACTATACAATGTAAATATTTATTCCTTTATTTAGAATAAATCCTTATTAATGTTTAATTATAAAGTATTTAAGCCTATAAATAAATTATTTGAAAGATTAAGTAGTATCTAATCAGAAAAAAGTCGGTGACTTTTTAAATTTATCCGGCGACTTTATAATATTAAGTCCCGACTTTTCCGGAAAAGATCCCGATTAATTTCCCCTAAGTCCTATTTTTTGGCTAAAATCAAAGAATAACTGTTCGAAAACAATTCAGCGATTCCAGAAAAAAGGCGATAAAATGCAAAATATGAGAAAAAAGGTATAAAAAAAGTGCAAAAAAATTACCACTATAAAACTTTC
>JAFNAR010000010.1 GCA_017860255.1 Bacteroidota bacterium | reverse complement strand
TATATAAGGTGTAAACTAAAAATAGGACGATAAATCAAAAGTGTAAATATCATTTAGTACAAATTAATAATTTGTCAACCTTATTCAGGACGGGTCAATGCCATGATTCTTTTGATTTCATGGCATAATTCAGGTCAATTCATGCCATTAAATTGAGTAATTCATGCCATGATTCTAAAAACATCATGCCATGAAATGAGATCAACTCCTTATCAAAATAGTTTCAAGTAAGTTTTAATTAGATTGGAATAAGGATTTTTTACTTTTTTCTCTTTTCTTTTTTTTAATATCTTTACTCTCTCTTATCCTGCAAAGCAATATTTAAGACTCAAACTTTATTCTTAAAAGTTTTTTACTATCTTTGTGGCTTAAATAATATATAATATTTATCTGTTTGTATGAAAATTACTGATATTGTAAAGATTTTGGATGCCCAAGTTATTGTTGGGGGTGAGGATATGAATTATAGCATTAATCATGGTTTTGCTTCCGATTTGATGTCGGATGTTTTGACTTTGGAAGAGGAACATTTAATTCTTATAACTGGATTATGTAATAATCAAACTATTCGTACTGCAGAAATGGCTAATATTTCTGTTATTTTGTTCGTTAGAAATAAACAGGTTTCGGAAGATATGATTGAACTTGCTTTAGAAAATGACATTATGATTCTTTCATGTAAGTATTCAATGTTTAAGACAGTTGGATTATTATATGAAAATGGGCTTGAGCCTGTTTATTAATTTTTGTTTAGGAGAAATATGATGCATACGGAATTTACTGTTGTTGAGGGCGATTTTGCAAATGCTGGTAAGGCCTCGAGTGAGATAAAGAAAACTCTAAAGCAACTAAATATAGATAATCAAAAGATAAAGAAAATTGTTGTTGCTGTTTACGAAGCTGAGGTTAATGCTATTGCTCATGCTTATGGAGGTACAATTTTTGTTGATTTGGATGAGGAAAAGATATGTGTTTTGATTAAGGATAAAGGACCAGGCATCCCTGATATTGCTCGAGCTATGGAAAAAGGTTTTTCTACTGCTTCAGCTAAGGTTAGGGAAATGGGTTTTGGAGCAGGAATGGGATTGCCAAATATTAAAAATAATGTTGATGAGTTAGATATTCAAACAGAGGTAGGAGTTGGAACAGAGATTAAGATGATTGTTAATTTTAACTCTTAATTTTTTAAGATTATTGAACAATGAATGAAAACTATTTCTATCATGCTTTAAGGATTAACCATAAGATTTGCTTTGGTTGCACTCTTTGTATGCGCAATTGCCCAACTGAGGCAATTAGGGTTCGCAATGGTAAAGCTACAATTTATGAAAATAAATGTGTGGACTGTGGAGAATGCTACAAGGTTTGTCCTTCTGGGGCAGTTTATGTTGCTGAGGACGATTTCCAAAGTATTTACAATTTTAAACATAGGGTTGTTTTGATGCCTTCAGTCTTTTTGGGTCAGTTTCCTGAAGATATTAAGGCTTCACAAGTCTATTCTGTAATAACTGAAATTGGTTTTAATCATGTTTTTGAAGTTGAGGCTTCTGCTTTTTTGCATACTATACTTTCAAATAAGTATATTCGTGAGCATGAAACCAAAAAACCTCTTATATCAACCTTTTGCCCAGCCATTGTTCGTTTGATTCAAGTTAAGTTTCCGGCTTTGGTTGATAATCTTATACCTATTAAAGCTCCAGTCGACTTCACTGCAATTTATATTAGGAAGAAACTAATTGAAGAAGGAGCTAATCCAGAAGATATAGGAATATTCTACATTACTCCATGTGCTGCAAAGATTGCTGCAACTAAATCTCCAGTGGGAGAGGATGTTTCAACTGTTGATGGTGTTTTGAATATGGACACCATGTATAATATTGTTTTAAAAGAAATCAAACAAAAGAAAGAGTTTAATAAAAAAATTACTGCAAATAATGATGTAACTTCCGATTGCGTTATATTTTCTTTAACCAATGGTGAAAGACGCTTGAATAATTTTAAGAAGAGCTTTGCAATTGATGAAATACATAATGTAATAGAGTTCTTAGAAAGGGTGGAGGATGATGATATTGAAGATTTAGACTTTTTGGAACTTAGGGCATGTGATGAGAGCTGTGCTGGAGGAATATTAACTTGTGGGAACAGGTTTTTAATTAATGATAGAATGATGCAAAGAGCTAAGAAATTGGCTGAAAGAGAACGCAACGGAGAAACTTCAAGAAGGAAAGCTATTATGAACGAAAGGGAGTACTTAACTCAAAACTCTCATGTTGGAAAAATAAAACCAAGAAGTATGATGGTTTTGGATGAGGATAGGAGTGTTGCTTTCCAAAAGCTTACAAGGATAAAGGAAATTGAATCAAAACTTCCACACACCGATTGTAATGTTTGTGGAGCACCTTCTTGTCATGCTTTGGCTGAGGATGTAGCTTTCGACAGAGCTAATATGACTGATTGCGTTTTTATGCAACGTAATCTTGAAAAAAGAGGTTCTTTAAAGGTAGAGGAAAGTGTTGAGATTATGAAGAATATTTGGGGGGAAGATAAATTAAAGGACTACATTTTAAATAAATAACCTTTAAGAATAATCAATAAATAATTGTCAAATGAATAATAAGGATTGGGGTTTAAAAGTTTTTTCTTTCTTGTTTTTTCTTTTTATTGCATTAGTGAGTAATGCTCAAAATTTAAGAATTGAGCTTAAGGGAGAAAATATTGGAGGGAAAACTGTTAAGTTAATTTCCATAATGGATAATCTTTCCAATTTGGAGACTGAAATTGCAAGTAAACAACTTAGTCAAACGGATACTTTGGTCAATTTTTCTGTTTTGATTGAAAACACTTCCTTTATGAAAATTAGAATTGAAACCTTCGATTATGGTTTTATTGCTCAAAAGGGAGCATCCTACAATATGAGATTATTACCTTTTGATTTCAATATTAAAGATTCAATCAATACTCTTTTCTATAAATTTGAACTGCCAATAATTATTGAAAATACAACTGATAACAACCTTAATAGAACTATTTATTCTATTGACACCACAATTGAAAACTATTTAATTGATAACAAAAAGGAAATTCTATTTTATAGAGATAAAAAGAAGGTTGATTCTTTAAAACTAATGGTTAATTCATTAATTGATTCTTCTCAAAGTAATTATATTAAAGATTATGCAAAATATTCTCTTGGTAAGATAGAATTTTCATCAAAGACAATAAACGACAAAAAGCTTAAAGCTCAACTTTTCTATGATAAACCAATACTTTATGATAATATAGGTTATATGGATTGTTTTGAAGTTGTTTATGGACACTATTTTACTGAAGGAAATAAGGTAATTACTAAGCAAAACCTTATTCGCTGGTTTGAGAATAATAATTACTTTTCTTTAATAGATTCTTTAGGGGTTGATACATTATTGAAGAATGAAGTTTTTAGAGAATTAGTTTTCCTTAGGGGAATGAAAGAAGCTTATTTCTCAACTCAATATAATAGCCTTAATATTGTAAGCATGCTCGAAAACTTTATTTATCAAACCAAATTCAAGGAGCATGTTAAAATTGCAAAGAATCTATTAGAGCTTTTTGCTCAAAAATCATATTATGGATCTAATGCTAAAGAGTTTTCATTACAAGATATTCATAATAACTATATAACCTTAGATAAATATAAGGGTAAACCTCTTATTTTGAGTTTTGTTAAGCTTCACGAGCCTTCAAACCTTAGAGAGTTAAACATGATGTATAGTTTTGTGGATACATTAAAAGATAATTTTAATTTTCTAACCATTGCTTGTGATAATAGCTTGGATGCTTTGTTTAATTTCTTGGTGAATTCTAATGTTGGAGTAAGATATAAATGGGATTTTGCTCATTTTGGAGGTAATTGGGATTTGTTAAAAGCTTATAATGTTGCTGTTTTCCCAACCTTTATCTTAATTGACTCAAAGGGCACAATTATTCAAAATCCAATGCGAAAACCTTCTGAAGGAAGTTTAATGCCTTTTGTGCCAAGAAAAGAAGTTGTTAAAGAGAAATTTTTCCTTGATCCAAAATAAAGCTAATTTTGGAGTTTTATAATAAAGTATGTAAATTTGCCTTTTAAAAAAATAAAATCAAACGCAGATGTCTGATAGTATAGTAATAATCCCAACCTACAACGAAAAAGAGAATATAGAGAATATTATTCGTACAGTGTTTTCGTTAGAAAAAGACTTTGATATATTAATTATTGATGATGGTTCTCCCGACGGAACAGCTCAAATTGTCTTAGAGTTAACTGAAGAATTCCCTCAAAGACTTTTTATTGAACAAAGAAAAGGTAAGTTGGGTTTAGGCACTGCTTATTTACATGGATTTAAATGGGCATTAAATAAAGATTATAGCTATATCTTTGAAATGGATGCTGATTTCTCACATAATCCACAAGATTTAATTCGACTTCACAAAGCTTGTAGTAATGGCGCAGACCTTGCAATTGGTTCACGTTATGTTGGAGGAAAAATATCTGTTGTAAACTGGCCTATAGGAAGAGTTATTATGTCTTATTATGCTTCCTATTATGTCCGTTTTGTTTTGGGAATGAAAATTTCTGATGCAACTGCTGGTTTTGTTTGTTACAGGAGGGAATTGCTAAGTAAGATGAATTTTAATAAAGTAAAGTTTGTTGGATATGCTTTTCAAATTGAAATGAAATTTACTGCATATAAACTTGGTTTTAAACTTGAAGAAGTTCCAATTATTTTCACTGACAGAGTTTTGGGACAATCAAAAATGAGTATGAAAATATTTAAGGAGGCTTTCTTTGGAGTTTGGAATTTAAAATTTAGAAATTGGAAGAAGTACAATAAAAATTAGAATATTTTTGATAAAGAATAATTAGAAAGATGAAAAGAAGATTTTGTTTATTACTACTATTAATTAGTCTCTCAGGTTTTTCTTTTGCTCAAGGCAAAATGATAAAGATTGAGGATGTTCAAAATAGAAAATACTACATAAAAGAGATTTACGATGTTCAGTTTATGGGCAAGAGTGATTCTTATTCCTATACTAAGGATGGAAAAACTCTTTGGATTGGAAACCTTAAGCAAGAACCTAAAGAATCATTGCGCCTGGAAGATATTAGTCCAAAACCATCAATCTTTATGGGGTTAAAATATATATCAGACAATGAGTTTATTTATTCAACAGAGAATAATGATAAGTATATTTATAATCTTAAAACCAAATCAACTAAAAAACTATATTCAATTGAAAAGGAGTGGAATTTTGTTGAAGTAAGTGAAAATAATAATATTGCTTTTAAACGAGACGATAACCTATATGTTAATATAGATTCAAGGATAAAACAAATTACTAATGATGGCTCAAGGGATATTGTTTATGGAGAAGCTGTTCATAGAAATGAATTTGGAATTGAAAAGGGTTTGTTTTGGAGTAAAGATGGACAAAAGCTTGCATTTTACAGAATGGATCAATCAATGGTTGCAGACTATCCTTTAGTTAATACTCAAGAAAGAATTGCAAAGTACACTCCTATAAAATATCCTATGGCTGGAGAGAAATCACATGAAGTTTTAGTTGGAGTTTATGATGTAAATACGGAAAAAACAATTTATTTAAAAACAAGAGAAAATGAGTCAACTCCAGAAAGAGAAATGTATTTGACAAATATTTCTTTTTCTCCAGATGGGAAAATAGTTTATGTTGCTAAATTAAACCGTTTGCAAAATCATCTTTGGTTTGAAAGCTATGATGCAAATACTGGAAATAAACTTATAACACTTTTTGAAGAAACAGCCATAAAATATGTTGAACCAGAATCTCCAATGGTATTTATTCCAAATTCAAATCAATTTCTTTGGTTGAGTGAAAGAGATGGCTTCAATCATATATATTTATATGATAATTATGGTAATCTAATTAAGCAACTAACTAAAGGTGATTGGATGGTAACATCAATTGAAGGATTTAATGATAAGGCTGATGAGGTATTTTTCTATGCAACAAAAGATTCTCCAATTGAAAATAACTTCTATGGAGTAAGTCTAAAGAGTGGGAAGATTACAAGATATTCTCTTGGTAGTGGAACACATAATGTTGCGTTCAATTCAAAAGGTACTCTATTTATTGACACCTATACAAATTACAACGATACTCCATCTAAAAGTCAATTATTAGATAAAAAAGGAAAAGTAATTAGAGTTTTGAATGAGAGCGAAGATGCTTGGAAGGATTTAGATAAACCAATTATTGAAATTTCTACCCTTAAGGCTAATGATGGAACTGATTTATACTATAGAATGATTAAACCTAAAAACTTTGATCCAAATAAAAAATATCCTGTTTTGGTTTATGTTTATGGAGGACCTCATGCACAATTAGTAACTAATTCATGGCTTGGAGGAGCAAATAATTTCTTTATGTTCTTAGCTCAACAAGGTTTCATAGTTTGGACTTTGGACAATAGGGGTTCTGCTAATAGAGGATATGAATTTGAAAGTGCAATTTGGCATAATTGTGGAGATATTGAAGTGAAAGATCAAATGGTAGGTGTTAATTATTTAAAGACTCTTCCTTATGTTGACAGTGAAAGAATAGGAGTTGATGGTTGGAGCTATGGAGGTTTTATGACAATTTCTCTTATGTTAAAACAACCAAATGTTTTCAAAGCTGCTTCAGCTGGAGGACCAGTTATTGATTGGAAATGGTATGAAGTTATGTATGGAGAAAGATATATGGGAACTCCACAAAATAATCCAAAAGGTTATGAAAATGCAAGTTTAATTAATCATATTGACAGTTTAAAAGGAAAACTACTAATTATTCAAGGATACCAAGATAATACTGTTGTTCCTCAACATTGTATTGAATTTTTGCGAAATGCTGTTAAGAAGGATAAACAAGTTGATTTCTTCCTTTATCCTGATCACGAGCATAATGTTAGAGGGAAAGATAGAATTCATCTTTACAAAAAGATTTTCCAATTCCATAAGGATAATTTGCTAATGCAAAAATAACCCTTATATAATTAGAAATAAACTAAGGATATTTAAAGAATAATACAGAAAAATATATGTTTACAGGGATTATAGAAAAAATGGCAAAAGTTGTTGCTATTGAACAAGAAAATACAAACTATCATTTTACTTTAGAAGTAGATTTTGCTAAAGAACTAAAAATTGACCAGTCAATGGCTCATGATGGTTGTTGCTTGACTGTTGTTAAATTGGACTATGACAAAAATCAATATGTTGTAACTGCAATGAAGGAAACTATGGATAAAACCAATCTTTCTACTTGGCAGGTTGGAACAGAAGTTAACGTTGAACGTTCAATGAAAATGGATGGACGTTTTGACGGACATATTGTTCAAGGACATGTTGACCAAATAGCTACTTGCGTTAAAGTAATTGATGAAAATGGTTCATGGAGATATTTCTTTGAATATGATAGTGATAAAAGTAGCTTCACTGTTCCTAAGGGTTCAATTTCAGTAAATGGAGTTAGCTTAACAGTTGTTGATTCAGAAAAGGGAATGTTTTCAGTTTCAATAATTCCATTTACTCAAAAAGTTACAAATTTTCATAATTTCAAGGTAGGAACAATTGTAAATATTGAGTTTGATGTTTTTGGCAAGTATGTTCAAAGACTATTGGAACAATATCTTGGAGAAAAGAAAAATGATTGATACCCAACAAACACCTGATAGGGCTGTAATGGTTGGAGTTGCAACTCCAATTAGTCCTTTTGAGAAAACACAAGAATATTTAGAGGAACTTTCCTTCCTAATTGATACAGCAGGAGGGGTTGCAGTTAAGAGTTTTATTCAAAGACTTCCTTACAATGATCCAAGAACCTTTGTTGGTAGTGGAAAGTTAGAAGAAATTAAAGAATATATAACTGCAGAAGAAATTCAATTTGTGGTTTTTGATGATGAACTTTCTCCTTCTCAGATGCGAAATATTGAAAACCAATTAAATTGTCAAGTGCTTGATCGCACTGGTTTAATTTTGAATATTTTTGCTCAAAGAGCAAGAACTTCACATGCTAAAACTCAAGTAGAATTGGCTCAATACCAATATTTGCTACCTCGCTTAACTCGTATGTGGACTCACCTTGACCGTCAAAAAGGAGGTCTGAATATGAGAGGAACAGGAGAAACTCAGCTTGAAACAGATAGAAGAATAATCCTTTCAAAAATTTCCCTTCTTAAAGAGAAGTTAAAGGAAATAGACAAACAAAAGATAGTTCAAAGAAAAAGTAGAGGGAGTTTAATAAGGGTTGCTTTGGTTGGATATACAAATGTTGGAAAATCAACTCTAATGAATCTTCTTGCAAAGAGTGAAGTGTTTGCTGAAAATAAATTGTTTGCAACACTTGACACAACTGTTAGAAAGGTTGTTATTGATAATCTTCCTTTTCTTTTAACTGACACAGTTGGTTTTATTAGGAAATTGCCTCATGGATTGATTGAAAGTTTTAAATCAACCTTAGATGAGGTTAGGGAGGCTGATGTTTTGGTTCATGTTGTTGATATTTCACATTCTGGATTTGAAGAACAAATTGAAGTGGTTAATCAAACTTTAGAAGAAATTAAAGTAAATGATAAGCCAATAATAATGGTATTTAATAAGATTGATGCTTATCATTACATCAAAAAAGATGAAGATGATTTAACTCCAATAGAAAAAGAAAATTGGTCTTTGGAAGATTTGAAAGCTTCATGGATGGGTAACAGTTCAATGCCTTCATTTTTTATTTCTGCAAAAGAGAAAGAGAATATTGATGAGTTTAAACAAGCTATGTATGACTCCATTAAACGCCTTCATGCTTTGAGATATCCATATAATAATTTCTTATATTAAAACGCAAAATAAATAGTTATAAATATGTTACAAACAGAAACACCTTCTGCTGCTGCAGAAAAACTTGCGGAGCATGCTGATAAGGTTGCAACAAATGTAGAAAGTGTAACTACTGCTGCAACTCAATCAACAGTTGAAACAGTTAAGCAAAGTATTGACATGATTCAACAATTACAGCAAAAAGGAATTAATCTTTTGCTTGATTATGGTCCAAAAATTATTGTTGCAATACTTTTGCTATGGTTAGGATTCAAGTTAACCAACTTCTTATGTAAAAGAATAAAGAAAATTATGGTTAGGAGGGAAGTAGATTCTTCTTTGGTACCTTTCATTATTCAAGTAATTTCAATTGTTCTGAAAATACTAATTATTCTGAGTGTAATAAGCGTTATTGGAATTCCAATGACTTCTTTTATTGCTCTTTTGGGAGCCATGGGTTTAGCAATTGGTATGGCTTTCTCTGGAACTCTTTCCAACATTGCAGGAGGAGTTGTACTTTTGGTTTTAAGGCCTTTCAAATCTGGAGACTATATTTCAGCTCAAGGAACTGAAGGAACTGTAAAGTCAGTTCAAATATTTACAACTGTGCTTATAACTCCTGACAATAAAACAATTTCAATTCCAAATGGTCCTCTTTCTTCAGGAACAATAACTAATTTTTCTTTATTGGAAACAAGACGTTTGGATATAAATATTAAGTTAGCCCATGGAGTTAATGCAAGTTTAATTGCAAATGATATACTTAATATTATAAATCAAGACCAAAGAGTTTTGAGAGAACCTGAACCTGTTGTTTTAACACAAATAACAGAATCTTCCTTAACTCTTAGTTCAAGAGTTTGGGTAAAAACAGAAGACTATTGGGATTTACATACAATATTAAGTAAGAATATTTATCAATATCTATTTGATAATAAAATTGATGTTCCAATTGTTAAAATGTAATTCATAACAATAAAAATAAAAAATGAGCAAATCCAATCCTCTTAAATTATTTTCATTTAATAAAGTAATTGTTCCTCTAATTTTGGGGATTGGAGTTGCTGTTTTCCTTATTGCAAAGGATTTCTCTGAGCCAATAATATCCGAAGTCCCTATGGGAGAAGGTGCTTACTATTGGGTAGATGCAAATAATGATGATGCAAAAGAATTGAGTGAACTTCATTATGCCGATATTAACAATAAAGGAAATATAAAGGTTGATTATCAAAAGAATATTTTAAAGAATATTCTTAAAACTTGGACTTGGGGTTCAACTTTCTGTTTGCTTATTGCCATGTTCTTTGCAATGATGAGAGATTTAATGTATATGTATAGATTACGTTTTCTCTCCGATAAGCAACTATCGTGGAAACAATCCTTTCAGCTTATTATGCTTTGGGAGTTTAGTTCCGCTATAACCCCTACTGTTGTTGGAGGTTCTGCAGTAGCTTTTTTTATTGTTTCTCTTGAAGGTATTGGCGTGGCACGTTCAACTGCCATTGTTATGATTACTGCTCTTTTAGATGAACTATTCTACATTATAATTGCACCAATTGCCATTCTTTTGGTAGGAGCTGACCTTGCTTTTATTCATGATTTTGATTTTAATGTATTTGGGCAAAAGTTTGGAGTGATAACAGTTTTCTTTATCGGATTCGGATTTATGTGTTTGCTAACAATAATTATTCTTTTGGCAATCTTTATTTATCCAAGAGGTTTTAAATGGGTTCTTTACTCCTTGTCTCGCAAAAAACTATTCCGAAAGAGTAAATCAAAATTGCAAAAGATTGGTGATGATGTAATTGTTTCTTCAAAAGAATTTAAAGGTAAAAGTTTCTGGTTTTGGATTAAAGCCTATTTTATAACTGTTGGATCTTGGATGTCAAGATTTTTAGTTGTAAACTTCTTGATTTTAGCTTTCACTCCAATTGCTGACCATATTTGGGTTTTTGCAAGACAGCTGGTTATGTGGATTATTCTTTGCATAAGTCCAACCCCTGGAAGTACTGGAATTGCTGAATTTGCATTCCCTGTATTCTTTAGAGAATTTATTCCTCTTGGACTTGGTTCAACTCTATCTGTCCTTTGGAGAATATTCACTTACTATCCTTACATAGTGTTAGGATTAATAGTTCTCCCAATTTGGACAAAGAGAGTTATTACTCGCCAAAAGCAAAAGAAAAGAGATACTCAAGAATAGATTATATAATCTCTTATTCTACAATGTAATTACTTAATAAAAATTAATCACCGACTTTTTTTGTAAAATCACCGACTTTTTCAAAAAAGATGCCGACTTTTTTCAATTAGCCTACGTTTAAATTAATTCATCAGCTAATTTTTCAAAGCTAATTCCATCAAAGTTACCAGAACTCATCATTAGTAAATTACTATTCTCCCATTTATTTTCTTTGATGGCTTTAATAACTTCATTTGAATCAGTGCAAACCTTTATGTCTTTTCTTCCAAAAGAAGTATATACTTCATCAGGAGTTATTGCAGGTAATCTCTTGTGAGCTATTGTATGAGGATTAAAATATACAATTGCATAATCGGCCTTATCCATTGCTCCCTTATATTGCAAAAGAAATTCTTTTGTTAAACTGCTAAAAGTGTGAAGCTCCATTGCTGCAACAAGTTTTCTTTGAGGGTACTGGTCTTTAAGAGCAGAAATGGTTGCTTTAAGTTTGGATGGAGAATGTGCAAAATCTTTATAAATGGCAACATTTCCATTCTTCTTTACAAGCTCCAATCGTTTTGATGCTCCAGTAAAACTTCCAATAGAATTTAAGAAATCATCATTGCTTATTCCAATTTCTTGACAAACCAACATTGCACCATAAAGATTCATCAAATTATGATTGCCAAAAATCGAGATAGGATATTCTTTTCCTTTCCAAATTATTGTTGTAATTCCATTTTCAATTCTATGAGGTATTATATTATATGGTAGTTTTTTGATATATTGTCTTGCATTTTGAGCAACTTCCTTTACGTTTTGATCTTCCATACAATATATTAAAGAACCTCCTTCTTCAATTTTTTGACAGAAGATTTTAAACTGGTTAACATAGATTTCAAATGTTGGAAATACGTTAATATGATCCCAGGCAATGCCACTAATCAAAGCAATATTGGGTTTATAGAGATGAAATTTAGGTCGAAGGTCAATAGGGGAGGTTAAGTATTCATCTCCTTCCAAAACTATATATTTTGCCTTTTCACTAATTTTAACCATAACCTCAAATCCTTCAAGTTGGGCTCCAACCATATAGTCAGTGTCAATATTCATCTTATTCATAACATGAAGAATCATTGCAGTTATGGTTGTCTTTCCATGACTTCCTCCAATAACAATTCTCTCCTTATCTTTAGACATTTCATATAGAAACTCAGGGTAGGAAAAAATCTTTAAATTCATTTCCTGAGCTTTAATTAGTTCAGGGTTATCATTTTTAGCATGCATTCCTAAAATAATCGCATCTAAATCTTTTGTGATATTATCTTTATTCCATCCAATTTCTTTTGGTAAAAGACCATATTTTTCCAATTTAGATTTAGCTGGATCAAAAATTTCATCATCAGAACCACTGACTTTATATCCTTTCTTATGTAACGCAATTGCAAGATTATGCATAGCACTTCCTCCAATGGCAATAAAGTGTACTTTCATATATTTTCTTATTTATCGACAAAATTAATATTATTTCACTCTCAAAAGTAAAAAAAAAAGGAAAAAGTTTGTTTTTTACAAATTCAGTAGTATATTTGCAAGTTGTAAATAATGAATAAAATTAATCAAATAAGTTTTAACAAAAACAAAAATTAATCATGAAAAAAACAATTTTACTAATTGCGGCTCTTGTTATTGGAGCTACAAGTGCAAATGCACAAAGGTTTATTTCAAATGATGCTCCTAAAGCTGTTAATAAAATGGTTGCAGCTAAAGAGAGTAGATCTGATTTAAATGTCAAAAAAGAATCACAAAATCACAGAAAAGATTTTGTTTATGGAGATCCTGTTATGACAGTTGATTTTACAACTACTGATGTAAATTACACTTTTGATAATTTACTTGGACATTCTGCAGGTAGTTCACAAGGTCAATTCCAACGTTTTGATACTACTGCTTCTTCAACATCTATACTTGCCGCTAACTACTCTGATTGGATTCATTGGCTATATAATCGTTTTGGAAGTTATATATGGTTCACTAATAGACTTGGAACAAAAATGGGTGATGGATATGCTATGGTTGCTCCTTATGAAAAATGGATAGCAGATGGAGGTGAAAATAATCCTAATACTTTAGTATATAACACAGCTATAAAATGTACTGATGGCTTTGCTACTAATGGTTTTAATACTGTTGATGTTGTATTTAAAGAAATCACACAAAGATTTAATTCAGATCGTTATTTTATTGATTATTCAATTGATCCTAATTTTAACACTTATGACTCAATTGAGTTTAATGTTAGAGGAGTTGAGATGGGATCTAATGAATATGCTCCATATGAAAAAAGAGTAACTCTTCCAGTTGCTAGTTCTGTAAATAAAGATGTATTATATATACGTTTACGTTATATGTGCCCTCAGATGACAGGTTCATCTCTTGCACAACCATCTGGTTATTTTTGGTTTGTTGATGAAATAAATGTTTATAATGGACCAGAATATAGAGTTGATGTTCTTTCAACAAATCACTATTATTCTGCTTATGGAGTAGTTCCTTCAGAAATGGCTTTAGACTCAGTTTATTTTTGGACAACAATTCAAAATACAGGAGGAAAAACATTATTTAATGCTGTAGCAGAAGAATTAACTCATAATGCTACAAATTATGAATTTCCAAATGTTTTTGGTTCTGTAATTTCTTCAGTTGTAAATCATTCTATAACTCCTCAAAATATCACTACAGCAACAAGAGTTGATACTACAAGAAATAGTTCAGGTTCAATAACAGGTATTGACATTAGAAGACATCTTAATATGGAAACAGGTGGTGCAAGATTGTATAATGGACAAGCAGGTCTTTATGGTCTTTCTCAAGGAGTTAAATATCTTCAATCAGTAGATAGCACAAACTATCAAGTTCTTCCAATGCAAGATTCTTTATATTACAGAGTATCACAAATGCCAGTTTCAACTGATCCAGTTGGAAAAGCTCGTTGGGCTTCTGACGTTGATGTTTTAATTGAAGGATCTGCTTGGGCTTATGGTTTTAATCAAGGTTTTATCGCAGAAAATGCACCAGGAGCTAGAGTTGCAGGTTATGAAGTATGTAATCGTTTCATGACCCCTAGCGACTTAGATACTGCTAATAATGCAATTTATGCAAAGGGAGTTGAAATCGTTCCAGCAGCTGATTCATGCGATGCAGGATTAAGAATTCAAGTTTCTTTAAAATATTATGACTTCACTCCAGGAACAGCTGCTGATGCTTTAATCGTTCCTGCAAATGCTCAATCAGCTGTTACAGTTGTTAACGAAGGATTGAACAATGGAGTATTTACAAACCCAGATGCAAGAGAATGGTCAACTAATTATAATTCAGTTTACTTACCATTTGTTGAAGAAAACGTTAAATTATATCCTGGTCAATTCTACTATGCTTGTTACAAATTATTAGAAGATGGTAGATTCTATGTTGCAAGAGATGATAAAGACTATTTACCTACATTTAAAACTTATGATTGGTGGGGAAAAATAGTTATGACTCCTGGTCAAGAATCTGAAGGTTATGCTTGGGGATATCCTTTCGGTGATTGGTACTCAGAATATAATGCTCCAATGATTCGTTTAATGGTTTCTAAAAACCCATTATCAATCAATGGCGTTACTCCTGCAACTCCATCATTTAACTTAAACGCTTATCCTAACCCTGCTCAAAATGCAACTACAATTGAATACGCATTAACTTCAAATGCTAATGTTTATATAACTGTAACTGACATTATGGGAAGAGAAGTTGTTAGATTAAACGAAGGAAATAAAGCAGCTAACACTGTAAATAGAGTTTCTTTAGATACTAAAAACTTAAATAATGGTACTTACTTCTACACAATCAATGTAAACGGAGTAAAAGAAACCAAAAAACTTGTTATCAATAAATAATTAATAATTTATTAATAATGGGAAGGAGCTTACAGTTTTGTAAGCTCCTTTTTTTTGTAAGGAAAATAAATATTCTTTGTCATAATAAACACGATAAAATATTATAATAACTTTTTTTTACGTTATTTATTTGTATTTTTGCCAACTTGAAATAAATAAAATTATTATATTAATACGAATCAAAAATTAATGGAGACAAGGATTTTTAGACAATTCACAATTATGATGCTAATAACTTTTTTTAGCATAAATCTATTTGCAATACCAGCAAATCAAAACCCTTTTACAATAAAACAGCCTAATGGAAAAACTCTAACATTAGCCCTAAAAGGAGATGAAAAAGTAAATTGGGCAACAACTATAGATCAATATTCATTAGTTAGAAATATTGAAAATGTTTTTGTTTATGCACAACTAAATGAAAGAGGAGATTTAGTTCCTTCAAATTTTATTGCTTCTAATCCTGATGAAAGATCAGCTGAAGAAAGATTATTTTTAAGTACTTTACCTTTTAATTTGCATTTTAGTGATAGACAGATTCAAGAAAGAAAAACATTATACCAAACAGAAAATACTCACAAAGCTATAACAACAGGACAAGTTCATTTACTTCTTATATTGGTTGGCTTTAGTGATAAGCCATTCACATACACCCAAAATGATTTCAATACTATGTGCAACCAAGTTGGTTATAATACTAATGGAGCAACTGGAAGTGTGAGAGATTATTATTATGATAATTCAGGTCATGCTTTAGAAATGATTATAGATGTTGTTGGACCTGTAACACTTCCAAATATTTCTGCTTATTATGCTGCAAGTGGAGGAATGGGAGCTTTTGTTAATGGAGCTTTGACCCTTGCAGATCCAATGGTAGATTTTTCTCAATATTTAAATGGTCAAAATAGAGTGTCTAATATTCATTTTGTTTTTGCTGGACAACCTCAATCTTCAACCGGAAATACAAGTGAAATATGGCCACATAAATCTTATATTTCACAAAGTATTGTTAAAGATGGAGTCCAATTTTCAAGTTATTCTTGTTCTGCTGAAAAGAAAAACTCAACTCAAATGGATGGAATTGGAACAATGAGTCATGAAATGGGACATGCTTTAGGCCTTATGGATTTATATGATACAGACTATACTTCAACTGGCGGAACTGCAGCAACTCCAGATACATGGTGTTTGATGGCAGGAGGGAGTTATAATAATAATAGTAATACACCTCCTTATTTGAATGGTTGGGAAAGAGAAATTCTTGGATGGGGTAATCCAATTAATTTGACATCTACAACAACTGGAATTTTGCCTTGTGTTGCAGATTCTTTAAAATCATATAGAATAAATATTAGTTCAACAGAATATTTACTTTTAGAACATAGAAAACAAAAAGGTTGGGATGCTTACATTCCTGGTAATGGAATGCTAATATACCATGGAGATAGAAATAGATTAGAAGGTACAGACCCTTTTTATTATAATGATATTAATGTTTCTCCTTCAGATAGAGGGTTTTATGTTGAAGTTTCAACAGGGAATCTTTCACATAATTCAACAGCGTTAGCACCTTTTGGAGGAGCAAGTGGACAAAGCTATTTTACTAACTTATCCACTCCTGCAACTAAACTTAAAAATGGAACTCTTGTAGATAAACCAATAACTCATATTAGTTACTTAAACGACTCCATTATTACATTTAACTTTATGTCAAATATGCCTCAAGTAAGGACTATGGGAGTAGACGCTCAAACAATTATTGGGACTTCCGCAACTGTTAATGGCTCAATTATATATTTTGGAATAGGAGCAATAACTGAAAGAGGATTTTATTGGCATACAAATCCTGATAGTGCAAATTCAATTATTGGAACAAAAGTTATTTCTTCATCTACTGACACAACATTCACAGCCAGTTTAACATCGCTCCCTTATAGTACTAATATATATTATAGAGCATATGCATCAAACTCTTCTGTTTTATATCAAGCAAGTGAAGTTTTAAATTTCACAACAACAGATGGTTTAGGAACATTAATAACATCTAATTCGACAAGTATTAATAATAATGGGGCTACTTTAAATGCATCACTAATTAGTGTTGGAGATGCACCTATGATAGCAAAAGGTTTTGTTTATTCTACAAATTCAGCTGTTTCCCCAACGTTAGAAAATGATAATGTTATTACATTAACTGATCCAACATTAGGAGCATATTATTATGTTCTTGGAGGATTAGCAGAACAAACAACTTATTATTACAGATCTTATGTTACAACTTCAGTAGGGACAAAATATGGTTCCAGAAAGAATTTTACAACAACATTCCCTGCAATTGTTAATAATACTATTTCTGATAATCAAGAGTTTTGTAGTCAAGGAACACCTAATGTACTTATTGGACAAGTTCCAACTGGAGGGTATGGAAACTTTATATATAAATGGCAACAAAAAGTAAGAAATGGTTCTTGGTCAGATGCAACTCAAACTAATAATCAACCTAATTATCAACCAGAATTAATTACAGATAGTACTTTCTATCGTAGAATTACATTTTCAAGTAATATTAAAGACACTTCAAATGTTATTCTTATTAACATAAAAAATTCATGGGGAGGAGTTTTGGATTCTCCATATGACACAATAAAAGAAGCAGAAACAACTGGAACAATTATATTAACATCTAAAGTGGGAACAATTCTTAATTGGGAAAGAAAGAAAGATAATGAAGATTGGACAACAATAAACCATACCGCAACACAATTATCTCAAACAATTGATTCAAATGGAATCTATACTTATAGAGTAAAAGTTCAAAAAGATAATTGTCCAGCAGCATATTCTACTGGAAGAGAAATTTATGTTAAAGATGCATTATCACTAACTGATATCGATTTTAATTTACAAATGGAAGTTTATCCAAATCCAAGTAAAGGAATAATTAAAATAAATTCTTCATACAATTTGCCTGTTCAACTAAGAATAATTAATAATTTAGGACAAGTTGTTAAATCTGAAATAACCACAATTCAAGATAAAGAATTAGATTTAACCAATTTGGAAAATGGAACTTATCTTTTAAGTATAATAAATCAAGGAAAACAAACTACTAAGACCATAATAATTAATAAATAATAAATACAAAAATGAAAAAAGTAATAAGCACAGAAAATGCACCTAAGGCTATTGGTCCATATAGCCAAGCAATAAAATTAGATAATGGATTATTATTTATTTCTGGACAAACTCCAATTGTTCCACAAACAGGAAAAGTTATAGAAGGACAAATTGTTGAACAAACAAAACAAGCATTAAATAATATTAAAGCAATTGTTGAGGAAGCTGGATACACAATGAAAGACATTGTAAAAACCACTTGCTTACTTAACACTATGGATGATTTCGCAGCAATGAATGAAATCTACGCACAATATTTTACAGAAAATCAACCTGCAAGAGCAACATATGCAGTTGAAAAACTTCCTTTGGGAGTATTGGTTGAGATTGAAGCTATTGCTTATAAGGCTGAATAATAATTAGCTCCTTTTTTTATATGAAGAAGTTATCTAAACAAATGGGTAACTTCTTCTTTTTCTGAACAAATCTCAATTTCTTTCGTATCAATTATTTGTATGGCATTAATCAAAAAAAAACAGCAAATAGGACTTTTCTTTGGAAGTTTTAACCCTATCCATTTTGGACATTTAATAATTGCTAATTATATAGTAGAAAATCTTTTTGTTGATAAAATTTGGTTTGTTGTTTCTCCTCATAATCCACTGAAAAACTCCAATGAACTTCTTAATGATGATGATAGATTAGCTTTAGTTAAACTTGCAATAAAGGGAAATAGAAAATTTGTAGCATCTGATTTTGAATTCTATTTAAGCAAACCTTCTTTCACAGTAAACACTCTAAATTATCTGAAACAAAAACACAAAGACAAAGATTTTACATTAATTATTGGAGAAGATAATTTAGATTGTTTTGAAAAATGGAAAGATTATCAAGGAATCATAAATAATAATAGGATATTAGTTTATCCTCGACCAGATATAAATACAAATAAATTTTCTCAAATCAATACAATTCAAAGAATTAATGCTCCGCAAATTGAAATATCCTCAACTTTGATTAGAGAATTAATTAGGGAAAATAAATCCATACAATATCTTTTACCTGAAAGTGTTAGAAAAGAAATTGAAAAAAATAAATATTATTGTAACTCTTAGAGTAAAGTTTCGTAAGAGTGCATAGTTTAATAGATAATAATAAAATATATATAAATGAGACAATTAAAAATTACTAAGCAGCTAACAAATCGTGAAATTACTTCCTTAGATAAGTATTTGCAAGAAATTGGACGTTTGGAGATGATTTCTCCAGAGGAGGAAGTGCTTTTAGCTCAAAAAATTAAACAAGGAGATCAAGCTGCTTTGGATAGACTAACCAAAGCGAACCTCCGTTTTGTTGTTTCAGTTTCAAAACAATATCAAAATCAAGGTATGAGTCTTCCTGATTTAATTAATGAAGGAAATCTTGGTTTAATTAAAGCAGCTCAGCGTTTTGACGAAACAAGAGGATTTAAGTTTATTTCCTATGCTGTTTGGTGGATACGTCAAAGTATTCTTCAAGCATTGGCTGAACAAAGTAGAATTGTTCGTTTGCCTTTAAATAAAATTGGCTCTTTGAATAAAATCAACAAAGCATATGCTCGTTTGGAACAGGAATTTGAACGTACACCAAATCCAGAAGAAGTTGCATCGGAGCTTGACATCACTGATGCTGAAGTAAGAGAAAGTATTCGCCATAGCGGAAAGCATCTTTCAATGGATGCACCCCTTGTTAGCGATGAAGACAACACTATGTATGACTTTATGCGTAGTGAAGAAACCACAACTCCAGAAGCAGAATTGATGTATGAAAGCTTAAGAATGGAAATAAATAGAGCAATATCTACTTTGACACCAAAAGAAGCAGATATCTTGAAGATGTTTTTTGGATTAGAAGGCTATCCTCCGATGACTTTAGATGAAATTGGAGAACAATTTGATCTTACTCGTGAAAGAGTACGTCAGATTAAAGAGAAAGCAATTAGACGACTAAAACACACTTCAAGAAGTCATATTCTCCAATCCTATTTAGGATAAAAATAGAACTTACTACAAAACAAAAATAATAAATGATTTTTATGTCGCTTCATAATAATGAAGCGACTTTTTTATTCCTATAAATTAATCGTGATAATTTTCCTATTGATTTTAATAAGATTTCCTTAAAATTCCATGCACTAAAAATAGAATAAGGAGTTAGTAAATTAAGATAAGGATTCAGTAAAATAGAATAAGGAGTTAGTAAATTAAATTAAGGAGCTAGTAAATTAATATAAGAAACTTGGAGTTGGTATATTATTGAAGAACAAGATAAAAAGTGGTTTTTCAGACTTTTAAAAGCCAAAATATTAATATTATTAGTTAATAAATTTGGAAATAATTTATGAAATAAGAGAAACAATTTACGAAATAAGAGTACTTATTAGTATATAAAAATATAAATTTGCACAAACAATAACAAAATCTGATGGCAACAGAATAAATAATGCCAAAAAAGTAATTTACAATTATAGGAGTTACCCCACCTGTTACCAAAAATAAGAAATCTTCTCCACTTTCAAGTTCAGCTAAAATGAAATTACAAAGAGCAGGAGCAAGATAGAAGTTGTATATTATTGATTATCGATAATATAATTTTAATAATTTTCAATGTTTCAAAACGACCTTATTAGCCCTAAAAAGCTCTTGAGGTTGTTTTGTTTTTATGTGTAATTTTTAATCCCGATTATATATTTCCACAAAAAAGAATAAATTGAACTTATCAATCTTAATTAAAAAAATACATCAAGTTTATTTAAATTTCTCTTTAGTTTATTTGAAAATATGTCAATCATAATGAAAAATAAGTCCATCATATTTCCAATTATGTCCATCATATTTTTATTTTTGATGGACTTATTTTTCATTATGATTGAGTTTTTTAGAAGTTGAAAGTTTGCATATTGAAATAGATAAGAATTATACAAATATATTTCTGAAATATGAATTATTGAGATACTTTTTTTATGCCTTTTAAAATAATATATCTGATTAGAAAATAAATTATGTGCTTTATATTTTGAAACTACATTGTTTATCACTATTTTTTTATATTTCAACTTTATTGACAGATTCATAATATATGTTGGCAAATTCATAATTTTATTTTAGATTAATTTAAAATATTTTGCTAAATATTTGTTTTCTTTATTTAAAGAAGGTAACTTTGCGGCAATGGATTTAACTATCATAAAAAGATATGATTAGCTTAAATCGTAATCGTCAATTATAAATAATACCTATATGAAAAAAGTTTATTATCTTTTTATTTGTGCAATTTTATTCTTGGGTTATTCTATCAATCCAATTCAAGCACAAGACCGAAACAACGAAGATGAAGTTGTTAAATTAGGTGAGTTTAGTCGCTATTCCTCAATGCCAGGAGAAGTATTGGCAAAATTCAAAGATGAAACCGCAGTAAAGATTAACACAAGTTCAAAGAAGGCATTTAAATCATCTAGTTTAAATTCTCTAAATTCAGTATTGAGTAAATATACAATAAGTGAAGTAGAACAATTACTACCAAATTTCAAAATGCCAAAACAAGCAAGAAGAACAAAGGCATATAATGGAGAAGATGTTGTTGAAAAGGACTTATCAAAGATATTCCTGATTAAGATTACAGAAAACGAGCAAAAGAATGCATATAGCTTAATCGAAGACTTAAAGCAAATAGATGAAGTAGAATTTGCAGAACCTAACTTTATTGTTTATTCTTTGGGTAATCCAACAGAAATGGATATAGATAAAGACTTAAAGAGAATACAAAACAAGGCAGGAAATGACACGTCAGTATTATATACCCAAGAACCGATGTACAGTATGCAATGGGGAATACCAGCAGTGAAGATAGACTCACTTTGGAAAAAGCCAAATGCAGATACCACAGCAGCAAAAAAGATAATAGCAATCCTTGATACAGGAGTAGATATCCTACATCCAGATTTAGCACCAAACATTTGGACAAACCAAGGAGAGAACAATCAAGCTACAGAATATGATGATGATAATAATGGATTTATAGATGACATACATGGATGGGATTTTGTAAATCAGACAGCAAACATCAATGACTTTAACAGTCATGGTACCCATTGCGCAGGAATAGCAGCAGCAAGTGGAACCAATGGAATAGGAATAACGGGAGCCAACCCAAATGCACTGATAATGCCAGTATCGGTAATGCAAAGCAATGGACAAGGAAGCATATCAACTATAATACAAGGAATAAATTATGCAGCAGAAAATGGAGCAGATATAATAAGCATGAGTATAGGAACATATGCAAACTCAATAGCCCTTGAACAAGCCTTAGCACAAGCATATCAAACAACAATCTTAGTTGCTGCTGCAGGAAATGATGGAATAGGGATTGACCCTAGATGTGCTTTATCTGCAGCACCAATGTTCCCCGCTTCTTATACCTTTGTGTTAGGTGTTCAGGCAACTTTAGATAATGGATTAGCAGTTTTTAGTAATTTTGATTGTGATGGATCTTCTTTTTCACAGTATAGTGAAGAACAATTGTATAATTACGAAGTATCAGCACCAGGAGTAGGAATTATTAGTACAATACCAGGAGGGCAATATCGACAATATAATGGAACCTCAATGGCATGCCCATTAGTAGCAGGAGGGATTTCTTTGCTTTTAGACAAAAAGCCATATCAAACACAAGAAATGTTATGGGGAGATTTAATTAATTATTCAAATGAATTTCATCCAGTAAATTTATTAGCAGTATATAATGCAGGACCAGCACCAGCCCAATTATCAACAGTTGCAATAGAAATAAATGATACAACTTATGGAGATTCAGATTATAGAGCAGATGCAGGAGAAAGAATTAATATTTATCCTACAATTAGAACAACATGGGGAGCAACTGATAGTATAAAAGTTTGGTTAAGTTTTGGAGAGTTTGAAGACACAAATACTATTAACATTCTTAATAATAATATAGATTTTGGATATTCGTTATCTTCTTATTCAAAAGCAAAATCCCTTAATCCAATCCAAATAAGGATAGACTCAAATGTTGTAGATGGTAGAAATATAAAATTAGTATTAAATGCAATAAGTCCAAATGCACAGGATACGATGCGACATCCTTTTTCAATTCAAGTAGAAAATGGAGTAGAATTAAGAGGAATGATAACTCAAAATACTACTCTCTATCCAAATGTTCATTATATTGTAACGGATAATTTAGCGATTGCACCGAATGTATTACTTACAATTAAACCAGGCACAACACTTAAGTTTAAAGATGGAGTAAAATTATCTAATGCAGGAAGAATATATGCAGTAGGAACACCTGATAGTATTATTACATTTACTAAAACTGATTTAGGAATTGGATGGGGAGGATTAGTACTTAATGGTAATGATACAATAACTTATTGTGTTATTGAATATGGGTGTAATGAAGAACTAAACAATACATTTATAATAGGAAGAGGAGGTATGCCATTTCTTTGCAAATCAATAATTCAAAATAATATTTCTACAATAGGATATTTAATATATGATATTAATAATTATAAAACTAATTTTTTAAACAATAGAAGTCGCTATAGTATACAAAATGCTCATTTTATTAATAGTAATATTATTGGTAATAAAAATATGGTTTCTTATGATAATAGTAATTATTTTATAGGATTTATTCAATTATATAATGACTATTATGCTGATTTTATATCAAATAATAATATTTTTTCAAATTATCAGATAGATTATTCTAATAATATAATTGCAGAAAATAATTTTTATAATATTATAAATACTCCTACAATCATTAATTTAGATAGTATATATCATGGTTCAAATAAAGAAAGTATAATAAGACAATATTTATTTGATTTTGAAACTCCAGGTTCTGGATATTTTGGTTGGTTTGATATTAGTAATAGATTAATAAGACCAAGTTCTGAAGCACCAGGCATTGTCTGGAAAGTAGAGGTTAATGGCTATGATGCCCAAGATGAATTTGATTCAATTCCACCATTAGGAGTAGGACAACATGAGTTTAAGGTTTATTTTAACAGAGCCATGGATACATCAGTTACACCAATGTTGGCAATGGGAGTAAGACCACCATATACTCAAAATGCAATAGGAGAAGATGGCTTTTGGAGTGCAGACAGTACAATTTATACTGCATATATTAACTTGACAGGAACAAGTGCAACAGATGGACTAAACAGAATTTATGTTGCAAATGCAAAGGATGATGAACATTTTGAGATACCATATGAAAACAGACGCTTTAATGTAATGGTACAGGCAGCAGGTTCAATGAGTTTAGGCTTTCAAGCAACCCCAGGAATTGGAAAGGTTGACTTGGAATGGAATAATCAGGAAATGAATGTTGATGACTTTTTAGGATTTAACATGTATCGCTATAAAATGGATACAGCAGGACATATATATGACAGCATTCGACTAAATACAGCTCTTATTCAAGACACAGTATTTACCGACTATAATGTGATACCAGGGGAAAGATATTATTATTTCTATAAGATACTTCGAACAAGCTTAACAGAAAATAGCCCTTCAAAAGTAGTATCAACAGTACCACTAACAGCCACAAGAGGCGATGCCAATGGAAGCTTTAGTGTAGATGTTGCCGATATAGTATCAACAATAGCCTTTGTAACAAACCAGAACCCACAACCATTTATATTTGATGCAGCTGATGTCAATGGAGATGGTATAATAGATATATTGGACATAGTAGGAATTATAAATATAATAACCAATCCAGGCAATAGTGCAAAGAGCAATGAAACACATTTAGCAGTTTATACAATAGAAGATGGAATAGTTTATGTAGATTCCCCAGTAGATATGGGAGGAGTCCAATTTAAGTTTAAGACTACTCAAAATAATGAGATAGTACCATTGGAAGCTCTCTCACAATTTGAAAAAGTAAGCACATGGTTAAGTCCAACAGAATATTTGTTTATGGCATACAGTATGAGTGGCAAGAAAATACCAGTAGGAAAAACAGCCTTGCTAAGAATGGGAGATGCAGAAATTGCAGAAATAGTATTATCAGACGTACAAGGTAATAATATTCTTCCAATAAAGGGAGTAAGCTCAATTGGACTTGGAGATGTAATAACAGTGAAAGCACAATTTATAGGAGCATATCCAAATCCATTTAAGAATGATATAACAATAAAGTATGCGATAGGAAATGAAAAAGCAAAGAATATTGAATTAGTGTTTAGAGATATAACCGGAAGACAAGTAGAAAAGATACACCTAAACAATAATGGAATAGGCAAATATGACTACACATGGAAACCAAACACATCAATCAAGTCAGGAGTATATTTTGTATCCTTAATGATAGATGGAATAATGGCTCAAACTACTAAAATTGTACTTAATAGATAAAAAATATTATGAAACGGATTTTTTTGTCTTTAATATTATTATTAGGGATAATAGTGCAGACAAGGGCAGATAATATTCTTTCATTCTCCTCTGCCTCAGTTCACCCTAATGATACGGTGCAAATACAATTATCTTTATCAAATACTGATAATGTTGTTGCATTCCAAGTTGAGATTCCATTAGGAAATTCTTTAAGCTATATACAAAATTCCTGCGTGTTGAGTTCTCGAAGCAATGGTCATACAATTACAGCAAGTGTTGTTAATGGAGTTTTGAAAATCTTTTCTTATTCACTTTCTCTTTCAGCATATAGTGGTAATAGTGGAGTGTTGGCAATATTTAGTCTTCGTCTTGGTAATGAACCTGGAGATATTAGTTTAGTTTTAAATAATACTCGACTTTCAAATTCATCTGGACAAGCCATAACACATACAACTAACAATGGAGTTATTACTCTACTTTCTCCAAAAATAAGAATTGACAATCCTCAAATTGACTTTGGACATTATCCGATACATTCAACATACAGTAATAGTATAAGTATTACTAATATAGGAAATGAACCATTGGTTGTAAATAATGTCAGCTTTTCCAATCCAGTTTTCTCTTCATATGGATTTTCTGCAATTACTTTAGGTGCAGGTAATAGCTCATCTATTCCAATAAGTTTTTCTCCAACTATTGCAGGGAATGTTTCTGCAACTGCTACTATTTATTCTAATTCAATTAGTGGTAATCAAAATGTCTCCCTTATTGCAAATCCATATTCAGTAAACGAGCTTCATGTTTCAAGTGTTGAAGGTTATTCAGACAGTACTGTAATTATTAATCTTTCAATTAATAATATGGACACTATTGTTGGATTTCAAACAAAATTCATACTTCCTCAGGCTTTGGAATATGTTAATGGGAGTTTCTCATTAAGTAGTAGAAGTAATAATCATGTTTGTTTAAGTGGAATAAGCGGAGATACTCTCACCCTTTTAATTTATTCACCAAATAATTCTCCGGTTAATAATAATAGTGGAATAATTGCAAGTTTTGGATTAAAGTTAAATGGAAGTGGTTATTATTATTTGCAACCATTAAATACTCTACTTTCTAATAGAAACGGAGTTAATGTACTTTCTGATGTATATTCAGGTTCTGTTTCAATTCGCAGTCCTTATATGTATTGTGATAATAACATAAATATGGGTACAAGTTCAGTTACTGAGAATTCAATTTATAGTTTTTCTATTAATAATTATGGAAGTGCTCCATTAGCTATTGATAATATTGTTTTTACACAAAATGGTTTTTCAATTCAAGACACCTTGCCAATTATTATTAATGAATATAATAATAGAAACATTGACATAGTATATAATGGAACAATGGAAGGAAATTTTTCTGCTTTAATGAAGATTTATTCTAATGATCCAAATCAAAGACTGAAAGATGTCAATATTAGTGGTAATAGGTATGAGCCAAATAAATTATTATTTTCAGCAGATACAGCTAATTATTTGCAAAATTCTCATGAGTCAGTAATAATGAACAATTACTCTTCAATCACAGCTGTTCAGTTAGATTTTTATTATCCTCATAATTATTATAATGTTTCTTCTTCTGACTTTATTCTTTCTTCAGCTAGATGTCCAAATCATTCAATTTCTGCAACAACATTAAATGATTCTGTTTTTAGAGTATTGATTTTTTCGATGCAAAACCAAAATATTAATTTTAATTCTGGAGAAATATTAAAAATTACTTTACATCCAAAAACAACAACAAGACAAGGAAATTATAATATTAAAGCAAAATCAATTGTATTAAGCAACAGTTCAGGTGTTAATAAATTTACAGGAACTAATCCTACATATTATTTTAATGTATTAATACCTACTTTCACTATTTCAACTCAATCAAATAATAACTTATTTGGAAGCGTAACGGGAGGAGGTGTTTATAATCATTTATCCACTGCAACACTTACTGCAATACCTAATTCAAATTCTGTGTTTTTACATTGGAACGATAATGATACTAATAGAATTAAAAATATAATTGTAACTCAAGATTCAAGTTTTACTGCATATTTCAAGAAAATTGATACTATTTACTTAAATAAAGAAATCTGCCAAGGAAACTCTTATAATTTCTTTGGACAAACACTTTCTACTCCTAATATATATTCTTATACAAAAAATATAAGTCAATATCAAGATAGTGTTTTTATTCTTAATCTTATAATTAATCAACTACAAACAACCAACTTAACAGCAGATATCTGTCAAGGGGAAACATACACATTAAATGGCTTTAATGTAAATACAGCTGGATTACATACACAAACATTACAGACAACAAAGGGCTGTGACAGTACAGTCAACCTAACCTTAACAATTAATCAATCAACAACAACAAACTTAACAGCAGAAATCTGTCAAGGAGAAACATACACATTAAATGGCTTTAATATAAACACCGCAGGCTTACATACACAAAACTTACAAACTATAAAAGGATGTGATAGTACAGTAAACCTAACCTTAACAATTAACCAACCAAAAACCAGCAACCTAACAGCAGAAATCTGTCAAGGCGAAACCTACACCCAAAATGGCTTTAATGTAAACACCGCAGGCTTACATACATTAAACCTACAAACCACCAAAGGCTGTGACAGTACAGTGAACCTTACCTTAACCATCAACCAACCACAAACCAGCAACCTAACAGCAGAAATCTGTCAAGGCGAAACCTACACCCTAAATGGTTTTAATGTAAGTACAGCAGGGCTACACACTAAAAACCTACAAACAACTAAAGGCTGTGATAGTATAGTAAATTTAACATTGATAGTCAATCAACCAGCAACAACTAATATTTCAGGAGAAATATGTCAAGGCGAAACCTATTCATTAAATGGCTTTAATGTAAATACAGCAGGATTGCATACTTTAAATCTTCAAACAATAAAGGGTTGTGATAGTATAGTAAACCTAACTTTAACTATTTATGAAATAAATACTCCAAGCAACTTAACTTTAAATAATATTGCAAATTATATTGAGTTGAATTGGGTAGGTAATGGTGATGAATATGTTATTTATAAGGATAATGATTCACTTATTACAACTTCTTTGAATACTTTTAAAGATAGTAATGTTGTTGAACAAACTAATTATTGTTATAAAATAAAAGCAATTAATAGTTTATGCGAAAGCGAATTTTCTAATGAAGAATGTATAACTTTCCTTAATTTAGAAGACATTCAAACTAATAATATATCCGCAGTATTATATCCAAATCCATCGAGTAGTAAGATAAAACTTGAAATTGAAGGATTAAATGAAGATGCCGAAGTTAATTTATATGATATCAATGGAAGAAAATTAATGAATAACTTTTTTAGAGCCAATCAAAAAGTTTTGGAAATTGATATTAGTAAATTATCAAAAGGTATATATAATGTAAGAATTGAAAATGATAAAATTTCAATTAGTAGAAAATTGATTGTCAATTAAAAGTATTTAATTTTTGCTTAAAATGTAATGTTAAAGCTTTTGTTTTTCAAATTAATAATAGATTTTTCAAACAAAAGATTAGAAAAGTATTTGTAATTTTGTTGCTTAATAAAATTTAAATACAAATAATATATGTCAAAGAAAGTACTTTGTTTGGGAAATGCCTTAGTGGATATTATTACTCAATTGGAATCAGATTCTATTTTAGAAACTCTTAATTTACCTAAGGGCAGTATGCAATTGGTGGATAATGATGTTTCAAAAATGGTTCAAAATGCTACTTCAGCATTAAAATCTTCTCTTCAAACTGGAGGTTCGGCTGCAAATACTGCTAATGGTATTGCCAATTTGGGAGTTGGTTCAGCTTTTATTGGAATGGTAGGAGAGGATAAGTTGGGTGAGTTCTACATAAATGATATGGTTGAGAATTCAATTGAACCTCGCTTTTTTAAGAGTAAAACTACTTCAACTGGATGTGCTGTTGCTTTGGTTTCAAAAGATGGTGAGAGAACTTTTGCAACATATTTGGGTGCAGCAATTGAACTTAGTGCTCAACTTTTAAGTAGAGAATTATTTCAAGGTTATGATTATTTTCATATTGAAGGTTATTTAATTGTAAATAATGATTTAATTAGAAAAGCTATTGAATTAGCTAAGCAAGAAGGATTGAAAGTGTCTATCGATTTTGCAAGTTATAATGTTGTTGAAGATAATTTGGATTTTCTTAAAGAGATTTGTAAAAGTGTAGATATTATTTTTGCAAATGAACAAGAAGCAAAAGCTTTTACAAATAAGGAAGCTGAAGAAGCTCTTGAAGAAATTTCACAAATATGTGAAATTTCTGTTGTGAAAATTGGTAAAAAAGGTTCTTTAATTAAACAAGGAGACAATAAGATTGTTATAGGTAAAAGAGAAAGGACTTGTATTGATACAACTGGAGCTGGAGATATGTATGCAGCTGGATTTTTAGCTGGATTATGTTTGGGAAGAGATTTAGAGGTTTGTGGTCAAATGGGAAGTATATTGGCTTCAGAAGTAATTGAAGTTTATGGTGCAAAGATGGATAGTTTGACTTGGGATAGAATTAAAAAAGAAATAGATAGTATAAAATAAAGTGATAAGGAAGATTTATTTCTTCCTTACATTTTTTAGAATTAGAAGGTTCATAGGATTTGAGGAAAGACCTTCAATATTTTTTTGACTGAAGCGAAGAACTTGGTCATAGTATAAAATTAAAATTGGAGCTTCTTCCATTATTAGTTTATCCATTTCCTTATATAATTTAGTTCGCTTTTCTAAAGATGTTTCACTTTGAGCTTGCCTATATAATTTATCAAAATTAGGGTTTGAGAAATGCGTGTAGTTAGGACCTTTGGGACAGAAGTTTGGAGAGTAGAAAAGAGAAAGGTAGTTCTCAGCATCGGGATAATCAGCTATCCAGCTTCCTCTAAACCACATAATTTTAGATTGAGCAATGTTTTCTCTTAATGCTCCAGGAGGATTAACATCAATTTTTATATTAAATCCTATAAGGTTAAGTTGTCCTTGAATATATTTACAAAGGTCGAGATAGGTTGAGGTTGTAGCAATAGAGATTGGAGGTAATCCTTTCCCATTTGGATATCCAGCTTCCTTTAATAATAGTTTAGCTTTTTCTGGATTAAAATTGTATCCAATTGAGTTAGATGTATCAAAACCAGCTAATCCTTTTGGAATAATTCCATTAGTGCCAGCCAATCCAATGTTGTTTCTAAGATATTTTATCATCTTTTCTCTATCAAATCCATAGTTGATAGCTTGCCTTATTTTCTTATTTAAAAGAGGATTTTCTTTTGGACTTTTATTTTTGTCGACCATAAACCCTAAGTATTCAGTATTCAAATAGGGTTGTGTTGTGAGATTTATTTTATCTTTATACTTATCTTGAAGAGTTCCATGTCTTGTTAAGACTTCATCTTTGTAGTTAGGATCTATTCCTGATATAAAATCAATATTTCCTTTAACAAACTCCAAAAAAACAGATTGCTTATCAACTATGAAAGTAATATTAATAGCATCAAGATAGGGGAGAGCGTTTCCTTTAGAATCCTTTTCAAAATAATTATTATTTTTCAAAAGCACAAGTTTAACGCCTTCTTTCCATAGTTTAAAATAAAAAGGACCTGTTCCAACAGGGTTCTTGCGAAAGTCTTCTCCATAGTATTCTACAATTTCTTTAGGCACAACTGAAGCGTAAGGCATAGTCAGTAATCCTAAAAAAGGAGAAAATGCTTCATCTAATTCAATTTGTAATGTGGAATCATTAACTGCTTTGAAGGAATATTCTTTATTTAAACTATCTTGTCTTACTAAGTTAAATATCCAAGCACCAGGAGAGGCAACTTTTGGGTCAACAATTCTATTGAAGCTATAAACAAAGTCATCAGCAATCACTTTTCTTTTCTTTCCATTAAAAAGAGAATGATTATGGAAAAACACATCATTTCTTAGATGGAAAGTATAAATCAATCCATCTGGTGAAATTTCCCAAGCCTTAGCAATGCAAGATTGAACATTTAGAGAGGAATCTAATTGAACTAAACCATTAAAAAGTTGAAGGTTTGCCCAAATCATTGCTTGGTCTTTAGCAAAAGCAGGGTCTAAGGAAGATATGTTTGCGCTTTCGTTATAACGGAATACTTTCTTTCCTTTTATGGTATCTTCTTTAGAACAAGAAGTTATTAAGATTAATAAAATTAATAGACTTAATGGACCTAATAGACAAAATGGACTTTTGATTTTAGCCCAAAGTCTATTAACCATTAACCATTTACCATTAATCATCATTTAAAGTTTAATGTCATCAAAGTTTTTACCAAACACTCCTTGTGTTTTTGCAACTGAAATAAATGCTGTTGGGTCTTTTTCTTTAATTATTCTCATTATATCAACCTTTTCAGCTTTTCGGGCAATTACCATTAATACCTTTTGGTCTTGTTTTGAATACCAGCCTTCTCCATTTAATAATGTAACACCTCTTTTAATATCTTTACCAATTGCATCTGCTATTGCTTCATTTTTTTGTGAGAATACCATAATTTGGTATGATTGTTTATTTCCTTCAATAACAAGGTCAATGGAATAAGTAAATACTGCCATTACAATAAAACCATAAATTATGCTTTCAATTGAGTTTGCTGGAATAATTATTGAAGATATAATAACAATTGCATCTACAACAAATATAACTGAACCTGGACTTACATTACGGTATTTAGTATAAATTAATGCAATAACATCACTTCCACCTGAGTTTCCTCCATTAGCAAAGCATAATCCAATTCCAAGTCCTGAAATAGCTCCACCAATAATAGAACTCATAAAGGGGTCAAATTTATTAAGGTCAAAATATTGTTGAATATTTATACCTTGTTGAAGTAGGAGGAAGGAAAAAGATGCAATAAGGCTACCTATAATTGTATTAACTCCAAATTTTCCTCCTAATATTTTAAATCCAAGAAGAAGAAGCATTAAATTGATTGCAAAATTAGATATACCAACAGGAAATCCTGTAATAATATAAATAATTGAAGCTATACCAACAACTCCACCACCAACAATGCTTTTAGGAATAAGGAATACTGACCATGCAAAGGCATAAAGAAATATGCCAAGAGCTATCATTGAGTATTTCCAAATTAATCTTCCAATTGAAGTTTTACGAATATTTTGTATTGAATTTTTCACCATGGGTTTTATTTATCTTAATTCTGTTTTTTTAGGTTAAAGATGTTTTCAGAACTTATAATTGTTTTGGTGAATAATATAAAATTACAATCTAAGAGTATCAAAGTTTTTCCCAAATACTCCTTGTACTTTATCAATTGATATAAATGCGTTAGGGTCTAAGAGCTTAATAATTCTCATAATTTCAACCTTATCTTGCTTACGTGCTATAACCATAACAATTTTTTGTTCATTTTTTGTGTACCAGCCATGAGCATCTATAATTGTAACTCCTCTTTTAACTCCACTACCAATTGCATCTGCAATCTCATCTGCTTTAGAAGAGAATACCATAATTTGATATGATTGTTTATTCCCTTCAATTGTTAGATCTAAAACATAGGTAAACACAAACATAACAATATAGCCATAAACGACATTCGTGATTGACATTGCTGGTAGGATGAAGGCAGAGGCAATAATGAAAATATCTATATAAAGAATTACAGTCCCTGCGCTTATATTTTTGTATTTTGTAATAATTAGAGCAATTATATCTGTACCTCCTGAGTTTCCTCCATTATTAAATGTAGTTCCAATTCCCACTCCAGAAATTCCTGCCCCAATTATTGCACACATAAAAGGTTCAAACTGAGTTGCATCAATAATTTGTTCTATATGTATAATCTGTTGCCAAAGTATAAAACTTAGCGATGCTACAACAACTCCGAAAATGGTATTTATTCCAAACTTTGAACCAAGAGTCTTAATTCCAACAAGTAATAAAACAATATTTATTGCAAAATTGGAAATACCTACAGGGATTCCTGTACCAAGAAAGATAATGGATGAAATACCTGCAACTCCACCACCGACAATATGTTGAGGAATAAGAAATACTGACCATGCAAAAGTATACATCATAACTCCAAGAATAATCATGAAGTACTGCCAGATGATTTTGCCAATTGAGGTTTTGCGTATTGTATTGATAGGATTAATTTTTTGCATTTAATTTTTTAAGTTTATCGTGCCAAAATTTCATTAAGTGTTTGAATTAAATTGTCTCCTCTAAGATTTTTAGCAATAATATTTCCATTTTCATCAACCAATATATTTTGTGGTATAGACTCTAATTTGTATAGTTTTACAACAATACTATTCCATTGTAAAAGATCAGAAACATTTCCCCAAACTAAACCATCATCAATAATTCCTTTTAGCCAACTATTTCTATCTTTATCAAGAGATACTCCTAATATATCAAAACCTTGAGAGTTAAATTTATTATATGCTTGAACTAAAAATTTACTTTCATTTCTGCAAGGAACGCACCATGATGCCCAAAAGTCTATTAAAACATAACGCTTCCCTTTAATATAATCAGAAACCTTAACATCAACACCGTTAGCATTTGGAAGAGTGAAGTCAATTAACTTTTCTCCAATTTGTTCTTTTTTCTGAATATCTTTAATGTAATCCTTTAATAAGTAATATTGATACATCCTTTTTGCATCACCCTTCAATGAATTTATTATTTCTTTAAGTTGTATGTCAGATAAATAAGGTGCTAAATAACTACTTATTAATAGAGGTGCATAAAAAGATGAAGGATTTTTTACAATATCATCCATCATGTATTGCATTGGATTCTTTGAATTATTACATCTATTGATAACACTAGCATAGATATCATTCTTTGGAGAACCTTTAATAGAAATGCTTTCTAAATTTTCTTTTGAACCAGTTATTTTTATATTATCATTTTCAATAAAGAATGAGAAGTCTCCATTTTTAGTAGGAAGAATAACTTGTGCAACACATACAAAATCTACAACTCCTTTAAATTCAAATTTTCCATCTATAATTTGAGAAGTGTAATTTCTTTTTTCTCCGTTTTCCAAAAGTAAGTTAAGCTTAACAACTCCATCAGAAACTCCTTTTATGTCTGCTGCAATTGTATATCCATTTGTGCTGGTTAATTCTTCCAATTTGTTTGATAATTCAGAATGTTTTATGTTTTTAGCAATAATAATTCCTTTGTCATTTATTAAAACATTAAAAGGGATTGAGTTTACAAGATATTGTTTTACCACATCACTTTGCCACATCTTTAAATCAGAAACTTGTTCCCATTTAATATTATCTTCCTTAATAGCATTTTTCCAATCTTCCATATTCTTATCTAAAGAAACTCCTAAAACATCAAATCCTTTGGAAATATACTTTTCTCGTGCATTTACAATTTCATTATTTCCTTCTCTGCAAGTTTCATTCCATGATGCCCAAAAATCAATCAATAAGAATTTCTTACCTCTTAAGTAATTGTATAAATTGACTTGTTTCCCATTAATATTATTTAATGTAAAGTTAGGAGCTTTTTGTCCAACAGCAACATAATTCAGAGTCTTTTCTCTTTCTCTTAGTTTTAAATAATGATAAGTTTGAGTTGCAGGTTTAATTAGAGTGTTAAGAGTGCGATATAGTTCATCATAATCCCATTTGTAAGCTAAAAAAGAAGAAATAATATCAGCACAGAAAATATGTTCAGGATTATTTAATACCCAATTTTCCAATCTTCTTAAATGTACATCGAAATCCTCACCTTTAAGTGCCGAAGTAACACTAACCCACTCATCAGTCCACTTTGAACCTTTAAAGATTGTTTTGCTTGCATTTTTTGCATCAATTTTTACTGTATATGTTGTAGGTTCAAGATATATTCTAAAATCTCTAACTCCATTAATTGTTAAAAGAGCAGGAATAACCTCTTTTATTGGAGAGCGGAAAGTAAATTTACCATTTTCAACATATGCTGTATCAACCCTTTCATTTCCATCTCTAAAATATGAACGTAATGTAACAAACCCTTCTTTATCTCCTTTAATCTCACCATTAATAACATAACCTTGTCCAAAAGGAACGGTTTGACAAAATGCAACTGACGCAAAAGCTATTGCAAAAACAAAACTAATAAGTCTCTTTATCATAATTTTTAGTGTATAATTTAATGTTCTTTTTTCATCATTCTGTCCATCTCTCTTTTAGAGTCGTTAGCTTTAATGCTTTCTCTCTTATCGTAAGATTTTTTACCCTTAGCGAGAGCAATCTCCAATTTTGCATAGCCTCTACTGTCAACAAACAACAAAACAGGAATAATGGTTAATCCTTTTTCTTTGGTTTTGGTTTGTAGTTTTTTAAGCTCATTTTTGTTTAAAAGCAGTTTCCTGGCTCTTTTTTCCTGGTGATTATAGTATGAACCAAACTTATATTCTGCGATATGGAGATTGTTAACCCACAATTCATCTCCCACAAATGTACAATATGCATCAGACAAATTGGCTTTGCCTTGACGAATTGACTTTATTTCTGTTCCATACAATTGCATTCCAGCAACAAAAGACTGCAAAAGAAAGTATTCAAATGTAGCTCTTTTATTCCTTATATCAATAATATGTTTTTCTTCAATTTCCATAGATTGCAAAGATAGTAATTTTCTAAAATCAATTGATACTTTTATAATCAAAAAAGAATTTCTTCTATTCTTTTACATCATTGTTCGTTAAAAAAAGAATATTATCTCAAAATTTTGTCGAATAAGAATTATAATAAGTGTAAATGCTATTTATTCAAGGTTATAAAGTAGATAGATTTGATTACAAACCTATTTATAAGCTTTCAATCTGACTAAACTTCCTTTAGAACTCAAAACAACCGCATTGTTTTGACATCAAAGTCTTATTTAGATTTTTTTAATCCTTGATTATGTAGATGTTTATCTTATTCTTAGCTCTTTATATAAGAGTTTTATTCTTTTATCTTATTACTAATTCTAATTTACATTTTGCTTTAAAAATTAAAGCTTGGTCAATGGATAAAAAATAAAGGCGAAGAAGGATTAACCTTTCTTCGCCTTATTATATGTTAAATATTTAATAAACTCTTAAAGTAGTTTCTTTGGTTTAATATCTAATTTAACTGGTTCAATCATATTATCAGGAAGAAGAATTGTGTCAAGATCTTCTTTTGAAAGAATGTCGTGTTCAAGAACTAATTCGTAAACTCCCTTTCCTGTTTCCATTGCTTCTTTAGCAATTTTTGTAGAGTTTTTATAACCAATTATTGGGTTTAATGCAGTAACAATTCCAATTGAATGTCTTACTTGTTTTCTGCAATTTTCAACATCAGCTTTAATGTTATCAATACATTTTGTTCTAAGTGTGTTGAATCCATTAGTTAGAAGGTCAATTGAATTAAATAATGAATAAACCATAACTGGTTCCATAACGTTTAATTCTAATTGAGCATTTTCACTACCAAGCATAACTGTTGTGTCGTTTCCAATTACTCTATAGCAAATTTGATTCATTACTTCAGAAATTACGGGATTAACCTTTCCTGGCATAATTGAACTTCCTGGTTGCATTTCTGGAAGGAATATTTCATGAAGACCAGCTCTTGGTCCAGAGCCCATAAGTCTTAAGTCATTACAAATTTTTATTGTTTTTAGAGCAATTCTTCTTAATTGAGAAGATAAACCAACTAAAACAGATGTATCGTGAGTTGATTCAACCAAATTCTTAGTAAGCTTAACATCCCAGCCAGTTATTTCTCTAAGAGATTCAACGCATAATTTGCTATATCCTGGTTGAGAACAAATACCAGTTCCAATTGCAGTAGCACCCATATTAACTATTAAGAAATGTTTTTCTTCCTCAATCAATCTTTTTCTTTCAATATCCAAAGAGTCTGCAAAAGCCTTAAATGATTGTCCTAATGTCATTGGTACAGCATCTTGAAGCTGAGTACGTCCCATTTTAATAACATGAGCAAATTCTTCAGCTTTTTTGTTTAATGCATTAACTAATTTTTCAAGAGATTCAATTAGTTTTTTGCTTTCCATATATAATCCAAAATGAAATGCTGTAGGGTAAGCATCATTTGTAGATTGAGAACAGTTAACGTGGTCGTTTGGTGATAGGTATTCATATTGTCCTGGCTCTTTGCCAATGATTTGTAAGCCACGATTTGCAATAACTTCGTTAGCATTCATGTTCATTGTTGTTCCAGCTCCCCCTTGAATCATATCTGAAAGGAAATGTTCGTGCCATTGTCCTTCGTAAATTTCGTCACAAGCTTGACAAATTGCTTTAAATTGTTCATCAGAAAGCAATCCTTGTTTATGATTAGCAATTGCAGCTCCTTTTTTAGTTAACGCAAATCCTTTAATGAAGTTTGGATATTCGCATTGGCGTTCGTTTGAGATCACAAAGTTTTCAAATCCTCTTTGTGATTGAATGCCATAAAGTGCTTCAACTGGGATTTCTTTTGAACCTAAAAGGTCAGTTTCTGTTCTTGTTTTTCCTGAATATTTAATGTTTTTCATTTTTTAATAATACTTTGATTTGATAAATATTTTACAGCCCAAAATTTTTTAGGCAATAGTTTGCAAAGATAAGAAATTTATTCTTTATAAATTAAGAATGAGGCAAAAGAAAAAAGTTAAAAATAAATTAACAAAGGGGCTAATATCCAAGAATTTTTAACATAGCCTTATGACTTTGTTCTTTGGCAAATAATTTAGTATACCATTCTCCATTTTCATCTTTATCCAAAATAATGTGTTTTGGTTGAGGGATTAAGCAATGTTGAATGCCTCCATATCCAGCCAATGATTCTTGATATGCTCCTGTGTGGAAGAATCCTATGTATAAAGGTTCTTCGTCTTCATTATTATATTTAGGTAAGAAAACTGCATTGGAATGAGCTTCTGTACTATAATAGTCTTGGCTGTCGCAAGTTAATCCTCCTAAAAATACTCTTTGGTATTCATTGTCCCAGCGATTTATCGGTAATAGGATAAATCTTTGACCAATACCCCAAGTATCAGGAAGTGTTGTTATGAAAGAAGAGTCAATCATATACCATACTTCTCTATCGTTTTGTCTTTTTTGGTCAATAATTGAATATAGAATGCAACCACTTTCACCAACTGTAAATGAACCAAATTCAGTAAATATATTAGGCTCTTCTACCTCTTGTTTGTTACAAATTTCCTTAATTTGAGCAAGTATCTCTTCTGCCATGTATTCATAATCATAAGAAAAGGCTAAAGAGTTTTTAATTGGGAATCCTCCACCAATGTTTAATGAGTCTAAATCAGGACAAACTTTCTTTAATTCGCAATAAATATTCACGCATTTTTGTAATTCATTCCAATAGTAAGCAGAATCTTTTATTCCTGTGTTGATGAAAAAGTGAAGCATTTTTAGCTTAAACTTTGGATTTGTAGCTATTTGATTTTTATAAAAATTGATAATATCATTGTATCTTATTCCAAGTCTTGAAGTGTAAAAATCGAACATTGGTTCTTCTTCTGCTGCAATTCTAATGCCTACTTGGCATTCAGTTTCAATATGCTCATCTAATAGTTGAATCTCTTCAATGTTATCTATTATAGGTATAACATTATTGAAGCCATTTCTAACTAATTCACCTATGTTTTCTACATATTGAGGCCTTTTAAATCCATTACATATAATATATTGCTCTTTGTTAATTTTACCTTGTTCATATAATTCATTAATTAAATTAATGTCAAATGCTGAAGAGGTTTCAATATTAACGTCGTTGCTTAGTACAGTTTCCATAATGAATGAAAAATGAGAACTCTTGGTGCAGTAGCAATAATTATAAGTCCCTTTGTAGTCAACTTTTGCAATTGCAACATTAAAAAGACGCTTGGCTCTTTGAATTTGAGAAGTAATTTTAGGTAAATATGTAATTCTTAGAGGAGTTCCATATTGCTTAATTACATCCATTAATGGTATGTCGTGAAAGTTTAGTTTATAATCTTCAACTTCAAATTCTTCTTGAGGAAATTCAAAAGTTTGTTCTATTAAATCAATGTACTTGTTTTTCATTTTATTAATCTGCTTTAGTTACATTACTAATTTTATACTCATTTAGCTTAATTAGGTTGCAAATATCCGATAAATCTAAATAAGTTGAAAGAAAAAGATAATATTTTTTAATTAAAATGTATCAAAGACAATGAAATAATGTTTATTTTTGCATCCTAATTAAACAGTTTAACTGCGAAAATCTAAATTAAAACAAAAACAAATAATAAAAAACAAATGAAACAATTAGTTTTAAAATCTGCTGTTCTTATTTTGTTGGTTTCAACATTATTTACAGCTTGTTCTCAAAAAAAGGAAGTCTCAAGTAAGGACTTAAAAACAATAGTCGACTCTGCTTCCTATTGTTTAGGAGCTAATATGGGTAGACAAATGAAATTGGAAAAAATGGATGTAAATCCAGAAGTTCTAATGAAAGCTTTCTATCAAGCTTACGGAGGAGATACAAATTTATTAATTAAGGAAGCTGATATGCAAGAAGTGATGATGAAATATCAAAAAGGTGTTGAAGATAAACAAAGAGCTGCAGCATCTGAAAAAGCAAAACCTAATCGTGAAAAGGGTAAAAAATTCCTTGCAGCAAATAAAAGTAAAGAAGGAGTTGTAACTACTGCTTCAGGCCTTCAATATAAAGTGTTAAGAGAAGGAAAAGGAGCAAAACCAACTTCAATGGATAGAGTTAGAATTCAATATCGTTTAAGCTTAATTGATGGAAAAGTTATTGAAAGCACTTATGAAAGAGGACAAGAACCAGTAATTATGGGTCTTAATAACATTATTCCAGGTATGATTGAAGGTTTACAACTTATGCAAGAAGGTGGAAAATACATGCTTTGGATAAGTCCTGAATATGGTTATGGTGATATGGATTCACCTGAATTACCAGGAGGAAGTGTTTTGTGTTTTGAAATTGAACTTGTTGAAGTTGTTAAAGATTCAAAAGCAAAATAGTATTTTATAATAATCATTCTATTGAAAAGGAGAATATTTTAATATTCTCCTTTTTTTATTTCGTTAATCTTCGTTTTGGCTTATTTTTATTTGACTTTAGTTTTTAAACATCAAGTATAAATTTTATAAGGTGGCACCTTACTCAAGTAACGTGCCACCTTACTTATGGTAACATGCCACCATACATATAGTAAGGTGCCACCTTATAAAATTTATACTTGATTTATCTCAATAATAATAAGAACTAAGATAAGTTTTACTTTGTTTAATAATTTTTTCTCTTGATTATGGTTATAAAATAAAAATAGATACCTTCTTAAGAAAAGGTATCTATTACTTATGATTTAGATAAAAAAGGATAGAGAAATTCTCTGTTATATTTCTTATTGTTTACTCTTCTTCAGAGTCTTCAATGTTATTCAAAAACCATTCAATAAATTCTGGTAATTGGGTTAGAGATATAAATCCTTCGTCTTCTGGTTTTTGTGGCAAAGGACATAATTCGAAATATTCTAATAATGTAGTACAATCGTATTCGCCAATCATTGCTTCAATTAGAGTATAAACTGCAATCAATTGATCTTCGTCTTCTTCTTTGCAGTCTTTTAGAGCTATCTTTAATCCAAATTTTTCATTGAATTCATTATCCTGATTTTCTAATGGCATAAACCAAAGGTCTTTGCTGTTTAGAGTGTAATCCTCAAATTTAATTCTTACTTTTTCTCCTTGAGGTTGTTTAAATGCAATAATATCCCAGAAATCTAATATTGGAATATTTGTGCAAAGTTCAATTACATCTTCAAAATACTCTTCATCGCCTTCTGCAGAAAATATAATTTTTCTACCATTCGTTGTTAGCTCTCCCAATTCGTAGATTATCCCTTCGGAATAGGTTGCCAAAACACTGTCAAATTCTTCCAATAACTCATCCTTCTCTTTTTGAGGAAGATTATCTATATCCATTAAGTATTCGCTCTTAGTTTGAAACCAATCCCAAAAC
This sequence comes from Bacteroidota bacterium, assembly GCA_017860255.1. Classification (GTDB taxonomy): domain Bacteria; phylum Bacteroidota; class Bacteroidia; order Bacteroidales; family P3; genus UBA10566. Next base: position 21,248 of record JAFNAR010000010.1, on the reverse strand, counting down.
TGATTTACTGTAATTTTTTTCATAATATTATATGTACTTCTTTTTCTAAATTAATGTTGAATATGTTTTTTATTGATTTTTCAATTTCTTGTGCTAAATTAACAATTTCTTCACCTTTTGCATTTCCATAGTTTACCATAACCAAGGCTTGTTTTTCATGCATGCCAACATTTCCTACTCTTTTCCCTTTCCATCCTGCTTGTTCAATTAGCCATCCAGCAGCAATTTTTACTCCTTTTAAGGAAGGGTAGGAAGGTATTTGTGGGTAGGTTTCTTTAAGAGAATTAAAATGTTCTTGATTAATTACAGGATTTTTGAAAAAAGAGCCTGCATTTGGTAATTCCTTAGGATTTGGAAGTTTGGAGTTGCGAATTTGCGTAACTAATTGACTCATTTGTTTTGGATTAGTTATTTCAATTGCTTCGCTCTCAATTTTCTCTTTAATAGCAGAATATGAGATGTTTAATTTAGGCTTTTTAAATAACTTTAATCTAATTTTCCAGATTATTTCCAATTGCGTTTGGTATTTAAATATGGAGTATCGATAGTCAAATTTGCACTCTTCATTATTATATTCCTTCCACTGGTTTGTTTGTGGGTTGTAGGTTGTGCAACAAAGAAAACTATCTTTAATTTCCTGTCCATAGGCTCCAATATTTTGAACAATCGCTGCTCCAACACTTGAAGGTACTGCTGCCAAATTTTCAATTCCCCCCCAAGAGTTACCACAAGCAAAGTTAACTAAATCGTTCCAGTCTTCTCCCGAATAAGCTTCAATAATAATACTATCCTTATCTTCTTCAATTATTTTAATTCCTTTGTTTTTGATAAGTAAAACTGTTCCATTAAAATAGTCATTCACAAAAACTGAATTGCTTCCCAAGCCTAAAATAATATTTTTCGTAGAAAGGAAATCTGGGTTGGAATTAATTAAATAGAGATCATCTTCATTGTTGATTTCTATTAATTTATTTACAGTGCAGCTAAGTCCAAAACTATTTAGATGCTTTATATTGTAATTGGAATGTATCATAAATGATTGAAAAAATAATGTACAAACTTACAAAAAAATGGAGAAGGACTGCTGAATTGTTAATAATAATTTTTATTTTTGTAGAATCAAATCAAACAAAATACTGCTATGAAACACAAATCACTTCTTTATAATGATAGCATAATAGTTAATTACCAAGATGAAGGACAAGGCTCTGAAACATTAGTGCTTTTACATGGTTTTATGAATAATTTGGATGTTTGGGCTAATTATGCTTTTAGATATATGAAAGAGATTAGAGTAATTGCTATTGATCTTTTGGGGCATGGAGAAACGGGAGATAGTACCGAAATTCATACAATGGAACTTCAAGCAAATATGGTTAAGGCAGTTTTAGATCATGTTGGAGTAACTAATTGTGTTTTTGCAGGGCATTCAATGGGAGGATATGTTGCTTTGGCTTTCTGCGAACTTTATCCAAGCTATGTAAAGGGACTTTGTTTGCTTAATTCACATGCTTTAATGGATACTGATAAAGCTAAAGAAAATAGAATGAAGACATGTGAATTTATTAAAAATAGTCGTGCTGCATTTATTGTAAGCTTTATTCCAGAACTTTTCTATTCAGAAAATAGAGAAAGACTATATCCTGAAATAAAGGATATTCAAGATATGGCAATGCAGATGAAAGTAGAAAGTATAATTTTATCTCAAATGGGAATGCTACAAAGACCTTCGAGACTTGATGTGTTGGCTGAAGCTAAATTTCCTATACTTTTTATTTCAGGGAAAAAAGATCCAAGAATTGTAATGGAAAATATTTTTGCACAAGCAATGATGCCGTATCATTCAGAAGTTATGATGTTGGATGATGTTGCTCATATGGCACATGTTGAAGAATTTAACAAAGTTAAGCAAAGATTATTGTCTTTCGTTCATTTATGTTATATCTAAAAGGAGGAAATCCACAAAATGAACATAAAACAATCTCAAATAATATTAACTTTTATACTATTTATAAGCCAAGTAGCATTTTCTCAAAATAAATCTTACACTAATAATAACTTTTCTTCTCCTATTAAGATTCCTATAACTCTTTCTGGGAGTTTTGCTGAGTTAAGACCAAATCATTTCCATTCGGGTGTTGATATAAAAATTGGAGAGAAAGAAGGAGAAAAAGTCTATTCTCCTTTTGAAGGTGAAGTATCCAGAATAAAGATTCAAGCTTATGGAGGAGGGAAGAATCTCTATATTCAGCATACAAATGGATATACAACGGTTTATATGCATCTTCAAAAATTTTCTAATAAGATAGAGAAGTATGTAAGGAATTATCAATACGAAAAGCAAACCTACGAATTTGATGTTAATATTCCTAAAGAAAAACTGAAGATTGAAAAAGGAGAGTTGATTGCTTATGCTGGAAATTCAGGTTCAAGTTCAGGACCTCACTTACATTATGAAATAAGAGACTCCAAAACTGAAAATATAATTAATCCATTGTATTTTGGATTAGATGTAGCTGATACAATTCCTCCTTATATATCCTCAATTTTGATTTCTCCAGAAGGAGAATATTCAAGAATAGAGGGTATGAGAGAGAAACAGATTTTTGACAGCATTAAAGATTTCGACACAATTAGAATTACTAATAATGTATCATTAGGGATAAGAGCTTTTGATCAGGAGAATGACTCAAATTCTAAAAATGGTGCATACATATATAGCGTTAAGGTCAATGATAAAGCTTTTTGGGATTTTCAGATTGATGAATTTTCTTTTTCTAATTCAAAATATATTAATGCATGTATTGATTATGAACAATACTCAACAACTGGACAAAGATTTCTTATAACTAAAAAACTTCCAAATAATGAATTCCCCAATTTTATAACATATAGTAATGATGGAATATTGGAGTTTGAAGTAAATGAGACTAAGAAAATAGAATTTATCATTAAAGATTTTCAATTAAACACAAAAACGTTAACCTTCTTTTTGCAAAGTCAACCTACATTTCCAAGCAATTATCACATAAATGATGAAAAACCAACTCATATATTTTATTGGGAAAAAGAAAATAAAATAATTGATGAAGGCATTAAAGTTATTGTCCCTAAAAATGCACTATATGATGATTGTTATGTTACATATGAGAAAGTTGTTGATTCATTAAGTAAAGAGCCAATCTACAAGATTCTTTCCAATGAAGCATTACATACTTATATGGAGTTAAAAATACAAATTCCAGAAAAATTATTAGAGAATCCTAAACTTAAAAATAAGTTCTTAGTTGTAGAAAAGAAAGGGAAATACATTTTTTCAAAAGGAGGTAAACAAGTGGAAAATGAAATTTTTGCAAAAGTAAATTCTTTTGGAGAGTATGGAATTTCCTTCGATACTATTTTTCCAACTATTAATGCTGTTAACTTTAAGTCTAATAAGAAATTAAGTAAAAAGCAGGAAACGCTAAATATTAGAATTAAGGACGATTTATCTGGAATTTCAACTTATAAGGCTTATTTGAATAATAAATGGGTTCTGATGGAATATGACGGGAAAAAATCAACATTAATCTATACTGTAGATTCAAAAGAACTTAATAGCACAATAAATACTCTAAGAGTAGTTGTTACTGATAGAGTTGGTAATATTGGAGAGGAGAGTTTTGAGATTCTGAAATAATTTTCCTTTATTTATTTTTATGGAAGACTAATAACAATGCTTATTCCATTATATGAGTATGATGCTAAATTATCGCAAGAAGTTTGGTCAGAATTACCAAAATTAATTATGTTAGTGTGTTCAAATTGTGTATCTAAATCTTTAGTGTAAAGTTTTATATCTCCTGATATTAGCCAATCACATGCTCTATTAAAGGCAAAATAAGGTAATCCATCATTAATTGATTCAGAATTGCGTGATGAGAAAATCCAATTTTTCCCTTTCTTGTCACGTGCCTCTCCACTGCTAAAAAGAAGATTGAGTGTTTTATCATCTTCAAATGTATTTGTGCTAAAGCCTTCTTTATAGAAAACATATCTTTGAGTTGAAAGAAGAACATTTCCTAAAGTTGTGCCTACTTGAGCTGAATCAATAGTTATACTTTGAGTTGGATAATATGTATTATCATAGCGATTTGTTAATCCTTCATATTTAATCTTAAGTTTCATATTTGAGTTACATTCGGTTTTGAAATTAAGATTTGAGAAGTTAGGATCAGCCAAAACTATTGTTGACATATAATAATTTTCGGTTCGAGCATCAATAACAGAAAGAGAATCCTTCCAATAAGCAGAAATATTTGCAATAATTTTTCCTTTTCTAAGTCTATGGTCAAAACAATCAATTGTATCATTACCAAAATCAATAGTAAGAGTCATTGGATACTCAGATGTTTGAAGTGGGTTTTGCTTTTCTTTAGTTATAATAGGGTAGGAAGAATAACTACTATTTAAAATTACTTCTTCATCAATAGCTAATTGAATTAAGTGTGCAATATTTGAAATTGCCATTTCTGCAGAGGCAACACCTTGTTCAACAATAAAGCTATCTTTTGTTGAAAATGTCCCAGTGGAGTTAATAATATTATCTTCCTCTGTACATGAAAAAAAGAAAACTATTGATAATAGTGTTAAGTATATTGATTTTTTCTTCATTTTATTTTATGCGTTTTTGATCGAATTAACAGGACAAAATTAATATTTTTCTTGAAATATTTGGTAGTTAAAATAAATTTTCGGAATTTTGCAATCCATTTTGAAAAGAATAATAACAGTTTAAACATATATAATCATGTCTAAGATTTGTGAAATAACAGGAAAGAAGGTAATGTCAGGACATAAAGTTTCTCACTCAAATATCAAAACAAAGAGAAAGTTTTATCCAAATCTTCAAACAAAGAAATTCTTTATTCCTGAAGAAAATATTTGGGTTACATTGAAAGTTTCTGCTGCAGGTATGCGTACTATTAATAAAAAAGGTATCATGGCTTGCTTAGAACACTCAATTGAAAAAGGTATAATAAAATTATAATAATATATATTTTTATTGGTTAATAATACTGTCTTCAATTATTTTGAAGACAGTTTTTTATTTACTAAAATTTAGAAGTTATGTTATATTCATTTGACAGAGAGTTTAGAGTAGAATATTATGAAACTGACAAAATGGGAGTTGTTCATAATAGTGTTTATTTTTTGTATTTTGAAAAAGGAAGAACTGAAACCATGCGTCATTTAGGCTTTCCTTACAACGAAATTGAACAAAGAGGAGTAATTATGCCTTTAGTTGATCAATACTGCAAATATATATCGCCTTCTTACTACGACGATGTCTTAACAATAAGAACCTTTATTGATGAAATGCCTTGTTCTAAGTTTAATTTTAGATATGATGTTTTTAGAAAGGAAGAAAATAACAAAACAACTCTAATTGCACAGGGATATAATTCTCTTGCATTTGTTGATATGAAAACCAATCGACCAATGCGTCCCCCTGAATGGATGACTAAAATATTAACTGAAAAATTAGGAAAATAGAAAATTAGTTGTATCTTTGCACACTCAAAAAAATATTTAATAATTTAAAAGAAAGAGGTATTAATTATGATTATAATCCCTATTAAAGAAGGCGAAAACATTGAAAGAGCTCTTAAGAAATTAAAGAGAAAATTTGAAAAAACAGGCGTTGTTAGAGAACTACGTTCAAGAAAACAATTTGATAAACCTTCTGTAATAGCAAGAGAGCGTAAGAGAAAAGCTATTTATATTCAAAAGCTTAGACAACAAGCATTAGATAAATAGTTTACGCTTTAATCATAAATAAAAAGGTCTGGAAATTTGTTTCCAGACCTTTTTTGTTGTATATTCGCTACGTGAAATTGGACGAATTTATCAACTATTTAATTACTGAAAAGCATTACTCCACCCATACAGTAACTGCTTATACAACCGATTTAAAACAATTTGAACAATACATCAAAAAGTTTTTTGATAAAACAGAGGCTAAGGATGTAAATTCAGATATGATTAGAGATTGGATTATGCAATTAAGTGAAGACAAAATATCCAATCGTTCTATAAATCGCAAGATAGCTTCATTAAGAACTTATTTTCATTTTTTAATCAAAGCTCAAGAAGTAGAGAAAAATCCTCTTTTGAAAATACCTCCAATTAAATCTTCCAAAAGAAATCCTATTTTCATTATGGAAGATGATATGGATAAGATTATTCATAATATTGAATATGAAGATGGCTTTTATGGAGAAAGAGATAAACTAATAATCCACTTACTTTATGCAACTGGAATGAGAAAGTCAGAACTACTAGGTTTGGAGGAAAAGGATTTCGACCTTTCAAAACAGGAGTTAAAAGTATTTGGAAAGAGAAGGAAAGAAAGAATCATTCCAATTGGAGATAAAATAATTAGTTTATTCAAAGAATATTTGAAGCAAAAGAAGAATTTAGAAATTGGGGAGGAAAAACTATTTGTCAATGATAAAAATGAGGCTCTTTCAATAGCTCAGTTGGATAAGATTGTGAAAAAATATCTATCAATTGCAAATGTTGAAAGAAAGTCTGCACATATTCTAAGACATACTTTTGCAACACATTTAATGAATGAAGGAGCAGATATAATGAATGTGAAGGAGTTGTTGGGACATCAGTCTTTAGAAGCAACACAAATTTACACTCACAATACTATTGAGAAGCTAAAAAGCGTTTATAAACAAACACACCCAAGAAGTGAATAAAAGTAAAAAGTTTTTTACTTAAACAAATAAATAAAGGAGGTTTAATATGAACATTAACATTAACGCAGTGAAGTTTCGTATGGCTGATAAGCTAGAAGACTTCATAATTGACAAAGTTTCAAAATTAGACAAATTGGTTCCAGATAATTTAGGAGCAGAAGTAACCCTTAAGGTTGACAAACCAGAGTCAGAAAATAATAAAATTGTAGATCTCAAACTTTTAGTAAGAGGATATAATCTTTTTGCATCAAAGCAAGGAGATAGTTTCGAAAAATGTACTCAAGACTGTGTAGATGCACTAAAGGCTCAGATAGACAAACATAAAAAGGACAAATAAAGGGTTGTCTACAAAACAAATATAAATGTAAAATTAGTCCCGCACTCAAAATGTGGGACTCTTTTTATGAGAAAATAAAGCAGAAAATAATATGGAAGATATACTTCAAAAATTAGGAATTAAGAAAGAAGGAAATGATATTCTTTCCTCAGAACTTATCCATCACTACATCAATTTAAGGCTTATTGCTTTGGATTTACCAATTGATGAGAGTGATAATACAAATCAAAAAGATTCAAACTTAATCGATATAATTAAGGGGTTAATAGATAACTACAAAGAAAAAGAAGATTTATCAGCAAATGGGCTTTGTCCAAGTGATGAAAGAATACAAAATTTTTTGACAAAATATTTTAAGGATATTGAGGGAGTTGATGATGTTAAATTACCTATTAAAACATTCACTCTTGATAATTATGGTGTAGCAAGGGAATTATCAATTCCAAAGAGAGAAGATAGATATATTTCAGATTATGTTTCATCATATAGAATTAAGCAAGGGGTTTTGCATAATCCTATAAAAGACAGAAGAACTACAAAAGGAGTTTTTCACGTAGCTGAAGGAGGCCTCCCAATTCCAAATAATACTAAAGCAGTTCCTATTAATGCAGCTAAATATATTTTTTCAAAAGCTTTTTCTGAGAATACAGATATATTAAATATTCCCTATACAGCCAATAATCCAAAACCTGCAAAAAGCTTTGTGTCCCTATTGCTCCGTCCAATTGTATGTCCAGAGGTAAAAGGAGTAACAGAAAGAAAGACAATGGAAGTAAGATTCTTTGTTCCTGGAAGCTTAGTTAGTAATCTTGATTTTGTTGAAAGTATATTTGGAAATGGAGGAAGTCCATATCATATAAAGAATGATGCTGCTTTAGATATTCTTCATTGGACTGGACATACTGGTTGTGTTGTTTTAGCTCCTCAATTAACAAAGTTAACCAAAAAAGAAGTTGGTCTTCCACATGTTTCAAATGCGACATTACGACAAAAAAGAGATGGAATGTGTTGGGAAAAAGAAGATGAACTTTATAATGATGGACAATCATTTAAACTAACAATTAGAACAGAAGAGGGAATAATAGTTACAGTTATTGCGGATAATTATTTTGGATACTCAAAGAAGGAAGTCAAAACTATGATTAGTTATTCTTCCAATCTATATGGAAATACGGAAGAAGAACATGCAGGAGGAGCATTAGTTTTTCCCGCTTACAATCAAGGAGATTACTATTTAGCTAAACCTTCAAAAATTAAATATTCCTTCCAAAACACAATAGATAGTCTTTTAGACAAAATTGAAGTTTTCCCTTCAGGATATGGAATAGACAAAGAATATAAAAACATATATTACCTTCCAGAAAACGTTGAATTTAATGTTAGAACTCAATCAATAACTTGGGAGAAAGATCAAAAAGCTCAAAAACTCAAACTCCTTCCTAACAATATTTATATTTTGCCTAATGGTTCTAAGTTTAGAATGGAGAAATATATTGGAGCAGCCAATTATCGTTTAATTGAAGTATATGGAGATGGAACTTTTTGTCACAAACCTTGCACAGTTTCAGGAGGAGGTAAGAGTGAAATTTCTAAATCTATTCTTGATGCAATAATTTCAAGTCCATTCTTTATTAATGATTTTGATATTGACTTTAAGAAAATAGAAGAGATTTTTAATTATGACTATTCAAGAAGATTTAAGGGAATAGATGATGCAATCCCAATGAGCAGAACTTTCTTAGACAGTAAGCGTTCAATGGGTTCAGTAATTAAACTTCTGAATGTTTCAAGCAAGTACACTGATGAATATAACACTTGGCTCCAAAGCATTCCGCAATATATTAAAGGATTAGCATTTATTGTTAAACGATTCTATAAAGAAGAATGGGAAAATGATTGGAAGAAACATTTTAGTGTTGATATTTTAAATGGAATTAATGGAAATGAGCTTAAGTTTGATGATAAAAAGATATTTGCTCGTTATTTAAGAGTAGGTTTTCAAGAGAATGGAAAGTGGAGAACTTTCAAACTTAGACAAGATTATGCTCAAGCCGATAAGTTGCAAATGGAAGATGATATAACAGCATCAATTGTTGTTCCAACCAATCTTTTAGGTAATGTAGGTAAGGCAAAAGATAATCCAAGTGTTAAGATAACTGAGAACTGTGAGTTTAGATTTTTCCAACGTCCTGATGATGCAATTGTTCGTGGATATGATAAAAAGGCTGAGGAAGACATTGCAAGTCCAAACACTTTCATTTCTAATTTTGAGCCATTAAGTATTGAGGATGCAAAAGAAATGATTGAAGATGTTATTAATTTCGACAATTTCACTCTACCTATGCAAAATCTAATTAAAGATGTTGTTGAAAGTCAAGACTCAGCTTATTTTGTTTCTTCAGCTCATCCTCGCATTGTTAATGGAAAGCCTTCTGCAAATGTCCGCTATCTTCAAACAAGGGATGATATTGTTAATCCTTTCAATAAATATGTTGCAGAAATTGGAATGCGACTTGCAAGAAACCTTAAGGCAGATGATAACTTACATTTTACTGTAAATGCTGTTTTACCTGGAAGAAGAAATAATCCAAAGGCTGATGGTATTAGACCTCTTGCAGTATATAATCCTATTCATTATCAAGAATTGCCAGAATTATTTATGGATTTTATTTGTAGTCTTACAGGTAAGTCTCCGTCTACAACTGGAGCAGGAAGTGAAGGGGCTTTAACAAAGGCAGCTTTCAATGCTCTTTGTGCAGTAACAGATCTTAATAATGCACTTCTTTCTTATATTCTAACAGGCTATAATGGTTTTACAACTCCAGCAGGACATATAGGAAGAAAATATAAAATCTCTCACGATATAAGTCTTCTTATTCCTGAACTTTGGTCAAGATTAACACCAAGAGAAACTAATCCAGAGTTTATGATTGAAGATAAAGGACTTGAAAAACTTAATGATTTTGTATATAATGGCAAAGTTGTAAAGGCATCTGTTTTGGGATATAGAATAACAAAACATTTCGTTAACCATTATTTTGGAAGAGTATTTGAAAATCCAAATGTTGTTTTTGAAGATGATATGCTTCAGCCAGAGCTTCAAAGTATGGATGAATTTGTTGATGGAATAAATAATATTGTTGAGAACTATAGTATTGTTGCAAAGAACTATTTTGAAGATGGCTCTGTTGAAAAGGCAATACCTCCTTTAAAAGCGCTTCTTCATATAATGGTTAATGGCGAGTTTGAAGGCAAGGGAATTGAATCCAAAGAAATAAGGGATATGTTTAGCAGGGAATATGTTTTAAATAGTCAATGGTATAAGGAAAGATTGAAAGCTAAACAAGAATATGACATAATTTTATGGCGTCGACATAAAGAATATTTAAACAACTTTTTATCTAAAGCACAAAACCTAAGCAAAGATAAAAAACAGCTTTTGGAAGAAAAGCAAAGAGAGATTGAAAGAAAAATTTCCTATTATGAAACAAAAGAATATTACGAAAGTCTTATTGGAACAATAGGAAAGGATATTCTTTAATCGAAACGAATACTCTTAATAGGGTCAATTTTACTAATGCTTCGAGCAGGAATTAATAGAGCAGCCACGCAAATTATTATTGTTACGAGATTAACCATGATAATTTGTATGGCTGAAATCTCTATTGGAACAGAAGTTAAGAAATAGCTTTCTTGTGGGAGTTTGAAAATGTTAAATCTATCCTGAATAAAAGCAATTCCTAATGCCAAAGCATTTCCAAACAAAAGTCCTCGAAGAATAATATAAGTTGCATTGTAAAGGAAAATCTTAATAATACTTTTACTTGTTGAACCCATACTCTTCAAAACACCAATAGTTGTTGTCTGTTCAAAAATAATAATTAGAAGAGTTGAGGTAATGGTAACTATTGAAACAAGCATCATAATAATTAGAATAAGAACCACATTACTATCCAAAAGGTCAAGCCAAGAAAACAAATTAGGCTCAATTTCCTCAATTGTCAGAATTGTCATATTCTCTCCTAAAGAATAGTAAATTTTTTCAGAGGTCTGATTTAAAAGAGAGAAATCTTTAAGCAAAATTTCATACCCTTCCACTGTATCCTTTCCCCAAAAATTTAAACCCTGCACTTGAGCAATATCACAAATAACAAATCTTTCATCATAGTCGCTTAGTCCTGTTTCATAAATGCCCACTATGCTAAAAGCTCTTGCTCTATAATTATTATCAATATAGAAAAACACTCTTAACTTATCTCCAATAGACAAATTGAGTTTTTCTGCAACCACTTTTGAAACCAAAGCCTCAGAACCTCCATTTGTTTTTATATTCAAAAACCTGCCTTTTGTCAAATAGTGATGAAAAAAAGTAGTGTCATAATCTTTATCCACACCCTTTAGCATAACACCTTGGAAGTCTGTTTTTGTTTTTATAACTCCTCCCTTGGTTGCAAAAGGACTTATGGATTTAACATTATCAATACTTAAAAGATTTCCCTTCTCTTTTTGAGAAAGAGAAATTCCATCTATACTTTCTGAAAGCTTTAAATTATAAGGCAATACTTGAACATGAGAAGCAAATCCAACAATCTTTTCTTTAATTTCCGATTTAAAACCTTGAAGAATTGAAATAGAAAGAATCATAACCGCTACTCCAAGTGTTATGCTTAGAGTTGCAATAATTATAATAGGTCGAGAAAGATTTTTACCCTTACGCTTAATTAATCTTTTAGCAAGAAAATACTCATAATTCATTTTGCAAAAGTAAGCAAAAACAAATTAAAACATATAACCTATTTTTAGATTTGCGTTTATCACACCATAATATCTGCCATCATTTCCTCCATTAAAACCAAAATGATGTTCGTCGTCTATGCTTGAGTCTAAAAAACCTTCAACATTTCTTGTTTTATTATAGTAACCTAATCCTATTCCAATATTATATTCTATTACAAATCTATTAATATTCCATTGATAGCCAACATTGCCAATAATAGCAATATAATATTTTCTCAGTCTCTCGTAATCCTCTTTTCCTTTTTCATCAAGAATTACAGGAGTAGATTTTTTAATTATCCCTCTAAAGATATCCCAATCCAAGTCATTTTCAATAGGAACGTTTTTATCATACATGCAAAAAGCAATTTCAGGCATTAGATATAATCCTTTCATAAAGGAACGTTTGATTTTTCTGCTACCAAAATAGAATTTATATCCTCCTCTTAAAGCAAATCCCATTGGATCTCTATCATAAATATCAAATCCTAATCCAATCAAACTAACATTTACTTCAAGACTTCTTCTTTGAGAAAGGCTTCTTTCGTAGGTTATTTGAGTGTAGCCAAAAACAAAACTTGTGGGTTTTATCTTAATTATATTTTTTTTAAAAAGGGAAATGTCTCTATATATTGAATCGTTTTGGGCATTGAGGCTTAATGTTATAACTAAGCAGACAATAATGAAAAAAAACTTCTTCATAAGCAATATTGATAATTGTTTCCAAAAGCAAAAATACAATAATAATTGAATAAACAATAATTAGTAGTAGCTTTTTTGGTTTTTGGATTTATTAATATTGATTTATGAATGTGAACTTGGGATATAGATTTGATTTTGTTTGATATAAGTTTGCCAAAACCTTATTTTAATTTGTTAATATCAAGAATAAATCTTGCAAGGTGGCAGGTTACTGTGTGTATCCTGCCACCTTACACATAGTAACCTGCCACCTTACATGTAGTAACCTGCCACCTTGCAAAAATTATTCCTTATATAAATAAATTTTTTCTTGATTTCAGTAGATTTATATCTTATAAAAATAAAAAATAACAGGATTAAAATTCCATATATAAGTCTTTGAAAAACTTATTAATACAAATAATTTATTTGTTGCCAAAGAAATTGAAAAGGGATTGTAGGACTTTCTTATTGATTAATCAATCTAAAATCTCTAACGCTTAACCTGTTTTAAACTATTAAACTTTGGAAGAAGTAATCTCTTTGATTGTTTTGGAGTTAAAGAGCATAACTGATGCAAAGAAAATATAAAACATTCTTCCTGCTATATTGTCTAAGGTGTCTTCGGTTAGCATTGAAATTAAAACTATAAAAGCAAAAGCTAAATAGAAATAGTTTGTTGATAATTGAGCTTTAAAAGGTGGATAGATAATCCAAAAAAGAAATAAAATCAAACCCAAAAGACCAAAGGTAACGAAAATGTTGAGGAATTGGTTGTGAGATTTATACCCAGAGTTGCATAATTGTGAATTGCTTTTGCAAAGGTTGTCAGCAAACTCTTTTTCAAAATCGCCAGTACCCACTCCAAAAAGAAAGTTTTCTTTAATTATTCCAATAGAATTACGCCATAGTTCCACTCTTTGCAATTCCGATGAACCTACAATTTGACCAGTTTCTTTAAGCGAGTTTATATGGTAAAACATCTTATAGAGTCTTCCACGAAGAGAGAACTTCTCTGTATATACTTTATTCGCAATACCATTTTTAATGTTTTCAATATCTTTATCTGTTAGCTCATCAAATCTTTTAGCATCCTTATATGGAGAAATTGAATTCATATACCTTAGCAATATATTAAAGTTTCCTCCAATTTCTACTCCAGTTCTTGCCTTCCATGAATCTTCCAATTCCTCAAAATTGCACATTAAATAGATATAATTACCATTTTCAATTAGCTTTACATCTTTCAAATTATGGTAATCGTTGCCAAGAGGAGTTTTAGTTAAGAGAGGTTGTGAGTAAACCTTATTGGGAGTAAAGAATAGTTTATCCTCTCTCACTAACCAAAAGCAAGAAAGGGATATTGTTATTATGTAAATACTCAAAACAATGTAGCTTATTTTATTCTTGTGCTTTTGGATTAAAAGGAAAGGGATATAGATAATCAAAAATAGAGATAGAATTAATATTCCAGTTAATGCTTGAGTTAAGATAAGATAAGTGGTAAACCAGATTATTATGCTTAAAGAAAGAATTTTGATTGCAGGGGAGAGAGTTTTGTAGTTATGTAAAAAGAGTTTAGCAATAACTAAGATGGCAAACACAAGGTTTAGGGAGAAACGAATATGAGAGGTTGAGGGAATAAGAGTTCTTAAGTTTGGATAATCAGTTGAAAGAAGATTTACTATTCCCCATATAGTACCAATGAAAAGAGATATAATATATCCTCCAAAACCAATTTTAATGATTTCTTTTTTTATATCCGTCATAGCCAAAATACTAACAGGGACAACTAAAAAAGCAATCTTTCTAATAAGTTCGTTAAATCCAAAGCTGATATTTTCTGTCCAAATAAGTCCAATTATATGAAGGAAGAAGAAACTAAGTAAAACTATAAGGATTTTCTTTTGCGATTTGATGTTTTCCAATTTTTCTTTCCAAGAGCCAATAAAAAAGATTCTAACCAAAAGCATCACAATTCCCAAATTGATTAAAAATATAGAAAGGCTAATTCCAGCAACGCAAATCAATATGGTAAGTATGTCAAAATAGTAAGTAAGGTTTCTTTTCATCAAATTCTTTTCATTACTTTTAGGTATATGGAAAAACGATTTTTAATAGAATATATTTCATAAACTTATAAATATAAACCAAATTTTATATCTTTGCACCTTTAAAAATTCCAAAATAACTACAAACTAATAAAATACTTATGAAAAAGTTAGCGGTAATAGCCTTTGGAGGTAATGCACTATTGAGAAGTGGACAAAAAGGCACATACAAAGAACAAATTAAGAATGTAACCGAAACCTGCGATAGTTTAACCAATCTTCTAAAACAAGACTATAATATTGTAATTGGACATGGTAACGGACCGCAAGTAGGAAATGTAATGCTTCAACATGAAGCAGGAAAGAAAAAATTTGATATTGAAGCTATGCCAATGGATTTTTGTGTTGCAGAAACTCAAGGTTCAATTGGATACCTTATTGAATTAGGATTTAGAAATGTATTTGCAAGAGAAAATATAAAAAGAAATGTTCTTACACTATTAACTCAGGTTGTTGTAGATAAAAATGATCCAGCTTTTCAAAATCCAGTTAAGCCAGTAGGACCTTATTATTCAAAAGAAGAAGCAGAAGCCTTTGCTAAAGAAACTGGAGCAACTTATGCTAAAGATTCAAAAAGCGACAAATATAGAAAGGTTGTTGCATCTCCAAAACCATTAAAGATAAACAATATTCAATTAGTTAAGGAATTGGCTCTTGAAGGAAATGTTGTTGTTACTGTTGGAGGAGGAGGAATTCCAGTAATTGAAGAAAATGGAATTATGGGAGTTGAAGCAGTTATAGACAAAGACCTTGCTTCAGCATTAACAGCAGTTGAAATTGGAGCAGACGAGTTTTATATTCTTACAGATGTTCCAAAAATATATATTAATTTCCGTAAGCCTGGTGAATTAGCACTTGATGTTATAACCATTAAAGAAGCAGAAGAATATCTTGCACAAGGACATTTTGCAGAAGGCTCAATGGCACCAAAGGTTAGAGCAGCACTCCATTTTGTTAAGAATGGAGGAAAAGAATGTATAATAACAGAAGCTGGACAATTAGGTAACTCAAAATGTGGAACAAGAATAGTTTGGTAATATTTATAAAATCAGCATAAACAAAAAAGAGAAGCCGTTTGACTTCTCTTTTTTTATGGGTAAAAATTCTTTTCTCTCTTTATTGTTTTATAAGTTTTTGAGAATAGCTAATCCCTTTTCCTTTTATCTCAATAATATACATTCCTTTATTTAAGTCTTTGCCATTTATAGGAATATTATTTTCTCCAATATAAATATTCTTTTCATCTCTTAAAACAACTTTACCTAAAGCATCTCTAATAATTATCTCTGCTCTAATCTTTTCTTTTGAATTAATGCTAACATTCCAAAAGTCTTTGCTTGGATTAGGAGAAATCATAACCTCTGCATTATCCATTGAATTAACTTCATCAATTGAAGTTGTATCTTGATTATTATCACAAATGTAAAGATTGATAGAAGTTGAACAATTTCCATTAGTTCCAATTACTTCATGAGTAAGTTCTTGACATTGATTTGTTGGAGTGAAGGTATGAGTGAAAGAAGAAGCAGTTGAAAGACTTTGGTTGCCATATCTCCAAATATGTTGTCCAGCGTCAACTTTAGCATTAAAAGTAAGAGTAGTAGGGTCAAGAGCATTGTCCATGGTATAAGAGAAATTTGAATTGCAAGTATCATTATAAGAATATGTAACTTGAAGTTCAGGCCAACGAGTAGGGTCTAAATTATCACTTGAAGCAAAAACCATTCGTCTATATGTAGATTCACTTAATAGTTTTAACATAAATCCATGATTTGTACTTGGATTAGAAACCATATCTTGAACCATTGCTTTCAATTCATCTGAATTTTCAATTGTATAATTCCAATTATATTGACCCTCTGAGTTAGGGATTATTATTTGGGTTGTTGATGTTGATGTTGTAGGTTGAGTGTTCCAAGTAACTGAATCTTCATCCCAAGCTGCAACAACTCTTTGAAGAAATACAGAATTAGAATACTGATTAAATTCACTACCAGGATAAACATTATTTCCTTCTTGATCAAAGTTACCATATAGTTTCAACTTAACATCAGTAATTATTGCTTCTGTTGGAATTGATTCTAACTCATTAAATTGAATTAAAGAACGTTCTGTAAACAAAGCTCCATCCCAAGTCCAAGTTGACATTTTAAGTGCTGTTTGAGTTCCGAAGTTTAAATCTGCAAAATTAGAATATTCTTTAGTTAAAACAACGGCATCTTTTCCAATAGTCCCGTTAGGTTTAAAGATAACTGTTGTTTGTGAAAAAACAATTTGACTTGAAGTAATAGTCAATAAAAACATAGCTAAAAAGCTAACAATAATTTTTCTCATGATTTTTTGTTTTTGATTTTTGTTAAAATTTATTTTGATGCAAAAATAGGAAATATATTTTAATATTAAAATTAAATAGGGTTTTTATTTCTTTCTTCAATTTTGAAAAGAAAAAAATGTACCTTTGCCCTAATTATAATCAAAACTTTTTTAATAATATGAAAAAAATATTGTTATCTCTATTTGTTTTGTGCTTATGTTTATCTGGATTAAAAGCACAACAAAAATTCTATCCTCAAATTAATAAAGTAACCATTTTCAGTAGTACAGCTCAAATTGAAAAATCCTTAGAGGTTTCTTTAGTTAAGGGATATAATGAAATAATACTTTCGGGGAATTCTTCAAAATTAAACACTCAAAGTATTCAGTTTAATTCTTCTAAAGACTTTGTAATTACAGATTTCTCTCCCTATATTCAATTAGTTAAATCAAATCAAAAGCAGGAAGATAAACTTACAGACCAAGAAAAGGCCAGAGTGAAGATTATTAAAGATTCAATTGAATTATTAAAAGATAGAAGAAAAGCTATTAAAGATAAGAAACAAATATTGGATAAAGAAAGGACTACTTTAACCAATATTAAAGAAATTGATTCTCCTCAACAAGCTGATAGTATAATCGATTTAAAAGAAGCACTGGAATACTTCGAAGTAAAAACAGTTGAAATAAGCAAACTTCTTTATGATTTAAGCTTGACTGATATTGAATTAAAGAATCAAATACGCAAACTGAATGATGATCTTAAAATTATTCTTCAAGAAGATGAACAGGGAGATAAATTAAGCAAGGAAGAATATTATATCAAGTTAAATCTTTATGCAAAGAATGATGTTAAAACCACTGTTAACTATAAATATAATGTTATCGGAATTGAATGGACACCAATTTATGATGTGAAGTTTTCTTCTTTAAATAAACCTGCAGTATTTCTTTTAAAAGCAGAATTTCAACAAGAAACAGGAGAAGATTGGAACGATGTTTCAATTATATTTTCAACCGAAGAACAAAGCTCTAATGTAATGCCAATTGATCTTAAACCTATGGTATATAAAAAGATAATGCCAGGAGAAAGACCAAAAACTGTTGCAACAGTAAGTACAGTTGATGATATTATTGCAACTGTTGGAGGAGTTTCGGATAATGATGGTGGAACAACCAGAGGTGAAGGAGGTATGGTAACTTATGTTAATGGAGTTGCTAAAAAGGGTTCTGTAAATATTCCAAAACAGGCAATAGCAGAAGTTCAAGTTGAACTTGGAGGGACAAGAGCAAGTCAGGCAGAAGAATCAAGAAGAATAACTGCTGATGATATTGATAAAATGACAGCAAATCAAGTTGATGGAATTATTGCTACTGTAGGAGGTATTTCATCAAATGATGATAGACCAAGTATTAGAGAAGTAGAGAAACCAAAATATGAAATTATAACTGAAAATGCTTCATCAGGAATTACTTCAAATAATAATTTATTAACTCAAGAATATATTGTTAAGATGAAATACTCCATAAAGAGTGGAGATAAATCAAAGATTATTCCTTTGGAACAAAAGAATACTAACGTAAATTATAAATATTTCTCTATCCCAAAGAAAGAAAAGGTGGTTTATCTTTCTGCATTATTTCCTTCTTGGGAAGAGTTAGGATTGGCAAATGCTCGTGCTAACTTATATATTGATGATAAGTATGTTAATTCAGCTAATATAAACACCAATCAAACAGCAGATACTTTAAAACTATTTGTTGGAAGAGAAAAGAAAATTGCAATTGATAGAAAAGTAATTAAGGGGAAACCAATTGAGGTAAATAGAAAAGGAACTGAGCTGGAACAGGTAATTAATGTAAAGGTAATTGTAAAGAACAATAATAATACTCAAGTTGATATTAAGATTGATGATCAAATACCAATTTCCAATTCCGAAAAGATAACTATAACAAAAGGAGAACTATCTGGAGCAAATTATAATGAAAAGACTGGACTCTTATTCTGGGAAACAAGTCTTAAGCCGTTAGAATCAAAAACAGTTACTTTCTCATATACATGCAAATATCCTAAAGATGTAATTCTACCTTTGGATTAATTGAATGTTGTCTAAATAATAATGTAAACAAAAAATAAGAATAGGAAATGGAAAAGAATATAATTATAATAATAGCAATACTTTTAATAAGTAATCTTACTTTCTCTCAAGAGGAAACTAAATTATACCCTAAAATTAATAAGGTAACAGTATTTTCATCTTCAGCTCAAGTTGAGAAAAGCATTCCTCTTACACTTAAACAAGGATTTAATGAAATAATTTTATGTGGAAACTCTCCTTATTTAAGAAGGCAAAGCATTCAGTTTAACAATTCATCCGACTTTATTATTACTGAGTTCACTCCATACATTCAAACAGTTAGAAAAGATATAACTGCAGAAGAGAAATTGGATGCCAAGAATAAACAGTTGCTAAGCAATTTAAAAGATTCTTTGAAAAAATTAGATAAAGAGCATTATGATATTGATATCGTTTATAATGTTTATTACAAAGAATTAGAAGTGTTACAAGAATTACAAAATGTTTATCAAACAGATTCTCTTTTGGAAGTAAAAAAGATGAAAAATGTATTACCTTTTTATAGAAATAAGTCTATTGAATTGAAATCTTTGATAGCAAAATATGAAAAAGAATCTCTAAAACTTTATAAAAAGAGAAAAGAAATAGAGACAAATATTCAACTGATACTTCAAGGCGATGAAGAAACTAAGGAAAATAATATTAATGAATACTATATTAAACTTACTTTATATGCTCAAAATGATATTCAAACATCGCTTCAATACATGTATAGCGTAGGTGGAATAAAATGGAATCCTTTTTATGATTTGAAATTTGATAAATCAAGTAATGAATCTCAATTTATTTTGAAAACAGAGTTTCAACAAAATACTTCTGAAGATTGGGAAGATGTTAAATTAGTGTTTTCAACCCAAAATTCAGAAGAACAGGGAGAGCCTTATGATTTACAAACTATGGTTTATTCTCTTTACAGTTCTAATTATATTCCAAAATCAAATGGAATTTTAGTAGGAAAGATTGTTGATGCAAAAACAAATGAACCAATGCCTTTTGTTTATGTTGTTGCAATGCAAAATGGAGAACAAAAAGGAGGAGCGCAAACAGATATGGATGGTAATTATCAAATCAAACCATTAGCAGCAGGTTATTATGATGTTGAAGCAAGAATTGTTGGTTATCAAAAAACGAAGAAAAAACGAGTCAGAGTCAGTTCATCAGGTTATTCAACTGGAGGGAATATCTCTCTTGAACCTTCTTCAAAACAGTTAGATGAAGTAGTAATTTCTACATATCAAGTTCCTATATTGGAAAGTCAAGAAGAAGATGAAGACTATGAATTAGATATGGAAATATCAGATTTTGATATTGTAGAAGATACTATAGTTATAAACTCTAATGAAGAACCTGTTTCTCAGAATGCTCTTACTGTTTCACTTGCCAAGGAATATGAGGTTGAAATGAATTATACAATAAAGAGCGGAGAAAAGGCAAAGATTATTCCTTTGGAAGAAAAGAAGGCTAATTCATTCTTTAAGTATTTTGCAGTTCCAAAGAAAGAAAAGATAGTTTATCTGTCATCTCTTGTTCCTTCATGGGAAGATATGGATTTAATTAATGCAAAAGCTAAAATTTATATTGATGAAAGCTATGTAAACGATTCATATATATCCATTAATCAAACCTCAGATACGCTTTCCATCCCAATTGGTAAAGAAAAGAGAGTTGTTATTGACAGGAAAGTAAGTTTTACTCAGCCAAAGAAGTTTAATAGAAGAGGCTCTATTTTAGAAACAACAGTAACAATTGATATTACTGCAAAGAACAATAAAGACCAAGCTGTAAACTTAAGAATTGATGATCAGGTTCCAGTTTCAAATATTGAAGAAATTTCAATTGAGAAAAATGAAATATCAGGAGCATTTATTGATGAAAAGACTGGGCTTCTATATTGGGATTTAAATTTAAATGCATCAGAGTCTAAAGCATTTACAATTAAATACACAATACGCTATCCAAAGACTACAAATATTGCTTTTGATTAAAAGAAATTAAAGCTTAGGTCTAGTTTTCTTCTCTTAAAATAGGACTTTGAACTTTTTAACTGTCTTGTACTGAAAAAAGTTGACACTTTTTATACAAAAAAAGTGTAACAAAAATGGAGAAAAGAGGCAAGATTACGGATGCAATTCGTATAGAGATA